>JAQQAR010000093.1 GCA_028532765.1 Sphaerochaetaceae bacterium | reverse complement strand
TCACCCGTCCGCCGCTCTAGGGGCCCGAAGGCCCTTGCCGCTCGACTTGCATGCTTAAAACGCGCCGCCAGCGTTCGTTCTGAGCCAGGATCAAACTCTCCGTTATAGCATTTCCGGGCCCGAGGGCCCGGCTTACTTTACGTTTAAGTTTTCCCTGTAATTCTCGCACGAACGTAGCTTTTCAACTATCGTTCTCATTCTTGTGAATTGACTGGGAAGCCCTAAAGCTTCCTAACCCGCTTGATCAACGGCCGTAAACGGCAATCATCTCGCGGTATATCTTCTCTTCTCTTCTCTCATATGTCTGTCAAAAATCTGCTCGCTTACGACTTAGTGTCGTTTAGCGTGCTCCGATAACATAGCAAAAGACCTCTCATAGTGTCAAGCGTTCTATTCAAAGATTTTTCACAATTCTTACTGCCGCTTGGCAAGCAGAGCATCAACTATCTCGGCAAACCCTTCTCCACCTTCACTTTCTGCGACAAATGTCGGTAAATACTGCATCGATTCGGCCCGTTTTTTTATATTCCCAACCCCAAAACTCACTGGAAAACGGGAAAACATCACCTGATCATTAGGGGCATCCCCACAATAACAACCGGTATCAAGCATTTCCTGCTCATTGAGATCAAGCACCTGAGCAAAAAAAGCTTTTGAGCCTTCGTATTTATTAAAAGAACCAAACCAAGCATTCACATGTATTGAACTGACGGCTGTACCAGCCCCCATGTCCTTACAGATCTCAACAATTTTCGCAATTCCATCCTCAGATAGAAACGGGGGTTCACTTCCATGATCAAAAGCCACATCGAATATTCGTGCAAATTGATCGCTGGACACCTTGGCTCCATCGACAGAGGAAAGCACCCGCTGAATCATCGCCTGTACTCGTTCCTGATACCCTTCCTGAACAATTGAAGGATGTATAAAATGGCGAATCGCGCCGTTCTCACGATAGAGGCAGACAGCCCCACTTTCGCTCAACACCGCCTCCACCGGCCATTGGCGGAGATAGGTATCTCCCCAACCAGCTGAACCACCAGTTACACAGATGGTCCGGATTCCCTCTTCCTCAAGTCTATACAAAGCCTCCAAGGCAGCCGGACGCAATTTTCCATTGGTAGTGATGGTGTCATCAACATCGGTCAGCAGGAATCTTATCTTTCTTGCTATCGTTTGTGAAAGATTTTCTAAAGGTTGCATACTCAACGACTCATGGAGGAGAGACTACCATCACGGATAATAGCCTTGATATAGGTCAGGAAGGACATTACAGCAGCAAAGGCTGCCAACACGAAAACCCCTGTGACTACAGGACGCATCATCTGGATCAAGGAGGAATCACCAACCCAGTTACCCAACGCAATGTAGAGGATGCCTAAAGCCCCACTTACCGCATACAGTACTGCCTTGCTCTTCCCCCAGATATTTGCAGCGACTGGCTTTCCTTTTCCCATCATCAACATCCTGACAAACAGGATGGAGAATTCACGCCACATAATCAGGATAAAGGTCCAAAGAGGCATGATGCCTGCTCCAGAGAGGCAGACAAAGTACGTCAGCCTACTGAAAGTGTCAGCAAAGGGGTCCATCACCTTACCTAAGTCAGTCACTAAATTCTTGCTTCTTGCTATCTGACCATCCAAGAGATCGGTCAGCTCAGTCAGTGCCCAAAGGACAAGTGTAAGTATGGATGCAGCATCCTGGAAGGAAGGTCCGAACCATGAGCCAAGATGAAATGCAATGAAGAACAGCGGCGCCATAATCAGCCGCGACACAGTAAGCTTATTCGGAATATTCATACGGACCTCTCATTAGCCGAACAAGCGGCTGAATTTGTCTTCAAGGTAGCTTGTGAACAAACTCGCGTCAAGACCTCTGTTGGTTACCTTCTCCAGCGTTTCAAGGCCGGTATTGACCGCTCCCCGTTCATAGATTGAAGTTTTTAGATAATCACTGATGGCCTTCAGATCTCCACTTTGCAATAAGGAAGAAACAGGCAGATCTTCTTTCATTTTCTCCCAAATCTGTGCTCCATAGAGATTTCCCAGGGCATAGGTTGGGAAATACCCGAAATCACCACTACTCCAATGGACATCCTGCAGCACCCCTTCCTTGATCGTTGCAGGCGTGAAACCCAAGAGTGAGCGGTGTTCCTCATTCCATGCTTCAGGAACCTCTTCAATGGAGATATCTCCATTGATAATCATCTGTTCCAGATTAAAGCGAAGCATGACATGCAGGCTGTAGCTGACCTCGTCAGCATTTACCCTGATAGGAGTTCTCTCCACTTTGTTGATTGCACGAACAAACTGGTCCAGGGAAACCCCTGCAGTTTGTGCAGGAAATAGCTCTTTGAACCGGGGATAGTAGTACAGCCAGAACTCAGGACTCTTTGCGATCATGTTTTCCCAAAGCCTGCTCTGCGATTCATGCATTCCAAGAGAAGCCCCAGAAGCCAAGCTGGTCCCCTTCAGGATTAAACTCGAGGCACCCATCTCATACAAAGCATGACCACCCTCATGAACAGTGGAACTAAAACTGTCCATCACCGAAGGATCAGTATAGCGGGTGGTGATCCGAATATCATCAGAACCGATGGTAGTGGTAAATGGATGCACTGAGACGGCACAACTTCCCCTCTGGAAGTCAAATTGCATTGCCTTCAACACTTCATTCGCAAATATCTGTTGCTGTTCAATTGGGTATGTACCATAGAGAAATCCTGTATCCACGCTCTTTGAGGCAAGCCGGTCCACCAGCGAGATCAAAGGAGCCTTAATCTCAGTAAAAAGCTTGGCGACCTGGTCGGTCCTCATCCCCTCCTCAAACTCCTGGAGCAATCCATCATAGAGACACCCTCCCTCCTGTTTGAGCAATGCAGCTTTCTCTCGTACCAATGCAACCATTGATGCTAGATCACCAGAAAAGAGCGACCAGGAGCCTGCCTGACGGGCTGCAACCCAACTGTTATGTGCTCTTGCCCCTTGTTCAGATATTGAACGCACCAAGGAAGCAGGGAGTTTCTTCATTTCTTCATACTCCCGTCTCCTGATCCTGATCAGCCCACGTTCCACATCCGATGCATCATTCATTCCCTCAAGATGTGCCAACACATCCCCCATTTCTGAGGAACTTGCCAAGTCGTGCCGGAGCTGGGCAAGATAACCCAGTTGTACCGACCGCTCTTCCAATCCAAGTGGGGAGAGTGAAATTTCCTGGTCCCAGGATAGCGTTGCTTCCATATGATCTATCAATACAATCTGGCGATCGAGTTCAACCAAACGCTTATATGCTTCTCTCTGTGTCATTGATACCTCCAACTGAAATCGAGAGCCGGAGTTATCCGGCTCTCTGTGTTACATGCTCTTCTGTACTACAGCTGTTCCTTGCTTTCAACCTTCTCTCTCACCATGTCGATGAAAGCTTGGGTTGTAAGGCCATTCTCCTGCTTACCGCTTCTCAGGCGTACAGAAACTTGGTCATTCTCCATCTCACGTTCGCCAATGACCACCATGTACGGTATCTTCAGCTTCTGTGCGTTACGGATTTTCGCATTCATCCTGTCATCCCCAAGATCAGCAGAGACACGGAAACCTTCGCTGCGGAGTCTCTTCTCCAAGCTCTTTGCATAGTCAAAGAATGTCTCGCCGACAGGAATGAGCTTGATCTGCTCAGGAGCAAGCCAGGGTGGGAAGGCTCCTGCATAGTGCTCGATAAGCACTCCGAAGAACCGCTCAATGGAACCAAGGAGAGCACGGTGGATCATGTACGGACGCTTCTCAACACCATCCTTGTCCACAAAGGTCATATCAAACCGTTCAGGTTCATTGAAATCGAACTGCACTGTGGAAAGCTGCCACTCGCGGCCGATTGCATCCTTGATCTTCAGATCAATCTTCGGACCATAGAACGCGCCGCCTCCCTCATCAACCTCATATGCCAACCCTTCTGTCTCTATGGCTTTCCGGAGAGCCTCGGTTGCATCAGCCCAACGCTGCGGGTCCCCTACTGCCTTCTCAGGCATCGTGGAAAGGTATGCATTGATCTCCGTAAAACCAAAGGAGTGCAACATATGCAGCGAGAACCTGAGTACCTCCAGGATCTCGTCGTTCATCTGGTCCGGGGTGACAAACAGGTGTGCATCATCCTGGGTGAATCCGCGTACACGCATAAGCCCATGCATTGCACCGGCCTTTTCATAGCGATACACCGTACCCAGCTCAGCCCATCTGAAAGGCAGATCGCGATAGGAGTGCTTACTGTTCTTGTAAATCATGATATGGAACGGACAGTTCATTGGTTTCACATAGTAATCACTCTTGTCCATCTCCATGGGAGGGTACATCCCTTCCTTGTAGAAACCGAGGTGACCACTGGTCTCCCAGAGCCAGGAACGTCCAAGATGGGGGGTATATACCATCTCATACCCATTGGCATAGTGCTCTTTGCGCCAGAAATCTTCGATAGCCTGCCTGATACGGGCGCCCATTGGATGCCAGTAGACAAGACCTGGGCCTGCTTCCTCATGTAAGCTGAACAGATCAAGTTCCTTACCAAGCTTACGGTGGTCCCGTTTCTCAACATCCTCAAGATGTTTCAGATAGAGACGAAGCTCCTTGGAATTTGACCAAGCCGTTCCATAGATACGGGTCAGCATGGGGTTGGTTTCCTTGCCTCTCCAGTAAGCGCCAGCAATACTCATCAATTTGAAAGCATCACCCTTAAGATCCTTGGTGGAATCCACATGGGGACCACGACAGAGGTCGGTGAAACCACCTTGGTTGTAAAGGCTTACTTCCTCATCCTCTGGGATTGCCTCAAGCAATTCCAACTTGTACTTCTGCCCTGCAAAGCGTTGCTTTGCTTCATTGCGGCTGACCACCGTCCTTACAAACGGCTTATCTTCCTTGATGATCGCACGCATACGCTCTGAAATCTCATCAAGGTCCTCAGTGACCAACTGTCTGGGCAGGTCAAAATCATAATAGAATCCATTATCGATCGAAGGACCGATAGCTATCTGTGCATCAGGGAACATCTCAAGCACTGCTTCGGCCATCACGTGTGCCATTGAATGCCGTATCTTGGAGAGTTTCTCTCCTACTTCTACCGTTGCCATACTATCTCCTCATTTCTCATCATTCCCATAAAAAAAGCCTTCATGCCCTCAACCCTACCGGGTGGCATGTTCCACTCCCGGCAAGGACGAAGACATGAAAGCTCTCATGTTCCGCGGTTCCACCTTGCTTCCCTTCCCGGCTTTCTCTCCGGGAAAGACACTCATTGCACCTGTCTCGCCAGGTATGCGGCACAGCCTACTAGCAAATACGTTCGACCTGCAGCTCAAAAGGGGTTTTCATCGGGCGCTATCCAGACCTCTCTCAACCAAGGAAGTCCTCTCTGTGGATCCGCTGCCGGCTACTCGTCTTTCTCATCGCCTTGTACTATAGAATGCTCACATCGAAGCAATTAGTCAAGTCCAAAGAGCTTCACAAATGATCTTCGCAGCACGCTCCAACAAAAGCTGGTCATCTTCAGAGAAACGTCCTTTTTGGGCACTATCTACATCCAAGACACCTACCACATCACCACTACTACTGACCAAGGGCACCACCAATTCACTCATGGAAGCACTGTCGCAGGCAATGTGGCCTGGGAAGGTGTGTACATCGGCCACCCGTACACTCTCTTTCGTACGTGCAGCCAATCCACATACTCCACGATCCAGGTTGATATCAGTACAGGCAACTTTTCCTTGAAAAGGTCCGAGCACCAGGGACTTACGGTCTTCTCTCATCAAATAGAACCCTACCCAGTTGATGTTCTCCAGCTGCTGGTTAAGCAATGCTGAAACATTACAGAGATGACAGTATCGTCTTTCCGTACTCCCATCCCACCCATCAGTTATTGCAGTAAGTTGATCAAGGAATGAACTGTCTGTAGTTACATGCATATAATTACTCCTTGGGCTTCAGTATGGCACGCATCGCTTCTACGGGGCTAGAGGCTTTATTGCCTCCCCTGAGCCGTATTGCAACCGAAGGCTTTGCTACCACTCCTGGTCCGTTGATACACCCCCCTTCACAACACATAACCTCGACCAAGTCGGCATCCACCGGTCTTCTCTCCCAGGTTTTCATCACACGGGCCATTTTCCTGTCTATCCCGTTTACCTGGAAAAGCGATATCTCATCCCCTACAGCCACACGCTTGCTCACACAGGAAGCAACGCCACCGGAGAGGGCAAATTCCCTGCAATCCTCAAAGAGGGAGACATCTTCAAGATCAGTTCCCTCCATCTCACGTACATCAATTCCCTTTGCAACAAAGAGAGATGCCAGTTCACTGAAGGTCAATACTCCATCAATAGTGCCAAGAGATGCCGCCTCATCCTTTTTCGCAAGACAGGGTCCGATAAAGACCACACTCGTTTCCTCACACCTCTCCTTGGCAAGAGCTGCTGTATATGCCATTGGAGACAGTGCAGAGGAACGACGGCTTCCAAGGAAGGGTAGATGCTTATCCACCAGATTCATATATGCTGGGCAACAGCTCGTGGTCATAAACCCGGTTCCTTCCTTCTTCCTGGTTGCCAGTTCATCAGCCTCATGCAAGCATGTTTCATGGGCTCCTTCACTGACCTCAATCACCGTTTTGAATCCAGTGGCAAGCAGCGCATGTTTGATTTGGGCAAGTGTCCCTGGAAACTGTCCTTCAATCGCCGGAGCAATGATTGCCGTCATGTGGTCTTTTTTCTTGAGTTTTTTTGCTACCGTCATAATCGACGAACGTTCCACAATGGCCCCAAAAGGACAGCTCATTGCACACTTTCCACAGCTGATACACCTATCCCAATCAATTTCCACATAGCCATATTCATTCTTCTTCACTGCATCGACAGGACAAGCCTGCTCACATGGTACGGGAATATGCACAACTGCATGAAAGGGACATACCTCCATGCACTTTCCACAGCGGATACATCTGCTCTCATCAATATGGGCCTTGCCACCTGAGAACGTGATACAGTCCTTGGGACAATTGGCAAGACAGGGACGGGCAAAACATCCACGACATGCATCACTGATCATGTACCGGTCGGGAGGGCAGGAAGAGCAGGCAGTACTGATTGTCGTCAGCAGCGGGGCAAGAGGCTTATCTTCCTCCATGATCTCCCTCACATAGGAGGAGAGACTTTTCATCTCATCATCTTCAGTCTCGATATTAAAACCCAGGAACGCCATAATACGGTAGCGAACCATTGCCCGCTCCTTGTAGATACAACACCTGGTAGGAATACGCTGCTTTGGAATGAGTTGAATGGGTATCTTATCCACGTTCTGGGTCAACGTATCCTGAAAGAATTGCTTGAGCACCTCAGTGTGCACCTGTCTCTTGATCGTCGTATATTGGTTATTCAATTCAAGCATGAACGGCCTCCAGCAATGCTTTGCATAGCTTTTCCTGCGTCATCTCACCAAACACTTTTCCATCAATCTCTACATAGGGAGGCCTTACCTCCATTGAATCATCCTTGCACCCGCCAATGCAGGAGATTCCCTGGATGTCACACCCAGCCAGTACAACAGGATCCAAAAAGTCCTGGTAAAGCAGTAGATCGGCTCCACCTTGTACAAAACATGCAGTCCCCACACAAATCCTGACACTCACCTTCTCTTTCTTTCCCATGACCATATCTCCTACATATACTCCAAAGAGGTCTCTTTCAAATAATTGTCTTCCAAAGCCCGTTGCAACCTTCCAATCAAGGTCCTGCGTATCCCAATCTCCACAGGGATACTGGGATCCTGGTGCGCTTCATTGATTTTCGTCCCAACAATAAAGTGTACTTGATCACTCTCTTGCATCACCTGTATAAACTTCTTCACTGCATCGTTGGGTAGCGTATATGCTGGTTTCTTCTGCTCCAGTGCTGTGGCTACCTTACTCAGGGTCAACATCCCCTCAGTCACCAGATCCAACCCTTCCATCATGGAACAGGGAGGCACTTGTGGTGACCAACAGCTCATATCCACCTTCAGCTGACGATTCAGGACCCTGCTGACAATCTGTGCGGTAGTACCCCCACTGACGATCCGCTTCCCCTCAAATCTCTGGATTTTCTCAACCAGTAAAGGATCCTGTTCCTGCTTGAAAGGAGGTCCAGTCACTACCAGCGTTCTCCTGGGTTTTCTCACATATACGACCATGCAGGTAATGTCGTCCTTTGCACTTAAACGATCCAATCTGTGGGCATGCGATACAACTTCCCGCGCCAGGTCATGGCTGGAAATATCCGGGTCCCTTTCAATCACCTGCTGGGCAAATGACCGGACCCCCTCTAGACGCCAGCCCAAGGGAAGTGACTTTCCCATCCCCGCCTGTGTAACTCCATCGCTGAAGATCAAGAGACGGCTTCCAACCGAGAGCTTGAGGTGAGAGTGTCCCAGCATCTCCTGCTTGAACGCCCCATCCCTTCTGAGATCAATCTTCTCTCGTTCCCACTGTACAGGAGTACACCCCTGGAACATAAGTGCTGAAGGATTGTCATACTCGACAAGGTTCACCAGTACTTCATCAGTATTGCTTCTCCTCAGATCTGCAATGGTAAACGTAGCATAGCTAATCTTCCTCTCCTTGCACACAGGAAGAGTATTCATGATGATTTTTGCCGAACGCGTCAGATCCATGGGACTGAAGCTGAGCTTGTGGGCCATACGGGCAGTAAGGCTTGCCAATACATTTGCCTTCACCCCACTGCCAAGACCATCACTGAGGGTACAGACAATCTGGGCCGATGCATCCTGCCTGGATAGAAGGAATACGTCTCCCCCAATTTTCTGACCGTGCTTGTAGATTTGTGCATAATCCACATCAATGAATACGTCGTTCATGATCCTTCCTGCATATATCCATCCCGCTCCCCGCTCGGGGGAACCTTGAAGGCATCGATAAGGCTATTAAGCATGATCTCAGTCTCTGCTGCATTCTCCCCAAGCAAGGATGCAATCTGTTGGACGGTCTCCAAGCTTCTCTGGATAACATCCTCAGCTTTCTTCACCACGGTCTCACGACGCACGGTTGGGGTGGTGATGTCTTCGAACAAAGCTCCTACCAGATGCTGTTTCTCAACTGAGAAGAACGTCACCTTGAGAAACGTATCCTTGTAATGGAGTCGGTACTGCTGTACCGAGGGAGAGGTGAACTGGTTGTTGAATTTCTCGTAAAACGGGACAAAACGCTTAACAGGCAATCCGAAGACCAGGTTCAACTGGGATGGTTCCAAAGGGAAATCAATATCTCCGAACAGTTTAAGGAAGTTGCTGTTGCAGTCGACAATCTGGAGTTGGTCATCCACAATCACCACTCCCACGGGGATGGTCCTGAGCAGTACATCCATCTTGCTTTGGGCTTCCTTCCTCATCTTGGTTACACACATCTCCATCTCAGCCATTCCATCAAGATAGGCAATGGCCATCTCCCGGCAGCTGTTGTAACCACACCCCCCACAATTCAACTCATCAGAGACATCCCTTTTCCCCAACAGCTTGAGTGCTTGGTCAATTTCTTCTTCACTATGAGGAGAAACAAAACTCGATACAGGCCTCTCTGCCTCAGCAGTATGTTTCTCGATCAGGGAATAGCCTTGTTCAAGAAGCTTCGCAACAAATGCTGCATCCCCATCAAATACAGGACCTTGATCGGTGATCCGATTACGGGTATAGCGTGAGCTCAGGCTCTTCTTTGAAGCAGAGGAACGCCCCTGGTTGCTCACCGGTCCATTGATGCAACCACCTTCGCAGGCCAGGAGTTCAAGGAAGGCTGTATTCCCTCCTTCCTTTTCCATACCAGACAAAGTCCCTATTACCTGATTCATACCACTGATGGCAACAGCATGGGTCTGGAAGGGATCACTGCCCCACTTCAATGAGGCTATCATCCCACCCTCTACAGGGTAGAGCGTCGACTTACCAGCACGACAGGGAACTAAGGATGGAACAATGGAAGGAGCAAGGGAAATCTCTCTCTCAATCTGTTCCAAGTCAATATGCTCAGCAAGGAGCCAGGCATTGAGTTCCTCATAGGTCAAGGCAAAGTCCGGGTAACCTGGACTCTGGTCGGCCTCCACCTTTTTAGCGATACAGGGACCGATGAAGACCACTCCAATCTCTTCTCCATAGAGCGCCCGCAAATAGGCGCTGTGGCACTGCAATGGGGAGGGCACCTTGCTGAGTTGGTCTACCAATGAGGGATAGTACTTTTTTACCGTCTGGACCACCGTTGGGCAGGCTGTGGAAATCCATGGGCAGTTCCCCTCATGGGATTCTGCATACATCTCAATTGCCTGGTTCACCAGATGAGCCCCGATGGCTGTCTCACTTACCCCACTAAAGCCCAGACGAGTAAGCGCCACCACCAAGCTATCGGTGCTGAAGGGGAATTCTGCTGCACTGGAAGGGGCTAGAGAACAAAAGATCTTTCTTCCGCTCTGGACAAACTGGCGAACCCTTGCCAAATCACCACGGATTTTTTTTGCATGGGATGGACAGATATCAACACAGTGCCCGCAATAGATGCATCGGTCCTTCACCACTACTGCTGAGCCATCCTTCACCTGGATGGCTTTTACAGGACAGCCGCGTACACACTTGTAACAGTCACGACACTCGGTCAACTCTGTATATATAGGATGGATCATTGCATCCCTTCCCGCTCTTTCAGTTCATGCACAACCAACTGAACCACCTCATCGGCAGGGAGCCCTTGATACGTTGTATCTGCGATTCGGATATTCGGACCTTTTGAGCAATCTCCCATGCATAAATGTCCTATCAAATCCACACGATCTGCAGTCCCAGACTCCTGAAGGTAGGACTCCAATGCTGCAAGCGTCTGAGAATTACCCCGAGCGAAGCAAGAGCTTCCCATGCACAGCTCCACGACCAGTTTCTTCATCAATGACCTCATTATCTAATCTCTTGTCGCCATGGTAGCGAAGAAACAACCCGAGAGTCAACGATAATTTGATTGAAAGAGTTTTATTATTAAGGTGATATGGTATTTTAATCACATAATACCATTTATAATGCATTATAATATTCTTATATTCACATTAAAAAGGGGTATCCTTACGATACCCCTTTTAAACATACACTAGATATTACCAATCATCCACTTCGCTACTTAGATCCTTCTTACTCATCTTTTGCCGCACCTTGGCAGAGAGAACTGCGAAACTTGTAGCCAGATCGGTTCGTTGAACCACGACATCCTCAGGAAGTTTCAAATCCTTGGGTGCAAAATTCCAAATAGCCAGCAACCCACACTCCATGAGCAGCTCAGCTGTCTCTTGGGCTTGATCGGCAGGAACAGCAAGGACCCCGATATTTACATGATGCCGATCAATGTATTCCTTGACCTTGCTCAAAGGAAAGACAGGAACATCCCCAAGCCAAGTCTCCCACTTATTGGGATCAACATCGAATGCTGCCACGATCTTGAGTCCATAGCTCTCAAACCCCTCATAGCGAGCAAGAGCGGAACCCAGATGGCCGGCACCCACTACGATTGCATCGGTAGCATTGTCCCACCCCAAGGTTTGGATTATTGCCTCAATAAGCTTGACAACAGCAAAACCTACCTTGGGTTTACCCTCGATTCCGGTACAGGAAATGTCCTTACGCACTTGGATTGGTTTCAATCCAAGTTCTTCGGCCAAGGTGGTAGCGCTGACCATCTCCATTCCTTGCTCCCGGTACCCCTGCAAAAGTCTAAGGTAGGAGGGAAGCCTCTTGATGGTGGGAATTGGTATTCCCCGATAACCTGTTTCCATGTATCACTCCTGTTGCAACTTATCGATTACGCGTTGGATCACCAGAGAGGGGGTTGATGCCCCTGCTGTTATACCCAGTATATCATAGCTGCACATATCATCGGTAATTTCTGTTTCATTCTCTATATGCCAAGCCATCTTTCCCTTTTCTCGTACCAATTGGTAGAGCGCCTTGGTGTTTGCACTCTCCTTACCACCTATCACCACCACTGCATCACATGCATTAGCCAGCTCAAGGGTAGCCTGCCGACGATTGATGGAACTGGGACAGACCTCATTGGCAAAGAGCATCGTACACCCATACTGCTCCCATTCCCTTAGGGTTTTTTGAATGGTATCCCACAATCCCTGATCAAACGTTGTCTGTACAAACACCACATAGGATTTTCCTGGTTCCGGGGTACCAACATCATCAGGACCAGAAATCAGAATGGTATCGCAGACCTTCCCTTCCAACTGAACCCCTCGCATGGCGAGCGTCTCTGGATGACCAGGGTGCCCAACAATCAAGATGGTATGTGTAGGTGCATATGCAGAAATCCTCGAAAGGTTATGCTTTACCACCGGACATGTCGCATCAACCAAGTCAAACCCGGCTTTCACAAAAGAAAATCGCACCCTATCAGGCACACCGTGTGCACGCAGTACAACCAATCCGGGCTCATGACCCTCTGCTCCTGTAATAACCTGCATCCCCTGATCAGCGAAAAAGGCACACGTGTCATCGTTATGAATAAGCTTACCCAAGGAATATACAGGCTTGTGGGCATCTTTTGCATCCTGCAATGCAGAGGTAGCAAGGTCCAAGGCCCTGGAGACCCCTTTGCAATATCCCATGGTTCTGGAAAGTATCAGTTTCATATACCCCCATTATGACAAGAACGCTGCCACATGGTAAGAGTGCGGCAGCGTATGACTTGCAAGAAGAGACAGGTTACTCTGCTTTCTTCTCTTTTTTCTTTGCTTGAGCATTGCTGATCCAGTAAAGCATCGCAGGAGCAAGCAGGTTGGATGAGTAGGTTCCAAAGAGGATACCAAAGCCCATCTTCACTGCAAAGAGCTGGATGTCACCGGTAGCAAAGATTGCGAGCGGGATGATAGCGATCAAGGTGGTGACTGCACTCATTACCGTTCTACTCAATGACTGTGTAACACTATGGTCGATATTCACACTCAACGAAGCATCTGGTGCCAATGCCACATTCTCACGGATACGATCGAAGATAACGATTGTATTGTTCAGAGAGTAACCAATGATGGTCAGCAGCGCTGCAACAGTGATACCAGAGAACTCAAAGCGGAAGAGCGTAATTACCGTAAGCATCATCAAGATATCATGCACAAGTGCAATCAAGGATGACACTGCATAAGCAAAACGGAACCTGACCCAGATATAGAGGAGGATCAAGGCCATTGCAACCACGATGGCGAGGATGGAGCTGGAGAGCAACGTTGCACTGAACTTCGGTCCAATGTAATCACTCTGGAGAACCACAACATTACCAGCACCGAATGCAGCATTCAATGCATTCTTCACTTCGGTTTCCATGGAATCCTGAGTTGAACCTTCCTTGATGCCGAGACGGACCTGGAATGTCTGGCTTCCATCAACTCCAACGGTCTGTACACGTACATTACCCAGTGAATCCAAAGCAGAACGTACATCTTCGATGTTTGCATTTCCACTGGTCTGGAAGTTCAGCTTGGTAGGTTCAGCAGAGAGAGTTGCAGGGAATCCATACCCACTGAGGATCTGAGCTGTTTCCAATGACCCGTTAACTACTGCCACATTGATGTTCTGTACTGCACCAAGTGCAGTTGCAAGATCCTGTGCAGTTGGATATTCGGAAGCACTGAAGTTTGTACTGGAAACCCCTTCATCACCGCGAACTTCAAGATTAAGGCCAGAACCAGAGACAGCAAGGACTGCATCCTTGTTCCCAGTATAGGTAACTTCCAATCCAATGGGAGCTATCTGAATTCTCTGGCTCAATCCACTTTCAAAATCAACACCCAGGTTAAAACCACCCAACACAGCGAAGGATATACCTCCGGCGAGCAGGAGGACTACAGCCAAAGCCCAGGCGTACCAGCGAAGCTTGATAACAGGAATATCTTTCTTAAGCATTTAGTTTTTCCTCCAGCTGATGTGTAGCTTCTTGCCCTCACGTTGGGCGACGGTCGCATCAAAGATAAGATGCGAAATAAACAATGCAGTAAATACCGAGCTCACAATACCGATAGCAAGGGTATTCGCAAAGCCCTTGACTGCACTACTTCCAAGCTGGGAGAGTACCAGAGCTGCAATGATTGTGGTTATGTTTGCATCCATGACAGTCCAGAATGCTTTATCAAATCCTGCCTTGATTGCGGCAACATCACTCTTGCCCAACCTTCGCTCTTCCTTGATACGCTCAAAGATGATGACATTGGTATCAACAGCCATACCCAAGGTAAGGATAAGACCGGCAACACTGGTCAAGGTCAACGTGAAATTGAAAGCAGAGAGAACACTGATCATGAAGAACAAGTTCAGCAACAATGCGAGGTTTGCCACAAGGCCACTGACGTGGTAGTAGGCGAACATCAGAATGATTACCAGAGCAAGTCCAACAGCAATGGCCTTCAAACCAGCCGATACAGCATCTTCACCAAGGGTGGCACCAACAGCCTGCTGGCTGCTGACAATCAGCTCAATGGGAAGCGCAGCGGTGCGCAGAACAATTGCAAGGTCAGCTGCTTCCTCAGCATCGAACCCGGAAATCTGAACGTTGCTCCTGATCCCTTCATTGATGGTGGCCATGGCTTTAACCTTGCCATCCATCACAACTGCCATGGTATCCCCAACGTGGGTAGATGTGAGCTTGTAGAAGATATCGCCACCAAGGCTGTCCAACTGGAAGTTGACCACTGGTCGACCGGTGATCCCATCGGTTGCGGTGGTTGCACTCTCAAGGTGGATTCCATCAAGGCCGATCTCATCCTCTACTACTACATAGCTTTGCAATTCATCGATACCATACTCGTCACTGACATAGTAACCTGTAGCAATCTTACCAGCAGGTAAGAAGTCAGGCTGCTTCAGTGCACCAGTATCGGTATAAACCTCAGAAGGATTCTCGGCGTAGAAAGCATTCAACTCAGCGGTAAGGGTGGTGTCTACGATCTTGAAGACGAGGGAACCCTTACCACGGAGGAAGGAGTTAACACGCTCTGGGTCTGCAGCACCTGGAATCTCAATGAGAATCTGGTCATCACCTTGTAAACGGATGACAGGCTCACTGACACCAAACTGGTCAATTCGTTTCTCGAGAATTTCGATATCCTGGCGAATTGCCTCAGAAATCTCACCCGAAGATGCAGTCTTGCCAATCTTATCCTCATAGGAAGCAACATCAGCCTCCAAGAGAATACTCATACCACCTTCAAGGTCTAAGCCAAGCTGCAGTGCTTTGTTTCCCAAAGCCTTCAGATCAAGCGAGGACGTGCGGTAGTAGGACTCAGCTGAATCGAACATATCCTGTTCGTTATAGAACCCAGCAAACAATGCTTCAAGAGTCCAATTACGGGGAACTGAACGCTTCATGGCTTTGTAATTTTCCTTCGCGTAATCCTTTAGATAGGAGAACTCAGAAGGCAGGGTTGCCTGTGGGTCCTCAGCGACCAACTCCTTAAGCGAGCGGAGATCGCGTGAAGCCTGTCCACGGGAATACTCCTTAATCTGTACATTTGAGCCTGTTGCAAGTTCCTTGGTGTCCTGCGATACGAATCCATACCAAGCAATCGTGGGATAGAGGAAGAACCCGCACAACAAGACGACCACCAGAACGACCACCAGACGACTCCGTTTTTTCATGATACTCTCCAGATGTCTTTTATAGAATTATTTGTCTTTCTTCTCAGCTTCAGCTTCAGCAGGGACTTCCTCAACGGGAGCCTCAACACTCTTCTCAGGAGCAGATACCTGCTCTTCTTTTTTGCTCTTCTTCTTGCTGGAAGCAGTTGCACCATCGCCCTTTCTGTTTACGATGCTGCTGATAGCATTTCTGGAGAACTCCATACGCGTGTTGTCGTCAACCTTGACCACCACGGTAGTCTCTTTCACCACAACAACGGTTCCATGAATTCCACCAATCGAGACAACCTTATCCCCCTTCTTAATAGAGGCGAGCATCTCCTTGGTTTCCTTGTCCCGCTTCTTTTGCGGACGGATAATCAAGAAATAGAAGATAACAATGATGAGACCGAACGTAACAAAGGTCGTCATCATCGAACCGGTTGAACCTGCGGCGCCGGCCGTTTCAGGGGCTGCCATAGCACTAATCAATGAAAGCATTGGTAATCCTCACTTTGCATAAAATCGGATGCAGAAAAGAGGCGGAAGAAAACTTCGCATCCAATTTTCCAAGTATCGATTAAAGTAGCACGTTCGCTATCCACTAGTCAAGTTTCAGTATCAGAAGCCATAAGACGGCAAAAAGGGTCGCCGGAAAGCGACCCCTTTTGCAGTGCGCAGGATTACATCATCCCGCCCATACCCTCAGGCCCTGGAGAAGCAGGAGATGCGGGTTCTGGAATATCTGTTACAACACATTCAGTGGTAAGAATCAAAGAAGCGATGGATGCAGCGTTCTGCAATGCACTTCTGGTGACCTTTACCGGATCGATAATACCGCTTTCGGACATATTGACCCACTTGCCACTCTCAGCATCATAACCGATACCCGGCTTTTCATGCTTGCACTTGTCAGCGATGAGTGAACCATCAAGTCCAGCGTTCTGGGCAATCTGGCGAATCGGCTCCTCAAGTGCACGACGAACAATCTTGTATCCGACCTGCTCATCTTCAGTGAACTTCGAGATATCCATCTTGTCCATTACCTGAACAGCCTGGATGAGTGCAACACCACCACCAGGGATGACGCCTTCCTCGATTGCTGCGCGGGTAGCGGAAAGAGCATCCTCAACTCGGTGCTTCTTCTCTTTCAGCTCAACTTCGGTAGCAGCACCTACATTCAGGACTGCAACGCCACCGGCAAGTTTAGCCAAACGTTCCTGGAGCTTCTCGCGATCATAATCGCTGGTTGTGTCCCCAATCTGTGCCTTGATCTGGGCAATACGGTCCTTGATGTCGCTCTGCTTACCATTCCCGTTGATGATCGTGGTATTCTCCTTCTCAACCTTGATGCTCTTTGCGCGTCCAAGTTGGGAAAGATCAGCATTCTCAAGTTTCAGGCCAAGCTCTTCACTGATTACCTCGCCACCGGTAAGGATAGCGATATCCTCAAGCATTGCCTTACGGCGATCACCAAATCCAGGAGCCTTTACTGCAACGACGTTCAAGATGCCACGAACGCTGTTTACCACCAATGTTGCAAGAGCTTCACCGTCCACATCCTCTGCGATGATAAGCAGAGGCTTGCTTGCCTGGGCGACCTTCTCGAGCACAGGAAGCAACTCTTTCATGTTGCTGATCTTCTTGTCATAGATAAGGATGAAAGGATCATCAAGAAGAGCAGTCATGGTATCACGGTTATTGCAGAAATATGCAGAGAGATAGCCACGATCGAACTGCATTCCTTCCACGAAATCAGTGGTGGTCTCAATGGTCTTGGACTCTTCAACGGTTATTACTCCGTCCAGACCAACCTTCTCCATCGCATTGGCGATCTCATCACCAATGGTGCGATCATTGTTTGCACTGATGGAAGCGACTTGTGCAATCTCTTCCTTGTCCTTGATCATCTTGGCCTGTTTCTTGATCTCGGCAACGGCGTCAGCAACAGCCTTGTCGATACCACGGCGAATACCCATTGGGTTGACACCTGCGGCCACACTCTTCATGCCTTCCTTGATAATGGACCAGGCAAGAACGGTAGCGGTGGTGGTACCATCACCTGCAACATCGTTGGTCTTGGTTGCAACTTCCTTGAGAAGCTGGGCCCCCATGTTTTCAAACGGGTTCTCCAGCTCGATTTCGCGTGCTACGGAAACACCGTCTTTCGTGACAGTTGGAGCACCGAACTTCTTGTCGAGAACAACCAGGCGACCTTTCGGGCCAAGCGTTGCCATTACTGCGCGAGAGATCTTTTCAACACCAGCCACTAGGGACTTGCGTGCCTCTTCATTGAACTGCAATTGTTTTGCCATACTATATATCCTCACTTAAAGAATATGTGGTGCGATTACACATAGCAGACCTCTTTAGGCCTACCGACATGTAAAATACAAAGAAAAATGCGGAGAAGCAAGTAAAAAATACAGATTACCCAATTATCAGGGTAAGTGACATGCCAAACAGGGCTGAGGCCACATTGCTCAGTAGGTTAACCACATCATTATCGACCCAACGGATCCCTCTCTCAAGTGGAAGGATTCTTCCATCCACTACTGCATGCTCGGTAATGCGGTCACTCACCTCATCATAGTAGTGAGCCTGAACAGTAGCACCTAGTACACTATCGAGCAAACACCCAAAAAAGGAACTTAATGCGATTACTGAAACATAGAGAGCACTCTTACCTGTGACAGGCAGGAAACACCCCCAGACACAAAGAGCAACCAGTATTGCTCCCAATAATCCACTGGCAAGACCCAGCGGACTGACCGCACCGCTGAGGCCCGGAGTCATAGGTCGCCCAGTAATGATGGAAACTGGCTTGGTTTTGGAGAGGATTCCGACCTCACTTGCGAAGGTATCGCTTGCAGCCTCCCCTACCGAAGAGCCAAACATTACCAGGAAGGGGATGGAAGGATTCAAGGCATAGAGCAGAGCACTGACCAATGCCATCAATCCATTGGCATAAACCTGGGAAGCGTCACGCCTACCACCCTTCTTATGGATTTTCATCACATCGAAGACCAGCGCACGCTTTGCAATCTTACCCAATACCCCAGCAGAAAGGAAGAAAAGCAACAAGGTTGCCAGTGCACCGAAACCAAGAATCCAAGTAGTGCCAAACCCAACCAAGAAAGCAGCCACAGCTCCACCAGGGGTGAGTTGTTTGGCAAAATAACTTGCTGTTGCCACCACGGCCATGATACCCACCAACAACCAGAAGGCAGGAGGGAGTGCAAAGAAGAAGGTATTGAAGTGCGATGCCAGTGACCCACTAGGGGGAACCAGGTTCGCGTATTCACTCATAAGAACACTCCAAGAAGGAGCACTACCACAAATGGTACGGTGATATTATCCAGACCAAGAGGAGTTACTGCCTCCATCACCGCAGCAGAAAGCCCGATCAGCAGAGAGATTCCAAGGACAGCGGAAAAAGAGAGAGCAGAGAAAAAGCCCAATCCAATGAGAGCAACCAAGGTACTTACAGAAGCCATGGTTATCGTACCTGCCCAGCTCTTGACCATACCGGGGACCGGTAACTTTTTCTTTCCCCATTTGGTACCCACCAGGGCAGCCAATCCATCACCATAACCCATGACGAACACAGCAATGCTACAAGCCAAGCTGGAAACAACTCCCTGATATTGCAACACAACCAAGATCAGGAGGGTGATGGGGAAGTAAATCAGCCCATAATTTCGTTTCTTGTCATCCATTCCAAGGGCTTTACCCCAATCCAGGAAGGTAAACAAGCTGTTAAGGATAATGAAGAGAATTGGGCCGATGAGGGCATAGGAAATTGAAGTGAAAAAATTCACTTCAATGAACCACCAATTCGAAACACCAATATGCACAAACTTTCGCATCGCCTCACTGGAGAGAGAAGCATACCGCCTCAAGAGGATCCCTACCAAGATGACGAGCGCTAAAAAGGGAAATGACAATGCCAACCCAAGTATATTGCTATTCATAACCGACATCATGCTAAGAATGTTCAATAAATGCAAGAACCCACCGGCTGACATAGGGCAATTCACGCTTTTGGGTGAGTGTGATAATTGACAGCCAAAATGGGCCGTGATACCGTTTGATTGCTTTCGTTTTTGTGTTGCAGCTGATACGTAATTCCTAATGTTCGCACGCGTGCGTTACTGAATCGCTCCCGCAGACAGGTAAGAGTTAAAGACTGCGCCACATGAAGCAATATTGAATGACAGGCGCTGCCTGTGAAGGATGCTTTGAATGGCAAAGAAAATTTATGTCGGAAACATGAGTTACCGGACAACCGAAGAAGAACTTCGGGACCTGTTCGCACAGTACGGTACTGTACTCAGTGCCAATATCATCATTGACCGCGAAACCCGACGCCCCAAAGGGTTCGCCTTCGTGGAAATGGAAGAGGATGCATCTGCCGATGCTGCGATTTCCGAGCTGGATGGCAAGGATTTCGGTGGGCGAAACCTTCGTGTGAATGAAGCAATCGCAAAACCCAGACCGGCACACGGCAGTTATCGCCACTAAACCAACCACCATGATTCAGTAACGGGAACGGAGCCAAGATGGCTCCGTTTTTTCAGTCTGGCAGGTTCTCGCCGATAAACGTGAATCGTTTATAAGTTTTTCCTTCACGTGTAATATCAGAGATAAACATCTGGTAGGGACGAACCCACAAGTAATCGCTATCCTTAGGGCGGTAGAGCACCATGGTGGTAAGCGATTCACTTTCTATGACCGTATCCACCACCTGGTACAGCCCACCCTTGAAATGCCGATACCAACCCTTTTGTATTTCCTGGGGGATTACCATGCCCCACCGCCTCCGCCGCCAAAACCTCCACCGGAGAATCCACCCGATCCAAATGAGGATCGTACAGGGGACCTGGAGCCACTCTTTGCCTGGGCATATACTGCTTTTTCCATAACGCTGGTATGCATCCTATGGCTCAGCGCACTATAGAACAATGCATTTCTGATCGGTCGGTTCCCAACATACCACTGGGGTTCTGCAAGCGCAATTTTCGCGAACTTCTTTGCCCAGACATCTTCCAGCCCAAGTACGACGGCATAGCTGAGTACGTGGTAGAACAGTGAAGGATCACTGTCGATCATCATTTTCAGCTTGTCCATTTCCACCTTGCTGATGAATTCTCGATATCCCACAATCTCCTCAAGCTTCTTCTGTGCATATGCACTACGTTTTCCCGTTACAATGGCAAGGAAGCCAAGATACCCAGGAAAGGCCACGAGGAAAAACGCCATGACAAGCGAGTAAATTGTTCCATGTCCGAATACTGGGTTCATGAATAGAAAGGCGAAAGTGAAGAGGAAGAGTGCCGAAACACCCAAGAGGAAAAACTTGAATCCCTTCTTGAAAGCGGAAGAAGTCTCCCAGATGGCATCCAGTCGACTGGCAACCAAAGCAAACGTGCCAAGGCTGAAGAACCCAACAACCAAGAACACCACCGTTTCAGCACCAATATAGGAAATGGTAGAGGAAATTGCTATCAACACCACGGAAAGAGCGCCATAAAGCATGGCTGCAATACGCTTTCTTTCAGCCTTGCCATCCTTGAGTTCCCGCTCTCCCTTGAAATAGGCACGTACTTCAGTCTTTGCCTTCTCAAGATCTTTACTGAATGAGCTCTTCTCCAACTGCTTGAGCGTTACTTCTGTACCATCACCACAGGCAAACAAAGCAGAGAATAGGTGTTTCTCGTGAGCCTTGATGGTATCAGGTTCCTTGATCTTGGTGAAGGTGAACTCCTTCTTGCCGAGTTCGCTGATGGTCAGGCAACCTTGGTCAGCCCAATAGAAAATCATACTGGTAAGATCTTTGTTATCCACAACCCCATCAGCCAAGTAGCCCACTTGCATGGGCGAGAGATCCTCGGGAGGGTCGAAACGAACCACCGGGATAAAGAGCTCCTCTTTGCCATAGCGGCGGAAGAGAAGCGTGGCATGCACGGAGGCAGCAAGGGAGACCAGCAGTGCAATGATTGAGGCGGGAATGGTGAAATCAATAAAAGGGCGTACATCGGAATAGTACCCTTCCTCCATTTGCACACGCAGGGTAAGTGCTTCTCCTGGGTACAGGTCCTCAGCCTCCCCTGTTATGGTCTTTCCATCAGCACTGACCACGAAGCTCCCACGCTGTGCAGTGGTGCCATATACCCCTCCGGTGAGGAATACCATGGAAGGATCAATAGGCTTGGGAAAGTTCACCGTAAAAGAGACATGCTCAATGGGAGCTTGCCACCCTACTCCTACAATATTGTAGTAGAACTCATCATATTCATCGTTTCTGTCATCGCCGATGGCGTAGTCATACCTGATCTGGTACTCCTGAATACCTGTGACTGTCCTGTCCTCAGAGCCGAGGCGGAATGTGGCATATCCAGAGGATACCGAATCCTTGATGATCGGCACGTTTGCTTCCAGATTGGTAAGCTTGACTCTCTGTCGGCCAAAGAGAACCGGAATTTCCCTGAAGATGCCATGTCTGGGAGATGAGAAATCGACAACAATGTGTTCCTGCATTGCATAACTATTGTCCAACCTCACATCAACTTCCAATGCATACGAATCAAATTGATAGTCCTGTGCAGACAACGCGGTAAGACTTAGAACAAGAACAAAAAGTATCAGGAGTGTTTTCTTTGCCATTAAAACTTCACCTCTACACGAGAACGGGCCTCCTCCTCGATTTCCAGATAGGGTTTCTTGGAGAAATGGGCCATCGAGGCGATGATTGAAGAAGGAAATACCTCGCAGATGGTATTCAATTGCTTGATAATTGCATTGTAATACTTACGGGCACTCAACAACTGCTCTTCAATCTTCTGCAACTGGGCTTGGAGATCCAGGAAGCCTTGGTTAGCCTTCAGATCTGGATATGCCTCACTGAGTGCAAACAGTGATTTAAGGGTGGAACTGAAGGCATTATTTGCCTCATTCTTGTCTACCATCCCTGATGCATTCATCGCCATATTCCTGGCCTCAATAACCTTAGTAAAGGTCTCTTCCTCATGCTTTGCGTACCCCTTAACCGTCTCCACAAGGTTGGGAACCAAGTCATAGCGTTGTTTCAGATGAGCATCAATTGCTGATTCTGCCTCTTCAGCCTGGTTGCGAAGCCGGACATACCGGTTATAGACACTAATCCCATAGAGGGCAAGCAGAAGCACCAATACAATCAAGATATAGACAATTATCATACAATCCTCCCTTTACTCCATACTATTGTGTAGCATGCTATAAGCGAGGTCGCCGGTCAAGAGTTCGACAAAAAGAAGCCATGAAGCTTGCAAAGGAGTCAATAGTACTGTATCTTTATTCGTGTAAAACGCATAAATATTCCATTCCAGGAGAATCCAAACCATGAGGGAACGACACAACCGGTTGGCGGTCGTCAAGGAACTTATCAAGAACAATAGGATCGACAACCAGGATACGCTGCTGGAGATGCTGAAAACCGAGGGATATACAGTCACACAGGCCACACTATCCCGCGACTTGAAGATGCTCAAAGTCGGAAAAATTTCCGATGGTTGGTCCGGCTACTACTACAGCTTGCCGGAAAACGACCTGATCAGTGAATCAGAGAAAAGCTACATCCAAGATGTACGAAGAGGAATCCTGTCTATTGAATTTTCAGGAAACTTCGGCGTTATCAAGACCAGACCGGGACATGCCAATTCGGTCGGTATTGCCTTGGACGTGTTGGCAATCCCTGAGATCCTTGGAACCTTGGCCGGTGATGACACCATATTTGTCATCCTCCGAGAGGGAATGACCAAGGAAGATCTGCAAGAGAGCTTCAAGACACGCATCCCCGACATAGAAGAGTAATTACACCTTGTTCAGATACGCCCCTCCGCATACAATGGAGGGGCGTTCATCTACCATAAGGAGCGAACAGATATGACATACAAGAATCTCGATACAAGCACTTCATTCCAAGCGCTGAAGAACCTGGAGGCAAGTGACCTGACACAAATCCTGCATCCAGAGCGCATCAAATCCTACCAAGTCAATGCCAGCGAAAAATTGGTTTATAATTATGCAGCCATGCCCGTTGACGAGAACCATCTTTCAGCCCTCCAGCAGCTGAGTGACGAACTCCAGCTTACCGAGAAATACCAAGCACTCGTTGATGGCGAAGTCATGAATACCGGGGAGAAAAGACTCGTACTACACCATCTCACCCGTGGTCAGGTAGGAAAAACGGTAGAGGCAGACGGTGAAGACAAAGGGGCATTCTACGAAGAGCAGCTTTCCAGGATCAAGACCTTTTCCGATGCAGTTCGCAGTGGGAAAATCGTCGGTTCAACAGGAAAACGATTCACCACGGTAGTGCAGATAGGAATCGGGGGAAGCGACCTGGGACCAAGAGCCATCTATCTGGCATTGAAAGGCTGGTGCACCCGGGAAGGAATTGAGCAATTGGACGCGCAGTTCATCAGTAATGTCGACCCCGATGACGCCCAGGCTGTAATCGATCAACTGGACCTGGAACGTACACTCTTCATCCTGGTGTCCAAGAGCGGGACAACGCTTGAAACCCTGACCAACAGGGATTTGGTCATTGAAGCCATCAAGAAGAGCGGTATCAACGGTATCAATCCTTCCGATCATATGGTTGCTGTGACCAGCAAGAGCAGTCCCCTTGCATCCTCATCCTCTGTCCTCGATGCCTTCTTCATCGATGACTACATCGGAGGAAGGTACAGTTCCACCAGCGCAGTGGGTGCCGTCATTCTCTCCCTTGCTTATGGCTTTGAAACGGTTAGGATGTTCCTCGATGGTGCCCACCAAGGTGACATGACAGCTCGCTCGCCCAAGATCACAGAGAATGCTGCACTTCTTGATGCTCTACTCGGTGTCTACCTGCGCAATGTACTTCACTATCCCAGCACTGCCATTCTGCCCTATTCACAGGCATTGAGTCGTTTCCCGGCTCACCTGCAACAGCTGGATATGGAGAGCAACGGGAAACACGTAAACAGAGATGGAGAAAAGCTCTCCTATCCCACCGGTCCGGTTATCTTTGGGGAACCAGGAACCAATGGGCAGCACTCCTTCTACCAATTGCTTCACCAAGGGACTGATATCGTTCCCCTGCAGTTCATCGGATTCTCTACATCTCAATATGAGAAAGACATCCTGGTAGAAGGATCGAGCAGCCAAGAGAAGCTCAATGCCAATCTCGTTGCTCAGATTGTTGCCTTCGCCCGTGGAAAGGATGATGCAAATCCGAACAAACAGTTCTGTGGAAACCGGCCAAGTAGCTTGCTCTTTGCAAAACAGCTTGATCCTGTAGTCCTCGGCTCCTTGTTGGCACACTATGAGAACAAGGTAATGTTCCAAGGCTTTATCTGGAATCTTAATAGCTTTGACCAGGAAGGGGTACAGTTGGGCAAGGTACTCGCAACCAAGGTACTCAATGGATGCGAAGGTGATGAGGTCCTCAAGGCTTTCACAGACCTTCTCTAGTACGTTTCCTTTTCGGCCCCCGTTTGGGGGCCTCATTATTCTCCACACTTCTTCATCCAACCTGCTTGCCTTTCAGAAAGGAGATAGGTATTATTGTTAGCAACCTAACAAAAGAGACAGGCGATTGAAAGAAGAACCACGACATATTGGACATACCATAAAAACACTCTCACACCTCCTCCATCGGAGTATGACGAAGCTGCTGAAACTCGAAGAAGAGTCCAGCGGCTCTGTTGTGCAGAGTCATCTTCTAGGATACTTCGCTCATCATCAGAAAAAGCGAATGTTGCAAAGCGAACTACAGCAGCATTTGGGTATTCGCCGTTCAACCATGACCAATATTCTCAAGGGAATGGAGAGGGACGGATTGATCGTGCGGGAAGAATCGGAAGAAGATAAACGACAGAAGTGGGTTGTTTTGACAGATTTGGCGGAACAGAAGTGTGCAGAACACTTTCATCTGGTACAAGAGTTCGAGCTGGCCATGAGGCAAGACCTCAATGAGGAACAACTGCAGCAGTTCTTCACAATCGCAGATACAATCAGAAGGAATTTGGAAACAATATGTTTACAGAACTACGAAAACAAACAGTAGGATATCGACGCTCTACCATCCTTACCATGGTCTTTGTTACCTTGGAAGTGATCATGGATGTCATCATCCCTTTTCTCATGGCATTCCTCATAGACCGCGGTATTGATGCAGGAAATTTTAATGAAATCCTCAAATGGGGTTTTTTGCTCCTTCTTTGTGCATCAATTGCGCTGCTTTTTGGGGTACTCTCAGGTCATTATGCTGCAGAGGCATCTACGGGCTTTGCGAAGAATGTACGTAGAAAGCTCTATCATCACACACAAGATTTCTCATTTGCCAATATCGACAAGTTCTCCACCAGCAGTTTGGTAACCCGTCTCACCACCGATGTCACCAATGTACAGCGTGCTTATCAGATGCTTATCCGTATCGCAGTACGTAGCCCGGGGATGCTGGTATTTGCCTTCTTCATGGCAGTATCCATCAACAGGACCCTGAGCTTGGTGTACCTTGTTGCACTCCCCCTCCTGGGTATCGGTCTCTTTTTCCTGATCAGGGCCGCCTATCCCATTTTCACCCGGGTATTCAAGACATATGATCGGCTCAATACCGTGGTTCAGGAGAATATCAGGGGGATCAGGGTGGTTAAGTCGTTTGTCAGGGAAGCGCATGAAGTAAAGAAATTTGAAGTGGTTTCTTCCGATATCTATGATGACTTCAGCAAGGCTGAGAAGATCATTGCCTTCAACAGTCCCCTGATGCAGGGAATGATGTACCTCAGCCTGCTCTCGATCAGCTATATTGCAGCCCGCTTGATTGTCGCCTCCTCGATGACGGCAGGTGAGCTGATGAGCTTCATCACCTACACATCCCAGATTCTTATGAGCCTGATGATGTTCTCCATGGTTGTAGTCATGATTACCATAAGCAGAGCCTCAGCAGTACGGATCGAGGAAGTGCTCACCGAAAAGAGCGACCTAACCGAGAAGAAGGATGCCATTACCTCAGTCGCTGATGGGTCAATTACCTTTTCCCATGTAGACTTCAGCTATACCAAGACCAAGGAAAAGCGATGTCTCTACGATATCAACCTCGATATCGGAAGTGGACAGACCATTGGTATCCTTGGTCCAACTGGTAGTGCAAAAAGTTCCCTCGTCCAGTTGATCCCGCGCCTCTATGACACCTTCAGTGGATCAGTAAAGGTTGGAGGAGTGGATGTAAGAGACTATGCGCTGGAGACTCTCAGGAAAGAGGTCGGTATGGTACTGCAGAAGAATCTTCTTTTCAGTGGAACAATTGCAGAAAATCTCCGCTGGGGGAATGAGCATGCGAGTGATGAGGAGCTTAGGTGGGCTTGCCGTATTGCCCAAGCAGATGGATTCATCCAGCAGTTCCCCAAGGGTTATGACACCTATATTGAACAAGATGGTTCCAATGTTTCTGGAGGGCAGAAGCAGAGGTTGTGTATCGCAAGAGCATTGCTCAAGCATCCAAAGATTCTCATCTTTGACGACTCAACCAGTGCTGTCGATACCAAGACAGATGCCGCTATAAGGGAGAGCTTGCTCAGTGAGCTTCCAGAAACCACGAAGATCATCATTGCTCAGCGAGTAACTTCGGTAATGGATGCTGACAGGATCATCATGCTCGATGACGGAAGAATACATGATACAGGTACCCATCAAGAACTGATGGATCGTTGTTCACGTTATAAAGAGATGTATTGCAGCCAGATGCACAAGGAGGAACGAGCATGAACAAACCCCACTCCAAGATGCCAAAGTTTGACTGGCCAACCCTGAAACGTCTCTTCACCTACATCTTTGTACCGTATAAACTGCGTTTCCTTGTTGTCCTATGCTGTATCCTTGTCAGTGCACTTGCTTCAGTTGCAGGTTCCTTGTTCCTGCGCCTCCTGATCGATACCTATATCGTACCAATGGCACAGAACCCTGAAACAGCTTCTTTCACACCGCTGATACAGGCGCTTCTGGTGATGGCAACGATATATGCTGCAGGTGTCATTGCTACCTTTATGTACAACCGTTTGATGATCACCATTGCCCAGGGAACACTAAAGACCCTTCGTGATGGGATGTTCACCCATATGCAGAAGCTTTCGATTCGGTTCTTTGACACACAATCCCACGGAGACCTGATGAGTCTCTATACCAACGACACCGATACGCTCAGGCAGATGGTGAGTCAATCAATACCTAACTTCGTCAACTCGATCATCACAGTGCTGGCTATTTTCTTTGCCATGCTGTTTACCAGCTGGCAGCTGACCTTGGTTGTTTTATTCTCACTTGCAATCATGCTACGCATCTCCTCCTTTGTTGCAGGCAAAAGCGGTGCATACTTTATTGAACAGCAGAAGGCTATCGGGAAAACCAATGGGTATATAGAAGAGATGATCAACGGACAGAAGATCATTAAGGTTTTCACCTATGAAGAGAAGGCAAAAGAGCATTTTGATGCATTGAATGATGAGCTTAATAACCACGCATTCAACGCCAACCGTTTTGCCAACATCCTCATGCCGATCATGGGCAATATCAGTTACATCCAGTACGTATTGGTCGCAATTGCCGGGGGCATGTTGGCGATTCACGGCATTGGAGCATTGACCCTTGGCATTATCGCTGCCTTCCTCCAACTGAGCAGAACGATCAATATGCCGATCAACCAGATGGCCAACCAGTTGAATGCCGTTGTAATGGCACTTGCAGGTACCAAGCGTATCTTTGCGCTGCTCGATGAGGAAACCGAAGGTGATGAGGGATATATCACCCTGGTCAATCTTTCCGATACAGGGGAAGAGACTGAAGAGAGAACTGAACGTTGGGCATGGAAAGATACTCGAACAGGAACGCTCACTGAGTTACAAGGTCGGGTCTCGCTCACTGATGTAGACTTTGGATACACAGAGGAGACCTTGGTACTCAAGAATATCACCATACACGCAGAACCTGGGCAGAAGATTGCCTTGGTCGGTGCTACCGGAGCAGGAAAGACGACCATCACCAACCTGATCAATCGCTTCTACGATCTTGCGGATGGGAAAATTCGCTATGATGGCATCAACATCAACAAGATATGCAAGGCTGACCTACGTCGTTCCTTGGGGGTAGTTCTTCAGGATGTACATCTGTTCAGTGGAACGGTCATGGACAATATTCGCTACGGCAACCTGGAAGCAAGTGATGATGAGGTGATCAAGGCAGCAAAACTGGCCAATGCAGACTCCTTCATCGCACACCTCCCGCAAGGGTATCAAACCCAGCTCAGTGGGGATGGGTCCACGCTCTCCCAAGGACAGCGACAGCTGATCTCCATTGCACGTGCCATTGTGGCAGACCCCCCAGTATTGGTACTTGATGAGGCAACAAGCAGCATCGATACCCATACAGAGGAGGTAGTCCAGAAAGGGATGGATGCACTAATGGAAGGCAGGACGGTCTTTGTCATTGCCCACCGCCTTTCAACCATCCACAACGCGGATCTTATCATGGTGCTGCAAATGGGAGAGATCATCGAGAAGGGAACCCACGCAGAGCTGATGGCTCTTAAAGGTCAATACTACCGTCTCTATACCGGTGTTTTTGAACTGGAGTAAGTCACCAGGACAATACCTGATACCACCAAGGGGAGTGCCAAAAGATACTGCAAACGGAAAATGGACTCCCCTAAAAGCAGTGCAGAGAGGAAGGTTCCTACCACGGGTATAAGAAAGTTGAATACTGTGATGGAACTGACCTTGTTGTGCTTGAGCAGGGTCGTCCAGATAGAGAAGGCAACTGCACTTAGCGAGGCCATATAGAGTAGCAGGACATATCCACCAAAACTGCTGGTGGGAAAGGATGCTCCCTGTGACAACGCTAGCGCAAGCAAGATAAGTCCACCAAGGAAGAGCTGCATACTGGTAAGCAGCACTGGATCAATTTTCCTGCTCACTCGTTTGCTGTACAGCGCACTTGCACTGGTAAGGAAAGCAGCAATTACCACAAATCCCTCCCCTTTCAAAGAAAATGTAATTCCTAGATTGGGCTCAAAGTTGACCATGACCACCGAGATAAATCCCAAGAGAATTCCCAATCCCTTTCGCATACTGATATGGTCATTTGCATATACCCAGTGCGCAAGCAATGCACTGAAGAAGACTGATGAGGAGTTCAGGATCGAACTCTTGGCACCAGTGGTATAGGATACCCCGATATAGAAGAAAGCATAATGGATAGTTGTCTGTAACAAGCCAAGCATAAGAATCTGGATCCAGGCCTTACCGTCCAAGGTTCTAAATTGTTGTTTCTCCCCCTGCTGGAAGTATCTGAAGAGAAGGACCAGGAGTCCTGCAAAGGTAAATCGCAACCCTGCAAAAGCCATTTTTGCAGCAGTGTCATCAGGACCAACCAGAAACAGCTCATATCCCAACTTGATTGAAGGATAGGCGCTACCCCAAAGCATTGCACAGAGACTTGCAAGCAGAGAGGCCACCAAGGGACGGCTTAATGGGGACGGTTTCATTGATTGCATGGGGGAATCTCCTTGAAAAAGGTAGCCAGGTCCTCAAGGGACCCGGTGCGATAACTGGCAATATCCTTGTTCTTGTTGTTTATCAAGTAGTCAGTAACCAGATAGGCCTCCATGCCCAACTCTCGGGCAACCATATCCTCTTCAACATCGTTACCGACCATGAGACACGAGGAAGCTTCCTTGCCAAGGGTCTGCAGTATCTGACGATAGTAGCCGAGATTTGGCTTTGCATAGTGAAAGTCTTCATAGGTAGTTACGAGTGAGAATTGCGAGGATACAAGATAAGCCCAACCAAGGCGAGCCTCTGTTGCCTGCCAGGGGAAGAGAGGATTGGTTGCAAGCACCACAGTATATCCCTTTCTCTTGACCTCCTGCACGATTTCCCTTGCCAATAAGGAGGGAGATGCATGTCTACGTAGAAGACCAAACTCATGCTCATAGAATGGGGCGAACCGCTCATTGAATTCAGCAGCCGCAATGCCACTTGCCTCTTCAAACACTTGGTCGAACCGTTCCTTGTTGGACAGGGATCCATCATTCAAGACCATGGCGGTAATACCTCGCTGTAATGCAGCCAAGAGCAACTCAGGGGAATACCCGAGCTCTTGTCCTTTTATTACAAAACGAGAGAAGTAATCCTGGATGAATTGATCTTGATCAAGTGGCAGCAAGGTTCCATCAAGATCAAAGAGTATTGTATTGATAGGTTGTCTTGTCATTGTTCGCAGATGATACGCTCTTTACCAGAAGGCGTCAATGAATATAAAAACCCCCCAGGGAAAAGGAGGTTAAACCCTAGGGGGAACAAAAGGAGGTTAGAAAAAATCCGATTTCGTTGCTAACCGACCCAACGGGTGCAGAAGCATGTCGTTCTCTTTCTGAGTCAGACAATAGTACATAACTAATATTTTAATCAAGAGGGTTTTTGAAGTTTTTACATTTTTTTAACTTTCTTTTTAATTACTGGATAGAAAGTTATGTCATAAACCTGCACAATTTCTAAAAATTATCCAAGGTTTGTAAAAATTCTTTACATATTGTCTTGAAAATCTGTTGCATGGAACACATCTTGCGTTGGAGCATAAAAAAGGGAAGCCCCTGAAAGCCTCCCTCTTTTCCTGCCGGTTTTCGCCCTAGTCGAAATTGAAGTTCTTCATTGACATCGGCTGGCGGGTATTTTCCAGTACATCCCTCCACAAGGAACCTTCCAGATCCACATGGTTGCGGCTGGAAACCGCCAAGCTGATAGGTAGGTGAACGAATCGATTATGAAGCAGTCCGATCAAGGCCTGGGTCTTCCCTGCCATTGCTGCGTGTACGGCATGAGCACCGAGACGAGCACAGTAAATGGAATCATAGGAATCAGCAGAAGCACTACGAATGATGTAGGAAGGATCAATGTACTTCACATTGGTCTCAATGCCCTCATTCTTGAAATACTCAATGATCTTATCCTTCAGGAACACCCCAATATCATGGTACTTAACATTCCCAGAGGCATCTTTCTCTCCAGTTTCAGGAACCAAGTCCTGTCCTGCCCCTTCACTGACCAGGATAACCGCATGTCCGCGGTCAAGGACTCTTCTCCTGAGATGCTCGAGCAATCCATTGGGTCCATACAGGTCAAACGGGTTCTCGGGAATCAGACAGAAGTTTACATCACTCTGTGCAAGGGCTGTCTGGGCGGCGATAAAGCCAGACTCACGGCCCATCACCTTAACCAAGCCAATACCGTGAATGGAGTTCTTCGCTTCCACGTGGGCACTACGCACTACAGGAACAGCCATCTGGACAGCAGTGTCCACTCCAAAGGAGCTCTGGATGAATGAGAGATCATTGTCGATGGTCTTCGGAATTCCAATGATTGAAATCTTCAATCCTCGTTTCTTGACCTCTTCATAAATTTCCCATGCACCTCTGAGCGTACCATCTCCTCCGACGGTTACCAGAATATTGATATTCAGCCGCTCCAGGGAGTCGACAATCTCTTCAACCTGCTTTCCACCACCACGAGCAGAGCCAAGAATGGTCCCACCTTTCTCCTGTATGTCATCAACAACATCCGGATCAAGGGGGATCAAAGGCCAGGGGCTGTTCTCAAGTAGTCCCTGATAACCAAACTGGATACCACTGATCCTCCTGACCCCATAGCGATACCAAAAACAACGAACCACAGCCCTTATAACATTATTCAAACCTGGGCAGATACCACCACAGGTGGCAATAGCCGCATGTACATGGGCAGGGTTGAAGTAGATTTTGGAGCGTGGACCGGCAAGCTCTACCGTCTCCTCATGGCGAGGGACTGGATGGCCATCCTTATCAATATCAGTATCGATGCCATAGAGAATATGGTCACTATCATCCACATAATCAGCCTGCCCATCATTCTGGGATGTACTCATGATAATCGGGGAGGAAATCTTTGCTACTCCCAAACTAGGTATGGAAAAATCCATCTTCTTATTCATTAGACCTCGCCTCCATGTTCATCATACTCTTCAAGCAACGAACCCAATTCTTCCTTGAACCTGGAAAAAGGAGAGGAAAGACTCCCTTTGGCCCGCTTGTTGAATTCTCGATATAGTGCAAGAAACTGTACAGCAAACTCCGTCAGTGTCGCACCTTCACGGTTGGCTCCACCTTTTCGTCGATTGAGGACGGGAACGCCAAGACCCTTTTCCAGGTTTTGGACCATGGCAAAGGCCTTGGAGTAGGAAATGCCCAAAGCAGAGGCAGCCTTCCTCAACGAGTTCTGCTGCTCAACTTGCTCGAGCAACCACAGCACCCCGATTCCCATGAATTTGTTGCCTTCCTCATCGACGAGGTAGAGCTTCGCTTTTAGTTCCATGCCTCTCCTGCCGCTTGGTACACGATATCCACCAGTTCAGCTATTCTATCACATTCTACTGAACAATAGGCGAGTCTTAGGGTAACATCGGCAATATTGATGCATCCAACCTGATATTTATCAAGTAAATGCCTACGTAGTTGCTCTGCACTTCCCTTGCAATCAAATGCCATGAAGTACCCACTGTTGAACGGATGAGGTTTGAGTAAATCGTTACCTTCATGCTTCTTCAAGGCTTCCTTGAGCGTACGGTAGCGTCTCTCCATCTCCACCTTGGCTGCCAACTTATCAGATTCATACTGCGCTCCAGAACGCATCGCCTTGAGCAGTAAACTCTGACCTGGGCGGTCACAGTTGGAAACGGTACTTCTAATGATACCCAACGTCTTCTTGTTCAAGGCATCATAGTGTTCTTCACTTAGGTCCTTGCTTCCATAGGTAATGAATCCAATGCGAAAACCCCAGACCATATCTTCCTTGGTGGCAGCATCACACTTGACAGCAAGAATATTTGGATGGGCATCACAAAGCAGAGAGAACAAGCTCTCAGTGGCCGAGTCATCCTCAAAGAAGAGGCCAAAGTAGGCATCATCACTGAGTACCATCAGCTGCATGCCCTCTTCAGCAAGCGAAACAAGGGTGTCTGCGATAGCCTGCATCTCATGCTTGGTTGGGGTATATCCGGTCGGGTTGTTGGGGAAGTTGAGTAGAATTCGTGCCTTCTTATCGGGTATTCCGGCCAATACTTCCCGCATACCATCCACATTGAAGCCACCTTCAGCAGTATAGAGGTCGAAGGTCTTGATGGAAGCTCCTGTTTGATGGGCAAAGATCAGCTCATAGTTATCCCAGGCAAGGTTGGGAATCACCAAGGTGTCTCCATCCTGGACAAAAAGCTGAGCCATCATCTGCAGCCCATGTGTCAGTCCAGCGGTTACAGCCGGAAGGCTGAAGGTCTTTCCTTGCAGGGTTGGATTCTTGACCAACATCTGTTCTTTCCATAAAGCCCTGAGAGCGGGATCCCCGCCACCTGGTGCATAGGAAAACAATTCGGAGGGCTTGAAGGCGTTATCAGTAAACTGATGATAAATGTCCGTCAAATACATCGGTTGCCCACCGGATGTAGCCATCCCGATGGTGGCATTGAACCGAGTGGCTTTTTTGCCGGCTTCGGCGCTTTGGGCGACGATCCCCTTGGGGAAAAACATCCTTCGTCCTACGTCGGAGAGCATTGCGTCCACGATAGTTCCCTGCAACGTCTCATTCAGTTCTTTTGCTAGTACATGCATATTCTGTCCTCCAGTCATGGGTATGTATATACGTTTTCTGGAGAAATGTCACTAAAACGACCCTAAAAAGAGAATTCGCCTTGCATTTCTTCCCTCTTCTTCTCTTCTCCTCCCAACATGGCAAGGAAGGTTGGCTCATCCACAATGGTTATCCCGATTTCCTGTGCCTTCTTGAGCTTGCTGCCCCCTCCACTACCGGCAAGCAGGTGGGTTGTCTTGCTTGTAACAGCACTGACCGTTCTCCCACCCCGCTTAAGTACTTCATCCATTGCCTTGGATCGAGGATTGAAGTGTTCGAAGGAACCGGTAACGCACCACACCTGGCCAGAAAAGCTTTCATTCACCAAGGCATGTGCATCTTCCTTCTCCTCCATTGCCAAGCCGAAACTCGCCAACGCAGCAATACGCTCCTGCATCGTGGGATCATTCAATGCATCAATATAGAGCTTTGCACTCTTCTCCCCGATCTGCTTGATGCTGGTAAGCCGCTCCATATCCTGACGCCTGGCTACATCAAGGAGCTTTTCCATGCTGTCCAGACCAGACTCAATCAAGATTTGGGCACCTTTTTTGCCAAGCTCAGGGATGCCCAAGGAGATAAGCACCTGGGTGAAGCTCCTTTTTTTGGATTCTTCAACACCCTTTTCAAGCAGGAGAATCTTCTTCTCCCCAAAACCACTCAACTCACCAAGGACCTTTCTATAATCAATCCGGTAGATATCCGGGATATCCTGCAAGACTCCTTGCTCAATAAGAACAGCTGCCGTCTCAGGACCGAAGTTGTCGATATCCATTCCCCCCTTGGAGATAAAAAACTCTATACGACCCCGTACCTGCGCAGGGCACTGGGGGTTGGGACAAAAGGTATGTGCTCCCTTCTCCACCAATCCCGTACCGCATACAGGGCAGAAGGGATCCATCGTATAGACTCCCTCAGAGTTCTCATTCTTCTCAATCACCCGCTCTACAGCTGGAATGACATCCCCTCTACGGGAAATCTCCACCACATCCCCAAGTGCCAATTCCAACATATTGATGTAATCCTGGTTGTGGAGTGTGATATTGCTGATGGTGGAACCAGCAACCTGAACAGGCTTTACCCGTGCAACCGGGGTGACCCGTCCCGTTCTCCCAACCTGCAGATCGATGGAAAGCAAGGTTGTCTGAGCCTGTGGAGATTCAAACTTGTAAGCCATTGCCCATCGTGGATGATGGGCTGTATAACCGAGTTGAGAACGGACCTCAAGTTCATTTACCTTGGCCACCAGGCCGTCTATTTCATACCCGAGTGAAGCACGTCTGTTGGTATGGTGCTGAATATAGGTGGCGATATCATCATAGCTGCCACCAAATCCATCCAGATGTGCCTCTTGTAGATGTGCCTTTGCCCTCTCTGCAGATTTGGTAAAGTAACCGAAGTTTGGATTCACCCGAAAACCATAGTGAACCAGCCTGCTGAGAATGGAGAGATGATCCTTGATCTCAGTCTCACCATCCCAGAAGCCTTCATAGACAAATATCTGGAGGGGAACTTTTGCAACCTCACTGCTCTTGATCCTTCTGATAGTCCCGGCAGCAAGGTTTCTTGGATTTGCATAGGGAACCTCCATCTGGGAGTTGATCGTTTCAAACTTGTCTTTCGGAAGATAGACCTCACCCCTAACAGCCACAGTCACCGATTCACTCAACCGCAATGGAATGGAAGCAATGGTCTTCACATTGGCCGTTACATCATTACCAATGGTCCCATTGCCTCGAGTTACAGCCCGTACCAGATACCCTTCCTCGTAATAGAGCACAATGGAAATGCCATCAATCTTCTCCTCGATGACAATCCCAAGATCACGGGAAACCTTTGTTTCCGTTCGCTCAATCCAGGAAAGCAGCTCACTATCGGCATACACCTTGTCAAGGCTCAGCACCGGGATGGTGTGTTGCACTTCGGGAAACGTTGCATCCAGATCACTGCCAACCCTCTGGGTGGGGGAATCTGGAAAACGCAGGGAGGGATACTGACTCTCCAAATTCTGTAACCGGTCGAAGAGACGGTCATACTCTGTATCGCTTACCAAGGGCTGGTTATCAACATAGTATGCCCTCTGGTAGCGTGAAAGCTGTTCTATCAGGGAACGAACCTCATCGAGGTGTGATGATTCATGGGTATTCATAGCCCTAATTGTACGGCTTGCACCCTTGCCTTGCAAGCGGAGTAGGTGGTTTCTCTCATTGCCCTCGAGGGCGGGACATGGTATCTTTCATACTCGAGAGAGGAACATCGCATGACAGAAAAACGATCATCGACAGGCAAGGTGACCACCCTCCACGGCTACATCGTCACCTCATCGGTCGATGCCGGCCGAATAGAGGAAATCTCACTACCTACATTGGACAACAACTTTGTACTGGTCACCACCAGGGATATCCCGGGAACAAACCGCGTGCGCGTGTTGGATGCATCCACCCCCCTGCTCACCTCCTCGGTCATCTCGTATTATCACCAACCCATTCTTGCACTCTTTGGATACGATACTGAGTCTGTCCAACTTAAAAGCAAGGAGATCAATATCTCCTACCAGCTTCCCAGTGGAGAGGAGGCTTCCCCACCAGTGGAAACAAAACCCTTCTCCTTCCAATTCGGCAACCTAGAGGAAGCCATCAAGGAAGATGGGCTGGAAGTGCTTGAGCGTACCTATCACTATAGTGGGAGCAATTATGAGAGCAATACACTCTCAAGAATCAAGGTTGTGCTTGAAGAAGATATACTGCATATCACCACGCCTACCCAGTGGCCAAGCCATGTCAGGGAGACCGTCAGTGATGTTACCGGCATTCCCAAACGCCGCATTGTAATCCATCGCGAACCGTTCTTTGCCCCACATGATGAGATGCTCATCACACCGAGCACCATGTGTGCCATAGCATCCATTGCCTGCCTGAAAGGCAACTGCCCGGTCGAGATGCTCATCAATGCAGAGAGCATACGCCCAGACCTTACCATCAAACGAAAGACCTGGTTCTTCAGCGACGGTCGAACCCAAGCTGAATCAATCGAGGTAGAAGTCGACCAAGGGAGTGTTTCGCTGTTCAGTGATGAGATGGCCAATCAACTGATTGCCGGCTTGGTACCGCTGTATAGCCTGATGTCGCTAAGCATATCCATTACATTCAACACCTCTCGAAAAAGACCAGCCCACTTCTTTGGGGATCTGGGTTACAGTGATGCACTCTGCTCAACAGAATCCCACTATAGTGCCCTGGCAAAACTCAGCGGGTACAATCCCCTCACCTGGCGGTTGAAATTTGCTTCAGAGAGTACCTCGCACAGCCAGGTCATCCGTTCAGATAAATATGCGAAACTCAAGGAACTCATAACCACAGTAAGCGACTCCAGCGACTTCCAGAGGAAAAACGCCGCTTATGAGATGCAGGCCCAGATGCGTGTTAAACTCTCGACCTTCTTCAACTACAGCAGAGGGGTTGCGCTCGCCTGTGGAGCTGGAATAAGCGGATTCAGCAGTGAATGCCGTTCCCTACCACACCAACCTGTACAGATCACCCTCAACCCAAACAACAAGGTCGAAGTGAATACCTCTTTCTATACCATCGGATCAAGCGCAGAGATCTGGAAGCAGATCATCAGTGAGGAACTACAGGTTTCAAAAAGTGACATCACCTTTGTAGAGGAACAAAAAGAGATGCTTGACAGTGGTCCTTCTGTACTGACCGCAAATAGTGGGAGAATGCCGCAACAGATTCAGAAAGCTTGTAATCAGATCAAGGAGAAACGATTTGTCCAGCCCCTTCCTATCTGTGAAAGTGTGCTCTCTCCGAAACAACCAGGGATGAAAGGATCCATGTTTCTCAGCAATAGCTGGGTGGCAACTGCCTTGGAATTGGAGATTGACTCGGTCACCTTGCAGCCTCTGGTAAGAAGGGTTTGGTGTGCAGTATCCCTCTCCAGGGTTTTTGATGAACAGAGCCTAAGAAGCAAGATCCGCCACACAATCGTCACTACACTCAGGGAGGCAGGAGCACTCTTGAGCCATAGCGATACATTCAATATTGAAATCACCATAAAAGATGAGGGCCAACAGATCTCTTCTTCAATCACCAGTGCTTTGAAAGGAGTAATCACCAGCGTGTTTATCTCAGCCCTTGAACAAGCCCTTGGTTATCCGGTCGGGAAAATCCCCGTAGACGGAGAGACATTGCTTGAGGCACTCAGAGGTAATGTATGAAGATAGAATGTACTATAGACGGGAAGGCTCTCTCCCTGTCAGTCAACTCAAACAAGCCACTCTCACTTATTCTTATGGAGGATGTAGGGATAACCAGCATCAATAGCCACTGCAGAGGGAAGGCCTGCGGAAACTGCATCGTCCTTCTCAATGACGAGGCAACACTCTCCTGCGTCATTCCTGCATTCCGCCTCAGGGAGGCGACAGTCAGGACCTTTGACAGTTACCAGAAAACACGTCTCTACCGAGACATTGAGCGTGCCTACAAGGCCACAGGAAATACCCCGTGTCCCAATTGTTTTGCATCCAAGACCTTGATCATTGAATCCATATTGCAAGAGATGACCAACAGCACGCGCAACCGCACATTTGGAAGAAACAACCTACCCATTGCTGGAGGTCAAAATGATGAGGCTCCCTTGGACAAGGAAGCAATTATCCAAGAACTCAGTCTGAATACATGCCAGTGTATGGATATGGCTGAATTACTACAAATTGTTGAGATAGCCCTCACCTATAGGAGGCGTAAACGTGTACGAAGGCATTAGGTCTCCTGTCATCCATACCCCCAAGACATTGAGCGAATTTGCAACCATAGCCCATCGCTATCCCCAAGCTGTCATCTGGGGAGGGGGAACGTATCTGATGAGCCAGAGGGACTATTATCCTAGCGAGATCAAGGATGGTATCATCAATCTTGATGAGCTTGAGGAGCTCAAACGCATCACTAGAAATGACCGTTTCGTTGAAATCGGGGCAATGGTCACTGCAAGTCAGTTGCTGTATGCAGGAAAATTGGTCCTCCCTGAGATTCTCCAGAAAACCCTGCAAAGCCAAGCCTCCCAGATTGTGAGAAAACAGACAACCATAGGGGGAAGCCTCTGTGTCCCTGATATTCGCTTTGGGTTGTCAACGACTCTTGCCATTCTCGACGCAAACGCCGAGGTAAAATACTACCAAGGGGGAAAGGCAACAACCCATTGGATCCCGATTGCCAAGCTCTACGACAAAGATGGGAAGCTGTTGCTCGGCCCACAGAAAGCCCTGCTGACAAGAATTCGCATTGGGCTCGAATATGGCGATTTCCAACGGTTCATTATCGTTGAAGACCCTATCCGGAATACTGACGAATGTGTTATAGTTGCGTTTCAAGCAACCCGTGCACAAAATACCATTTCCAAGGTACAGTTTTGCACGACGTTCCCAAACAAGGCCTATCATATCAGCAAGGACCTTGTTTCGAAATTGTCGGGGCAGACCCTCCCGATTCATCCAGAACGGGTCAATACGCTCTCCTATGAGCTGGTATCTGAATTAAGAAAAATGCATGGAGCGATAAGCGAACTACAGCTTGAGCGTGCCAGGAGAATCTTCGAATCCTTCCTGCACGAACTCAACGCCCAGACGCTCTCCTCCTGATGCTTGGAGCATATGTACATGGCTGAGTCTGAAATAGTATCCACCGAGATGCAGAGTACCTTCATTCACCTGCACAACCATACCGATTTTTCCCTGCTCGATGGAGCAGCCCCGATCCCCCGCTACATGGAAAAAGCCAAAGAATTGGGGATGAAGAGCCTGGCCATCACTGATCATGGGAACATGTTCGGAGCACTACGGTTCTATTACGCTGCAAAGGATGCAGGGATCAACCCCATCATAGGGTGTGAGTTCTACAGTAATCCAAAGGATCATACAGAGCGCCCTCTTCCAGGGGGGAAAAAGCCCAACCAGTACCACCTTATCTTGCTTGCAATGAATGAGAAGGGATACCATAACCTGATGGAACTCAACTCGATTTCCTATACTGAAGGGTTCTACTTCAAACCCCGAATTGATGACGAGTTACTTATCAAGCATAATGAAGGCTTGATTTGCCTCTCAGCCTGCCTTGGCGGTGAGATTCTGCAACATCTGCTCAACGACCAGTATGACCTGGCAAAGGAGAGGGCACAGTGGTTTGCCTCTGTCTTCGATGATGGACGGTACTACCTGGAAATGCAGGACCATGGACTGCCTGAACAGAAGAAAACCAATCCATTGCTGAAACAGATCAGTGATGAGACCGGTATCCCCCTGGTTTGCACCAATGACATCCATTACATCGAAAAGAGTGATGCAAACGCTCAGGATCTCCTACTCTGTGTTGGCACAAACTCCAAGAAGAATGACCCGAACCGGATGCGTTTTCCCAACCAGGAATTCTATATGAAGAGTGAGCAGGAGATGAGTGAGCTCTTCAGTTGGTGTCCTGAGGCAATCGAGAATACACTCCAGATTGCAGAGCGATGCAACCTGGAGATTCACTTCCCCGGACCCCTGCTTCCAAACTTCGAAGTTCCTCCCGAGTTCAGTGATACAGCCGACTATCTTCGCCACCTCTCCAACGAAGGTTTGAGATCACACTATGATACCATCACTGAAGAACTCCAGAAACGTCTTGATTACGAACTCGATATCATCACCAAGATGCAGTTCGAAGGGTATTTCCTTATCGTCATGGACTACATCCAGTGGGCAAAGAACCACGACATCCCCGTAGGCCCAGGGCGAGGCTCCGGTGCGGGTTCCCTTGTGGCTTACTCACTGGGAATAACTGATGTCGATCCAATCAAATACAACCTGCTGTTTGAACGATTCCTCAACCCGGAACGGGTAAGTATGCCGGACTTCGATATTGACTTCTGCTACGAGAGAAGGCAGGAAGTCATCAATTATGTCACCGAGCACTACGGAACCGAACGAGTTGCCCAGATTGCCACCTTCGGTACCTTGAAAGCAAAGGCTGTAGTGAAGGATGTTGCCAGGGTACTGGATATTCCTTTCGAGGAATCGAACAACATCTGCAAACTCATTCCTGACGACCCGAAGATGAATCTGACAAAAGCCTTCGAGCAGAACAACGATCTGGTAGAGCTGGAGAAGAAGGGAGGGGTCTATGCTGAACTCTTCGATGCAGCACGCCGTCTTGAAGGTCTGAACCGGCACACATCCACCCATGCGGCAGGGGTGGTCATAGGCAAGGAGAACCTACTCAACTATGTCCCCCTCTACCGTGACGCGAAGACCGGAGCCATCTCCACCCAGTACTCAATGGACCTCATTGAGGAGTGTGGGTTGGTAAAGATGGACTTCCTGGGACTCAAGACACTCACTTTGGTTAAACATACCGAGGACTTGATCAAGAAAAAGGATCCCACCTTCAATGCAAGTGAGATCGACGAACAAGATGAGAAGACCTTTGCCATGCTTGGTAGAGGTGAGAGCAACGCAGTATTCCAGTTTGAAAGCCAAGGAATGCAGAACATCCTCAAGGAAGCAAAACCCAACGATATAGAGGACCTGGTTGCCTTGAATGCACTCTACCGTCCTGGCCCAATGGCTTATATCCCGCAGTTCATCAACTGCAAACTCGGCAAACAACCCATTACCTATGCGAACCCTGAACTGGAAGAAGAACTGAAAACCACCTACGGTGTCATCGTCTACCAGGAACAGGTAATGAAGGTGGCCCAGATTATCGCTGGGTACTCTCTCGGCAATGCTGATATTCTCAGGCGTATCATGGGTAAGAAGAAAGTTGCTGCCTTGGAAAAGGAGAAGGTAAAGTTCATTGAAGGGGCAAAGGCACTTGGAAGAACTGAGCAACATGCCATTGAGATCTTTGAGATGCTGGAACCCTTTGCAGGCTATGGATTCAATAAGAGCCATGCGGTTGCCTACTCGGTGGTGGCCTACCAGACAGCATACCTGAAAGCAAACTACCCTGCTGAATTCTGGGCTGCCAACCTCACCAATGAGATGGGAAGTCCAGATAAGTTCAGCGAATATTTGCAAGTTGCAAAGGATAACGGGCTGGATATCCTCCCTCCATCGATCAACTACTCCGACAAACATTTCTCTGTTGTTGAGGGAAAGATTGTGTATGGACTCGCAGGCATCAAGAATGTGGGGGAAGGAATCGTTGAACTTATCGTAAAGGAGAGGGAAGAGAGCGGACCCTACAAGGACTTGCTTGACTTCCTTACCCGCCTGGAAACCAAGGCGATGAATACCAAACTCCTTGAATCACTGATCAAGGCAGGGGCATTCGATACACTGGGAACCAACCGTCCCACCCTGCTTGAGAATCTCAGTGATGCCATCACCTATGTACAGAAACGAAAAGAAGCAACCGCATTCGGGCAGATTTCTCTCTTCGATGAGGAGACCGAAGCAGCCATGGAGACGTTTTCCATGCGTGAGGTGCCTGACTGGAACCTACCTGAAAAATTGGAGATGGAAAAAGGACTGCTCGGGTTCTATATCTCTGGGCACCCACTGGATGCATTCAACCAGGCAATTGCACAGCGGGTGACTGTCAATACCGCAAAACTGGAACAGGTTCCCTTTGGCCGTCCGGTCAACATTATAGCCATGGTTACAGGAATCAGGCCATTCACCACCCAAAAGGGCAGTGTCATGGGATTCTTGCAGCTCACCGACAAGAATGCAACCTTTGATGCAACGCTTTTCCCAAAGACCTATGAACAGTATCGGGACATTCTCAAAGTGGATGGGATCTATGGATTTGTAGGGAAGTTCGACAACTCCCGGGGCAATGACAAGATCTCCTATCTTATCGAGCAGATACTCGTTGACCCAACCCAGCTTGCCCCTGTGGCGGTAAGCAGATGCCATATTGAACTGGAGAAATCCTTCTGCAACAATGAACATATCACACAGCTCAGGGACCTCTGCCTCTCCTATGGCGGGTCCTGCTCTCTCCTGCTCCATTTCAAGGAAGAGGGACAGGAGTCACCTCTCAGTGTTGCCTGTGGAAGAGAGTTCAGTGTGCGCTACTGTGATGAATTGGTAGAAGCAACCAAGGAAAATCCTGCTATCTTGCATATTTGGTTCGACTAACGCTAAAAAGTTCGGTATCTTACTAAGGTGGAGGAATGCGATGAACCAAACCTATTATGAAAGCGGCATGAGTACAGCAGGCGGGGGAAATATCTTGATGAGCATTGCCTCGATTGCTGCAACCCTGCTCTCATTCTACTCCTTGCTGATCTGGCTCAGGATCATCCTTACCTGGATCAGGGTACCTGGACAGACACAGGAAAACCCGCTTGCCTACTACATAGGCAAGGTAGTTGATCCCTATCTCTCATGGTTTAGGGGGATATCCAGCCTTAGGCGCAGTCATATCGACCTTACCCCACTGGTTGCCTTGGCTGTCCTATCTGTAGTGCAGTCAATGCTCCGCTTCTACGGTGCATATGGAACCATTACCATTGGTATGGTTGTTGCGCTAATCATCCAGACACTCTGGTCGTACCTACTCAGTCCCATTTTCTGGTTCTTGATCATCCTCTTGGGCTTCCGGCTCTTTTTCTGCTACAAACGAAGTGCAAAAACCATCAGTTACATCACCATGCTGGACTCACTGATCGGTGGTGTCCTGAACTGGGTCCAGAGATTGTTCTACCCAAAGCGCACGATCAACGACCGTCAGCTTGTCACTACAGCCCTGGTTTTCTTCATCGTCCTCAATATTGCTGCATCCTTTGCAATCAGGTTCCTTGTTAACTTCTTTGGGAATCTCTCCTTCTAAGCCATGGAGTATTTGAGGAACCTGCATCAGCCCATCACCACCTTGAGTGGGGTGGGCCCTGCTGCAAAGACCTCATATGCTGAACTGGGGATTACCACTTTCAGTGATCTCTTATTGCTCTCTCCAAGGACATGGGAAGACAGAAGCCGTATCCAACCCTTGGGAGGCATCCAGGACAACCAGATGGCAAACACCCTGGTGGAAGTACTCTCTCACTCGTACTTTGGGTTGAGGAGTGGCAAGAAGCGGACCCTTAAAATTATTGTACGTGATGTCTCCGGCCTAGGTGATGGTCGTTTGAGCTTGCTCTGTTTTGGCCGTAACTTCCTGGAAAAGACCATCAGGATTGGAAGGATCTACTACCTCTATGGGAATGTGAGCTGGCATCGCGGGGAGCTGCAGTGCTCCCAGTTCGAACTCTACCCAGCTACCGAGGATGGCGACTTTCCAGCGCAGTTCGGCAAGATACTTCCCATTTATCCGCTGAGAGGGTCCTTAAGCCAACGTCTGATCAGAAAGAATGTACAGGAGATCTTGAGACGCATACACCACTTCCAAGAAGAATTGCCTGAAACATTGATAGAGAAATACCAACTGCTCTCCACTGACGAGGCTATTCGTAGCTATCACTTCCCCCCAACAATTGAACTCCTGAAGCAGGCACGAAGAACCCTCGCATTGACTGAACTCTTCTACCTTCAGTTGATAGCTCGCAGGCACAAGGGTCTGCAACAACGACTCGTCAACCAAGGCCAGGGCATCCCTACCAAGCTTGAACTACACTTCATGGAGAAACTCCCCTTCAGTCTCACCAAAGACCAGATGACCAGCTTGAAGGAGATCAGGGAAGATCTTGATGGGGAGCTGCCGATGAACCGGCTGCTCCAAGGAGATGTGGGCAGTGGAAAGACCCTAGTTGCCTGGATCAGTGCCCTGCATGTACTCTCCCATGGAGCGCAGGTAGCGTTTATGGCTCCCACAGAGTTGTTGGCTCGTCAGCATGCAGAGTCAGCAGCAAGCCTGCTTGGAGAGCTGGGTATCCGGCTGGCCTTCCTCACCGGTTCAGTAAAGAGCAAGGAAAGGCGACTACTGCTTAAGGCAATTGCAGAAGGAGAGGTAGATATCATCATCGGAACCCATGCGCTCTTCTCTGCCGAGGTCAGTTTCAAGAACCTGGCCTATGTAATCATCGATGAGCAGCACAGATTCGGGGTGGAACAACGGCTTGCATTGACCCAGAAAGGCACGGTTCCTGACGTGTTGCTGATGACAGCCACCCCTATTCCCCGCACCCTCTCCCTTACCGTATTCGGGAATCTCAATGTTTCCACCTTAAGAACCATGCCACCAGGAAGGAAGCCGGTGATCACCCACCTGGTCAATGAACAGAGCAGGAGGAGGATGTATGCATCGGTAGGGGTCGAGTTCAAACGTGGCCACCAGGCATATTTCGTTTACCCGAGAATTGACGACAGTGGCCAGAGTGAACTAAGGGATGTCATTTCCATGTATGATTTCCTCAAGCAATCTTACCCTGATGTTCCCTCAGCCCTGATCCACAGCAAACTGGACGAGGAAGAGAAAGTCACCATCCTCAAGGACTACCAAGCCGGAAAGCTTGGCTATCTGGTCTCCACCAGTGTTGTTGAGGTCGGGATCGACATACCCAATGCAACCTGCATGATCATTGAACATGCCGAGCGATTCGGGCTCTCTGCCCTTCACCAGCTCAGGGGAAGGGTTGGCCGTTCCCAGTTGCAGTCCTACTGTTTTCTCGTTTTCTCAAATGAGTTGACCGATGAAGCAAAACAACGGCTCAAGGTAATGAAGGAGTCGAACGACGGCTTCTACATAGCAGAGCAAGACCTCTTGATCAGGGGACCAGGGGAACTGACAGGAACCAAACAGTCTGGCTACCTCAAGCTCTCCTACGCATCCCTGACGGAGGACCTCCCCCTTATCGAGATAGCACGAGAAGAAGCTGACCAGATCCTTGCCACCGACCCAGGGTTCTTGGCCCCCTCTCTCATGGTGATCAGGGAAGTGCTTCGCCATGCTCCTCCCTTCAGCGCTGAAGGAAGTGAGGCGTAACTTGCACATTTCACCACAATTACCTATCATCAGTCCCATGAGGCACAGAATATGAGAATTACCGGAGGAATGTATCGGGGAAGGACAGTCGCATGTCCACCAGGGGTCATCAGACCAGCCATGGATATGATGAGAGAATCTCTCTTCTCCATCCTGGGAAGTCTGGAAGAGAAAACTTGGCTGGATTTATTCACCGGAAGTGGTTGCGTCGGAATCGAGGCAGCAAGCCGGGGTGCAAGACTGGTACACTTGGTCGAAAAAGACCGACAAAAAAAAGCCACCATCATGGATAACATCAGCATGGTTGAGAGCGAAATCAAGCTCTTCATGGCCGATGTACGACGTTTCATTCCTACCGCGAAAATGCAGTATGACATTGTGTATGCAGATCCTCCTTTTCCCATGCAGGGCAAGGTCGATCTGGCAAAGGCTGTTGATAAGCAGAAGCTCCTTACCCCTGGAGGATTGTTCATCATTCACTACCCATCCGAAGAGAAGAAACAGTGGCCAGAGACGGTAGGTTCCTTGGTTTGTTATGATGAGCGTAAATATGGAAGAAGTACCCTACGCTTCTATCGAAACACCCAAGACAAGGACCTAACAGATGTATGATGAACTGATTACGATTGATGAAAAAAACGTGGCACACAGCTCCTTCGCCACGTACAGCTATGAGACCGATTGTTTCACTGATGCTCGTCTTGCCTTCTATTTCCAGGTAGTACAGGAAGCAGCCGGGACCCATGCAGCAAGCAGAGGGTGCTCGATTCCTGAGATGCATAAAGAGGGCAAGACTTGGGTGATTACCCGCAGTCAGATGGAAGTATTCCGCTATACTCGTTGGCCCGAAGTACTGAGGGTGGAGACCTGGGCACAGGACCCGATCAGGTTGCATCTGCCCCGTGTTGTCAGAGCATTCGATGCTGAGGAAAAGCTGCTGTTCATTGCCAAGACCTTTTGGGCAATTCTTGATCTGGAACGAGGCAGGCCATGCAGACCCAAGGACATGTCCCTACGCATCGGCCTTCCCCCATCTGAGGATACAGAACACTCAGTGGATATGCGTCTTGAGAACAATCGTCATGGGGAAGATGAGCCTCTTCATCGATTGACTGTCCATACCCCCAAGATCACCTATCTTGATACTGACCGGAATCTGCATGTGAACAACATATCCTATCTCACTTGGGCCTTGGAGAGCCTTCCCTCCGCCTTCCGAAACCGCTGTAAGGTCGCAGAAGTAGATGTTTCGTATCTCCGACAGACCTTTCTTGAAAATGCAGTTGTCGTATACACCGAGAGCAAGGATCCTGATGCACTGCAGAAGGATACCCCACTGTTGCACCATAGGATTATCAGGAAAGAGGAAGACGGGAGTGAGACCGTGGTTTGGGCAGGTTCCACAAGGTGGAAGAAGCGGAAAGACCTTAGATAAAGACCTTCCGCAGGGAAGGGTCCTTGCCCAAGAGCAAACCAATGGACTCCCTAACAGGATAATAGCCATGCTTGGAATTGGCACTGTAGTAGCAATACCAGCAGGCCTCTTCCTTCTTATAGTGTACATCACAGCTGACAATGTACCGACTGGCCCAACCCATCTGGGGAGGTACCAGAAGCGGTGAGCGATAGGACGGCCTGAAAGTCACCCCATCGCTACTTTCCAGTTGTATCAGCACAGAAGCCGTCTTTGCCTGCTTCTTGTCCCAATACATTGCACACTCAAAACCGATATATCCGTCCTCTGCACGAAATACCTTGATGCTTCCTACCGCCATGCTCCGATAGGGATCATCAGGATCCGGGGAGAGCAGTGGTTCTCCCTCGTTCGCAAGAGCATATGGCCCCTCAATGGTTGAGGAGATTGCAAGCGCAAAATGGCGACTGGTTTTCTGTTTGGTATCAGGAAGTAAAAGATGGGAAGAGCCAAAGTACAGCCGATACCCCGCCCCATTCTTGATAATCTGCGGCCGTGAGATCCGCGGTTTCTTCAATCCATCTGAGGAAAAAGGAACATCTCTACTATCCAGGATGATCTTTGGCTCACTGAAAAGAATCAAGTCAGAGGAAGAGCACATTTCAAATCGACTATACCGTACTTTCTCTTGCTCTCTTCGTTTCAGCCTTCCCTTCTTCAGGTTCGGTAAGGAAGCATTATGTTTTTCGTAGATAAGGTAATACACCCCATTCTCTTGGTATATTGAGGGAGAGTGTCCCCGCAAGGCAACCATCTTCCTTGGTTCCCAGCTTATCCCATTCTCACTGATGAAGTGTTCAATTCCCACCCAGGTATGGCCAAAAAGATGCCATTTCCCATCAGGGCTTTCCTCCGGAAACAAGAAGAATGGGTCACAGAGCCTCGGCATGTACCAGCGGCTCCTGATGACCGGTTCATCACTGAATGGGTACCAAGATAATCTTGAGAACGTAGAGAGGGACTGGTTCATGGTCTCAGTCCTCTCTGCGCTTTGGCTTTCTCTTTCTATTGAAAAGTGGGCTGAGGTTATCCTCCAGATTGAACTTGTTGTTCATCCACTTGATGATTCTCGAGTACACCCAGAAACTCCCTCCTATACTTACCAGGAAGGTAAGACCCAACCAGAGAGGAATCAGGGAACTGTTCGGGTCGACAAAGCGGGTGATGAGTACAAAGCAGATGATAAAAAGAACCATCATCAGTACAATGTTCAGTACGGTTGCTGCCAACATAAACCAAACGGTGTTCATTTTCTTAGACATTGTTATCTTCCTTCGTTTCAGAGCTTTCAAGGAGCAGACTAGCGGCAAGGAGGATTCCACTGACAACCAGTGAAGCGTCAGCAATGTTCCAGGTTGGCCATCGCTCAAACCCAAGGAATCCATAGACCTTTACGCTGATAAAATCCACTACCCGAAAACCCCTAAAAATTCGGTCGATCAAATTCCCCGTTCCGCCACCCAAGAAGAGTGCAAGCACCCACCTCTGAAAAACGGAAAGATGAATCTTCCGTGAAAAGTATACTACACATACCGCTATAACCAAAATCACTGGCACGATGATGAAGAACAGCAACTTAACAGCAACCGGAAGCCCATCCCCCATACTGAAAGCAATAGCAGTATTGCGTACATGTACAATCGCAAGGAAATCACCAAGATAGCGAAACCCTATCGTGTTCTCTGGGATGGTGGCGACCACCCATGCCTTGCTGAGCTGGTCCGAGATAATAATAAAAACGGTGAGCATGAGTGGGATGAATCTGCTGGTATCTTTCTGTGCCATGGTGTTGACTATACTATAAGCCAGTGGGGTTGGCAATAAAACAAACCTCAAGGTCGAACGTATCCCTTATATGTTCTGAGAGCGCTTGAACCCCGAAAATTTCCGTTTGGTAGTGTCCTCCACCAATAACCGTGATACCAGATTCCTGTGCATCGTGGTAGATTTGATGTTCCACTTCCCCGGTGATAAAACAGTCCAGTCCATCAGTGAGAGCCGCATACACATCACTGCTTGCCCCTCCACTGACGATACCCACCGTTGTAATGGAATCCTTACCGAATGGAAGCACCACTGGATTCTCAAACCCAAGCTGTTCAGCAATCCACTTGGTGTCTCTCCCTTCCTTGAGAACACCCTTGTACCCCAACAGGGTACCTTTATAGGGAGCAAAGGGCTCAATATCCTGCAAGCCCAGCTTTTCAGCCATGACCACATTGTTTCCCACTTCCGGGTGTGCATCGAGGGGAAGATGAGCTGCATACAGGTCCAGATCCCCTTTCAGCAACGTACTGATGCGCGTATGGTGTGATCCCGTAATTGGCAGAGGGGTTCCCCAGTAGAGCCCATGGTGCACAACAAGCAGATCAGCTCCCTCTGTTATGGCTTTCTCAAAGGTAGCTTGGCAGGCATCAACGGCAAAGGCCACCTTACGGACCTCTTTATCCACTCCTCCCACAACCAAACCGTTGAGGGATCGGTCCAAACCCTCAAATGAACCAAGTCCCAGATATGTATCAAGATAGGTAACAAGTTTGCTTCGTTTCATGAGCCTAGTATATAGAGTTGACACCTTTTGTTCCACCACCTATAGTTCCTTCATGACCGATACCAAAAAGCGGGTTCATCCGCTCACCTATGAAGAAGCTTCCTTCGATTTTGATCCATTGCTTATCAGTGAATGCCGAGCCTTGGGCAGCAAGGAACATATCGTTGGCCAGCCAAGGGCTCTTCGTAGCCTGGAGATTGGGCTCAGTCTACAGAAATGTGGATACAACATCTTTGTAAGCGGAGAAGCCACAAGCGGGAGACATGAGGCGGTACGGTACTGTGTCGAGCACCAGAGAAACAATATCGATGCTATCAGGGACATTGTCTATGTGTGCAACTTCAAGCAGCCAGACAGCCCCTCTGCCCTCACATTCCGCCCAGGGGAAGGAGAACGCTTCTGTGATGCATGTAGTGCATTCAATCAGGAACTGCTCTCCCTTACCCAAGACAGCGACCACTTTCTCGAGAAAGCAGAGCATCTTGTAGACCAGCTGGAGCAACAGTTCCCCGACAATCGGCAACTCTCCTCATACTTTGCCCATCTCAAGGCAGACCTTGCCCGAGAAGCTCTCCATATCCAGCACCTTGATCAAGAGATGCTCAAGAGTGACCCGATAGCACGGAAGTACCAAGCCAACCTGTTGGTCAATCACGCACAGACGAGACAACGGCCCCTGATCATCGAGTCCTACCCTACCTTCGATAACCTTTTTGGGTCAGTGGACACAGATGAGAAAATACCCCATCTCAGTCTGCATGCAGGATCTCTGCTTGAGGCAGCAGGTGGATTCATCGTCATAGAGGCAGAAAAACTCCTTGGAGAGAGTGGCCTATGGGAATCACTCAAACGGTATCTCGATGCAAACGCCCTGGCTTATGAGGCAGGGCTTGTCACCAAGGGGGAGCTGAAAAGCAAGATGATCAGGCCCCAGGTGGTCCCTCTCCCGATCAAGGTCATTCTGATCGGTAGCGAAGAGGTTTATGATATGCTCTCTGATGAGGATGAGCGATTCCTGACGCTCTTCAAGATCTGCGCACAGTTCGATTATTCGATGAAACTCTCCAAGGAGGCAATTGCCCAGAGCATCTGGGCCTTGGATGCCTATGCAAAGAGCCATCACATGCTCCCTCTTGAAGATAGCGCCTTTGGCCAGTTGCTTCGGTACTCCTGCTGGTATGTGGAGTCCCGCACCCATCTGACAACGCACTTCTCATCACTGTATGATGTCATTGAGGAAGCTCACTGGTGGGCGAAGCACCATAACCAGGCATCCATCGACGGGGAGCTCATTCTCCGTGTAAATGAGGAGCGGGGATACATCAACGGCATCAGCGAGAGCAAGATCAATGAAGAGATTCTCAGTGGTGATATGATCATCAGCCTCTCCGGCACAAAAGTCGGGGTAGTCAACGGCTTGGCCGTCATGGACCGTGGCAGTGCTTCCTTTGGAACCCCTACGGTCATATCCTGTACGGCCAGCCCAGGAAATGAAGGTATTGTTAATATTGAACATGAAGCCGGACTCAGCGGGGAAATTCATGACAAGGGTCTCCTGATCCTGGAGGGATACCTACGCAAGCATTATGCCCGTACCTTCCCACTCTCCATTTACGCCGGCATCGCCTTCGAGCAATCCTATGCAGAGGTTGATGGAGATAGTGCATCCTCCAGCGAACTGCTTGCCTTGCTCTCTGCAATCGGAGAGCTGCCTGTCCGCCAGGATATCGCAGTGACCGGGTCGGTCAATCAAATGGGCTTGATCCAGCCTGTTGGAGGAATCAACGAAAAGATTGAGGGATTCTTCCGTACTTGTTTGGCAACAGGGCTCACCGGAAAACAGGGAGTAATCATTCCAAAGCAAAATGTCCGCAATCTTATCCTTCCCTATGAGGTACTGAACGCCATCAAGGAGAAGCAATTCTTCATCTATCCGGTCAGTACCATAGATGAAGCGATGCAGATACTCACCGGAAGGAGTGTCGGTGTTCGCAATGCAAAGGGCAACTGGAGTACAGGGAATTTCAACTTTGATATTGAAGATAAGCTGAAACGAATGTATGTAGCAGTTACATCCAACCGGGGCTAGTGATCTGGTACCAACTGCAGAGCATAATCCCTGTGGCTACCGCTACATTCAGGGAACCCTTGGTTCCTCCCATCGGGAGGGTCAATCGTCCAAGGGAGGCTTCACTTGCCTTCAGCAAGGAGGGACTGACACCCAGCTCCTCCCCACCGATAATTCCTACCCCTTCCCTCGGAAAGGGAAACTGGGAGAGTTCCGTGCCACCTGTCTCCAAAGCAAAGAGGGGAAGGGATTGTATCCGCTGCAGCACTACGTCCTCAGGCAGGACCTCATGGTCCACTGTAGCAATACATCCTCTGCTGGTTTTTATCGTACGGGGGTGGTCGAGCCTCGCACACCCTTCGACCAAATAGATTTTCTGCACTCCAAAGGAGTCTGCACTACGGAATATGGATCCAATATTATAAGGAGAGCGAAGGCGGTCGAGCACCAGGATATGGGGAAGGATATGGCGAGCTGACACATCAAGCGCTCCCTGATCATCGGTAAGGTCCCAATCGGAGGGTTCACTTCCCAAGACACCAAGGAGAAAATAGTGGATATCCTCGAGAAGGATTGCCAAATCTCTTCCTTGGACAAAGGGAACTCTTCTTATCAGCGAACGTAACTGCTTTCTTTGTTCCTCATCCAACACCTCAGCAAACTGCTGCTCTTCAGAGAGCGTGAGCAGTCCATACAGATACGAGGTGTCCATCTCCTGGGACAACTGATGAAACAGGCTTGCGCATTTTCTTACACAAGTCCGACTTTTCAGGCTTCTAAGCTTCTTCAGTGTGATCATCACGTTCCTGTGCCTGGGAGGGCGCAACCAACAAGGCGAACTCTCCCTTGATCGAAGGCTTTGCACCAAGTATTTCCATCACCTGGGAGGCAGTTCCCTGCAAGAACTCCTCAAACTTCTTGGTCATTTCCCTTCCCAATACAATCTGACGTTCCCCATCCAGCTCAGCCAGCTCACCAAGGGTCTTGAGAATTCTAAAGGGCGACTCATAGATGATGAACGCCTCATCACGGCTGAGCAACTCCTCCAGACGTTTCTTTCTTCGTCCCTTCTTTGGGCTGAGAAATCCTTCAAAGGTGAATGTTTTTCCTACATACCCAGCTACACTGACAAGAGCCGATTGTGCAGAGACACCAGGAATAGGGACAACAGGAAAGCCAGCCTGGCGAACAGTACTGACCACACGCGCTCCCGGGTCACTGATACCCGGGGTGCCCGCATCACTGACAAAGGCAACATCCTTACCTTCTGCCAATAAGCCTACGATGCCTTTTGCAGAGTTGGTCTCATTGTGTGCATGACAGGCAATCAGACGCTTGCTGATCCCCCAATGGGTCAACAGCTGCTGTGTATGCCGGGTGTCCTCACAGGCGATTATCTCAACGCCTTTAAGCGTCTCAACTGCCCTGTAGGTAATATCATCTAGGTTTCCAATGGGTGTTGCCACCATATACAAGGTACTCATGGATGCAGTCTACACGCTCTTAGTACCCCTTACAAGCCAATGGGGATGGTAGTATTGGCCATAGGAGTTGGCATAATTTACCAAACTTGGTGGCAATACAGTGAATATGCAATGATTTTCTATGGATAATTCCCATATTATCAAAGTTGGCACGCCTTATGCATAGTAGTCTACGTACAAACAAACGCAAACAACAGCCACCTAGTGGCGAAAGGAGACAATGATGCAGATGTTCAAGAGAATCGCCGATATCTTCAATTCCCACGTAAACAGTGCTTTGGATAAACTCGAAGATCCGGCAAAGATGATCAACCTGATGATCACAGAACTTGAGGAAACCCAGAGCAAGGCTCGTTCTTCAATGGCAGCAAGAAAAGCTGAGCAGGTAAGTCTGGAGCGCGAGAAGGCAGAGTTGGAGAAGTCGCTTCTTCGTTGGGATGACCGTGCCAAACTGGCTATCACCAATGGCAGGGAAGACCTCGCCCGTGAAGCCTTGATCGAAAAGAATAATGCAAAAGCAAGAATCAAGCGTATCGAAGAGCTTGAAACAAACCTGCAGACCATTCTTGCCAGTCAGAGTAGCCAGCTCACCCAGATTGCTGACAAGCTCAAGGAAGTGAAAGACAAGCAACAGATCCTTGTCCAGAGAGCAAGAAGCGCAAAGGAAAAGAAGCAGGTTGCTGAAACCCTGAAGAGCAGCGACAGTACTGACTTGGCTCGCAAGTTCAGTGAACTGGAGAGCAAGATCGAGCGTATGGAAGCAGACGCAGAAATGGCCGGCTATCATGGTACCACCAGTGCTGCCGACGAGTTCAGCAGAATGGAAAGTGAAAATGAAATTGATGCAGAGATGGAACAGCTGAAGGCATCGATGAGCAAGAAGAAAGAGAAGGAGCAGAAGTAATGGACTACTACCACAGGACGCTCTACCGTGAGCGAAGAGGTATGATTCTTGGAGTTTTCCAGGGACTGGCAACGTGGTCAGGGCTTCCCGTACTCCTGTTGAGAATCGTTGGAATCATCCTACTTTTCTCTGTGGGGTTCATCCCGATGGTAATCGCCTACCTGGGCACAGCCCTCATCCTCCCCTCACGATAGTTTTTTCATGACATAGATGGTATTTCTTCCTCAGGGCTGCTTTACAAGTCTGACTGAAAATCAGACAGAGAAGCAGCCCTCTTTTCATATACAGAGTGTATGAAAAGACCATCAAATGGTGTATTACAGCAGATCCTGATATTTCCTGTACAATCCCCTGAGCTGGTCGTAGGTAAGGCCAAGGAGCTTGGCTGCCTCCCTCTGGTTCCCCCCTGCCTGCTTCAAGGCCTCGGCAAGGTAAGAGACATCGAGATCAATACGAGCTTGTCCAAACTGCGACAAGTCCAGTTGTTTCTGCTTTTCAGTGACAACGCCTTCCTCTCTCTCCATCTCTCTTTGGGTGAAAGGGTTATCAAATGGATTGAAATCGAGGTGTTCAATTTCTGGAGTATCGCTGCGGTAGACAGCCCTCTCAATCACATTCTTCAATTCACGCACATTACCAGGCCAGGGATAGGATTGCAGGGAAGCTTCCACTTCCTCTGAGAAAACCGGCATCTCGCTCCTGCCACACTCAAGAGCCATTTTTGAGGCAAAATATGAGGCAAGCAACAGGATATCCTCTCCACGCTCACGAAGCGGAGGAAGAAACAACACTTCAAAAGAGAGTCGGTCCAGAAGGTCTTCCTTAAACTTTCCTTCATTGCAGAGCGTGGGAAGGTCTGCATTGGTAGCACCGATGATCTTCACATTCACCTCATGGGTGACAGAGGATCCGACCCGTTCATAGGTCCCATATTCCACTACACGAAGGATCTTCTCTTGTACCTCCAGAGGGATGAGCCCGATCTCATCCAAGAAAAGCGTACCTCCCTCAGCCTCTTCAAATCGCCCCTTGCGGGTCTTCTGGGCTCCGGTGAACGCTCCCTGCTCATAACCGAAAAGTTCGGTCTCGATCAAGGAAGGTGGAAGAGCAGCACAGTTGACGGTTACCAAGCTCTGCTGCCATCGAGGAGAGAGAAAGTGCAATCTTCTTGCTGCAATCTCCTTGCCGCTGCCACGCTCCCCTACCAGAAGGACAGAACGATTCACGGTAGCTGCACGGCTCAGCTTGCTCTGGAAATCCAGAAAAACTTCGCTCTCTCCTAGTGGTTGCTGGTTGTATCCTCCGCCCTGTGGGGAATCCATTCGGTGCTCCTCTGTTGGTAAATTTTGCCATCCTTGGTATGATTTGCCAGAAACAGGGTAGCACAGCTCAGCAGACAAGAAAAGCCGTGTAGCTCCAATCCTTGCTAAAATGGTGATTTATCAAATTTTTCATAGATATATTGGAGTTGGCACGAATAGTGCAACTAGACTTATAGAAACAGAGATGGTACTACTACCTAAGGAGAGATATTATGGGAGTTTTTTCAAGATTCTTGGATATTGTAAATGCAAATATCAACTCACTGCTCGATAAGGCAGAAGATCCCGAAAAGATGATCAAGTTGATGATGCAGGAGATGGAAGATACCCTGATTGAACTCAAGAGTTCCTGCGCCGCAAAAATGGCCAGCAGGGCAAAGACCGACCGTACCTATAAAGAAGCGCTCAATGCAGTAGAACGCTGGCAGAGCCGAGCAGAACTGGCTATCAGCAAGGGACGCGAAGATTTGGCACGGGAGGCACTACTTGAGAAGAAGCAGGCAAAAGCAACACTTGATCGCCTCAAAGAGGAACTTGCCACCTATGATGAGGTAATCAAAACCGCAAAGAGTGAAATCAACCAGATTGAGGACAAGCTATCCACCGTGAAGCAAAAGTACCAGATGATGGTTGAGAGGGCGAAACGGGCCAGAGAAGAACAAGCTGCCCAGGAAACCCTGAGACGTGCAAGCGAGGGAAACACACTCCACCGCTTCAATGATATGGAAGAGAAGATAGACCGTATGCAGGCTGACAATGACCTGAACCGCAGTGGCTCTACCTTGGACGAGAAATTCCGAGACCTCGAGGAGATGGATGACATCGATGCTGAGATCGAGGAATTGCGCAAACGCGCCGGCCTGTGAGCAAAGGGGTAAGGCATGGAAGCAATCTGGATCTTAACAGTTATATTTACCTTCATTATTGTCGTATCTACCCTTGATCATCGCTACAGCCTGAGAAAGAAAAAGATCGAGGCAGCCCTTCGGATGCGTGAAATGGAGATGGGGTACCCACCAGGGACCTATAGCGACACAAAGTACAAAAAGCGAAAGAAGGGGACTGCCTCTGAAGCCAGCTTTACCGAGTGGCGACAGGGAACCAATAGGGCGGAACTAAGAAAAGGGATTGATGAGCTGCAGGAGCGGCTTGCTAACCTTGAGACGATTACAAAGAGCCGGAAAAACTCATCTGAAGGCTTTGAAGATAAGGAATGAAAGGAATGACTACTATGGCTACCAAACGATTGTACAGATCCCCTCGGGGAAAAATTTTCGGGGTTTGCACCGGCCTTGCCGAGTGGAGGGACCTTCCCGCTGACCCGGTCCGCCTGATTGTATTTCTTGTGGTACTCGCAACAGGCATCTTTCCAGGAGCACTCATCTACCTGCTTGCTGCGCTCATAATACCAATGAATCCTGAAGGCTCTTATGACTCGACCATCTATACAAACAATGCACCAGATTCGAGTGAAGAGGAACTGAAGGCTGAGTATGAACGTCTCAAGCGCAAAGTGGAAAAAATGGAGAGTGAGATGTTCAACAAGGAACGCGACTGGGACGACCGATTCCACCAAGGAAACTGATATGCTGAAGGACACCAACGCAAACAAAATCTTCCTGATCATCCTGGTGATTATACTCGCTCTCTCCTTCTCCCTCTATAAGGGATGGGAGAAGCGGGGTATCGAGCAGCGCAGGGACCAGCAGATAGACTTCCAGGAGGGAGACTCCCTTGAGGTATCAACCATCAGCAATGATATTATCATTGAGGTTGATGATGGAGTGAGGCAAGCCAGTATTTCTCTTGGCAAGCATGACAATGAAGAGCTCAAGGTTTCAAAACGAGGTTCCCTGGTAACTGTTTCAGTCACCCCGATCAAACGTTGGTTCATCCGTTTCTTCTCCTACAATCCTTCTCCCTTGATGGTCACACTCCCCAGTGAGGACCTGGGACGCTTGGAAGTCACTTCCACCAGTGGGGACATCACCTTGATGCACCCCATGAAAACCAACTCGACGAAGGTTTCTGGCGTAAGTGGCGAGGTTGACTTTCTCACTCTCTGGGCATCTGACAATCTGGAGTTGCGTACCATCAGTGGAGACATCTCTGGAAAAGAAGCCTCCTCTGATGGAGATGTAACGCTCTCATCAACGAGCGGTACGGTGGAGGTCCAGCAGATTTCTGCGGCCAAGACCACCCTCAAGACAGTGAGTTCCAGGATAGAGGGAGAAATTCGCCTTCCTGAAGGGAGCTCTGTTGAGGCCAAGACCACCAGCGGAGCAATTGAATTGAACCTTCGCTCAAGTGAGAACCTCAAGGTGACAGCGTCAACGGTCAGTGGTTCAATCGAGTTCAACGACGAACGACAAACCGGGAATGAGGCCAGCTTACAGACAGGAGAGGCAAGCAACCTAGTAAGACTTTCATCGGTAAGCGGGGAAATCGATTTGTTATACTAATTTTTCCATTATAAATACACATAGGCAGAGTGCAAAAAGCTCTGCCTATTTTTTTTTGCATTCCTTGCTATATACATGCATTTTCTTATTTTCATACCTTGCTTACTTGCTATTCTCCCGAATCTATAGGTAGCATACTGCTATCAAGGAGGCACGATGGAACGAAGTGAACGCATCCTCTATGCTCTACTCATTGTACTTATCTGCTCCCTCATGCTCGTAGCCATGATACTTGAGGGTCCGCTCACTGTCTTACAGAATACCCTACGACTGCAGACTCATGCAGCTCGCCTGATCAGCGACTTTACGTTGCATGGTGTGGGAACAGCTATGTTCAATGCAGCCACGGTAGGATTGTTGGCATTGGTCCTCATCTTCTATGCATCAGTCAGTCTTTCTGGGCCAACCATTTCAGCAATTCTGACCATGATGGGGTTCTCATTCTTCGGCAATACATTGCTCAACAGCATCCCACTCATCCTTGGGGTCTGGCTGGCAAGCAAGCTTGCACGCAAGACCTTCGGTTCATACAGCTTGATTGCCCTTTTTGGTACAGCGCTCGGCCCCTTGGTGACCTTTCTGATGTTCTCAACCGACTTGCCCTTGCCTCTCTCCATTCCACTGGGAATTGTAGCAGGCCTTGCCGCCGGCTTTATCCTCCCTGCTGTAGCAGGATCCATGTTGCAGCTTCATCAAGGCTATAATCTTTACAACGTAGGTTTCAGTTGTGGGTTCATCGGTCTGTTTGCATCCAACCTACTCATTGCAGCGGGGAAAATGGAACCATTGTCCATTACCTGGAGTGAGGAGTTCTCACTCCCTCTCTTTCTGGTAATACCCGTATTCTCCCTATTATTGATAGTGACCGCCTTCTTCATTGAAAAACCAAAGCAGGGTTTTCAAGGGTTGTTGGAAGTGCAAAAGCTCTCTGGGCGTCTCCCCTATGACTTTTTTGACACCGGATACACCTCTGGTACTCTCTTGAATATTGGGTTGCTTGGCTTGGTCTTCTGGGCGTATCTAATTCTCATTGGAGCACCTATCAATGGACCAACCATCGGAGCCTTGTTTACCATCATAGCCTTCGGGGGGTTCGGAAAAACCTTGAAAAACACCTTTCCTGTAGTGTTGGGCGTTATTCTCTCTACACTTCTGTTTGACAAGTCTCTGGTTGCTCCAGGCCCCCTCTTGGCAACCCTCTTCGCCACCACCTTGGCTCCAATAGCTGGTCAGTTCGGATTTATAGCAGGTCTGTTAGCTGGATTCCTGCATCTGGTGATGGTAGAAGTAACCGCCTCCTGGCATGGAGGACTTGATCTGTATAACAATGGCTTTGCCGGTGGGCTGACGGCAAGCTTGTTTGTTGCAATCTTACAGTGGTACAAAACCAACCGCCCCGAGGAGGATTTCATACAATGAAACGCAAGGAACTACTAGGACGATTGATTGGGGAGGTTACGAACTTCCTTCTGGACGGCAATCCGCTTCGCTTGGTGGTCTCTCTCCACCAGGAAGAGGATGGAGCTCATTTGACCTTCTTTGATGATAAGAAAAGAAGCGAAGAGGAACTTAAAAACATCAACAAGGCCCTGCACCCAAAACAAGAGCGGCCTGAGCTTGCCGAATACTATGGATTGATGGCAGGACACGATGTGACCTGGGACTCCCGGCTGAAGCTCATTGGATGGCAGATCAAACATGCAGATGTTGACAATTCCGATAGCGGGCTGAGGATTGATCTCTGGCTTGGAAGTGATGCATTCAATCCAGAAAAATTTAGTATCGGGAAGAAATAACAACAATATTACAACATATGTTCTATAATGTGTTGCATATTCAATATTCTATCAGATTTTTGTTGCATAAACATACAGATACTGTTGCATAAATTTTCAGTATCCGGTATTATCCCTACAATTTGAACTGATGGAGAACCTATGAACACAAGCTTTCTTCTTCTTGAGGACGGAACCGTATTCACCGCAACTGGATTTGGAACACCCGCGCCCTTGCTTGGCAAAAAGGCTCCCATAGCAGAGGTGGTCTTCAACACCAGCATGTGTGGCTACCAAGAAATCCTTACTGATCCTTCCTATCATGGACAAATGGTCGTAATGACCTACCCCCATATTGGAAACTATGGGTGCGAAGCCTCCTTTGAGGAGCATCTGGGGTTACCAAAGCCCATCAGCTGTACAGCATTACTTGTTCATTCTGTGTATACAGGCCCTCTTCCCCCAAAGAGGGTCTCTTTACATGATTATCTACTCACCCACGGAATAGTCGGGCTATGTGGGGTGGATACACGTGCATTAACCATCCATATACGAAACAAGGGAGCCCAGAGGGCAATCATATTCAGGACTGAAGGCAAGACACTTTCACGTTCAGAACATGAACATGCCCTCTCCTTGGTGAGGGCCTATCCATCAGTCAGTGAGCTCGATCTAATCGAAGGGGTAAGCACCAAGCGCGTGGTCAAGGACCCTCTCCCTGGGGCGCCAAAGGATGCTTCACAACGATTTGCAGTAGTGGACTTTGGGATCAAGCGGTCAATTGTCACCGAACTGTATCGTCGAGGGGTGGCAGTCACCCTCTTTCCGCCTACCGTACTGGCTGAGGACATTCTCCGCTCAGGATGTAGTGCAATGCTGCTCTCAAACGGACCGGGAGATCCTGAACGATTGCAGGACGTTGTATCGATGACCGAACAGGTCATAGAAGCAGGATTTCCTGTCTTTGGTATCTGTCTCGGACACCAGTTAATCACCTGGGCACTGGGTGGAAGCACAAAGAAAATGAAATATGGACACCATGGGGGTAACCACCCTGTAGTGGATACCCAAACTGGTGCCTGCTTTGTCACGAGCCAGAACCACAGTTACGCCAGTGAGACGAAGACACTTCCCCCTTCTGCAACAGTATGGTTCAGGAATGCAAATGACAACTCCATCGAAGGGCTGTTCTGCACAGACAAGAGAGTAAGCTGTGTCCAGTTTCACCCAGAAGCATCTCCAGGCCCTCATGACGCAACCTGGATTTTTGACCGGTTCATCCTGGAAGCCAAGGAGGCAAGCGTATGAGTGCAAGACGTGATATTCAAAGAATCCTGGTTATCGGCAGCGGCCCCATTGTCATCGGGCAAGCCTGCGAGTTCGACTATAGTGGCACACAAGCCGTGAAGGCTTTGAAAGAGGAAGGGTATGAGGTCATTCTGCTCAACCCCAATCCGGCGACCGTCATGACTACCCCCGGCATGGCAGACCATATTTATCTCGACCCACTAAGAGTCGAATATGTTGAACAAATCTTCCAAAGGGAACGCCCCGATGCCATCCTCACTACCATGGGAGGGCAAAGCGGACTCAACCTGGCACTCGAGCTTGATGAGTCGGGGTTGCTCGACCAGTATGGGGTGGAAGTAATTGGTTCCTCCATCGCATCCATCAAACTCGCAGAGGACCGTGGAGCTTTCAAGCAGGTCATCGAAGGCTTGGGATTGGAAAGCGCAAAAAGCTCAATCGTCCACAACATGGAGGAGGGAATGGGACTCCTTGAGGATTTCCCCTTCCCCCTGATCATCCGGCCCTCCTACACGTTAGGGGGTATGGGAGGATCCATCGCCTACAACAGGGAAGAGTACCCCTCATTACTTGAGCACGCCATGGAAACCAGTCCAACCCACGAAGTCCTCATTGAGGAATCGCTCATTGGTTGGAAAGAGTTCGAAATGGAGGTGATGCGTGACAAGAAGGATAATGCAATTATCGTCTGTTCCATCGAGAATGTTGACCCAATGGGAGTCCATACCGGGGACAGCATCACCATCGCCCCCATCCAGACCCTCGATGAAGGAAGCTACCAGAAGATGAGGGACGCATCAATTGCCATTTTACGCGCAATCGGGGTCGACTGCGGCGGAAGTAATGTCCAATTCGCAGTGCACCCCGAAACAGGGAGGATGGTGGTCATAGAGATGAACCCCCGTGTCTCCCGTTCCTCAGCCCTTGCAAGCAAGGCAACAGGATTTCCTATTGCCCGCTGCTCTGCCAAGTTGGCGGTCGGCTATACCCTTGATGAGGTAGTCAACGAAATAACCGGCCAATCAGTATCCTGCTTTGAGCCGGTACTCGACTACTGTGCGGTAAAGGTACCGCGCTTTGAGCTGGAGAAATTTCCACTTCCCATCTCTGCCTTGGGAACACAGATGCGCAGCATCGGGGAAGCCTTGGCACTGGGAAGAACTGCCTTGGAGGCATTGAACAAGGGGATCAGGAGCTCAGAGAGAAAACTCGAAGGATTATGCAATCTCATTGGTATTGGCCTGTATGATGAAGAGGAGGTTGCAGGATTCCTCAACAGTGCACACCCATTGCGCTTGGTTGCTGCCTATACCACGCTCTGCAGGGAAGGCATGGGAGCATTACCTCGAATTCAGGAGATTACACAATTTGATCCCTGGTTTCTCAATCTTCTGGTACAGCAGCAGGCTATCGAGAAGGAAGTTGCATTTCACCTAGATGAGGAGACCCTCCTCAAGGCAAAAAAGGCTGGAATGAGCGATGTATATATCGCGATGCTGAGTGGAAGGAGTGCTGAGGATATCGAACGGCTACGTTATGCCTATGAGATGCACCCTGTAACCCATCATGTTGACACCTGCAGTGGGGAGTTTGATGCACTTACTCCCTATCTCTATACCACCTACGGAGAAACGGAGGAAGCAGAACCCATGGGAGGGGATGCGGTGGTAATCCTTGCAAGCGGTCCAAACAGGATCGGGCAGGGACTTGAGTTCGATACCTGTTGTACCCTTGCCTCCATGGCTTATCGGAAACTGGGGCGAAAGACCATCATGGTTAACAGTAATCCAGAGACAGTCTCCACGGATTTCAACATCAGCGATCGACTGTACCTGCAAGGCCTCACTGCTGAGGAAGTGAAGGAAATTCTACGCCATGAACAGACCCAGCGGGTAGTGGTACAACTGGGAGGCCAGACTCCACTGAACCTTGCCCCTTCCCTCACCCGTGCAGGGGCAAGATTGGAAGGAACTAGCCTGGAAGGGCTTCTGGATGCAGGGGACCGTGGAAAGTTCTCAGCCTTGGTCTCTCAGCTTGGACTCAGGCAACCAAAAAACAAGGCCGTCACAAAGAATGAGGATATTCTCATCACCGCTCGCGAGATTGGTTTTCCTGTTCTCATCCGGCCCAGCCATGTATTGGGTGGACGGGGAATGTACATCGTGTACGATGAAGCAGGGCTTACCTCCATTGAGGGGATTGAGGCATCAGTTGAAGCACCTGTATTGGTGGATCAGTTCCTCGAGGATGCCTTTGAATACGACCTTGATGCAGTATCTGACGGAGAGAGTCTCTATGTAGGAGGCATTCTTCAGCATATTGAGGCAGCAGGAATCCACAGCGGGGACTCTGCTGCAGTGTTCCCTCCGTACAAGAGTACCCCAGAACTCCTTGCTCAGATGCAGGAGTGGGCGCACAAACTTGCCCTTGCCCTCCATGTGAAAGGATTGATGAATATCCAGTTTGCAGCCAAGGATGGGAAGCTCTATCTCATCGAGGTAAACCCACGGGCATCGCGAACAGTACCCTTCATCTGCAAGACCAGTGCGGTAGACCTCGTTGAAGCCGCGGTTCGGGTCTGGGAAGGAGAAACCTTGGTAAAACAAGGGCTGGTAAAAAAACCTGGAGAGAGAGCCTTGGGTACCTGTAAGGTGGGTTGGGCAGTGAAAGAGGCGGTATTCAGCTTCGATCGGTTCAGCAATGTAGATCCAGCACTTGGACCTGAGATGAGGTCGACCGGGGAGTCGATCGGATTGGGAAAGACCTTCGGGGAAGCCTTCGCAAAGAGCCAGATCAGCAGTGGAAACCGTCTTCCCGTCTCGGGAAAGGTGTTTATCAGTGTCAACAAGAAGGATCGTAAGACCATTCTTCCTGTAGTAAGAAAGCTGGTATCTCTCGGTTTCTCAATTGCAGCAACACAAGGGACTGCAGCCTTCCTCTTCGAGCAAGGAATCCTTGTTGAGGTAATGCAGAAGGTCCATGAAGGACACCCAAACATTACTGACTATCTACAGAAAAAACAGGTTGCTTTGGTCATAAACACACCGATGGGGTTCCATGCCCACCAGAGTGATGATGAGATACGAAGCATTGCCATGCGTATGAAAATTCCCTATACCACCACCACAAGTGCTGCTGTGGCAGCTGTTGAAGCAATTGAATACCTGCAGAAAAACCAGGTTGTTGTTCGTGAGCTAACCTCTTAGGGGCAATTGCCTTTTGAACTTCTATCGTATAGTATGGGAATACTTTCTTAAGGAGACCAAAGGGACCGACTATGGCAGAAGAAGTATTTTCCCAACGAACAACTACCTGTGGATCACTGACCAAAGCTGATAATGGAGCTAAAGTGGTTCTCAACGGATGGGTACACCGTGACCGCAATCATGGGGCCCTGCATTTTATCAACCTCCGTGACCGCTACGGTATTACCCAGGTGGTAGTGGATGACGATGCCAGCAACGAACTTCAGGCAGTTGCAAATGAACTGCACTTGGAGTACTGCATTGCAGTGTCAGGGGTGGTACGTCTCAGGCCCGATTCAATGGTCAATCCAGAAATGGTAACCGGAGAAGTTGAAGTTAAAGCTGAGAAGATTGAAATACTCAGTAAGTGTGCCCCACTTCCATTCCAGATTGATGATGGCAATGAGCCGAGGGAAGACCTCAGGCTTAAGTATCGCTATCTCGATCTCCGTACCCAGGGAATGCAGAAGCGGATGAAGCTTCGTCATGACTTCATTTTCGCCTGCCGCAAGTTCCTCACCAGTCGTGACTTCTATGAGATTGAAACCCCTACCATGATCAAGAGCACCCCAGAAGGGGCTCGAGACTTCTTGGTACCCAGTAGAATTTACCCTGGTAAGTTCTATGCGCTCCCCCAAAGCCCACAGCTCTTTAAGCAGATCCTGATGGTCGGTGGTATGGATAAGTACTTCCAGATTGCTCGCTGTTATCGTGATGAGGATGCCAGGGGGGATAGACAGCTGGAATTCACCCAGCTTGACCTGGAGATGAGTTTTGTCAAACGTGACGATGTCCTCTCTCTTATGGAGGACCTCTTCGGTTCCGTATTCAAGGAAGTCATGGATTATGACCTCCCTGCTCGATTCAGGAGACTCAGTTACCATGATGCACTGAATACCTATGGTTGTGACAAACCAGATCTTCGCTTCGACCTTCCCCTCTCAGATGTCAATGAATTGGCCCTGAAGAGTAGCTTTGCCACCTTCAAGGACATTGTTTCCCAGGGTGGATATGTAAAGGCTATCTGTGCTCCAAAGAGTGAAACAGTTGACTTCTCACGCAAGTATATTACCAGCCTCGAGGATGCTGCAAAGATTTACGGTGCCCAGGGATTGGCTTGGATCAAGGTTGGGGAGAACAACACATTCACCGGTGGGGTGAGCAAGTTCTTCGCTGGACTTGAAGAGGAACTCGTTTCAACAGTTGATGCAAAGGAAGGGGATATGATCCTCTTTGTTGCCCATCAGGACTGGAAGAAATGTTGTGCCAGCCTTAGTGCAGTTCGCACAAAGTTGGGCAAGGACCTGAACCTGATCAGGAAGAGTTTTGAGTTCTGCTGGATCGTTGACTTCCCCCTCTTTGAGTACAATGAGGATGAAGGACACTGGGAAGCTGCACACCATATGTTCAGTATGCCTCAGGCAGAGTATCTCGATACCCTTGAGTCTGATCCCGGTAGCGTAAAGGGTGACCTGTATGACTTGGTCCTCAATGGATATGAGGTGGCCAGTGGCTCAATCCGTATTCATGACGTTGAACTCCAGAAGCGAATTTTCCGCATCTGTAATTTTGATGACGAGACTGCAGAGGAGCGCTTCGGCTTCCTGCTCAATGCCTTTAGATACGGAGCCCCTCCCCATGGAGGTATTGCACCGGGAGTTGATAGAATGATCATGATCATGGCAGAGGAAACCTCAATCCATGAAGTCATTGCTTTCCCGAAGAATACTGCCGGGATATCACCAATGGATGATTCTCCGTCACTAGTTGACGAGAAGCAACTTGAAGACCTACACTTGATCGTCAAGTATCCTGAGCCAAAGAGCTGACAGAGAGCCCCGGGAAACCGGGGCCTTTTCTTACCAAGGAGGCACACCGAACGTAGGTGTGAATTTTGGACATGAAGAAAAATCTTGCCTTGAAAGTTTCCTATCTCAATATATTCAGCAATATAGTTCTTGCCATCAGCAAGACCACGATTGGCTTTATCGCTCACTCTTCTGCCTTGCTTAATGATGGAATCAACAACGCAGGGGATGTGGTAAGTTCAATCATTGCCATGATCGGTATCTCAGCTGCCTCCAAGGAGTCTGACGAGGATCATCAGTATGGACATGAACGATTAGAATCGGTTGCTGCAATACTACTCTCGGGAATCATCATGGTTGTAGGATTCGGCCTCCTTGTCGATGGGATTTCAACCATCATCACCGGCGGGTATCGAGAGACCCCACTACCTGGCATCCTTGCTGTAATAGCGGCAATTGTTTCCATCGTTATCAAGCAGTGCATGTTTCTCTATACTCGTTGGGCAGGAAAGAAGACTGACTCCTCTGCCTTGATGGCCTCTGCATGGGACTCCCAGAGTGATGTATTGGCAACCACAGGTGGTCTGATAGGAATCATCGCCTCACGATTGGGCTACCCCATCGCTGATTCCATCGCAGCAATCATCATCTCTCTCTTTATTATTCGGGTAGGAATCGAAATATTCCGTGATGGCATCTACAAGATGGTTGACCACGCTTGCCCTGAAAAGACGGTGGAAGAGATTCGTCTCATCATTCTCGATCAGGAAGGGGTCAAGGGAATCGATTTATTGAGAACCCGTAGATTTGGTTCTCGTGCCTATGTGGATGTTGAGATTTCAGCAGAAGGGTCACAAAGCCTCGTTGAAGCTCACTGCATCGCCGAACGGGTCCACCACGCCATTGAAACCAGTTTCCCCCAAGTCAAACACTGTATGGTGCATGTAAATCCCTACAAGCATAAAAAGCAGTAACACAAATGATTCTCATCCTAGAAAAATCATTCTACATGGGCTATGCTATGGGCATAGGAGATACCTCATGGGTGAGAAGAAACATGTTCGTGCCGACTTTGTACCTGGACACTACCAGTTCGTTACAGACAAGGGATCCAGTTTTGAAATTGGCCCTTCCAGCGCGCCCTATGATTACCTGTTAGGTGCATTGAGTGGTTGTCTGTTTGCTACATTTGTGGAACTTGCTACAAAAATGCGAATCAGCTGGGAACATATCAGCTTTGATGTTGATGGCGAGAAGCGAGACGATCCCCCTACCACGCTTAAATCACTACATATCACGGTACAAGCCACTGGAGTGGACAACCAGAAGAAATTCCTGAAAGCCTTTGAAACGGCTTCCCGGTACTGTTCTATCTACCAGACCATATCACAGGTAAGTGAGATGGATTACTCAGTGGATTTCCAATAGTACCATGGCAAGCAACGCCCGATATACCAATATTCTTCTCTTTGAGGCATTCGAGAGTGCCCTACGACAACTCTTAGCGGAAGATGAGATAGTGCTGTCCTGGCCGAAGGCAAAGACAAGTCTTGCCCACTGCTTGGCCTCCCAGTTGCAATTAAGCCTAAGAAAAGTACTCAGCCTTTCTGAGGATGCAGCAAATCCCAATTTTTTCTCCCTTCCGGGAAACATCAAGGTGGATATCCAGCGGGATGGGCTTGATGTGCTTGTCCATAACAGGAAAGGAACCAAGCTCCTGGGAATCATTCTTGGTAATGATTATCTTTCCAAGGGTCAGCAGAACCATCTTCTCCAGGTGCAGGAGGAGGGATGCCAACTTATACTGGGAGTATCCTTCCTCCCCCAAAGGGAGTACATTCTGCTCTATAGCCCAAAGCAAGATAGCTTGGAGTACTATCATTTCAACAAGGCTGATGGCACCACGACACATCTCAAACAGAAAGATGTGGACGGAGAGGAGGATACCTTGCAACTGTTGTTGGGTATCAAGGAACGGAAAAGGAAGCGAAAGAAACAGGTCAGCGAACGGGATCTATAACCCTGCTTCGTCCTGTCATTTTATCCACTGTCCGTTTATGGGCATCCTCACAGCCATGCCAAGGTTTGTCTGCATTCTCCGACTTGTATTTCTGTGTCATCCAATGCACATCTTTTGCCATCCTATCGAGGTTGGCAACCTCGAGTTGAGCCATTGCTCGTACAAACTCTGGATATAATTTGGAGGAAAGCGCTTTCTGCCCAATCTCCAGCAGGAGGGTAAAGTGATGAAGACAGAACCCTTTCCCATGTGAGAGGGCCTCACGGAAGGAAGGGTCCTCTCCCCATAGATAACAGGTCGTATACAGGTACCGCTGGAGCCGCTCTTCCATAGCTGAACAGACAAGGCACCCTTTCTCTCGTGAAGCAATTACCGCATGAAAAGCTCCTACCGCTTTCTTCGCCTGCCGTGGATTGCTTGCTGACAGAAGCCCATTGATCGCAGCCTCAGCCTTGACTCTTGTTGTTTCAAGGTAGGTATCCCCCATCAAGGCAACTCCCTGGGGCTTGTTGGCTGTGGCAAGCATACGCCAGTGTTTGGGACAGAAACCATGCTCATTCACCCGTACCCTGGTCTCTGGGTTCATGACAGAGTTGCCCAGATAGAAGTTGATTGCATCCTTCTGTGCCTCTGCCATAAGGCTGCAGATGAAACATTCACAGTTTTCCTGCACGCCATCCCAAACAGGAATTGTCTCCAATTCAATCTTCATACTATTTTGACCCATACTTCATGTGCATCAGCTGTTTCAGTCTTGGTTCCGGCAATTCCCTCACCTCATACTCCCCGCCACCCATCTGCTTGGTGATGACGGTCATCTGCGCTGCACGCTCGAGCAATTCCATCTTGTCAAAAGCCTCCAGCATCGTTCGCCCAAGGGCTACCGCCCCATGGTTTTCCAAGAGCAGTACATCATGGTCAAAGGAGCTGGCAGCAACTTGCTCGGCAAGGTCCACTGTTCCCATCAGTCGATACTCAACATACGCTGGATCCTCGAGGATATAATAGGACTCTGCGATCAGATGCGTGTTGATGGCGCATTTTCCATCCTTTGTGATGGCAGTGAACGCAGAAACATAGGTTGGATGTGCGTGCACAATTGCTTGGACGTCTGGACGTGCCACGAGGATCAGGCGATGCATCTCAGTTTCGATACTGAGAGGTAGATTCGGTGTCAGATTCTTCCCATCCAAGGTCACTACAGCAATGTCATCAGGAGTGAGCAGTCCTTTGTCGAGCGCACTGGGGGTGATGCAAAAAAGATCCTTGCTGATCCGCATGCTAATATTGCCACCACTGGCGGTGGTGAGTTGTCGATCGTACAGGCGGGTCATGAAAGAAGCTACCTGCCTGCGGTATTTTTCATATTTTTTGGTTTCCATACAGCGAGTATACCATGAGAGGCCAAGGTTAGGGAACGCAAAACCTCATTGCTGGTACCTTGAGAAGGCAAGATGCTTTTGCTACAATGGCCCCTGTTCGAATACTAAGGAGATGTATCAAGATGAGGATGTCCAAACTCTTTTCCAAAACCCTGAGAGAAGCCCCAAACGGTGCTGATAGCAAGGGGTATGAATATCTGCTGCGAGCAGGCTTTATCCGCCAGTTGGGAGCTGGCATCTTCACCTTGCTCCCCTTTGGGTTCAGTGCGACCAAGAAGATAGAACAAGTCATTCGTGAAGAGATGAATGCAATCGGGGGACAAGAGATCCTGATGCCGCTGGTCAATCCTGCGGATATCTGGAAGGAAACCGGCCGATTCTACAGCATCGACCGAGAGATGAGTAGGTTCAATGACCGCGCGGGAAGGGATATGGTCCTTGCCATGACCCATGAGGAAGCTGTCACTGATCTCGCCCGTGGAGAGATTGACAGCTACAAGCGGCTTCCCCTGCTTGTGTATCAGATCCAGACCAAGTGGCGGGATGATCCCCGTCCTCGTGCAGGTCTTATCAGGGTGAGAGAGTTCACCATGAAGGACAGCTATTCCTTCGATATTGACCAGGAAGGGCTGGATAAACAGTATGCTGAACATTATAAAGCCTATTTCAGGATTTTCAGTCGCTGTGGCTTACCCGTTATCGTCGTAGGTGCAGACAGCGGCATGATGGGTGGCAAGATCAGCCACGAATATATGTACCTCTCACCCATTGGAGAGGACACCATCATTACCTGTCCTGCATGCCATTATACAGCAAACCGCCAGGTGGCTACCTTCAAGAAAACCTACTACAGTGAGGAAATGAAGGAAACAGAGAAGGTGCTTACCCCTGATTGCAAGACCATCGAGGAGCTTGCTGCATTCCTCAAGATAGAGAAATGCCAAACGGCAAAGGCCGTATTCCTGGTAGGGACCTTCATCAATGATACCAACGGGGAGGAAGAGGAAAAACTCATTATAGGTATCATCAGAGGGGACCTCGAGGTAGAAGAGAACAAACTTCAGAATGCAGTCAAGGCAAACTCCCTCAGGCCTGCCCACCCAGAGGAAATTACTGCAAAGAAAATGGTTCCCGGCTATGGTTCAGCCATTGGTTGCGCGGATGATGTTCTTGTTGTGGTTGATGACTCAGTGGCAAAAAGCAACAACCTGGTCGCTGGTGCAAATGAAGAGGGATATCACCTGCTTAATACCAACTTCGGCAGGGACTACCAGGGAGAAGTTGCTGATATTGCAAGTGCAAGTGGTGGCCATGCCTGTCCTGAATGCGGAGAACCCCTGGTTGCTTCAAAGGGCGTGGAAGTAGGGAATATCTTCCAGTTGAACACCCGATACAGTGAGAGCATGAACTGTACCTACCAAGATGAGAACGGTGTCCGCCGACCTGTGATCATGGGATCGTATGGTATTGGAGTTGGACGTCTGCTTGCCTGTCTTGCAGAGAACTACAGTGATGAGAAGGGACTCAGCTTACCGATCAGCGTTGCTCCGTTGCAGGTACACTTGGTGAGTCTGGTAAAGGACGCCCAAGTAGCTGAAACCATCTATCAGTCACTCACCCAGGCAGGTGTTGAGGTTCTCTATGATGACCGAAAGGAGTCTGCTGGTGTTAAGTTTGCTGATGCTGATCTTATCGGCCTCCCGGTTCGCATTACCTTGGGGAACCGTTCTCTGAAGGAAGGAAAGGTAGAGGTGAAACTCAGAAGCAATCTTGAAGAGTCTTTCTCCTTCGGTGTCGATACCGTAGTAGAGGAAACCCTCAGCCTGATCGCGAAACTCAAGGATGAATTGGCCTCCCAGATTGTAGAGACTGAGTGGCAGAACAACTAAATCGAGAACCTAGAGAAATAAATATCCCCTGGTCAATATGCATTGATCAGGGGATTGTTGTATTTCTGGGATGAAAATGTGTTAGTTGGCACCCATCTTCTTCAACTGATTGATAATATAGGTGCGCTTTGCTGCTTTGGCATATTCAAGCACTGAGTGGCCCTGGTAGTCACGGGCATTGATATCAGCACCGGCTTTCAGCAAGGCTGTTACAACACGTGTCTCAGGGTTGGTGTTTACTGCCATGATCAAGGCAGTCTCCCCAAGATAGTTTCGCGCATTCAGGTCAGCACCGGCTTTCAGCAATTCTTCAATGATCTTGGGACTGGTACTCTTGTTGGCTGCAAGGTGAAGTGCATTCGAGCGATACTTGGGTTCAGCCTCCTGAATATCTGCCCCTGCTTCCAACAATACCTTCAGTACATTCACTGACGAATTATATTGAGAAGCCAGCATAATAGGAGTAAGACCCCACTCATTCTGGGTATGAATGTCTGCACCCTGTTCAAGTAGACTTTTCACTTCCTTCACTTTGGTAGCAGAAACTGATGCCGCCAGCAATTTTTTGTTCAGAGTCTCTTCTCGTTTTGACATATGCAGAATATCTCCTTACTCATTATTTGAATTATACTTACTATAGGCAGTATCCCAATTTTTCTCAAAATTGTACAGTCTTGTACCCAGTTTTCACCTAATTTCATCGCTCTGTGATCCTTTTGCATTCTTTTGGATTTGATTCATCACACATATATGCAGTATGATAAACCCATGGTAACCAAGGAAATCATTAAACAAGTCCCAAAAGTAGAACTCCATGACCACCTTGATGGAGGGTTGAGAATCCAGACCATTATTAGCCTGGCCAAGTCACAAGGCATTACCCTTCCCACTGAGGACCCAGAAGAACTCCACCAGTGGTTTGTCAGGGGAGGCAAACAGAAAAGTCTTTCCCTATACCTTGAGTCTTTTGCCTTGACCACCAAGGTCATGCAGAACAGTGCAGCATTGCATCGTGTTGCCTTTGAGGCTGTAGAAGATCTTGCTGCTGAAAACGTATGCTATGCAGAGATCCGGTTTGCTCCAATCCTTCACACAGAGGACGGACTGTCCTTGGAAGAAGCGGTACAAGCTGTACTTGACGGCCTACAACAAGGAACACGAAAAACGGGAATGCCCACTGGACTGATCCTTTGCGCCATGCGCAACCAATCACCGAGTGTCAGCAAGAGCATTGCAGAACTTGCTGTGGCCTTTGCAGACCGTGGTGTTGTTGGATTCGACCTTGCCGGCGATGAGATTGGCTACCCTGCCAAGAAGCATCTTGATGCATTTCAATTCATCAGAAGCAAGAACTTCAATATAACCATCCATGCAGGAGAAGCCTTTGGGGTAGAATCCATCTGGCAAGCTGTGCAACTGTGTGGCGCTCACCGTATCGGGCATGGCGTACGCTTGGTGGAGGATATGGGGATTGAAGGAACAAGAATCGAGAAAATGGGTTCTCTTGCAGCCTTCATCCTTGACCGGAGAATACCGATGGAGATGTGTCTTACCAGCAATGTTGGGACAGGGGCTGTGAAGGATTATGACAGTCACCCCTTCCCCATCCTCTTCAGAAACAAGTTCAGGGTATTCCTCTGCAGTGATAACCGCTTGATGAGTGATACCACGCTAACCAAGGAGATGGAGCTTGCAGTCCAATACTACAACCTGACCATCCGGGACCTTGAGAAGATCACGATCAATGCGATGAAGTCCGCTTTCATCCATCATGACCAGAAACTCTCAATCATCTATGATGTGATCAAGCAACAATATGCTGAGATTCGCCAGAAGTACAATCTTCAGGACTAAAGCGTTCGCCTGAATACTTCCAGAGGATTGATCCTCATACGGATCCTGCAGTACAGGTACCCGAATATCAAACCACTGAGATGGGTAAGGTGTGCCACATTTCCCCCAGCTCCAAATACATGGCTGGAAAGCTCAATGAGAGCATACAAGATGACCAGAATCGGGGCTCTGATGGGAATGAGACCAAAGACGAAGATTACCGAGTAAGGATAGAAGACTGCGAACATCAAGAGCACCCCGTAGATAGCTCCCGATGCACCCACAAGGATGACATTTGTTCCGGCAAGATAGTAACTGAAGAAACTGACAATGCCACTAAACAAACCAGTCAGGAGATAGAACAGGAGAAACTCCTTGCTTCCTACCCTACGTTCAACCATCGAACCAAAGATGAAAAGGCTCAGCATGTTGAATAGCAGATGACTGAACCCTCCATGCACAAACATGTAGGTAAAAGGTTGCCAGAGATATCCACCCAACACCAGGGAAGGTATCATTGCAAGATAGTAGGTAAGCCTTGGGTAGACCATCGATGTGAGGAAATACACCAAGACGTTGATGATAACCAACTTGAGCGTAACATTTTTATAGGTAGTATCCCGGAATCTCCGGTTTAAAATAGTACTCTTTTTCATAAACATACAGTATATAGGGAAGGAGCCAACGTCAATTGAGCAAAATTTGCACACCTTTTTGTGAGTGTGAAAGCAATGCACACTCTTTTCCCACCACTACTCCCATTTGAACGCTCTATTCCCGGTTTTGCTCTTGGCACGCTTATTGCATTGTTATGAGTAGAACAGAGCAACATTTTTTTCATACTCCTCCTTTTATACCGACAGGGTGCCAAGAGATTTTCCCCAAACCTCTTTTGGCACCCTACTTTTTGGACCAACATCTGTGAAATTTTGAAATAGTGTAACAATTTTTCACACCGTTGCACTCGCTTGCACTTATAAGTATATTTACCAATAGTGATATTTAACTACTTTTTGTAATGTTTTTTATAATTGGCACACTAGTTGCATTACTATAGACAGAACAGAGCAACAGTTTTTTTCAAACCTCCTTAAAGTGTGATTTCTTTGGTGCCAGCGGTTCTCTCTCCCCACCCCACAATACCGCTGGCACCATCTTTATGCTCTTCCGACTCTTTCAATAGTTTGGTATAGTTGGATCATGGCAACAAGCAGAAGAGACCGTGCAGACTCCTATACTAAACGAGCACACAAGGAAGGCTATCCAGCTCGCTCCGTCTATAAACTGGAAGAGCTACAACAGCACTTTAACCTGGTCAAGAGTGGGGACTCCGTATTGGATGTCGGAGCAGCTCCCGGATCGTGGACATTATATACACACAGAAACCTCATCAAGGGAAAAGGAAGCATCATAGCTGTTGACTTGAATCCCTTGAACCTGAATCCAGTACCTCCAACGGTCACCGCGTATGTGGGTGATGCGTTCTCGAAGGATATCAGGGAAATCTTGGTGCAACATGGTCCGTATAATGCAATCATCAGCGATGCAGCTCCTATGACGATGGGAAACAGAAGTGTCGATACGGCCAGGAGTGAGAACCTCGCAGAACAGGTCATCTATCTTGCAAAAGACCATCTGAAGCCCCATGGAAATCTTGTAGTGAAGATCTTTCAGGGTGGAGGACAGGTTGAACTCCTGCAATTGATGAGAACTCTCTTCAATAAAGTAAAACCCTACAAGCCAAAGGCCTGTAGGGATGACTCATTTGAGATTTATCTGGTGGGGTTGGACAGGAAGGATTCCTGATCAGGCTTTCCGGGCACGTGCCAGGTTCTTGGCTGCTCCTTGATGATCAACCAACTCCAAAGTTCTGGTGAAGAACTCAATTGCTGACCTCTTGTCATTGAAGTGATCAAGTGCCAGGCATCCAAGACTGTTCCATGCTTCCGCCTGTGAGGGGTCCTCTTTTACGATGCGTTCATATAATGAACGCGCATCTTCAGGATCAGAGACCATACGTTTTTCAGCCTCAGGAAGAAGGGCACATGCATCTAAAGCCTTGGTATAGTTTTTTTCAGAGGAGAGCAAATCCAAGCGGAGCCTCATCAGGTATTCCTCTTTTTCAGATGGATCATCGGCCAAGGCGGATGCATACCAGTGTATTGCTTCCTCCCCTTTTCCGGAAAGGTAGGCGATATCTCCAAGCAAACGGCATAGACGCAAGCTCTCTCCGTAGCGTAGGGCGGCCTTTACCAAAACATCATAGGCTTTTTCCTTGTCCCCCGAGCCAAGCGCTATCAGGGCAAGATTATAATGCAACCCCATGGAGGGCCCCTCATGGTTTATGAGCTTGTGGGTGAAGCTCTCAGCCTCCTCCCATTTGTTCTGCACCATTGCATTAAGCATCCTTCGCTGATAATACCATTTTATTGGATCCATAATTCCCCCAGATAGTGATGCTGGGTATCAGCCCAACACCACCACTTTTCTCAGTCATTAAAGGACAAAGAGTCCGATGATCATCAATATAGTGATGGTCGTCACACCCTGTACCAAGGTCACACCGGTTTGCGTCTTGTATGCCGTTGCAGTGTCCATATCGGAGAACTGAGACACAACCCAGAAGTAACTGTCGTTCGCATGGGAAACCGTCATTGATCCAGCTCCGATTGACAGCAGAGCCAACACCTTTGCAATCTCACTGGTCCATCCAAGCTGTCCCATCAAGGGAGCGAGCATGGCACTGGTAACAATCATGGCAACCGTGGAAGCACCCATGGCGCTCTTGAGCAGTGCTGCAATGATGAATGGAATGAGAAGACCTGCATTCAACTGCATCAAGCTACCTGAGAGCACTTCTGCAATCGGGAGGGTCTTAAGAACTGCACCAAAAGCACCACCTGCACCTGTTATTGCCAGAATGCTGGCTGAACTGTGGATACCATCACTGATCCAGGAGAAAGCAGTTCCCTTTCCTTCATTCTTGGGTATCAAGGTGACTGCAAGGCCGACACCAAAAATGAGAGCGGTTACCGGGTTGCCAATGAAGTCAAAGAATGCCTTTGCCCCATTCTCTCCAAACGGTGCTGAGGGGAAATCTGCAACAGACTTAAGGGCAATGAGGATGATGGGAAGCAGAATGGGAGCAAATGAACGCATTGCATTGGGTAGCTTTCCGTACTTTTCAACCAACTCTTCCAGAGAGACCTCTGGGTTTGCAGGGATATCGAACTTGCTGGAAATCTTCAGTGAATAGAGGTACCCAACCAACATAACAGGAATGGAAACCAGCAATCCTACCAAAATTACCAAGCCCAAATCTGCATTCAACGTACCTGCCATGATAATCGGTCCCGGGGTTGGTGGTACAAGGCAGTGGGTTGCATAGAGGCCAGAACTCAAGCAGGTTGCCATGACGGCCAGGGAAACTCCACTTTTTGCAGCAAGGGCGCGGTTAATGGGGGAAAGGATTACAAAGCCCGAGTCACAGAAAACCGGGATACTGACAATGTAGCCGGTTAGGCTCATGGTCAGGGGAGCTCGCTTCTTTCCAACCAGTCCCAGAATTGAATTTGCCATCGTCAGTGCTGCACCGGTCTTTTCCAGAATTGTACCGATGATGGTACCAGCAATGATGACAATACCGATGCTGCCAAGGATTGAGCCAAAACCACTGGTGAGCGTGTTGATCAAATCATCAACAGACATTCCACCCAGTATTCCAACAAAGTATCCCGCAAGCAACAGAACAATGAATGGATGCCACTTGAACCGTGAAATCAAAAGCACCATTCCTACAACTGCGACAATAATGACCAGAAATAAATACCATCCTGCCATATCGTTCCTCCTACTCTCTCTATCGTTTTCCCTATCCTTACAGGATAAGGCAAGAACCTGTACCATTATGGAAATGAATTGATGAATGTTCGGTAGCTAGATTGATGGCTTCTGCCCCAGAACAATGGTTGATACCCAGTACCTCAATTCCCTTCTCCTGGAATACCTGGATGCTTCGAGCAGTCCTTGAACTATCTGCCTCGACCAAGTGAGTCCCTCCCAGCAGTGCATAAACTGGCTTGTTGAAGGTTTGTTGCACAGAGTCCAGCATGTTCAGGATCCCTGGGTGGGAACAACCCACCAGCATGACAAGACCCTTTTTAGTCTCAACTACCAACAACACCTCATCATCAAAGCGGTCTTCAACCCAACCTGCTTGCTCCCTGAGAACAAATCTTGGATGAATGGTCTCCTCTGCATGATTTCGTTTGAAATGGGTAAGCGCCCATACCCCAGGAGCAATTTCTGTTTTCCCGGTAATGGTATTGTGGGTGATTCCCTGTTCCTTGATGTAGTCCTGGCTAAAATCATTGCCAAGATACTGGTATGAAGCGTTGAAACGTGCATACTTTTCTGCAAAGAACCCCTGTCCTGTATGGAGGGTAAAGGCCCTATCTTCCCGTGATTGGACAAATGATTGGAACCCACCACTATGGTCATAATGACCATGACTGAGTACCACATGATCTACGCTATCCAATTGTTTTCTTAACAGTTTGGCATTTTTGAGAAAAGCATTACTGCGTCCTGTATCAAAGAGGACGCTTGTTATTTCCGTTTCAATTAAAAAAGAGAGTCCATGCTCGGTGATTAGGCCGGTATGTTCTCCTTGGGTATTCTCAATAAGGGTGGTGATTTCAATGGACATAGGATACCTTCATTCTATAGTCTAACCTGTCAGAGGTCTGACATGTTGACTATACCATAAACCCACATCTCCAGTTTTGTCAAATAAAATATTTAGAGAGTTCCGAAATAGTGCTGGATGTCCTTTAAGGCATTTCTCAGGTGGTCTTCCATTGCCTGGGATGCTTCTTCTTGATCATGATTGAGGATTGCCTGAAGCAAACGCCCGTGTTCTACAATGGATGATTCCAGACGCCCAGGTGCATGAAGACTGGCATACCAACCTTCATTAAGCGTCTGATCCATCGTCCTCATCAAGACAGCCAATGTCCGATTCTTGGTTGCCTTTGCAACAGCAAGATGGAAGGCACTGTCACTGCTTATGGATTCAATAACATCCCCGGTTTTTACCTTTTCAACAAACGTATCATAACAAGATTGGAGTGCTTCCAAATCTTTTTGTTCAGCAAATCGACATGCAAGGGATGCTGCATGAGGTTCAATTAAAAGCCTTACCTCAAAGTGTTCCCTCAGTGCTTCTGCATTCTCCACTACCCAGTTCTTCACTGGGTGGGATTGCTCGGAAGGATCACTGACAAACACCCCTTTTCCCTGATATACCTTCACCACTCCGGATACTTCAAGCATCCTCAGTGCTTCACGAATTGAAGACCGACTTACCTCAAGCTTTTTTACAAGCTCTTTTTCACTGTAGAGCTTATCCCCAGGTTTGAGGTGCTCCTCTTTGATAATCTCTTTTATTGCATCGGTAACCATGATCGATACACGTTCTTTTTTCAGGGACTGCATGGGGCTATCGTATCGTGAAGCGGATAAATCTGCAAGACAATCCACCTCTGGCATAGAAAACTCCTATCTTCTATACTGAGTGTATGAAACAGAACGTACAGCTCGTTGTCATTGACGGTCAGGGTGGAAGCTTGGGAAAAGCGCTTGTTGCGGCTATCAAGAAAACATTCAGAGAGGTGGAAGTACTGGGAATTGGGACCAACAGCCTGGCAGCCAGTGCCATGCTAAAAAGCGGTGCTGATGCAATTGCAACCGGTGAGAATCCTGTCATTGTGGCATGCAGAAATGCTGACCTCATTGTAGGCCCCCTAGGAATCCTTACCTCAGATGCACTCCATGGAGAGATCACTCCAGCAATGGCGGTGGCAATTGCCCAGAGCAAGGCTCACAAGATCCTTGTCCCCATCAGTAAATGCAATGTGACAATTGTAGGAATCCAGGAAGCCCCCCTGTCCATGATGATTGACTTCACGTTGGAGGAAGTCAGGCGTTTCCTTGACAGTACCATGCCTAGTAGGTAAAATACGTCTCAACATGCCTCATGAAGGGGCATATTCCTGATTCATTACCTATGTACACAAGAGAGCCATGAAGGCAAAGAAGAGTACTACTTTTTTGCTTGCATGGCCCTCTTTTTTTTAGGAGCATACCTTGGAACGATATACACAGCCACTTTCAGACAACCATACCCTGGAAGTGTATAATCATGATCAACTCATTTTCTCAGAAAACGGGCACTGGCTCACCCCACTCTTTGCGTTTGAACGATTTCTTGAGACCTATACAGGAGCAAGGGATTGTCTCAGTGCACATGACACGGCAGCTGGAAAAGCCGCTGCCTTGCTTATGGTCCGCTTTGGCATACAGCGTGCCCATATCAATCTAATCAGTGACCTTGCCATTGAATATTACCAAAAGTATGGAATTACCGTCTCCTATGAAAAACGCATAAAACGACTGCAATGCAAGACCGAGGAGTTGCTCGGGGAGATGCATGATCAGGAACAGATGTACAGACTTCTGAGAAAGCGTGCAAAACTGGTACGAGGGGTCTCTGTACGTATAGAAAACCTCTCTTTCTCCTACCCAGAGCGTCCGCCTATCCTGAAAGACCTCTCCTTCCATCTTGAGGAAGGGGAGAGACTCCTCATCCTAGGAGACAACGGAATGGGAAAAACTACACTGCTATCCCTCTTGATGGGAAAACTCAAACCCACCAAGGGAACGATTCTTATCGGGGAAGACGAGGTAACCCACCTGGAAAAAAGAACGATCGGGTATATCAGGCAACAACAACAAGAGCAGCAGTTCCCAGTCTCAGCCCGTGAAGTGGTAGCTATGGCATGCGATCCTACCCTCACAAGGGAAGAGAGACAGTGGGAGATCGACACTGCCCTAAGGAGAACAAAGATAGAACATCTTGCTGAGAGGAATTTCTTCACACTCAGCGGAGGAGAGAGGCAAAAAGTCTCTCTCTCTAGGACGCTCTGCCAGAAAGCAAGATTGCTCCTCCTTGATGAACCCACCTCCTTCCTGGATGCAAAAAGTCGATCCACGCTTGTTGAAGTACTGCAAAGCCTTACAGTGGGTGAGATGCCGACCATTATCATTGTCACCCATGACAAGGCACTGGAAAAGGATTTAAGATGGCCGACTCTCCACTTAGGGGGTACCTATGAGTGATTTTCTCTACGCTCTCACCCTACCTCCGGTAATGAAAGGATTGCTTGCAATGGCTATTGCCGGGCTCTGTTTTCCAGCCAGTGGTGTCATGGTTCTCCGCCTTGACCTGGTACCCATGCGGTATATGCTCATGCACGGTGTTATCCTTGGGGGAGCCATCTCCCTTGCGCTCTCTCTTCCGATACTTCCGCTCAGCATTGCCCTGAATATTCTCTTGGTTTTGGCTATGATGCATTTAGCGAAGGATACCCGCCATGGATTCGGTCTTGCCAGTGCTGCTGGGATGGTCTTTACCATGGCAGCTGCTTCTCTGGTTATGCATCTGTGGGACGTTCCTGCAAAGGATACACTGCAACTGCTCTGGGGAAGTCCGTTTGCACTCGCTTGGGCAGATATCGTGATACTGATCGGCATCGCCCTCATTTTGGCCATCTACCTGCTTACAAACTTCAGGACGGTAAGCGCGATCTTCTTCGATCAGGAAATTGCCCAATCCCTGGGAATGCCGGTAAAGGCACACTACACTGCCATGGTACTGGTCATTGCCTTGGTGATCGCATTTGCCATGAAACTACTTGGTGCATTGCTCATTGATGCACTACTCATCCTTCCCGTCCTCGTTGCAGGAAAGCGTGCTGAGAGTCTCAAACAACTGCTACTCTACTCCTGCCTTACAGGACTATTCGTCTCTACCTTTGGGTTTCTGGCTGCCATTGCCACAGACTTACCACCGAGTGGAACAATTGCATTGCTCTCGGCTTTGCTTTTTATCATACCTACAACACATAAGAGAGGATTACATTCATGAGAAAATACCTTTTCTCCCTGACCATCATGCTTTTGGCAGTACTGAGTATCTCTGCCCAAGGTGTCCCGGAAGAAGTAGCTGCATCCAGTGCTTCCCACCCCGCTTCCATCGTTGCAAGCACAAGCTGGACTGCGGCTTTTGCAGACCTTGGAGGGCTCGATGATGTTGCCTTTATCGCCCCTGCAAACCTCACCCATCCACCTGAGTATGAGATTACCGTCAGTGATGTGGTGAAGATCAACCATGCAGACTATTTCATTTATGCAGGCTATGAGAGGATGATGCAGAGCATGGGAGATTCCATCAAGAAAGAAGAAGGAACCATGCTTCAGATAACCACCACCAATGATATCCAGAATGTGCAGAAGCAGGCAGAGGCTATTGCAAATATCACGGGAACGGAAGAAAAGAGCAAGGAACGTCTTGCTAGCTATATCGCTACCATCGAGGAGGGTGCAAAACAGGCTGAAGAGAGAGGACTGACAGAGGCAAAGGTCTACTGTCATGCGATGCAAGTCTATCTTGCAGAAGATCTGGGACTCCAGGTTGCAGGTACCTTCGGGCCTGGGCCGGTTACTGCCCAACAGATCAGCGAGGTAGCGAAGGGTGGATATCAGATTATCATCGACAATATCCACAACCCCATCGCAGGACCCTTGATGGAAGTATCCCCAGATACCAAGCTCGTTGTCTGGAGAAATTTCCCAGAAAGCGGGGGAAGAGGGAGTCTGGAGTCGATGGTGCAGGCCAATATTGAGGCTCTGCTCCAGTAACAGCAGGATCGATAACGTGAAGAGAGCCACCGACCGGTGGCTCTTCTTGCATTATGAGGAGTAATACTTCCCGTATTTTCCCCTCAGGAAACTGACGGTTCGTTTTGCCGCCGTCTCAGGATCGGGATACGGAAGGATCTCCGCTGTGGTCCATCCATCATACCCGATGGAGGTAAGGGAAGAGAATATCTCGTCCCAATCCATGTGACCATCTCCAGGTGCATGCCGATTGGTATCTGCAAAATGCACATACCGTACATACTCCTTGTTCCGGATGAAGCTGTCCCCAATGTGGTCATCTTCGATGTTCATATGGAATACATCAGGCATCATGACAAAGTTCTTCCGGTCAATCTTCTTGAGCAGGGCTGAACACTCATCGAGGTTGTTGATGAAGTCGATCTCATAACGGTTCACCGGTTCAAGAATCAACTCAACGCCACGCTTTTCTGCATGGTCAGCAACCTTGTAAGCCATATCGAGGAAGAGTTCCTCAGCAAAGGCAGGGTCACGGCCATCGATAGGACCACGGGTCCTTCCAATATTTACCAATCCACCAAAATCAGAGGCCAGATCAATGAAGCCACAAAAACTCTTGTACAGTTCTGCTCGGTTCTCCTGGTTCTCATCGGTGAAGTAGAGATTCCTTGCCGCGAAGACCTGTCCACTGGAGATTGCACTCACCTCCAGACTGTTTTCTCGCAACCACTGGTTCAATTCGTCCTTTGACACTTCATCAGGACGCTTGAGGGCGAGTTCAACCCCATCATAGCCAAGTTCATGGGCCTTGATGATCGACTCTTTCACCCCACGAAACACTACAAATGCATTGGGCATTGCCTCTTTACCGGCAATAGCTACAGATAATTTCATAGAATACTCCGTTGGTTGAGAAACAGGACACCCTATGGTGCCCTGTTTTCCAATCCGTCTTGGTTACATCGCCTTGATCAGGGAGAGGTCCCCACTGGCAGCTGCACGAAGCAGGGGTGCCATGTAGGTGTCAACATCACTACTGCTCATCGGAACCGGCATGTTCTGCAATTTCATTGCAAGCTGAGGGTCCTTAGCAGCATTCAATGCACGCTCGATATGAGCCTCACTGAATCCCTTCAGGTCATTGAGCTTGCTGGGAGCCTTGATGGACTTGCTGAATGCAATCATGGCCTCAGCCACGGCAACTGCAAGTTCTTCCCCTTCCAGGCTCTCCACAGAAGATCCAAAACCGAACTCGGCGAAGATTGAACCAACAACCTTCAGCTGCTTCTGGATTGCCTTGGAGTAGAGCACCGCATAGTAAGGGTTCATGATTCCGCAGGCTGTCCCATGGCTGACAATGTCCACCAGGGAAAAGCTGGTAAGGTGAGCACCACTGGTTCCCCCGATCATGATGGCATACCCACCAAGGTCGGTGGCAAGGCCGATAGCCTCACGTGCCTTCACATTCTTGGGATCCTCGACCAGTACCTTTGCATACTCTGCCACCAGGCTGATGGCACACTCGGCGATCTCACGGGCCTTCTCATAGGTCTCTTCCTTGGCACCACAGAACACCTCAAAGGTGTGTGCAATGGCATCAAGGGCTCCGTCGATGGTCACGCTGATCGGCATGCTGACCGTTGTCTCATAGTCGAACAGGCCAACAGTCGGGACGACTGCGTTGTCCACGATAAGCTTCTTCTGTCCGGCCACCGGGTCGGTGACGTTGGAATACTTGGTCAGGTGGGCACCACTGGAGGCACTGGTCTGCACTGCGATGACAGGAATCAGGGAAGAGCCGGTCTCATCAAGGGACTTGCTCACCACATTGGTCCCGAAGTAGTGGTCGATCTCTGGGGTCACCTTTGCGCCAAGGGTAGCCAGTGCATTGGCTGCCTTCACTGCATCGATGGCCGAACCACCACCGATAACGACGATGCAATCGGGCTTGGTGTGCAGGATATAGGACTCGAGTCGATATACATCCTCACGGGGGGCATTGGGCTTTGCATCGGGAGCGATCATATTACCGGCAAGTTCAACACCTGCGGCATTGAGGTAGGAAACAACCCGGTCTGCAACCGGCTTCATATAGGTGGTATTGCTTACCACGAGGGCACGCTTGCCAAATTTGGCAGCCAATGGCCCTACCTGGTCAAGCACTCCCAGGCCGTGGACATATGAGTCCCCTTTCCAATCATTCAAGAGTGTATAGGCACGTTTCATTTGATCCATAACAGTATCTCCTTATTTGCAAAGTTTTTTTGCGCGTTCTGCAATATTCTCTGCGCTAATTCCATATTTTGCCAAGAGTGGTTCATAAGGACCAGTCTCGGTAAATACATCCTCGATTCCTATAGCATCAAATCTACAGGAAATCCCTGCTTTCATAAAGGCCTCACTGACAGCACTGGAGAATCCACCAGCGAGCACATGCTCTTCTACGCAAAGCAGCTTGCCGGTCTTGGCTACGCTCTCCTTGAGTGTCTGGACATCAAGTGGCTTTACTACCGGTACACTCAGTACCTCAGCCTTGATCCCCTCTTTCTGGAGCAGGGCGGCTGCCTCATTGGCGAAGCTTGCAGTAATACCGTTCGCTGCGATGGTTACATCACTTCCGCTTGCAGTACAGACTGTTCCGATCGTATCAGAGGCAGGAAGATCAGGCATTGCATTACGGTTAAGTCTGATATACACAGGGCCCTTCTGCTTCAGTGCATATTCCAATGCCTGCTCAGCTTGTTTGGCATCACCAGGAACGATAACCTGCATATTCGGTAGTGCTCTCATGATGGCAATGTCAGTTATTGCTTGGTGGCTTGCTCCATCAAAGGAGTCGGAAAGGCCACCATAAGCTCCTGCGATGATGACAGGAAGGTTATTGTAGCAAAGGGTATTACGAATCTGGTCGGTAGCTTTCAGGGCGAGGAAGATGGCAAATGCGTTAACCACAGGATGGTATCCAGCTGTTGCCATACCAGCAGCAATATCGACCATGTTCGCCTCAGCCACTCCTACATTATAGAAGCGGTCGGGAAAAGCCTTTCCAAAATATACACTCTTGGTAGATGAAGACACATCAGCATCAAACACCACCAACTCAGGATGGGTAGCACCCAGTTCGGCAAGTTTCTTGCCGAAAGCATCTCTCATGGCATCGCTCATAGGGAGGCCTCCTTCTTCTCAATGTCAGCATTCAGTTCGATCATACCCTTGGCGTATGAGTCATCATCGATGACAGCCCCATGCCAGGTATTCTTTCCTTCAGTGAAGGAGACACCCTTTCCCTTAACGGTATTGTAGATAACCGCTTTTGGCCACTGGTTGTCACTATCCATCCATGCAAAGGACTCCATCACCTCTAAGGTGTTGTTTCCATCGTAGGCTTTCTCAGCAACATTCCAGCCGAATGACTTGAGCTTGTCAGCAAGCGGGTCGAGCGGCATGATTTCATCAGCGGTTCCATCGAGCTGAACCTTGTTGTAATCGATCATGAGGACAAAATGCTCAGGCTTGAACTTTGCTGCACTCATAAGAGCTTCCCAACTCTGCCCCTCATTCAAACAACCTTCCCCGCTGATCACATAGGTCCAGAACTGCTTTCCAGACTGCTTTGCCGCCAAGGCCATTCCCAATCCGATGGAGAGCCCGTGTCCCAGAGCTCCGGTGGACATATCAACACCGGGGAGGGTCTTCATACAGGGGTGACCCTGCAATCGGGTATTCAGGGTACGGAAGGTTGGAAGTTCCTCAACCGGGAAATACCCACGGTGGGCAAGCATGGTGTAGAGATTCATCGAAGCATGTCCCTTCGAAAGTACTACACGGTCGCGATCTTCCCACTGGGGATCGTCACTCTTGATATTGAGGCGATTGAAATAGAGGCAGGTGGTCAATTCGGCACTTGAAGCGGCTCCGCCCCAGTGTCCGGTTCCACTTGTGTGGAGGGTATCGAACATCACGCTCCTAAAATATGCTGCCAGCAGTGCAAGTTCTTTTGCATTGAACTTTCTGTCTTTCTGGCTGAGCAACTCCTTGACTGTTGTATTCATCTAGGAAACTCCTTATTCACTGTTTCTTGATATTGGTTTCATCTAATCAGCAGTGCATTGTGTACTGTATACAATAGTGATACCATGGACAGCAATCCTTGTCAAAGGGATTCTTGTACTTCTTAAGAAAATTCTTTCAAATTTGATGTATCTATATATAAATACTGTGTATTTCGTAGGTAAGTATATGCAAAGAAAGCGTGAGATTATTGCAAAATGTTTTTTGTACACAATTAACATTGACTTACCAGAAAATTCCTTTTACAGTAGTACTAGTTAATGGGGGTACCAAGTATGCCTAAATGTATACAAAACAGTCTTTCTGACCAAGTCTATACCATGCTCAAGGACCAGATTCTCTCTGGCCAGCTCAAGGGTGGGATGAAAATCCCGGAAGAGTCCCTTGCAGAACAGTTTGGAGTCTCCAGGACTCCAATCAGGGAAGCTATCAGACGCTTGGCGGAGTATGGACTTGTAACCATCAAGCCCAGGAGCCATGCTGTGGTTTCAATCATCTCTCCCCAGGAAGCAGATGATATTGCAAAGGTTCGTGTCTCTCTGGAGCAACTTGCCATCGATTCGATCGATGAGGATTCATACGCGGAAAATGTAAAGGAACTCTCCCGTTATGCAGCCGACTGCCAGTATGCAATGGGAATCGGGGACAGGGCTACCGTTTTTGAGCAGGACAGCCTATTCCATCTTGCATTGATCAAAGCAAGCAGGAACAGTGCCCTGATCAGCATCTGTGAGAGGCTGGATGCAAAGATCCAGCAACTCAGGATTGCGCAGAATCTCCCTGAGGATGAACTCTCCTACTATCTTGGCCAGCATGCCCAGATGATGAGCTTATTGAAAAACGGAGAGAAGGAAGCATGCAAGCACATGCTCTATGAACACATCACCCACGACCTAACCAGCCATCTAGGAAAGGACAACGCATGAATAAAGAAGACATCATCATTACCTATGGATCGGATGCAACCAGCATGACAAGAGCCTTGTTGCAATCCATCGATATCGAAGGGCTCCTTCCCGATAAAAACGCATCCATCGCTCTTAAGCCCAATCTTGTGGTTGCTGTTACCGCTGACAGTGGAGCAACCACCCACCCGGAGATCCTCATTTCCATTATCGAGTTTCTCCAGGAGAAGGGGTATCACAATATTTCAATAGTAGAGAGTGCCTGGGTGGGAGACTCCACCAAGGAAGGTTTCAGGGTCAATGGATACCATCAGATCAGCAAGAAATATCATGTTCCCTTGGTTGATGTGAAGGATGATACCTATGAGAAGAAAACCGTAGAGGGGATCACCATGGAGGTCAGCCGAACAATCCTTGATACTGATTTCCTGATCAGCCTCCCTGTCCTGAAGGGACATTGCCAGACAGCAATGACTTGTGCACTGAAGAATATGAAGGGATGCCTATCCGATCGCAGCAAGAGGTTGTTCCACTCTCTTGGACTACACCGCCCCATCGCTGCGCTCAACGCAGTTCGAGCAGCAGACCTGGTCATTGTTGATAGTCTGAACGGCGATCTTGATTTCGAGGAAGGGGGAAACCCTGTTGAGACCAACCGGATGTTTGCCTGCCGAGACAGTGTTCTCTGTGACAGCTTCGGGGCCTCCCTTATGGGCTTTGAGCTCAAGGATGTTCCCTATATTGAGATGGCAGAACATTTGGGGGTCGGAACCACTGATCTCGAGAAAGCCAACATCATCCAGCTGAATGAACCAAGCGATGAGCCGGTTGCCCGCCCAACAGGAAGAGCAAACTACCTTGGTCGCTATACTGAACCAGATAGTGCATGCTCTGCTTGTTATGGAAATCTGATACATGCCCTTAAGCGTCTTGATGAGGTGAATCGTTTGAAAAACATCAAACAGAACATCTGTATCGGACAAGGATACAAGGGTGTAAACGACCCTTCCAAGATTGGTGTTGGCATCTGTACCAAGGGTCTGGGGAAAAGCCTTCCAGGCTGTCCTCCCAAGGCAATTGATATGATCAAGTTCATCAAGGAACTGAATGCTGAATAAGACACAGATTCATGCATACCAGTGAAAGGCACCCGATTGGGTGCCTTTTATTGGGTTTATCTTCCTGAACTATGTCAAAAGAGGCTTAACCAAGTCATCAATTGCTGTCCAGTCATCCCTTGAGAGCACTACTGACAAGGCCTGGCTGTTCTCCTCGATCTGCTCAGGTTTGCGTGCGCCACAGAGAACATTCATTGTGTTTTCTGCCTGTCTTGTCCAAGCAATGACAAGATTCCCTACAGCGCAGCCATAGCTTCCTGCCATCTCTTTTAGGGAGTCAAGCATATGGAGAACCTGGGGGCGATGCTCTGCATCATACCAAGATACAGAAGCTTTCGCCGTGCCCACCACCTTGGTATCGAGATCGACTTTCCCGGTGAGCAAACCCCGCTCAAGAGGACTATATGCCTGGAAGGTGATGCCCTGTTCAGCACAGTAGGAAGCAAGAGCCTGTTTACTACGTGTAAGCAAGCTGAACCGTTCCTGGATCAAGGAAGGATTCCCATAGGCTTGGTACTCCTTCAATTGTTCCAAGGTAAGGTTGCATGCGCCATAACTCCGTATCTTTCCTTGTTCAATCAGACGCTCCATTGCCTGGAGGGTCTCCTCAATGGGAGTAAAATATGGGGGAATTGACTGCCAGTGGGTTAACAGAAGATCAATATGGTCGGTCTCAAGTCGTTTCAAGCTCTTTTCAACCTGTTCTATAATGCTGCTTGGGCTGAGATTGCGGCGGATAACCACTCCATCACGACTCTTGTGTACCGACCCCTCGTCCTCTGGTCCCCAAAGCAATCCGCATTTGGTCGCTAGGATACACTCATTGCGCTTTCCCTTGAGAGCCCTTCCCAGAAGCTCTTCGCTGAAGCCATTCCCATAGGCAGGTGCAGTATCGATGAAGTTGATGCTCCTCTCCAGTGCACGATGGACTGTCTTGATACTCTCTGCTTCATCACTGGCTCCCCAGCTGTCTCCACCACCCATTGCCCATGTTCCTAGTGCAATGGAAGAAACTTCCATAGTTGTATTTCCCAGTTTCACTGTACCATCCTCCATGCATCCTGAAGCGTCCTCTTGGCATTTGCAACCACCAAGTCCGCATCCTCTCCTGCTTGGGGTTTTACCTCAAAGGAGAGAATATTCTTGCCACCTTCAGTGAGGTAGCCAATATCTTTCATTTTCTGCAGGAAAGCAGCAAGGTATTCTGTGTCGTTCTCTGAACCCGGATAGCCGAATCGTGGATGATAGTCCCCATAACTGGGATGGTTGGGATCACTGATGAGGGTATTTCCCACATGGACGTGTTTGATGTACTGCTTTATTGGCTCAACTGCCTCATCAATACTCTCCCCGATCATGGGGATATGGGAACAATCAATCATAATCCCAAAATTATCATAAGCAGGACAGACTGCCTCTGCATACTGTTTGACCAATGAAGACGGGCCAAGCAGTGACTTCTTATCAATGGTATGGTCAAATACCTCAAGAACGACCGGCATGGAACCTTTGCTTTTTGCATAGGCACACAGGTCTTTTGTTGAAGCAATCAACGCTTCGAGATAGTAGTCTTCTTTCCCCTTCTCATACCCACGGGAGAGGAATTGGAACTCCTCTGCTCCCATGGCATACGCCTCATCAATTCCTTTCTTCAAAGTCTGAACTGCCTGCCTTCTCTCATCTTCATCCAAGCTATTGATATTCAGCTTCTTCGCAAAAAGTAGGGAGTGTCCACTATAGGTGTAATCGCAATGGGCTGTCTGTATCATGGAAGGTACCTTCTCATACAATGAAGCGAACGGAAAACTTCCAAGTTCCATTACTTGGAAATATGGATCGACGAGGAGTTTCTTGAGTGAATCATGGTAGTCATGTTCACTATTTGAACAAGAAGGATAGGCCATAGAGACCACTATACCAAGACGACAAAATGCATGGATATCTGTATGCATTACACTTCCCCTTCCAGAATTTTCTTTACCTTCTCGCAACAAAGAACTGGGCTTGCGAGTACCGGTACACCTGCTAACTTCTCTGCCTTTTCTTGCAGATGACCCATGGAAGCTTGGGCAAGGACAATACAGTCATACCCCTTCACCTGCTTGATCATCTCAAGTACCAGACGGTTATGAGTTTCCATATCCCCAGCACGCATTGCGGTATAGGCTGGTTCATTGTCTTCAGCGTCCACCTCTATCTCGGTTCCTGCGATTGCTGCTTCTTGTTTGAGTTTGTTGATGGTGGGCTCAAGGGTGCTCATGGCGGTGGCAACAACCTTGATTTTCTTGCCAATGCGGACTGCTTTCTCTGTCATTGCATCATCAATGGCAACGACAGGGACATTGATAAAGGGCCTAATGAGCTGTACTGCGGGGGTGAGTGTTGAACAAGTAACGACAATAACATCGGGTTTGGTCAGTTCACAGGATTGCAAATCATTGAACAACCGCTTTCGGTTCTCCAATGAGAAATAGCCAATCTCGGCAGGATCGGAAGCAAGAAAATCATCAAGTATATTATGAATCTTCAGCTTCTGTCCTACTACATTTTCCAATAATTCTGGAAAACTGCCCAATACCGGTCGTACCGTATGGATAAGTGCAACACGTTTCATCGTAGTATCCCCTCTTTCTTTCATTTCATTCAGTTGTAATTAGTGTAACACGAAGTTGAGGGATGAAAGAGAACCTCTTCCACCCCTCAAGATCAAAGTCACATGACTCGCAAGTCCTTACTCAGACTTACCGATTGACTCAAGGTAGTCAGCCTGGAACTTCATACCATACGCTCTGTAGGTATCGGTGTCCATGAAATCGGGAACCAGCTTCTGCTTCTCGATGTAGCCTTTCTGCCAAGCTTCGGTGTCGTTGACCTGCTTCATGACATTGCTCCAGTAGGTAACTGCAGCAGCGCTCATGTTCTTGGGAGCAACAACAGATCTCCAGTTGGGAACCTCTACGTTCTCGTAACCGAGCTCGCTGAGGGTCGGAGCACCACTGAGGTTTCCAGGGAAACGGCTGGTGGAAAGAGCCAGAACCGGGGTAAGCTTACCAGCTTCAACATACTGGGAAGCTGCTGCAGGCTTGGAGATCAACAGGTCGAAGTGACCACCAAGAATTGCAGTGATAGCACCACTGGTTGCATCGTGAGCAATGTAGGAAAGCTGATCCTGGGTTACACCAAGTTCCTTGATAAGAGCAGCGTGACAAGCGATGTCATCACCCTTGGAACCACCAAGAACCAATCTCTCTCCATTGTTCAAAGCTTCAATGATCTCTTCAGCACTGGTGTACTTGGAGGACTCACCAATGAAGATCAGGTGCTTGTCTACAGCCATGTGGGCAACAGGCTGAAAGTTCTGGAAACGATTGTTGGTGTTCTTAACCATCGGCATCAAGTCACCGCTGTTGAAGGTCAACAAGGTGTGATCAGCCTGGACGCCAGCCTTGATGTTGGAAACAAGCAGTCTACCAACTTCACCAGCACCATCGGTCTTGTACTGAATAACAAAATTCTGTCCGTTGATCAAATCCTCTTCAGTAGCAATATCAGTAATCGTGCGGGTGAAGATGTCTGAACCACCACCGGGGGAACTGGTCACATACCAGTCAACATTACGGGTAGGAACGAAGGACTTCTCTGCACCATCTGCAGCTTCAGCAGTACCGTTTGCGAAAACGGAAATGCTTACCAATAAAACCAGGGCCAATACTAGAGCAATTTTTCTCATCTCTCTATCTCCTCTTTGTTTCTCGTGGGATTACTCCCACATTTTCCAATATCCAATTCCTCTTACGAGGAAATAACACCTTATTTCTTTCGAATGCCAGCCTTGCGAAGGATGAACTTCACCACAGGAGTCATTACGATTGCCAAGAGCGCCAACAACAGGAAGGCAGAAATCGGCTTGTCAACGAAGATTCCCAAACCACCATTACTGATGATGAAGGCCTTACGCATGTTCGATTCAAGCAGTGGGGCCAGGACGAATGACAGCAGCATAGGAGCAACTCCATAGCCATTGCGGTCAAGGATGTACCCGAACAACCCAGAGAGGAACATGATAATCACACCATACATGGAGTTACTGGTACTGTAGCCACCAACCACACAGACAACGGTGATGATCGGGATCAGAATCCGTACCGGAACGGTGAGGATCTTGATCAGGAAGGGGATAACCCCAAGGGAAATGAACAGGGTAAGCAGGTTTGCGAGGAACAAGCTTGCGATCAAGCCCCATGCAAAGTCAGGATTGCTGGAAAAAAGCAGTGGTCCAGGATTCAGACCCCACATCATCAACCCACCAAGCAAGACTGCACCGGTACCACTACCTGGGATACCCAAGGCAAGCAAGGGAGCAAAGGACCCAGCGGCGGCTGCGTTGTTTGCTGCCTCACAGCTAGCGATTCCCTCAATTGCACCACTGCCAAGCGGCTCTTCGCTCTTGAAAGCTTTCTGTGCTGCATAGCCAAGGAATGCTCCAGTTGTCGCACCAGCTCCTGGAAGCACACCAACAAAGGTTCCCATGAAACCGCTACGGATAGCAGGAGGAACAAGGCGACGTACATCATGGAGGGTCAACATTGATCCCTTGATCGTCAGCTTCTGTGTCAGATTGACATCAACCTTCTTGTTTCGCTCTGCCATCAATTTAAGCACCTGGCTGAAACCGACTGCTCCAATGACGAACGGGGTAAAAGGAATGCCCCCTAGCAGATACATGTTGCCGAAGTCGTAACGGGGGCTTCCTGTAAGCGTATCCATACCCATTGTTGCCAGCAGGATTCCAACCAAGGTCAAAACAACGCCCTTAGTCGGACTTTCCCCTACCAGCCAGCCGATGGAAGTCATCGCAACCAACAAGAGAGAAGTCATCTCAGCAGGACCAAACTTGAGCCCGAGCTCTGCAAGCGCAGGTCCCATAAAGGTAAGGATGATCATACCAATGAAACCACCGATAAAGGAGGAAAGATTGGAAGTGAACAGTGCCTGACCAGGCCTATTACGCTTGGTTGCCATCGGATACCCATCAAGGGCGGTCATGACAGCAGGAGAGTCTCCAGGGATGTTCAGGAGGATTGCGCTGAACGATCCACCATACATGTTGGAATAATAGAGTGCTCCAAGCATGATGATTGCGGTGGTTGGATTGAACTTATAGGTAAGGGGAAGCAACAGGGCAACCCCTGCGAGGGAACCGATACCAGGCATTGCACCGACCACAAGGCCGAGTACAGCACCAAGCATGGTAACCATAACATTCTGAAAGGTAAGGACTACTGAAAAGCCCATGAATAGCATTTCTAGATTTTCCATTGCATGCTCCTCAGTACGCGATCCAGTTGTAGATGATTCCCTTCGGGAAGGGAACTCCGAGCCACATGACGAAGGCTCCGATTACAATGGCCATAATGACAGCCAACCCGATGAGGGTTGTCTTCCAACTATACTTTTCGTACCACTTGAGCCAAAGAATGACGAAGAGGGCAAGGCTGGGAATCATTCCAATAACCAGAGTGGCAAGCATGATGGCGATCACGCCAAGAGCAGGAAACCAGCTCTCAATCGGATAGGTGGTCTTCTCTTCCTTGAAAGAGCCCAGGAATGCAATGAAGCTCAAAGCTAGCAAAGCAAATCCAATGAGAGTGGGGAAAAAACCTGGAAGCGGTCCCCTGAGCTCATGCCAAAAGCCGTACTTGGTGATCCCGAGATAGATGAAAAGAGCAGCTATCACTGCTGTGATTACAGGAATCACCATCTGACTCGTAACCTTTTTCAATTGCATATATTCCTCTCTCCTTACGCTTGCTGACGCAGGTGGTTGGCCATACGGGAGGCCATCTTCACTGCATTCTCAAAAGCGCTGGTTTTCACAACACCGGTTCCGGCGATATCATAAGCCGTACCATGTGCACAGGTAACAATAGGAGCGGGAAGGCCACCGGCAATGGTGATACCTTCATCAAATCCCCTGAGTTTCAGGGCAATCTGTCCCTGGTCATGGTACATGGTCACTACCCCGTCAAAATCACCGCGGAAAGCCTTGATAAAGGTGATGTCACTTGGATAGGGCCCTGTTGCATCAATTCCCATCTCTCTTGCTTTCTCAATAGCTGGGATGATTACATCAATCTCTTCACGTCCACAGAGGCCATTTTCTCCAGCGTGGGGATTCAGTGCAGCAAGAGCAAGACGGGGCTTTGTGATGCCGCTGTTCTTCAAGGATGCGTTGGCAAGGCGTACTGCACGCAGGATGCTCTCTACAGTCAAGTTCTTGCTTACCTCGCTGATGGGAATATGACTGGTGGTTCTGGTGGTCCAGAGGTCACCCAACACATTGATCTCCCCAAAGGGCTCAGTATGGTTGAACAACTGGGCGAGTAAGTGGTGTTCACTCTCCACCTTGCTTCCTGCCTGCTTGAGTCCTGCTTTATGGAATGGAGCGAAACAGAAACCTTCAATCATTTTCTCTTTATACAAGGAAACACCAAGCTCCAGAGCATTAAGATTCGCCTTGCCTGCCTCAGTGGTCAGGGTACCAAACTTCACAACTTCAGGGTCCTGATCTTTCTGGTCAAGGATTGGAAGGCCCTTGCTCCAGTCAGCTTCATCCACACTGTCAATCACCTGCAAGGGGACAGAGGAACCAATTACCGAGAAGGCACGCTCGAGTATACGTACATCACCAATAACCACTGGTTTACAATACTGTTCAAAAAATTTACCAACAGCCAGCTTGGCTATGATCTCAGGTCCGACTCCGGCTCCGTCTCCGATTAAAAGTCCCAATACAGGTTTATCGTTCATGGATTACTCCTCTTCATACTTGCAGTGAGCAACGATGCTCGTCACTCCGGCAATAGAGGTAGCAACTAACGTGCCAAGTTTACAATCTATTGTATACAATCTTTTATTCAATTGATGTTTGTATACACATATTTTCTATTGAAGTAACCAAATATGAAAAATTCAAACAATTTCCTAAAAATTTTTAAGACTTTTTTAACATGTTTCAATGTTACATGCTTATTGTTTCATGTTTCATTTGAAACATAATTGAAACATGTTTACTCTGATCCAAATCGGGAAAACTTCCTCCAGAGCGTTGTCCTGCTTATGCCGACCTCCTTGGCGAATTCCTCACGAGTCAGACCACTGGAGAGGAACTGTTCATACAGCTCATGATCGGAGCGTTTCTTCTTTTTTGGTTTTGGTTTTTCTGTTTCCTTGGTATCAAGATACAAGCCAGTGGATCCGATATCGAGTTGCTCTATCTCTCGGATGCCAACCCTGTCGGAGGTATGAAGAATTGCAAGCCGTTCAGCTGCATTCCTAAGCTCACGAATGTTTCCGGGCCAGTAGAACTGTCCAAGCATCTCTAATGCATCTGCATTGATGTTGATCCCGGTCAGTCCATGCCGCTCGCAGTATTGCGTGACAAAATGGGAGAACAACAACCCGATATCCTCAGGACGATCACGTAAAGGGATCAGCATCAGGCTCAACAGACTAATACGATAGAAGAGATCAAGACGGAACGACCCATCTTGTACTTTCTGCAGGATATTGCTGTTTGCAGCACTGATGACTCTCACATCTACAGGGACAACCATGTCAGCCCCTACCCGGCGAACCTCACGCTCCTGAAGAACACGAAGCAGTTTCGCCTGCACGACTATCGGCATCTCGGCAATTTCATCGAGGAAAATGGTGCCCTTATGAGCCAATTCAAACAACCCAGGCTTCCCTCCCTTGCTTGCACCGGTGAAGGCTCCTTCGGTGTATCCAAACAACTCACTCTCCAGCAGTTGTTCGGGAAGTGCTGCACAGTTCACTGCAACAAAGGGTTGCGATGCACGGGGCGATGCATTGTGTATGCTCTGGGCAAACAACTCTTTTCCCGTTCCCGTCTCACCAAGCAGCAGTACGGCACCTGGGACCTGGCTAAACCTTCTGGCTTTCTCCACCAGAGCGATCATCTGGGCATTCTGTGTCACAATGTTGGAGAATGTGTACTTGGCGACCAAGCCCTTTCTGCTCAACTCCGTCCTGATCATATGCTCTGTCTGCTGAATAGCCTCTGTATTCTGGAACGTGAAGAGGAAGCCTGATGTCTCTTCATCCATGCTGATCGGTTGCTGGGTCACCAGGAACTGCTTGCCTGCAATCGGTACGAGTATCTCTTTCTTCCCTGCCTTCAAGGTAAGATCCCACTTCCCTCCTTGATATACTTCCATCAACTGCTTTCCCAACAGGGACGTAGTACCAAAGAGTTGCTCAGCTTGCCGGTTGGCTGCAATGATGGTTGCACTGCTGTTAATTGCAAGCAGGGCATAAGTGGCATTGTTGAGCAACGTCCCAAGCAGGTTTCCCCTTGTTTGAGCACGCTCGAGAGAGCGAGCGGCTGCAACGGCTTCCGCCACGGCATGGACAACTGCCTGATAACCACTCTTTACATGCACATGAGCAAACTGTTGCTCCTCACATAGGCGACACATCGTGAGTCCACCCACAAATATGGTGCAACCCTTTCTTGCAAGGTGCTCCAGTCCGATTTTCACGTCTTTCTCATCGGTTACCTGAAAGATTGATACAGGTTGCCCGACCAAGGTGCTGATCAACTCCTGGTCACAAAGCTGTTCATTCGTGACTACCCCGATATGGGCTGTACTGTTCATTTTTTTGGCTTTGGCTAGCGCACTGAGTAAATCCGCGCTACTGAGTGCGATGGGCACAACATGCACCGATGGTTTTTGGTGAGCGATTGCCTGAGCAGTTATTCCACGGGCTACAATGATATCAGCAGCAAGAGGTACGATCTTTTGGGGATCGCTTCCATAGATATGTGTGGTACGCACTTCAATCGTATCCAGGTCATAACTCTGGATGACTTGATCGAATGCTTCTTGCAACTCTTGGTAGGGAACAACAATCAAAATTTTTATCAATGTGACACCTCAAAGAAAGTGTATCATAAGCGGTTCTCTTTACAAAGCCGGCCCGCCCTTGGTATTGTCCGGCTATGAACATACTCCAATACCTATTATTAGCCCTATTAGTCCTCGTTACTGCAGCAAACCTCTACGCACTGACCATCGGCAAGAAAAATCGTAACCGAGCAGCAGCCAACTACCGTCTTACCCTACAGAAGCTGGGAGTGAGAACCAATGAGCTGATGAAAGAGCACGGGTACGATTTTGATGACAGACATGGATACATCAATGATATCGGGGATGGGATCCTGCTCTGTTTCGACACCAAGAAGCAGGTGGTGGGAATCACCTTGGCTGATGAGTTCTACCATTTCCCGTATGCAGACTTTGTTTCCTGCAAACAGAACTACGAGACGCTCGAGAACAAACTCTCCAACATCTCGGTTGTAATTGAAACAAATGATGCAATCATCACCCTGGTATTCGGCTCCAAAGCATGGAGGAGAAAATCCTATCTAGGAAAGTTTCTCCTCCAGGATTCCAAGGAGTTCTGCACCATCCTTGAAAGCCACTGCACTGTGAGCGAACAGCAATAGCCTATGTTGCGCTCTGGTCTACGATATGTACATCTAGCTGGTTGAATGGAACTGAGATTCCAACCTCAGCGAGGCGGTCAACAATCTCTCCCTGGAATCTCCAATGAACCTTCCAGAAGTCTTCTGGTTTAGTCCAAGGCCGAACCGCAAAGTCTATGGAGGAAGCAGCAAGGGTATTCACCTCTACCATGGGAGCGGGCTCGGGAAGGATTTCACTGTATGAATTGAGAATTTTCCAGATGGTATCCTTCGCCAACTGTATGTTGGTCCCATAGGCAACACTGACGGTAAGGCCAAGTCTCCTTCGGTCAACATTGGAGTAGTTCACAATGGGACTTCCCCAAACAAGCTTGTTTGAAATGGTTATCTTACGATTGTCAGGGGTAGAGAGAATGACACAGATCATATCCATATCACTGACAGAACCACTGAACGATCCGGTCTCAATATAGTCACCAATCCTAAAGGGGGCATTGATGACAATCATCATACCACTGAGCAAGTTTCCAATGGTATCCTGGAATGCAAACCCAAGGACAACTCCAGTGATGCCAAGTCCGGCAAGCACGGGCCCCATGTCAAGACCAAGGCGACCAAGGAATGCTATGATGAGGAATATCCATCCTATCACATTCACCAGCTTCAAAATGAAGCGGGCCATCAGGTCATTAATCTTCTTGGAACGATCAAGTACGCGTTTGAGCATTCGAGAAATGCCTATGATCACCAGCTTTCCGATGAGCACAATGAGCAATCCAATCGCGACGTTCACCAAGAATTCGACCGGACCAATTTGAATCCAGCTATCAATCTTCTCAACAAAGCGGACAAAGGCGGAACTTTCAGCAACGGCTTCACTGCTAAGTGCCATGAAATTTGCAATCATAATTCTACTTCCTTATACAAGTATTATATAAAACACTACCATCGGTAGAGAAAAAAAACAAGGTGAAGAAAAATATCTCTTCACCTTGCATGATAAGTAATTAATTACTCGCTATTATGTAGACAAAAGAGCATGCAGACGTTTTGCGAACCCTACCGGATCCTTGGGCATAACACCTTCAGCAAGCAGAGCCTGATCCAGCAACACTGAACTCAGTTGCTCGATGTACTGTTCATCATTGCTGTTTTCGATCTTCTTGACCATCGGATCTTCCACATTGATCTCAAGAATCGGCTTTGCTTCCTCAAAGTCTGTCTGTCCCATACTCTTGAGAATTTGCTGCATCTGTACTGATGGGTCATTCTCATCTACCACCACTACAGCAGGAGAATCTGCAAGACGGGAAGAGGCAACAACATCTTTCACCTTGTCTCCAAGGGCTTTCTTGACCTTCTTGATAAGAGCTTTCGCTTCCTTGGTGTCTTTTTTCTTGTCCTCCCCTTCTTCCTTCAGGTCATCAACGGCACCACTCTTGTTGATTGCCTTCAGAGGCAGTTCCTTGTAGGTACCGATCGAGCCGACCACGATATCGTCAATATCGTCGCTCATGATGAGAACTTCATACCCCTTCTTTCTATACGCTTCCAGCAAGGGGCTTGCCTTGAGGGTCTCTTCCTTTCCTCCAGCGATGTAGTAGATTGATTTCTGGTCGCTCTTCATCCTCTCCTTGTAGGAGGCGAGGCTTACATAGCCATCCTCCGTGGAGGACTTGAAACGAACCAGTTCAAGCAATGCATCCCGGTTGGCATAATCAGAATACAAACCTTCCTTAAGGGGTCGGTTGTACTGCTCAATGAACTGAGTGTAGAGGTCAGGGTTCTGTTCGCTGATCTTCTGGAACTCACCAAGCAACTTCTTCACAGATGCGGTGCGGATTGCATTCATTACACGATTCTGTTGCAAAATCTCGCGGCTGACGTTGAGAGGAAGATCCTCACTGTCAATCACGCCACGCACAAAGCGAAGATAGGATGGAAGCAACTCTTTGTCATCATCGGTGATGTAGACCCGCTTCACATAGAGCTTCACGCCCGGCTTATAATCTGCATAGTACATATCGAACGGAGCCTTGCTGGGAATGAAGAAGAGCGTGATGTACTCTGTTGCACCTTCGGCTCGTGTATGCAGGTAGAACAAGGGGTCTTCGCTGTCATAGCTGCTCTGCTTGTAGAACTCCTTGTACTCCTCATCGGTCAGCTCGCTCTTGCTGCGCCTCCACAGGGCTGATGAACTGTTGATCTGCTCAACCTTGTGTTCGACCTTCTTCAGTGGATTGCCTTCATCATCCTTCTTCTTGTCGTCGTAGGATGTCTGGTCGTAAGAGAGGAAAATGGGATAGGCAATATGGTCACTGTATTTCTTCACCAGCTGCTCAATCTGCCAACGGTTGGCATATTCACTGCCTTCCTCGTTCAGGTAGAGAATGATGGTCGTACCTTGGCTCTCGCGCTCTGCTTCCTCAAGGGTATAACTTCCCTTGCCGGTGCTGCTCCACTTCCAAGCCTGCTCCTCACCAGCTTTCCGGCTGACTACCTCTACCTTTTTTGCAACCATGAAGGCACTGTAGAAACCTACACCAAACTGGCCGATGAGATTGCTGTCCTTCTTCTGCTCCTCGGTAAGGGATGCGAGGAACTTCTTGGTTCCACTGGATGCAATGGTACCCAGGTTGTCTGCCAAGTCGTCATGACCCATGCCAAGACCGTTGTCACTGATGGTGAGTGTACGGTCTTCACCTTCCTCAGTAAAGGAGATGTCGATGCGTGGCTCAAAGGCTAAATCCTTGAGCTTGTCATCGGTAAGGGTGAGATACTTAAGTTTGTCCAGTGCATCGGATGAGTTGGATACCAGCTCGCGGAGAAAGATTTCCTTGTGGGAATAGAGCGAGTGGATAATCAGATGCAATAGCTCTGATACTTCAGTTTTGAACTTCTTTTGTTCCATCTTCGTATGATACCTCCAAAGGGATATAGGCAAACATACTGATTTTTCAAACCAACGGCAATTGTTCCTTAACAAAAACGCATAGGTGGGCTATGCTTGGTCATGCAGTTTTCCACCCCAAGCTCAGCCAGGACGATCAATCGCTTGAGAGTTCTCAATCTGCTTGCCCGTGAGGGTGAGCTCAGTCGCTCTGATATCGCACGACGCCTAACCCTGAACAAGCCATCCACCAGTGAGATTGTGGAGCAGTTGCTCCAGGAAGGACTTGTCGAGGAAAAAGGAAAGGCCAAGACTGCCAATGGCAGAAGACCCACCAAGCTTGCCTTGCTACATGGTTCCAGACTGGTCCTGGGAGTGGAACTGGGTAGTAAGAATACCTGTTTCACCCTTACAGACCTCTCTGGTAATGTGCTGAGATTTGAGCGAATTCCAACCCCGATCAAACCGGATGCGAAGGAACATGGCCTTACCGTCATCAAGGCGTGTCTGAAAATGCGGCGAATCACCAAGGCCCCTATTGCAGGTATCACGGTGGCTACCAGCGCACAAATCAGTGAAGATGGGCTTTCCATACTCCGCCATGACCACTGGCCTTGGGAGAATGTCCCTCTTGCTAAAGCCATCAGTGAATACACCCAGACCCCTGCAATCCTGGTACATTCAATGAGGGCAATGGTAGAGGCTGAACAGTGGTTCGCCGATGAAGATGAAAAGTCGTTCCTCTATGTTAATTGGGGAGAGCATATCAGTGGAGCTTTGGTACAAGACAATACCATAGTAGGCGAGAAGAGCAGATTTGGACACCTTCCAGTTCGGCAGACAGGTTTGTGCCGGTGTGGAGGGATTGGATGCCTCGAGACCGTAGCTGCAGGGTGGGCACTCAGTGAACGATTTGCTGGCAAGACAGTCAAGGAACTGGCACAAAGGGAAGATCCTGAAGTAGTTCAAGCTCTGCAAGAAGCTGCAGAAGCCATGGGCATGGCACTCACAGCTGCCAGTGCTATGACCGGCTGTAATAAGATTATTCTGGGAGGAGGAATCTCCAATCTTCCGGATCACTACCTTTCATTTCTCCAGAAGTACTACCAGCAGCATGCTCACCACACCCTTGCAGGCATTCCTGTGGTACGCTCCCAGCTCAAGGACCGTAGCGCTGTACTTGGAAGCGTGGCTGTTGGATTGGACCGATGGATTTTCCAGAGAAGAATGTTACAGACGATGCAAGGGCTTTAAGCAAGTAAAAACCGCTACCCATTTGGGTAGCGGCAACCTCCTTGAGAACCCTAGGACTCCTCTCCTAAGGGTACGCGTCTATCCGCTGGAAACATCGGTCTAGACTCGAGCAACGACACTCATGATTATTGCATGGTTTTCTCGCACTGTAAAACATTAATTTTGCAATTTTGTAACTATTTTACCAATTGGTTGATTAACCAGCCAAACTTCACAACAATCGAGAGTTACAAGGAGCTCAGCTTCCTTCGGTATAATTAATGGAGAAAGAACCGGAATAGTTGCCTGCGCTAAACACATCAGCTGCTCGTTTCCTGATTCTGATGGTAAGTTTTCCGATAGGCACATCATCTTGAGCACCTGCAGGGAATCGGGTATTAAAGGTATTTCCGTTCTCCACACTGGTAAAGAAACTCTCGCTTTCAAGCTCGAGTGTTGTCCTGAGCCTATTCAATGCATCCATTTCAAGATCTGTAATCGAAAAAATCAACTTTCCGACGGTTGCTTCTGTAAGGTGGGAGGAGAATTTGAAATAGAGGGACTGCGTCAGTTCCCACTCCTCAAGATTCGGGAACTCGAAACTGAGCATGGCATCCTCACCTGAGAGTTCCTCGCCTGCCTCATTGTAGATGGAGATCCGCAGACCCCTTGGTTCGATGACACCCTGCATATACACGGTGGCACGAGGAAACCGTGGAGGCTCCTCAGCTGCCAGAGGCAAAACAAAGAAGAGGAGTATACATGCTAAGAGAACTTTCTTCATATCCATCTCCCAATACCATCGAACTATACATATAGTACCAGCTACCATTCCCGCTGAAAAGAGGGGAAAGAAAAAGCTGTGCAGGTTACTGCACAGCCTTGTTCATGTTAACCAGTTGAGGGAATTAGACCGTAGCCACTGAAACAGTAACGGTTGACGTATATCCACCAGGAGTTGCATTAGCATTCACATATTCCAAATCACTGCTGATCGTATTACCTAAATGATCATTCCCTGTAGCTTTCAATGGAATAATTTTTATTTGAACATTTTCAGACTTACCGTGTACTGCTGAAGTTGCAAGTGTATAAACTTCGGAGACCGGTTCAGGAGTGCTCCCAGCAATTTCAACATCCGCAATTTTGATGGCCACGCCTGTTTCGGTGTCATGTTCGAAGTCTGATACTTCCATGTAAATACCAAAAGCAATTGACGTATTGGTCTCATACCCATAGGTAAATACAGGATCAGTTTCGAACGCATCTTCTATCGCGAGAGTTGTATTAAACTCTGTTCCAGTATCAGGATTAACAAAACCATGATTGAAAAAGCCACCAATCACAGCTGTCAAGGTTGCAGTAACATCTGAGACTGCCCCCGTAGCAACCACAAGAGGAGCAGCAAAAGCCCCACTCATTGCAATAACCAACACCAATGCAAGTGCAATAACTTTTTTATTCATATTCAAAATCTCCTCCGGATGATTATTCCTCTATCCTTTGTACAAATAGCCTACTACTGAGTGAGACTTATGTCAATATTAGAATATAATTATTTATAATAATTTAGTAATTATTTTTATTAAGGTATTTATTTTCTTTTTATATATTGTTTTATATGATTTTTAACTTATAACGTAAGTTGTATACTTTTTTTCCCTTTGTAGCTATACAAAAGCAAACAGGTGACCAGAACCAATGTGTATAATAGATTTATATTATTCATCTGTCATATCTTTGTTTTATGTAACTTCTACAAAGAATACAAAAACTGCCCAATTGGGCAGCCCTGCTCAAAAAAAGATTAATATTTATGTATCTGACCTGATGTCGATTGCGACTGTTGCTTCGTACTGGCCTGATGGAGCGCTTTCAATCTGACTCTGGTCTGCAATGATGGTCAGGATATAGGAAGTTAAACCCATCCCTTGCGATCCTGGGGTGAATTGAATGAGTTCATATTCTCCTCCACCGACAGGGGTGATTTCCTGTTCACCAACCAATATCTTCTGGATAGCAACCTGGGCAGAGGTGCTGGCATTCTTCAGCTCAAAGGGAGTCACTGTTGCATATACTTCAAATGGTCTGGCTATATTGGTCTGGATTGCATAATAGAAGGTAGCACCATCCTCATTGAATGCATCGGACACGGTAAGGGCGGGAATAATATCAGTGCTTTCGCCACTTGTGAGAAAACCGTGAGTCAACAGCTCCGGGACTGTAGTAGTAAGGGAGATGGTAACGCGCGCAGGCTGACTAGGCTCCTCTGCAAAGAGGGCCAAAGGAAGTGACAGCAACACCAACAGCACGCATATCCTTCTCATAAAATCAAATCTCCCATATAGTCTATATCCACGCCTAAACTATACAGCGAGAAAAAAACGTATGTCAATGGATATAGCAATTCATTGCAATTTGTACAGAGTATTGGAATATGATTTCATATATTTTACTTTATCATAATTAAATATAACGTAATCAACTTATGACATGGTATGCTATTCTCTCTGAATTCAGACTATTGCCGATATTTTTTCCAACTTCTCTCATCGCATTTCCTATGTCAGAATGGTAGAAGTTCACAAAGAAATACTTATATGGTTTTTGTACACAATTATCATAATTTATTACTATATTACGAGAATGCAACGGTTTATGATGGAATTAATTACTTTCATTCCTTTAACAAACTTATAACATATACCATTGCTTTTCGCACAATAATAGCGTATATATTGATAGAAGCCTTCGTGCATTGCACGAAGTATCCTTAAAAATGTACATCACATAATGTTTGCAACAAGGAAGCAAGAGTATGAACGGCAATCCAATGTCAGGACAAGAGACGAAATCTACAACAATCGCCAACAAGCTTGAGGAAGAGATTCTCTCGAAGAAGTACCAAGCAGGAGAAAACCTGCCAAGCCAGCATGAGCTGGCCGACCAATTCAATGCTTCAAGCAGAAGCGTACGAGAAGCCTTCAAGAATCTTGAAGCAAAAGGCTTGATCAAAGTACGCCAAGGCAAGAAAGCAGTAGTGCAGAGCAACAGCCTCGACCAATTTGTGGAGTCACTATCCGCCTCCATGATGAACAAGCATACCCCTGACAAGAAACTCCTCACCGACCTGATGCAGGTCAGAACCACCATTGAGGTTTCAGCAACCAGGGAGCTCAGCCGAGACCCAAACCGTATGCTCATCGTACGTTCACTCGATAGAGCATGCACTCGTATGGAGCATCTCTTACCGAGTCTGGAGGGAGGCAAGGACCCAGAGCTGCTGAAACAGTTCAAGTCTACTGAATTCGATTTTCATGCTGCCCTGATCAAGTCGAACGACAACATCATCCTTAGCAGCATTTATGAGAATCTGGCTCCACAACTCTACTCAGCCCTGGATAGACTTCCGGAGACCTATAGCGAACAACGTAAAAAAGTGAATGAGTACCGCTATCTGGTGGATGCTCTTGAGAATGGTCAGACTGACCTTGCTGTTGCCTTGACCTTGGTGAACCTCACCAACATCAAGGATAAGTTTGAGACGTTGGACCTATAGAGGTCTTGGAACGTATGGAAAACTGTCGTGCTTGCAACCCTGCAGAACGGCAGTTTTTTTGTAGCTAAAACCATGTTTGAATTGTAATTTGACACATATCATTATATATGAAAAAATTACTCAGAGGTGCATATGTATATAGCATTAATTAACGTACATGGACTTGTTCGCAGCGACAATATTGAAATGGGAAGAGATGCCGACACTGGTGGACAAACCCGGTATGTCGTCGACCTCGTTAAGGAACTCTCTTCAAGAGAGGATGTAGAGGTGGACCTGTTCACCCGTCTGATCAAGGACTCCAGGACCAGTGAGGATTACCGCAAGAGCATTGAGCAGATAGGTGAACATGCGCGCATTGTGAGACTGACATGCGGAGGGACAAAATACCTCCGAAAAGAGCTCCTATGGCCATATCTGGATGAGTATGTAGACAACCTGATTTCCTTTTTCCGTACTCAGAAGAGAACCCCTGACATCATCCACGCCCACTATGCTGATGCTGGTTACGTAGCAACGGAATTGGCTGCCTACTTCCAGATTCCACTGGTCTTTACCGGCCACTCAATGGGACGCAATAAACTTGAGTATCTCCAGAGCCAAGGAGTGAGTGAGGATAAGCTCAACCAGTACTATCACATCCACACCCGTATTGAGCAGGAAGAGAGGACAATGCGTCATGCATCCTTGGTCATTACGAGCACTAATTACGAGAAGAATGTGCTCTATAAGCCTTATGAATCACAAGATCTCTCCAAGATGGAGGTCATCCCCCCAGGTCTCGATCTGGATACATTCTTTCCATATTACCATTATGAGATCCAGGACCCATCCATCACAGAGGAGATGAAGCTTGCCCAATACTCGATGGTAAAGGAACTACAACGCTTCCTCACCAATATGGACAAACCCTTCATCCTTGCTCTTTGCAGGCCTGAGGCTAGAAAGAACATTGACCTGCTGATTGATGTCTATGGCAAGAGCAAGGAGCTACAGGCAATTGCAAACCTGGTCATTGTTGCCGGTATCAGAGATGACATTACCAAGATGGAGGAAGGAGAGAAACAGGTCCTCACAGATATGCTGTTGCTCATGGACCGTTATGACCTCTATGGAAAGATGGCGATTCCCAAACACCATAATCCCCAGCGGGATGTACCGGAAATCTATCGCTTGGCTGCAATGAAACGGGGAATTTTTGTCAGCACCGCTGCCCTTGAGAATTTTGGGCTTACCTTCATTGAAGCCTCGGCGGTAGGACTTCCCTATGTCGGGACAGACAAGGGTGGAGTGAGAGACATATACGAGAACTGCGAAAGTGGCATTCTGGTCGATATCTCAAACAGGAAGGCAATTGAGGAGATTCTCTATAACCTGCTGACTGACACGGAGCAGTGGCAGAAGCTCTCAGAGAACGGCGTACAGCGCATCCGGCAGGTATACAACTGGACAGCACATGCCGACACCTACCTGGGCCATCTCAAGTCAGTTCTCAAGAACAAGAAGAAAGAACCTGCCCTTGCAACCAGGATGGGATCGATCGAACACCTTCTGGTCTGCGATATCGACAATACATTGACCGGAGACAAGGCTGCAGCCGATGAACTGGCAAAAGTCCTCAACGCACATCATGACCGTATTGGATTTGCCATCGCCACCGGTAGGAGTTTTGAGTCAGCACAAGAGATCCTCAAAAGCTACTCATTCCCTACACCAGATATCTTGATCACCGCAGTCGGCAGCGAGATTCACTACGGCTCGAAGGATATACCGGACAAAGGTTGGTCACACTACATCCGCAGAAGATGGAAGCCTGAGGTAATCAGGGAAGTTCTCTCCACATTCCCTGAGCTTGAGATCCAGAATGAAGAAGGGACGCAGCGAAGGTACAAGATCAGTTACAATATCAAGAAAGGCAGTGAGATCCCCAGCTTGATGGAGAGAATCAGAGCGGCTCTAACAGAGGCAAGGAGCATGCAACATCTTGTGCTCAGCCATGATACCTATCTCGATATCCTTCCCTATCGAGCAAGTAAAGGGGATGCCATCCACTACTTGGCTTGGAAGTGGGGAATTGAAGCCAATCGAGTTCTTACAGCCGGAGACTCTGGGAACGATCGTGACATGTTCTCCAATCCTCTCAGATCGATCATTGTGGCAAACCACGAGGAATCATTGAACACAGTCAGAAAGTCAAAACGTGTGTTTTTCGCTACAAAGAATTCGGCAGCAGGAGTGTTGGAAGGATTGTACCATTTCAAGGTAATTGAAGAGTAATTCCACGCATTTTCTCTTCTCAGAAGGTCCTTCTTTGGAAGGACCTTCTTACATTTGTATGTTAAAGGTACGTAAGAACCTTTTCTATCTTGTGTCTTATGTTTATGTTTTAACAGGAAATATAAATAAGTAAATACAACTAATGTCATCTATAAAATTTTTGATATATAGGTATTGCAAACAATTACATATTACTGTATAGTAAACCCAAGTAAAAACTTAGTACGTATGACATCTTTCAAACTTACAACATGGATAAGGAAGTTGAAATGGAATATATAGCCCAGACAAAGACAGCAAGAGTTGCTGCCGCCTTGGAAGAGATGATTCTTGATAAACGAATCAAAAGTGGCTCGTTCCTCCCTTCCCAACAGATGCTTGCCCAGAAGTTCAACACTTCAAGCCGACCGATCAGGGAGGCTCTAAAACTTCTTGAAGCAAAGGGCTTGGTGGTTATCATGCAGGGGCGGAGAGCCCAGGTAAGAAGCAACAGTCTCAACCAATATGTGGAGTCAATATCCACATCAATCGTCAACAGCAAGATCAGTCATGCAAAGCTGATGCGCAACCTGATGCAGGTAAGGATTACCGTTGCCACCAGTGCAGCAAGAGAGTTTACACGTCTGGAAAATAGAGAGGAGTATCTAGCGCAGCTGTGGAGTGCAAGCCATAAGATGGAAGCAGCAGTACCCTCAATACTCCATAGGGATGCACAGGCGTTGAAGAGCTTCAACAATGCTGAAGCAGAGTTTCATCGTACCCTTGTCTACGCAAACGGGAACCAGATTCTCTCCACCATCTACAGCAATCTCTCACCCATGCTCGACACTGCCATGACCTCAATCAAATTCACCCCATCACAGATGGAGAAGCGCTCAAAGGACTATACGTACCTTTGTGAAGCTCTCCAGAATGGGCAGACAGATCTGGCTGTGGCTTTGGTACTGGTAACACTGACCACCCTGGAGAAGAAGGTCATGGACCACTATCCTGATGAGGATGCAATTGCGTCCTATGCATAAGTATCCTTGTCTTTGGCAAAACACCTCCACTGTGCTATAGTCGCCGTGGAGGATTTTTTATGGAAGAGATCATACGCCTCGAACATGCCACAGTACGACGGCAGGGAACCCCGATTCTGAATGATGTCTCATTCTCTGTGTTCAACAACGAACACGTGGCCATCATAGGACCAAACGGTGCAGGGAAAAGTACCTTGGTGCAGGTTATCAGTGAAGAGATCCATCCGCTGTACAGTGAGCAGACAAGGCGAATCCTCTTTGGTAAAGAGCGATGGCAGGTCCTGCAACTACGTCAGCATATGGGCATTGTAAGCCAAACAATCCAGTATTTGTGCAACTCCACCTATCGGGCTTGGGAAATAGCCATATCTGGCTTTTTCAGCTCCATCGGACTTGATTTTCACCACCAGATTACCCAAGAACAGATTGATATCGTTGAAACTGTGATGCGCCGCTACGGTGTATGGCATCTGAAGGACAAACAGATGAATCGGCTCTCCAGCGGAGAGGCAAGAAGGATTCTTCTCTGTCGTGCAAGCGTACATGACCCTCAGGTGATGCTCCTCGATGAAGCCGTCTCAAACCTGGACTTTCCCAGCCGTCATCAATACAGGAAGACCCTTGAAGCCCTCGATCAGGCAGGCAAGACCATCATCCTGGCAACTCATGAGTTGAGCGAGATCATCCCAGCGATCAGAAGAATTGTGGTCATGAAAGAGGGAAAGATCGTTGCAGATGGAGAAAAGAAAGATATTCTGAGAGAGGACTTGCTCTCAGATGTATATGGAGCAAATGTCTTTGTTGATGAGCGTAACGGCCTCTACACTGCCTGGTGTTGAACCATTTTTCCCACGAACAGGGCTTTGTGTAGTATAGTTAAGGTAAGAACAAAACAAGTGAGGTCTACACATGAAGCGTTGTTCCATCATAATTCATAGCGTAAGTGGCAATTGTTATATTATCGGGTCCTATCTGAAGGAACTCATGGCTGAACGAAATGTCGATGCACGCCTCTACCGAGTTGATGACCCTGATCTGCACATCTGGGCAAATACGCAAGAGACTACCAACGACTATTACGAAGATATTCTTGCTCTTCCTATTGTCAGCACTTCGACTCTGCTCAAGAGTGATATGATCATTCTAGGCAGTCCGACAAGATTTGGAAATATTTCAGCAGAGATGAAGACCTTCCTGGATACTACGCTCTCCCTAAGCAAGGACAAGAGCCTGGAAACAAAGTTCTTCGCCTGCTTCACCAGTTGCTCGAACTCAACCTGTGAAGGTGCACATACCCTTACAGCCATGATCTATTGGGCACAGTCAATGGGAATGCTCCATATCCCGTTTGGGGTGCATGACGAACTGGATTTCTGTGACCAGCCAGTTTCAGGAATTGTCCACCTTGCAGGAAAGGAAGGAGCCATTCGACCAAGCGATCGTCTTGGCAAGGAGATGGAAGTGTACGCTGACACGCTCAGTGCCTACATACAAGAGTAAGAAGTCGAGTTGAGGGAAGCAGAAATGCTTCCCTCTCTTCTTTAATCCTTGGAGAAGAAGTATCGAATCCAATTAACCCAGCGTACTAACCGACCCCGTCCATAACGGGTCTTATAGTCGTGGGTGGCACTCTCTATGCTCACCTCTTGGCTACCACTCATATGCTTGAGGTTATCCCAGTGACGCACAATCCACATATACAGGTCAGCCTCGGTATTCCCGGGAAATGATGCAAGCAATCGTGCCCGTTGTACTTCCTCAACAATAGGACGGTAGACATTCTCGTACCAGGATTTAGCTCCTTCTTCAAAGCTGATTTCCTCTTCCTTTCCTTCATTGAGATAGTATTTATGGACCAAGATATGATTAACCATCTCCGGGTAGGAACCCGGTGAGGTGAAGAGAATCTCATCCATCGGTAGATAGGTTGTATTGTACTGGGAGATGAACCGCTCTCTCTCATAGTCAACCACCCGCTTACGTAAGCCCTTCATGGTCAGTCCAGCTTCCAAGGGAATCTGGCTATCCAGTTCAACAACCTCTGCATCGATGAATTCGACACCTTGGGTCTTTGCAACCGAGACACGATGGTTCCCGTCCCGCACAAAGTACCACTGTCCAAGTTTATAGACAGAGATGGGAGGAAGAATTACATACTCCTTTGTTGCCCGGTCAATGCTTCTCCATCGGGCTCTGAGCAGTTCCTTCTTCGGATAGAAAGCCATGGAAAAGTCCTGGTACCTTCCTTCGCTTCCAATTATCTGGTTTACAGGAATGGTTCTCATTCCCCTATATGTCTCATTCTTGGGTTTCAACAACTCGGTTACCGCATAAAAACTCAAGAGATCTGAGTTTTTCCATGCCAAGCTGCTGAGCAAAGATTGCATTCTTCCTCTGGAACGAGCTTTTTCAAAGTCCTCATTTGTCTGGGAACTCAGATCAACGCCCATTTTTACCATCTTCTCTCCCCTTTCCTAGTGCAGGGTCATCCAGTATGTAGTTCTGAAAAATATTGATGACCTTGGTCTGTTTGTACACATGATGTCGGTTGGCATTCATATCATGCAGATGAATATGGCCATGAAGCAAGTACCTAGGCTTGAACCATTGCATGAAAGTCAAAAAAGTGGAAAACCCTTGGTGACAACGATCGGTATCATCGCCAAGGCCAAGAGGGGCTGCATGGGTGAGCAGGATATCGACCCACCTCCCCCTGAATAAACGGTTGAACAATAGTTTCGGGACCATTTTCAGCATCCTGAAAAACATCTCCCGCTCAGAGTATTGGTGTGCTCCCTTGTTGTAGCGCATGGAACCACCAAGGCCGGCAATGATCAGGCCATGCTTCTTGTCATATAATACCTTACCATCTGCAAAGTCCCCACCACCAAAAGGAGGCAAGGTTTGTACCTTTCCATCCTTGTTGTAGCCATACTGGGAGAGAAGGGGTGACTGTTCAACGAATTGATGCAGATACTCGAGATTATGGTTCCCAAACACAAAGAACAGGGGCTTGTTCAGGCTCGAGATAATGAACTCATAATATTTGAGAGGGAGATCGCCTGCTGAGATCACAACATCGACATCCGCATATCGGCTGGAAATATTCTTGGAGTATACCAATGGGTCTGTCTCATCTGAAATACACAGTATTTTCATACTCACCCCATGAGATATCCGCAGTCAACGCCGACCAGCTCACCAGTCATCGCACTGCAGTCAGACAATAATTGCACCACCTTCGCCACCTCTCCTGGATCTACCAGTGAGTGGAGCAAGGAGCGCTCTTCATAGTGTTGTTTCAATGGATTCGCATCATCAAGATAAGGAGCCTTCAACAACCCTGGAGCTACCGCATTTACACGGATTGAAGGACCCAGTTCCTTTGCCAGACTTTTCGTGTATGCAACTACTGCCCCTTTTGATGCATCATAATGGCTCGTACCACCAAATCCAGGATGAAGCGCATTGATACTTGCAATATTGACAATACTTCCCTTTCTTTCCCTGAGTAACGGGATACACTGCTGGGTCAGCCTGAATAGACCTGTTACATTGATGTCAAAGATACGTCTCCACTCAGATTCCAACAACTCAGTTGGGGTGAAAACAGAAAACACCCCGCTGTTGTTCACCAAGACATCAAGCCCTTCCAGTTCCTGGAGTGATGAAGCAATACTTCCTGCATCCTGGATATCGAGATGGAGAGGGACCAAGGAGGTGCCATAGGAAGCTGCCAATTCATCAGCGGTTTCCCTGTTTGATGCATAACCGCAGTACACCCGCTCCCCTGCCTTGACAAATCGTTCACAGATTGCCCTGCCCAAGGTACTGGTTCCTCCGCTCACTAGAATACAGCGCATCACTCCTCCTTCGCTAAGAATCTTCTTATATCAGGACACTGTGGATACTCACCCTCCAGTTCTGCAGTACCTTGCCTGTAAACACTCTGCTCGAAGGAAGGGCACATGGTAGTTGCACATAAAGCCCAACCTTGGCTTCCTCGGAGTTTGGTTCCCTGCCAACACCCTCCCCGCACTATGGAGAGAGGCTGGCTCCCCTCACTAGCCGGTCCCAACAGACGTATTTCATGACTACCATCACTATTGAGTACCAGCTGCTCCAAGGAATCACCCTCAAGAAGAAACCATACCTCATCAGTAGAGAGATAGTGGAGAGAGGAGTAACTCTCTTCGGTGACCAGATAGTAGATGACACTGCCAAGCAAGCGGTCCTGCTCCATGAAAGAGTGAACCCGTTTAAAGAATCCACCTTCCCCTGGAAGAGGTTCCAGACCCAATTGCTCTATCAGTGTCTGGATGTTCATACAGGCCAGACCTTTGTCACACTGCGAACCAGGGAAGTAAAGGCTTCCTTCACCTGGTCGCCTGTCTCCATGACCTCGGTATGACTCAGCGGCTGGTCCAGGATTCCTGATGCCATATTGGTGATGCAACTGATCCCCAGCACTTTCATACGCATATGGCTTGCAGCAATTGCTTCAGGTACCGTGGACATTCCCACTGCATCTGCTCCGAGCGTCCTTGCTGCACGAATTTCAGCTGGAGTCTCATACGATGGCCCTGCAAAGAACATATAGACCCCTTCCTGCAAGGAAATAGCTTGTTTTTTCGCTTCCTCCCTTGCCAAGGCACACAACTGCTTGTCATAGGCATTGGTCATATCAAAGAATCGTTCCCCAAGACTCTCATAATTGGGCCCACGCATAGGGCTGTCGGCAATCAATTTGATGTGGTCACTGATCAGCATCAAATCGCCCGGCTTGTAGGATTCATTCACTCCACCGGCAGCATTGGTTACCAAGAGCTGTTCAATACTGAGGGCATGCATCACCTGGATGGGAAAGACCACCTGGTCCATACCATACCCTTCATAGTAGTGAAAGCGGCCCTGCATGCATAACACACGTTTACCTTCCAGCATACCAGCTACTAAGCGACCTTTATGGCCATACACTGTGGAGACAGGAAAATGGGGTATATCCTTATAGGATATGGCAACAGCATCCTCCAGCTCATCAGCCAACCCCCCAAGTCCACTACCCAATACCATACCAATTGAAACAGGCTCCTCTCCGATACGAGAGGTGATATACATTGCAGCTTCCTGCATTTTATCCATTAAAGTATCCATACAATCCTCCTGAGACTATTAGAACGGTTCTCCACTTGCCTTCGGAGCAGCGGAATTTTTCGAGAATAGCACCAAAGCCAACAAGGTGGCTACATACGGGAAAATCTTGAAGAAGACAGGAGGAATCACCTGCAAGGAAGGAATGACCTGGCTGACATTGGCAATTGTTGTTGCAATTCCAAAAAAGAATGTTGCACCAAGAATACCCAACGGTTTCCACTGTCCAAAGATCAAGGCAGCAATGGAGAGAAAGCCGAGACCGGCAACCGTACCATTGAACTCTCCTGAGTAGGTAATCAGAATCACCGATCCACCAAGACCTGCAAGAGCACCACTCATTGCAACACCGAAGTAGCGCATCTTATGCACATTGATTCCAGCTGAGGCAACTGCAGAGGGGTGTTCACCACAAGCACGGAGACGAAGACCAAAGCTGGTCTTGTACAACAGGATCCATGAGAGACCCCAAATAATCAGACAGACCCAGGTAGTCCAGTAGGACTGGCTGAAGAAGAGAGGTCCGATGATCGGTATCTTTGAAAGGAACGGGATATTCTCACGAACGATACCCATCATAATACGGACGTTTCCGCTTCCACTGATGGTTCTGGCAAGATATACCGTGAGGGCAGCTGCCAACATATTGATTGCTGTTCCACTGATTACCTGGTCAGCCTTCAGGTTGATCGAGGCAAACGCGTGGAGAAGGCTGAAGATTGCACCAGCGGCAACACCTACAAGCAGCCCTATGGGTAGCGCGTTGATACCCAAGGTTGCCTCACTCATCTTGATCGTAATGGCACTCGCAAAGTATCCAACCAACATCAAGCCTTCCAGCCCAAGGTTGGTGACACCGCTTCGTTCACTGTACAAACCCCCAAGGGAGGTCATCAACATGGGAATCGTATAGGCGATTGCATAGGGAAAAATACTTACCAAGGTATCCCACATATTACTTGTCCTCCTTCTCTGGTGTCGTTACCACAGATTCCTCTTGGGAATTGATCCTGTTATTTCGTCGTTTAAAAACAGCATCCCAGAAACGCTTGAACAAGACACTGGTTGCCGTAAAGTAGATGATTACAGCAATGATGGTATCGGCGATCTCTGGGGGAACGCTGGTCATGGCATTCATGAACCCTTTTCCAGATTGCAAGATTCCAAAGAACAGTGCGCTGAAGAATACTCCCAGTGGATTGCTTGCACCCAAAAGCGCTACGGCAATCCCATCAAAACCTTGGGAAGGCATGACTCCAATCTGCATATTCCTTGAATACCCTGTATAGAAGGAAAGCCCAGCCAGACCTGCCAGTCCACCTGCGATCATCATGGAGATTACCACATTTCGGTTCACCTTGATCCCAGCATACTCAGCGCAGAAACGGTTGGCACCAACCGCTTTGAGACTGAATCCCAGCGTTGTCTTGTCCAGTATGAACTTGATCAGAATCACCGAGAAAATCGCTATGAAGAAACCAAGGTTCATGTACGATCCGTTGAATAGGTTGGTCAACCACTCTGTTCTGAGGGATTGGGAAACTGCAATACTGGCACTCTCAGTCTCCAGGGAGGGTCCCTTGAGATAAGCGGGAACAAAGTAATAGACCGACCAGTAGGCAATCCAGTTCATCATAATGGTTGCAACAACTTCATGGACGTTGAACTTGGCTTTGAGGAATCCAGGAATAACTCCCCAGATTGCTCCCCCAGCCAAGGCCGCTCCGATCAAGACAGCCAAGAAGAGTGGACGGGGAAGAAATACCTTATGGGCAACAATCGTTGCACAGAGGCCACCGACCAACATCTGTCCACTTGCACCAATGTTGAATAGTCCTGTCCTGAAAGCAAAAGCAACAGAAAGGCCTACCAACATCAAGGTAGTTGCTGTTGCCAAGGTGTTTCCAATTCTCTCAATATTCATCAGACTTCCACGGAACAAGTACCAAAACCCTGCAAAGGGATTACTACCGATTGAAGCCATGAGAATGGCACCGGCAATGAGCCCAAGGACCACTGCACTGACTGCGACGAGGAAGGCGTTGCTTTGCAGTTCTCGTTTTTTCAATGATTTCATTGTTCACCTTCCTTTCGCTTTATGCCGGCCATCATCAAGCCGACCTCATCCTCATTTGTCTCTGAGGTTTTCACAATATCAATCAACTCCCCACTATTCATGACAGCAATCCTATCGGAGAGGTTGAAGATTTCATCCAACTCAAAGGAAACCAGCAGTACTGCATGGCCCTTATCTCGGTGTGCTACCAGTTGGGAGTGTATATATTCAATTGCCCCTACATCCAGTCCCCTGGTTGGTTGGACTGCTATCAGTAGCTCAGGATCAGCAACGACCTCACGACCAACAATCAATTTCTGCTGATTGCCTCCAGAGAGCTTCCCTGCAAGGGAGAAAATACCTTCACCACTGCGGACATCAAACTGCCCAACCACTTTTTGGGCATACTCCCGTAAGTAGTCAGCTTCAAGGATACCTTTCTTGCTGAAAGGACTGTGGTAGTACTCCTTGATGGCAACATTATTGAACACCGAAGAGCTCATCACCAGCCCTCGTTTCTGCCTATCCTCAGGAATATGTCCAAGGCCAATCTCATTGCGCCTACGAATATCAGCATTGGTGATGTCATTTCCGTCAAGGATGATCGAACCACTTTCAACCGCTCTCAATCCGGTTATAGCCTCAATAAGCTCGGTCTGTCCATTGCCGTCAACGCCGGCAATTCCGACAATCTCACCAGCTTTTACTGAAAGTGAAAAGTCCTTGACCCCAAGTATTTTCTTGCTGCTCATGACCTTCAAATCATGAATATCCAATATTACACGACCCACTTGGGCAGGTTTCTTATCAACTTTGAAACTAACAGGCCTCCCTACCATCATTGATGCCATTTTGGCTGTTGTGGTTTCCTTTACATTCACCACCCCGATAAGTTTTCCTCGGCGGATAACTGTACATCGGTCGGCAACGGCCTTGATCTCATTCAGCTTATGGGTGATCAGGATAACAGATTTTCCCTCTGCAACCAGACTTCGCATGATCTCCATCAGGTCTTCTATTTCCTGGGGGGTAAGTACTGCCGTCGGTTCATCAAATATCAGTATCTCTGCATTCCTGTAGAGCATTTTCAGGATTTCTACGCGTTGTTGCATTCCAACGGTAATATCCTCGATAACCATGTTTGGATCAATATTCAATCCATATTTTTCAGAGAGGGCCTTGATCTTCTTGGATGCAGTCCTACGATCAAGGATAAAACCTCCCTCTTTGCCTAAAATGATATTTTCGGTAACCGTGAAATTCTGTACTAGTTGGAAGTGCTGATGCACCATTCCGATACCAAGCTCATTGGCATCGTTGGGATCATTGATCCTGACTTCTTTCCCTTTGACTTTTATCTGCCCCTTATCGGCATGGTATAAACCGAAAAGGATACTCATAAGGGTAGACTTACCTGCTCCATTCTCACCGAGAATGGCATGAATTTCTCCCTGTTCCACTTGCAAGGTGATGTCATCGTTTGCAACGATTCCTGGAAACTCCTTGCGTATGTTCAACATCTCAATAACATGGCTCATCAGTGGGCTCCCTGTGTGAACAAATCATAGCTATGAGTTGCACAGAAGGGCCACCTATGGGGTGGCCCTTGCGCGCGAATTAATCGGAAGGTTTACTTGAACAATCCATCGCCAGAAGCCTGCACCTTCAGCTCACCACTGGTCATCATTGCAGAGACCTTGGAAACCTCATCGGTGACAGCCTTGTCGAGATTCGGGTTCTCAGCTGGAATACCTACTCCCTCATTTGCTGCGGTAAAGGTCAGCACCTCACCAGCGGGGAAGGTTCCATTAAGCTCAGCAACAATCATGTCATAGGAAGCACGGTCTAGGTACTTCATGGCACTGGTGAGGATGATGGACTTGCCGCTAGGAAGTACGCCCTCTGGGTACTGGTCTACGTCAACTCCGATTACCCACACATTCTGTCCACTGGAAGCACGGTTCTTTGCTTCGTTGATAACACCAACACCAACACCACCGGCTGCTGCGAAGATGACATCTACACCACGGTCGTACATGGATGCTGCAATCTGCTGTCCAGCGCTGATGTTGTCAAAAGTACCCTGATAAAGGTTATTCTCTTGCTTCATCACAATCTTGGTGCCATAGTTTTCATTGGCAAAAGCAACGCCCTGCTGGAAGCCCCAATTGAACTTCTGTACAGCTGGAATTTCCATACCGCCGACAAACCCAAAATCGCCTTCCTTAAGTTGCAAAGCAGCAGCAAGTCCAGCGAGGAAGCCAGATTCGTGCTCAGCATAATAAACTGCAACTACATTTGGCTCAATGCGGTACTCTGAGTAATCAGCACTATGGGGTTCACCATCGAGGATGACGAACTTCACATTGGGGTACTTGTCCTGAGCCTCAAACAGTGCAGTCTCAAACTTGAATCCTGGGCATACAATAAAGTTATAACCAGCATCTACCAAGTTTCCGATTTCCTTCAAGTAATCAGCCTCAGTGGTACCTGCGGGTTTAAGATATTTGACATCAAGCGCGTAGTCCTTGCTTGCCTTCAAGATACCTTCCCAAGTTCCCTGGTTGAAGGATTTATCATCAATCGTACCAGCATCAGTGACCATTCCAACACGAAGATTACTCTTCTTTGCCCCACCTTCATCGCTACCTTGAGCGAATGCAAACGAGCCGAGCATCAGGAAGATACAAAGCACTACAGTCAATTTTTTCATACTGTTTTCTCCTATTTTTGTGATCATGCACAAAAAACTGTGTAAATTCATTCTACATTCACCTTGTACCGTTGTCAAACAAAGAAACTGCCTCAAAGAAGTATTAAATCAAGACAAAGTATTGAGCAAGAACCAGTTGTCTATACCTCAATACTCATAGAAATTCTTGGCTGGATGCAAAAAACCCCGGTTCAATCACCGGGGAACTGGAGACAATCACACTATCTTGACTAGGTAGATTGCTCAGCTTCCAAGCAAGCAAGGATAAAGGAACCCATCCCTTTGAAATCATCCTCCACCACTGGCTCACATACATAGTAGTGCAATGAACCATCGCGATAGGGATTTCCGCCTAATCCGGCAACAGAGCAGATTCCCCCTAGATGGAGACATCCTTTCTCATCCTCTCTCAGGTATCGTTCGCTGATGTCCTCAATGGCAAGTATTGCCTGCTTTCGATACATCTCATTATGGGTGATACCAACTCGCAATGCTTTCAGAAGGCTATAGGCAAACATACTTGAGCATGAGGTCTCAAGATAGTTATCTTTTTCATCTTGTTTGTCCACCACCTGGTACCACATGCCGCTCTTACTCTGATAAGGGAGCAGTGAATCAAGAACCTGGACAAGAATCCGTCCCAGTTCCCCCCGTTTGGGATGTGACTCAGGAAGGAAGTCAAGGATATCAAGAATAGCCATGCAGTACCACCCAATCGCCCTACCCCAGAAATGGGGAGAAAGACCGGTTTCTGCATCAGACCATCTCTGGCCCCGAGACTCATCATAGGCATGATACAGCAAGCCCGTCTTCGGATCCCTAAGTGTCCGATACACCTTGATCACCTGCTCCACCGTATCGTTGAACCCTGCACTATCACCACTTACCTTGCAGAACTGAGCATTGAAAGGACCCTGCATGTAGACTCCATCCAGCCATATCTGCCAAGGGTAGATCTCCTTATGCCAGAACACTCCTGAAAGAGTCCTTGGATGGGAGTTGAGCTGGCTTTTCAGCAGCTGGGCTGCTAGGAGAAAACGTCTCTCCCTTGTCTTCTCATACAGAGCGAAAAGATTTCTTCCAGCGTTAATCTGGTCTAGGTTGTACTCTCCTAATCGATAGGAGACAACCTGGCCATCCTTTTCCACCATTGGGTCATACATGGTATATGCCCACTGGAACATCTCTTCTCGGTCGTAGGCCTCTCCAACCAGCAGACAACTGTGTATCACCAGCCCATGCTCATAATGCCATCGCATTTGTGAAGGTTTGTAGCGTGAAACCACACTTTCAGCCAGTTTCAACGAAAGGCGCTCACCCCTGTCCATCATGCTTCATTCCTCATGTTCGTGCCAAATCTTCCGGCTGCCTGATGATCGGCAGCCGGAACCAGGTCTCATCACACCTACTCGTTCAGCAGGTTGTTCTCCTTGGCAAAGGCAACGCCCTTGTCATTCCAATCCTGTCCACCGAGTTTCTTGAATTCAGCAATCCAAGTATTCCAGTTAGACCTGTTCAGCGTACGCTTTCCAGTGATGAACTCACTCAAGCCCTGTTCGTAGAAACGCTTCAGGTCAGCATTCGGAATCGGAAGCATGTCAGAACCAACAGCGGGAGTCCACTGCTTGGTCTGCATCTCACGGAGTACCTCAAGTGCAGACATTTCTTTCTTGCTGGTATCAGTGATGTACTTAGGATAGCGAGCATACAACTCGATATCACCATTGTAGAAGACCATGTTTCGGAGCTGGGTCACAGTTTGTCCGACAGGACCACTGAAAGCCAGATCAGGATCAGAGAGGCCATCAGCAACAGGAACGCCGTTTGCATCCTTGGTATAGTTCACACCCTCGACGCCCCAGCCGAGCAGGAAATAGCCTTCATCAGAAGCCATCCACTCGAGCAGTTCGGCAATCTTGTCCTTCTTTCCCTCTTCAGCCGCTTTTGCACTGATTGCGTAAATACGGAATCCTGCAGTGTAAGGTCCGATCGAGGCATGTCCCTTCGGCCCTTCGATTGGATCAAGAATCATCCACTCACCGTCAGGGAAGTTCTTATCGAATGGAGCGTAGTTGGACTGAGCTGCAAAGGCAGCATTCTGCTCTCTCATGATCCCAAAACGACCCTGCTTCCAAGCAGCACGGAAATCATCCTTCTTGTAGGCAAGCCAGTTTGGATCAATGATACCCTCATCAGCCATCTTCTTGAGATATGCCATGGCGTCATAGAAATCAGGCTTGAGAATATTCAGACCAGCACTGTCAGCAGTCATGTCCCAGGTACCTTCAACACCAAATGCTCCAAGGATCGGCTGCAAGCGGCGGCCGGGCCATGCTTCATAGTTGTTGACTTCCTGGAAGGCTCCATAGCCATAGGTGTCATTCTTTCCATTGCCATCAGGGTCATCGAAGGTGAAGGCTCGCATGACCTCAAGCAATTCATCAGTGGTGGTTGGTACACTCAAGCCGAGGTTATCCAACCAATCCTTGCGAATCAACAAACCTTCATTCTTGACAATAGAGCCGGGGTCAGCCAGTCCATAGCTCTTTCCGCCAAACTTTGCATGGTTACGACTTACATCGTTGTAATGGGTTGCCGTGCGGGTAGGCATCTTCTCATAGAGATCATCAACAGGCGCAACCAATCCCTGTGGAACCAGACGGGTCAAGACATCTCGACGAACCATGAACAGGTCGGGAAGATTGTTTGCCGCAGCGGCAGCCTGGATCTTAACATCCTGGTCACTCTCATTGGAGGGAAGCGTTGTCAGCTTCAGATCGATGTTCAACTTCTCTTTGATAATGTCAAACCCTACCCAATCAGCTGGGGGCGGCCCAGCTTCGGTAACCGCAGCGCCATACCACAGATCAATGGTCACCGGACCATCTACTGCAGCATCCTTGGTTCCCTGACTGAATACCGGCAGGGAAACGAAAGTGAGCAACGCAATGAGCGCGATGCATACGAAATACTGTTTTTTCATGGCTAATCCTCCTTATGAATTACCAAATCCAAATAAAATCATGCAGAGCAGAGAAGCATCTTATCCTTTCACACTTCCCAGCAATGTTCCCTTGGTGAAATACTTCTGGATGAATGGGTAGGCAATAACCATTGGTATTGCACTCATGAAGACCGATGCGGCCTTGATGGCGGCAATTGGAGCATCCCCGAAGGCATTTACCTCCACATATTCATTCATCCCACTGGCCATCAGTATGTTTCTGAGCAGGATAGGAAGGGGCTGCAACGCATTACTATTGAGGTAGAGCATTGCATGGAAGAAATTATTCCAGAAGGATACCCCGTAGAATAACCCGATGGTCATGATGATCGCTTTCGAGAGGGGCAGGATAATTCTCAGGAGAACTTGAATCTCTGATGCCCCATCAATTCTTGCAGACTCCTTCAGTTCGTTGGGAATTCCTTCGAAGAAGGAACGCATGATCAGACAGTTATAGGTGCTGATCGCCACCGGGATATAGACTGCTGGAAGCTTGTCGATCAAACCGATATTCGTAACCAACAGATAGGTTGGTATCATTCCGACGTTGAACACATAAGGGACTATGACAAGCAAGTTTAGATAGCGTCTCCCCGGCAGGGTTGGAATGGACAGTACATATGCAAGGGGTATGGTAAGCAGCAATGCACTCGCCACCCCTCCAATCAAAATCTTTACACTATTGCCGAAAGCAAGCAGGAATCCTGCATTTCCCAACAGAGCCTCATATGCTGAGGTCGACCAATTCCAGGGCATCAGGAACATCCCTTCCAAGTTATTGCCAATATAGTCATTTGGCCTGAAAGAAAGCGTAATAGTACTCCAAAGCGGAATTGCGATGATCAGTAAAAGTAAAGCCAAAAAGAAATCCACCAAGAAATTGAAACTATGATCTGCCGCAGTGGGTTTAATCGCTACAGAGGTGAATCGTCCTTTTTTTCCGGTTCCTTTCATCTTCATTCCCGACCCCCTAGTACAATGAGTTTCCGCCGAAGCGTCTGACCAGACGGTTGGAACCAAGGATCAGGAACATACCAATGACTCCCTTGAAAAGACCGACTGCGGTGGCAAGGCCAAACTGGAACTCCAGTAAGCCTTGACGATAGACCCAGGTATCGATGATATCGGCAACCGAATAGACCGGCGTTGAGTACAACATGAAGATCTGGTTGAAACCTGCATCCAGGATGGTTCCCAAGCGAAGCAGGACCACAATAACGATAACAGGGCGAATTGAGGGGAGGGTAATATATCGTACCCTTTGCCAAGAATTTGCACCCTCAACCAAGGCTGCCTCAAAGAGCGAAGGGTCGATGCCCATCAGAGCCGCAATGAAAATGATGGCGCTCCACCCCATCTCCTTCCATGCATCACTGAGAATGACAATCCAGGGAAAGGCATCCGTATTGGTCAGGAAATCAATGGGCTTGCCACCAAAGAGCTTGATGGTATCATTGACAATTCCGTCTCCTGGCGCCAATAGGGCAAGCAAGATACCGTACATGATTACCCACGAGAGAAAGTGTGGGAGATAGGCAAGTGTTTGTACTGTTTTTCGAAGAAGTGGGCGGTTGCTCTCATAAATGGCAATTGCCAGGATGATTGCAAGGGGAAGACTGAACACCAACTTCCCGAAACTGTACATCAGGGTGTTTCTGAGCAACTCAACAAAATAATAGGAGTTGATGAACGTCCTAAAATGCTCAAAACCAATCCATTGACTACCCAGCACCCCGTCCAAGGCCATATAATCCTTGAATGCAATCTGCCCGTTGAATATCGGGACATATTTAAAGATGATATAGTAGATCAAAGGTATTGCAAGCAAAGCATAGACTGATTTATGCCGCTTGATATCACGTAGCAACTGCTGTTTTGCCGTTCTTTCTGCCATTTTCAACCTCACACTCTCAGCATAGGGGCAAGATGGCAAGATTATGCAGGTCGTCTCTTGTACTTTACCGACTTTTTTATATAGGTTTTTATAATCTTAGCTCAACTGTACATAGGGTTACTGCATAAAACATGGTCAGCGAAGTCGTTTCCTCATATTCCAATACTGCAGGCCAAACTGTATGAAAATTACGATATATACAAAGAAGAGTCCGCAATAAAGTCCAAAAAAGAATTGGCTTGCACTTCTCACCCCACTTCCATGCAGTACCAGTTGGGGAATGATCACCAAGAAAAAAAGAACCAACAAGGGAACCATCCTTCCCTTGAACACGCGCTCTATCATGGCAAGACGCGATTCATCATCACAGTAGAGCTCCTCATTTCCCTGCGTCTGCGCAGCAGGCTTCCTGAAATAGCTGTATCCAAAGAAATCCTGGATATACTCCCACCCACAGTCCTCAAACAATCGCAGGTAACTCTGCTTCTCAGCCCTTCCCTCTTGGTTGTAATCCAATTGGTAAACCACATCTTCCCCCTCACACCTGGAGAATACATACAACCCTGGGAAATATACCCGTCTAAAAGCCCAACCCTTCTTATGTTGGTTACACAAGAAGTCCTGCTCCTTCACATATTCAGGGATAGTATAGAATCTGAACATAACCTTCGTATCTTTCATAGTCCAACCTCCTCCAAGTTTCGGCACATCCGTTCAATTCGTATTTTTTCCAAAGCAAGAACATCAGATCCAAGTTCGGTAATCTGATAGATTTTTCGTTTATCCTGTTCATCCACAAATCGGATAAGCCCATCCTTCTCCATCTTCGACAAACTTCCATAGAGCGTCCCTGCCCCGATTCTCACCACCCCGTCGGTCAATGAATCGACTTTCTGGACTATTGCATACCCGTGCATGGGCTTCTGCAAGCAGAGCAATATGTAGAATCCAGTCTCTGTCATGGGTACATAGACTTTTCTGATATGGGAATCCATGTGAAGCTCCTTATATCGTGGTGCAATGTATCGCACTGCGATGTATAATAGCGAAAAAACTCCCCTTCTGTCAAGAATAATCTACCTCAATGTTGTGAACGAATCTTTCCTGGAGCACATCCCTTGATCTTCTTGAACACCCTGCAGAAATACGCTTGGTCCTGGAATCCACTCTGACTCGCAACCTCGTTTATTGAGAGAGAACTCTCACGGAGCAATTGGGTGGCAAGGAATACCCGCTGCCTGTTTAGGTAATCCCATGGGCTGATACCCAACTCCTTGCGGAAAATTCTCGTCAGGTAGTCTTCACTGACATTCACTGATTCAGCAAGTTGCCAACGTGATATCTGCTGGGTAGCATGCCTACCTAAATAGACCACAGCTCGCTTGACCAAGGCGCCGGTGAGAGGAGGAAGCATCTCATTGGTTTCCAACAGCTCAAGCAACCGCTGTCCAAACTCACTACTTTCAAGCACACACTGGTGAGCGATAAGGAGACGAGGAACAAGGGAAAGCTGCTCTGCCTCCTCCTTCTCCCAATGTTCACGTATCACCACAATCGGAGCATCCGAGGATTTTCGAATATTCCTATAGAGAGCAGGATCAAAGAGTGAGGCAAGTATCATTTTTACCGGCTGGTTGGCTACCACATCCAATACCTCATCTGGTTCACTGTGAACAATGAACTCCTCATCCAAGGCAAGAGCCTTGCAACAATCTTCAGGCAGCCCCTTGATCGCAACCAGAACACCATCTGAGAGATGATGGGAAGTTCTCATCAAGGATGAATAGAGATTTTGCTGGCCTTCAGGAGCGTGGAGACAGACCATGGGAGCTAGGGAGAGGGTATTATGTCCTGCAATCGCTGTACGCAGGAGACGGAACTCCCTTCCTTGATTATTTGCATCCCAACCAATAACACCTCCTGCAATCTTGGAGAGCTCATGCTTCTGCAGGTTACCCACAGGGATTACTTCACTGGAAGCAAAAGAAGCAAGCAACACCTCAGGTATTGGCTCATCACCATCAGCAACAATATAAAACAAGGTATCATGGGAAGGGGGGTTGCTCTCACCCATCAAGCTTGGCAGGGGTAGCTGTACAACTACTGCATTATCATGCAGGGAGAATGAGCCATGGCTCATCAGGATAATTCTTTGAGCCAAGGAGAGACTTGGCTCCTGACTCCCCATTGAGGCCTTCCAAGAAACTGAAGAGGAAGCAAAACGGAAACGGAGGCCATCCTTCGACAAAGTGGATTGCAACCTCATCTCCCCTCCTTCCCTTACAATATACTCACAGATGATCGTAAAGCTTTGGATCAAGCGCTTGGCATCGACACAGAGGGAGGGCATCTCCTCTGGTCCTTCATAGGCAAGAGGAAAGGAGGTGAGCAATGGTGTTATCAACGTCATTGGATTGCAGACCTTGTTCTCCAACTCAAGATTGCCGGAGTGAGAGAGGGAAAGATCCAGAAGATGCGTGGCAGAACGGATCTGTGCCTCAATCTGCTTCCCCATCTCTCCTTCAACCTGCTTTGCAATAGAGAGAATTGTCTCAAGAGGAGTCTTGAGTCCCTCCCCAACATTGGCAAAGAACTCACTTCTCGAACGCTGTGCCCTCTCTGCATCTTCCCTTGCACGGTTGGCGGCATCGAGGAGAAATGCTCCCTTGATAGCTGAACTCAAAGCGGTTCGTAGCTCTTCCATGACACTTCCGCTGAACAACGAGGTTCTCAGGATGAGATACCCCAGTGGCTGGTTGTCCATGAACAGAGGTTCAACCACATGTACACCCTGCCCAAGATGATCCAGGAGTCCTTGTGGCAATAAGAGGTGCTTGGGAAAAGATTGCCTCCTTTCCATGACTAGGGAATCGGCATACCCTCCAATGAAGGAATTGGTCGTCTCATCACCGTACAAAACCAGATATCCCGCATCAAGACCAAGGGCTCCAAGGTGTTTTGCCAGGAGAGATGGTATGGTTGAAAGAGTTTTCACCCCCAAGAGATCACACTTGAGCATATTGAGGATGCTTGCCTGCAAAGCATGTTGGTAGGCATGTTCATGTGCAACCAAATCCCGTTGACGGAGAAAGAGGTCCCTGATTGGACCTGCACAGAGCGTCTTGAAGGAAAGGGTCGCAAAAAAAGTACAGTACCAATGCAGGGCTTCACTCAGGAGACTGGGATCCCCTCCCCTGTCAAGGAAACGGTAGGATAGATGTCCGAGCAAGGAGAGCACTTCCTTCTCATGTTGCAAGGAAGCTTCCTTAAGCAGTAGGCCAATCCTCTCTTGCTCCTCCTCATTTGCATCAAACACCTGGATCAACCAAGCCTTGAAAAGTTCCTGACTCCCAATAACACGACGAGCCTGTTGTTCACTTCCCAAGGAGTAGGTACACCCACAACTCTGACGAATGATCGGCTGTGAGGGAAGAAGCAAGTCAAAGCAGGAAGGATCCTCCTCTGAAAGCATATCGCTGAGCAGGTTCCAAGACATCCTTGCCAACTCATTAACCGGCATCCTCGCAGTGGTACAAGGAACCTTCAAGAGGTGGCTTTCCCTGCTGTCATTATATCCCACGATACGCAGGTCCTCAGGAATTGAGAATCCGAGGTTCTCCAAGTATTTTCCTGCATCAAACATCATCAGATCGCTGGCACAAACCAACGTATCGAAATCTCGCCCAGGAACGAGTTTTCTCTCCTCCAATAACTGAACAATTGCCTTCCTTCCTTCTGACCAGGAGAAAGGATCACTGACCAAGCGAGGATCAAAGAGCAGACTGGTTTGATCAAGGGTATCGCAATAGGCCCGGTAGCGGTCCTCGGCAGAGTAGTGATTCTCCGGTCCCCGGAGAAAGGCAATCTTCCTTGCACGATGCTCACGGATACAGTGCAACATGACACTCTGAACCCCAGAATAGGCATCAAAAGAGATTCCTGGACAGCCTTCCTTCTTCATACCGATGCAGACACAGTCCAGACCTTCAAGGTTATCTAGGAAAGCATGAACCTCTGGGACACTGACAGCCCCACCCAAGGCTGAGGCCCAGGTGATCACACCGTCGAGATTATCTGTATTTACCAGAGAATAGATGGCATTACGTAGGTACTCCTGGTTCTCCTGATACTCAAGTCTTCCTCCAGGGAACACAAACAGGGAAATACCGGAACGTTGGCAGTGGCTTGCAATCTGGGACCAGAGCCCGTTGGAAGCTCCGGTATGAATAGAGGCTAAAACCAATCCCACTCGCCTTGTCACGTGAGCACCCACAGCAACCTCCTTATAAACGATATCACTATACCACAGGTTTTTTCACCTTGACAGTCCAGCAAGGAGAAGGCTATCATTTGGAACAATGTTTCATTTTCAAAAAGTCGAGGCAAGGCTCAAGAGCCTGAACTATCATCTGGAGCGGTTCATGCCGATCCTCACTCCCAGCGGTGTTATCATGGGACTCCTCCTTGGTTCACTTGTCTCCTGGATGACCCCATCGGTACCATACCTGTTTGGTCTAATTACCTTTATCGGTGGATTGGGCATCAGTTCAAATGCCTTCTTTGGAGTCATTAAAAAACCAAAAGCCATTCTCTTCTTCATTCTTGGGGCGAATATCATCATGCCCTTGGTGGCATGGGCATTGGCGAACCTGTTGTTTCCCGGTCATCCTGCAATTATCACGGGATTTATTCTCCTGATGGCCATCCCCACTGCAATCACCGGATATATCTGGGCAAATATCTATAGTGGGAATGGGGCACTCTCCCTGACCTTGATCATTGTCTCCACTCTCCTTGCTCCTTTCCTTACCCCCTACACAGTTGCACTCCTTGCCCAAACCAACGTACAGATCGATACCAAGGGAATGATGATATCACTGCTTGTCATGGTCGTTATCCCCTCCATTGTCGGTATTCTTATCAACAATGCAACACAGGGGAAGGTAAACGACCACGTGGGGCCAAACCTGAAGCCATTCTCCAAGATCGGGCTCTTCTTCATCATTGTCATCAACACCAGCAACGTAGCTGAACGTCTTATCGCTGATGCTTCCTGGATCTACCTTCCTATCGCACTTGTCTGTGCATTGCTTGCAGTCATCGGATATCCACTTGCTCACTATTTAGGAAAAATTGCCGGTATTGCATTGGAAGATCGCAAGAGCGTAACCTTCGCCGTCTCCATGAGGAATATCAGCTCAGCCTTGGTTCTTGCCATCGCTTACTTCCCCCCAGAGACTGCACTACCTGTCATTTTTGGAATCGTCTTCCAGCAAACCATCTGTGCCTTCATGGCACATACCCTTTATGGAAGAAAAAAAATAACGTAACATACATAATAGACAAGGAGATACATCTATGCAATCAATTACTGAAACCCATAAGACAGTTGCTCGAAAAGAGAAAATCCTTCAGTTCGGTGAAGGGAATTTTCTCCGTGCTTTTGTTGACTGGATGATCGATATCCTCAATGAGAAGACTGACTTTAACGGCAATGTGGTCATCGTCCAACCACTTGAGAGAGGGTTGAGCGATATGATCAATGACCAGAAAGGTCTCTACACCACTATCCTTAGGGGTGTTCAGGGAGGAAAGAACGTTGAGGAGTTCCGTACCATTAACAGTGTCAGCCGCTGTCTGAATCCATATAAGAAAGATGACTATGAAGCATACCTGAAGCTTGCAGAAAGCGAGGACCTTCGGTTCATTGTCTCCAACACCACCGAGGCAGGCATTGCCTACAGCGAAGGAAACAGCCTCGAGGATACTCCCCAAGCTGCCTTCCCCGCAAAAGTCTGTGCGTTTCTCTACAAGCGTTACAAAGCTTTTAATGGTGCACAAGACAAGGGGATTATTGTCATCCCGGTTGAGCTTATCGACAAGAACGGTGACAACCTGAAGCGAATCGTGTTGCAATATGCAAAGGAGTGGAATCTGGAAGCAGGTTTTACTACCTGGCTTGATGAAGCATGTGATTTCTGCAACTCACTTGTTGACCGAATTGTTCCTGGATATCCTCGCGCTGAAGCAGAACAGCTGTGTGAAAAAATTGGGTATCAGGACAATCTCCTTGATGCCGCAGAGATTTTCCATCTCTGGGTTATTGAATGCCACAAGGAGTTCCATGAAGACGAGCTTCCCTTCAACAAGGCTGGTTTGAATGTCATTTGGACCGACGATATGAGCTTCTATAGAACCCGGAAGGTTCGGATTCTCAACGGAGCACATACCATGAGTGTACTTGCCGCATATCAGGCAGGGCACAACACTGTCCAGGATTGTATCGCAGATAAAAACCTGTTGTACCCATTCATGCATGGAGGCATTTTTGAGGAGATCATCCCTTCCATGGATGGCTCGAAAGAGGAGTTGGAAGCGTACGCAAACGATGTGCTGGAACGGTTTGAAAACCCGTACAACCCACATCAGTTGCTTTCCATTTCTCTCAACTCTGTCTCAAAGTTCAAGACCCGCAACCTTCCCAGCCTGCTTGGATACATTACAAAGCAAGGCTCTCTCCCTAAAAGACTGGTCTTCGCACTTTCAGCCTTGATCAGCTTTTATGAGGGAACCGATTATGAAGGTAGTGCTCTGAAGGGGAAAAGAGATAACGAGACCTATCTCATCCAAGACAATCAGGACATTCTGGAGACCTTTGCAGCCCTCTACAAAGAGCGTGATGAAGGAGTGGCAAGAGCGAAACGTATCAGCACTGCTGTGCTTTCCAATTCCGCTTGGTGGTCCCAGGATCTTACCCAGATCGAAGGCTTACAGCATGCAGTTGAGAAGAACCTAGAGGCCATCTGGTCTGTCGGTATGCAGAAAGCCATGCAGGCACTGTAGGAGTACGTATGGAACAGTACAAATTCGTTACCATCCACCCAGAGGATGTGGTGGCAGTTGCAATAGCCCCCCTTGGCAAGGGGGAGGTGGTCCGTGTACAGGGGAATGATATCACATTGGTGATGGATATTCCCTCCGGCCATAAGTTTGCCATCAAGGATATTGCAGAGGGAGAACCCATTATCAAGTACGGAGCTCCCATCGGACAGGCAAAACAACATATTTGTCAGGGCGAGCATGTCCATGCAAGCAATATCAAGACACTGCTCTCAGAATCAGCTGCCTATCACTACAATAAAGAACTTGCCTTGCAATTTCAGGAAAAAGCAGAGAAACGTAAAGCCTTCTGGGCGGACAAGACCCCGACAATCCAAGCCTATCGGCGAGCAAATGGAAAGATCGGCATCAGAAATGAGCTTTGGATTGTACCCACGGTCGGTTGTGTAAACAAGATAGCAGAAACACTGGTCTCTTGGGCAAACCAGAGGTTCCCTGTCAATGAAAAGTATGATGGAATCCATGTATGGAACCACCCATACGGATGCAGCCAGCTTGGCGATGACCATGAGGCAACAAGGACCATTCTTGCTGACTTGGTTCACCATCCCAATGCTGGAGGGGTATTGGTACTTGCTCTCGGTTGCGAGAACAACACCCCCGAGTCCTTCAAGGAGCTGGTGGGGGATGTCGATCCAAACAGGGTGAAATTCCTTACCTCACAGGAAGTGGGTGATGAAATTGAGGAGAGCAAGAAACTCATAGCTGCACTCCATGATGCCATGCAGAACGACAGAAGGGAGCCAGTGGGCATGGACAACCTCATCGTTGGCTTCAAATGTGGTGGCTCTGATGGCCTCAGCGGCATTACAGCCAATCCTTTGGTTGGTCGATTCTGCGATGCATTGACTGCCATGGGAGGAACAGGAATTCTTACCGAGGTTCCCGAGATGTTCGGGGCTGAACAACTGTTGATGAATCGCAGCCAGGATGAAGACGTCTACAAGCAGACTGTACGCTTGATCGATGACTTCAAGCAGTACTTCGTCAAGCATGAGCAGGTAGTGTATGAGAATCCATCCCCAGGGAACAAGGCTGGAGGAATCTCAACCTTGGAAGACAAGAGCCTTGGATGCATCCAAAAAGGTGGGGAGGCAATCATCACCGATGTCCTTGCCTATGGACAGCAGGTAACGAGAAGGGGACTGAACCTCCTCTCAGGCCCAGGTAATGACATTGTCTCCACTACAGCACTCACAGCCACAGGAGCCCATATCATTCTCTTTACCACAGGAAGAGGAACCCCACTGGGAGCCCCTGTTCCCACGGTAAAGATTTCCAGCAATAGCGCCTTGGCAGCAAAAAAACCCAATTGGATTGATTTTGACGCAGGAAGGCTCTTAGCTGAAGACAATGAAGAGGTACTCTCCGATTTCCTCTCCCTCATCCAGGCAGTTGCCAGTGGTGAACAGAGGACAAGGAACGAAGTGAATGGGTATGCAGAGATATCGCTGTTCAAGGATGGAGTCATCCTCTAGAACGCGAAAAAAAGGAGAACGATTATGAAACAATTCATGGACGAACACTTTCTATTACAAACAAAAACAGCCCAGAAGCTGTATCATGAGTATGCAAAAGACCAAAATATCTTTGATTATCACTGCCATCTCAACCCGAAGGAAATAGCTGAGAACAAGAAGTTCTCGACTATCACTGATGCTTGGCTCGCAGGAGATCACTACAAGTGGCGCGCTATGCGCTCCAATGGGGTCCCAGAGGAACTGGTTACCGGGAAGGATGCAGACCCGTATGAGAAATTCCTGGCATGGGCAGGTACGATGGAAAACGCTTTGGGGAACCCTCTTTACCACTGGACCCATCTTGAGCTACAGCGGTATTTCGGCATCCATGAGGTGCTCAATACCAAGAATGCAAAGGCAATCTATGAAGAGGCAAACCGACAGTTCAAGGAAAACGAGAACCTCTCGGTTACAGGAATCATGAAGCAGTTCAAGGTCTACGCAGTGGGAACCACCGATGATCCTGCTGATGATTTGGCATACCATAAGCAAATTGCCTCACAAAAGGAAGTCCCCGCCAAAGTAATACCCTCCTTCCGTCCTGACAAGGCATTGAACATTGAGAAAGAGACATTCTGCGCCTATATGGAATCCTTGGAAACTGTTTCCGGGAAGTCCATCACCTTGGTCAATGATGTTGTTGAGATCTTGATCGATCGACTGGATTTCTTTGTAAGCATGGGTTGCAAGGCAAGCGACCATGCGCTGGTGACCGCTCCAGCTGTTTTCAAGAGTGAAAGGGAAGTCAATGAAATCTTCGCGAAGAAGATGAATGGCAAGTGCCTGAACCATGAAGAGGTGGAGGCCTACAAGACCTTTGTTCTGACCCATCTTGCAAAGGTATATGCAAAGCGTGACATTGCCATGCAGTTACATTTTGCAGCCATCAGGGACAACAATGGCTTGATGTACAAGAAACTCGGACCTGATACCGGTTTCGATGCCTCCCACGACAAGGATCTTGCTGAAGGACTGTCCGCTTTCCTGAACAATCTCTCTGCCACCGGTGAGGTACCCAAGACGATTCTCTATACACTCAACCCAAAGGATTACTATACCTTAGCTACCTTGATGGGCTGTTATCAGGATGGGATTCCAGGAAAAATGCAGCTTGGTTCTGCCTGGTGGTTCGCTGACCACAAGGATGGTATGGAAGAACAGATGAAGCTTTTGGGCAACGTTGGCCTGCTCCCCCGTTTCATCGGGATGCTTACCGACAGCCGATCCTTCCTTTCCTACTCCAGGCATGAGTATTTCAGGCGTATCCTGTGTAATATCCTGGGCACTTGGGCAGAAGAGGGAGAAGTTCCACACGACATGGAGATGCTGGGAAAGGTGGTTGAGAATATCTCCTTTGGTAATGCAAAAGCTTATTTCGAGGGTTGATACCATGGGAAAGAAGACCAATCCAGCAGGAGAAAAACAACAAACCAGCGGAGTTATTAGAACCATTGTCATCCTGGAGACATTGTCCAAGCATCAGAGCATCAATCTGGAACAACTCTCCAAGGAGACGGGTTTGCCAAAAGCAACCCTGCTTAGGTTTCTTTCCACCTTGGTCAACCTTGGTTATGTCTATCGGGATAACACAGACCTCTACAGCCTAACACTGAAGATGTTCTCTGTGGGATCCCGTGGACTTGAGCATATCGATCTGATTCATGTAGCCAATCCTGTCGCACAAGAGCTCTGTGATGAACTGGGTGAGACGGTGCATATGGGAGTACTGGAGGAGGACAAAGCTGTCTATGTCCTGAAGAAGGAGTCCTCCTTCACCATCAGAATGTACTCAAGGGTGGGAAAAGCAATTCCCCTGTACTGTACAGCTATTGGGAAGGTTCTGCTCAGCGATATGCCTCAAGACACCCTTGATGAATACCTCTCCTCTGTGAAGATGAAACCATTCACCCCAAACACCATTACCGATGTTGGGTTATTGAAACAGGAATTGCAACAAATCCGCGATCGAGGCTGGGCAAGCGATAATGAAGAACATGAAATGGGCACGCTCTGCATTGGCTCCCCAATCAAGGACTACACAGGAAAGGTCGTTGCCGCGATGAGTGTCTCCTGGCCTCTTTTTCGCTTCAATCCGGAAGAACAAGAACACATCACCAAGTCAATACTGGCTGCATGTACAAACCTCTCTCACCTTCTAGGCTGGGAAGAGGCCAAGTAAAGCAGGAAGAAATCCCCGGGAATGCAATCCGGGGATGTTTTTTCCCCTCCTATGAGCTATCATGTGAAAAAGGAGTCAACTCATGCAATACATTAGATGGGGTATTATCGGTTGCGGCAATGTAACTGAAGTGAAAAGCGGCCCTGGATTCCAGAAAGCAGAGGGAGCTTCACTTGTAGCTGTCATGAGGCGAAATGCAGAGAAGGCAGCAGATTATGCAAGGCGCCATGGAGTGGAGACCTGGTACGATGACGCACTCAAGCTCATTGAAGATCCACAGGTGGATGCAATCTACATTGCAACCCATCCAGACTCCCACCACTACTACACGCTCCTCGCTGCCGCAAAGGGAAAACCAGTCTACTGTGAAAAACCACTGGGGGTTTCCTATGCGCAAAGCAAGGAGATGGTGGAGTATTGCAAGCAACACTCCATTCCCTTTTTTAGTGCTTACTATCGTAGAGCACTCCCAAAATACCTTATGATCAAAGAGATGATCGATAGTGGAAAACTTGGAGAGATCAGGGCAGTCCATGTGGAGTTGCTGCAATCCATCAAACCAGAAGATACCGTGGACAAGGGGAGATGGAGAGTACAACCAGAGAAGAGCGGGGGCGGATTGTTGCTCGATGTTGGCTCACACTCCCTTGATCTAATTGACTTCTATTTTGGCCCCATTGTCGAGGCAACAGGGGAAGGTCGAAACCAGAGCCAAACGTATGGAGCTGATGATATTGTCCATGGTAGTTTCAGAACAGAGAGTGGTGTCTGTGGTACGGGACTTTGGTGTTTCAACACCTGCAAGGATGAGGATACCACCACTATCTTCGGTAGTAAGGGCATACTCTCCTACTCTGTACTGGATATCGGAAAACCGATAACGCTTGAGACAGAGAATGGGAGAGAGATCATTGACGTTCCCGAACCTCCAGAACATGTAGCACAGCCCCTTATCCAAACAGTTACCGATGAATTGTTGGGCAAAGGTCACTGCCCTAGTACAGGAGAGAGTGGTATGCGTACTGACTGGGTAATGGAACGGTTGCAAGGGAAATAGGAGAGCGTATGTTCGTATCACATCACGATGAAATTGAAAAAAAGCATATAGCAGATAAAGTCATCAAGCAGGTCCTCATTGGCCCTGAACAAGGGTGGGAAGACTATGTAATGCGCATGTTCACCTTGGAGAAGGAAGGAAAGGCTCCTCACCACTCCCATCCCTGGCAACATGTCATTTATGCAGTGGAAGGGAGAGGGAATCTCTTCATGGATGGAAAGGACTATCCACTGGAACGTGGATCGGTTGCCTATGTGCCGGATGGAATCGACCATCAGATTTCCAATGCAGGAGAGGAGCAATTCGTGTTCATCTGTATCGTCCCCAAGCGAGGAGACGCCTGATTACCTACTCCTCATGATGATGGTGATGATGATGTTCATGATTGCAACCATGATGATCATGATCATGGTCATGAGGAATCTCATAGAGTTCCCTGAACATATCCTGAATCAGGCTATCCATCTCTTCCTTTTGGTTCCCACTGACAACCATGATACCAATCTGCTTGCCTAATTCTGAAAGCAGCGGAAGGGTTCTCTTGCCGTAACAGTGGATTGCCTGCGGCTTTCCTTCCTTCTCAAACAGTTCGAGCAAACGACTGATGATTTTCCCATGTTCCTGTTCATAATCCTCAACCAGGAAGACATCAAGCACTTGATGAGATTGCGGGTCATAGGCAAGGCTATAGAAGGGATACACAGGTCTCTCACCTTTACCGGGGAGCATTGGCTCGACCATCATGCCGATTGCCAGTGCCATGATCTTGCCTGGTTTTGCCTTCATCCTCTTGTATTGCAGTTGACGGTCCTCATTGGTGAAAAAAGCCTGGGGATAGTAGAATCCATAGGCTTCATCCTGCAATACACGTACACTGACTGAAAAGCTATCACCTTTCTTCTCAAGCGTGGGAATGTACTCCTTCTTGTCTGTCTCTTCCAACTGAAGATAGTCAAGCCAGAAAGAAAACGTGTTGGTCTTCCTGGTTTTCTTATAGGATGCAAAATACTCCTTGGCAAACAGCAAGCCACGAAGGATAAGGATCAAATCCGCTTCTTCCTTATCGCTGATGTACCAGGGGACCTTGTATTGCTCCTTGATCCTGAACTGTGGATAGGCATCTTCGCTGAAAGGTACACCACTCTCTTTAACTGCCTTGAGGTCGCTCTCTTCCAGATTCTCTTTCGCTGTTCGCATGATGCCAAGCAAACACTCCTGGGCCTCTTGGAGATCCACGTTTTCCATCTCTGAGACACCCTCATCCTGCAGGGAGAGAGCAAGGTAGCCAGTGAGCCCCTTTTCCCCCCGATAGGCTGCAAACGCTGAATCTACAACCGATACATAATACGGTATCTGTTCTTCAGAAAGGATACAGATTAGGTCGTTTTCAGAAAAAACTGAATCAATTGAAGCATCTTGATAGGCCTTGGCCAGTTCATACAGGGTTTTGTGTTTCATGGTTGCACTATACAAAATTCGTGGTAGTTATCCAATGACTACAGCGCCGCTCTTGTTCTCTTGATTCCTACACGCTACATTGTGACAAAGGAAGACGGTAATGACGGGATTTGAGAAACTACAACAAGCAAAGCGTTTTGATATGCAGAAAAAGCCCATCAGACAACGCCACTATCTAAGACCTGTAACGTGGCTACTCAGCTACCCTGCAGTATGGAAACATAAGCTGAAAATCAATCGTACCAGAATGGAAGGCGTCAAACCTCCCTTTCTCTTGCTCTGCACACATATGGCATTCATTGATTTCAAGGTGACCACCGCTGCCCTCTTCCCTCACAGAGCAAACTATGTCGTGGCAATCGATGGGTTTCTTAAACGAGAGTGGTTGCTGAGAAATGCAGGGGGAATTTGCAAACGCAAGTTTACCAATGACCTACAGCTGGTCAGACATATCAGAGAGGTATTGACCGTCAACAAGGATATCCTGGCTCTCTACCCGGAAGCTCGATATTCACTGGTGGGTACGACTGCCATACTCCCTGACTCCCTCGGCAAGATGGCCAAGCTGTTGGGGGTTCCTGTGGTGATGCTGAATATGCATGGACACTACCTGAATAGCCCTCTTTGGAACCTGAAAAGTCGAGGGAACCGAATTGAAGCCGATCTTTCACTGCTTTTTACAGCTGAAGAGTTAAAACAAGCCAAGACCAGTGAAGTAAACAAGGTTATACGAAAGGCCTTCGAATATGATGAGTATGCGTGGCAGAAAGAGAACAAGATAAGAATAGCGTATCCCAAGCGGGCAGAGGGTTTACATAAACCCTTGTATCAATGTCCTCACTGCCTTCGTGAGTACAAGATGTATAGCAAAGGCACAATCCTAGGATGTGAGGCCTGCCACAAACAGTGGGAAATGAGCGAGTATGGTGAGTTGAAAGCTGTAAGGAAAGCTGATGACGAACATACACTTACCACAGAGTTCTCCCATATTCCCGATTGGTATGAATGGGAACGGGAACAGGTTCGTCAAGAAATAGAGCATGGTACTTACCATTTTGAAACCATGGCACGGGTGGAGGCTCTTCCCAATGCAAAAGGATACATTCCCTTAGGGAAAGCAAAACTGACTCACTCCATGGATGGATTTACCCTGGAAGGAGAATTTGACCACAACGCATTCTTCTTGTCAAAACCTTCGCTGAGCATGTATGCCTGCCATATTGAGTATGAATATTTCGACAAAGGGGACTGTGTGGACCTATCCACCCTGGAAGATACCTACTACATCTACCCAGAGGGAACAGAATTCTCGGTTACCAAGCTCTCCTTGGCAACCGAGGAATTGTTCATCCATCACAGGAGTGCAGAAGCTGATCAGCGTCGTGAAAGGATTCTGGAAAGTTCAGCGTCGCTGATATAGCGGGCTGTATATTCCAGACCATATCTATCCAGCTGCCTTACAAATGCACGCATGTGGCTCTCTGAACCTCTGAGTAGATTGTTGTATACCCAGATTTCCACTTCATCCTCACTTGCCTCAATGAATCGTTGCAAGTCATAGATATCAAGATCCTCTATGATGGCTCCAACCAGGAAAGCTTCTTCGATGGATGTGCTCCCTTGCGCGACCAGACTCTCATAGAGTTCGGCAATTTCGGTGTTGTGAAAGACCCCGATCACTAAGGTACTGGCAGGATTGGCTATCTCCTTATCATTCATGATCGCAGAAACTGCATCCATGTGCTGTTGTTCTGCATTTGCAATGTTGAGAAATACACGACTTCCCCACATATCATAGAGAGCAAGGTAGACATCCCTGGCAAGCTTCTCTTCTTCTGCCATATAGAGCAATCCTTCAGACCCGGTAGTTTCTACCATTTCCTCAGTCTGGGAAAGTTCAGCCTGCTGTTCGCTTATGGGTTGTGCAGAGAGGGTAGCACTCATTGCTACCACGAAGATTACGGAAAGTATCGTTGTTTTACGCATTTTATTGACTCCTTTGTTTGTCGTTGAGCCAAGTATAGGGATGTACTATCTACTCCATAAGGAAACAAGGTAAAGGTTTGGTAAAGAGAGAGGAGCAAACTTCGAAAAGCTTGCTCCCCCTGATTCTTTTGGTCCGAAAGTGGTTATCGCTGAACGCGACCGCTTCCATCTCCCTTGCACAGTGCCTCAACCTCTGCTTTGGTGCTTAGATTGAAGTCTCCGCCTATGGAGTGTTTCAAGGCTGACGCTGCCACTGCAAAGTTGATGACATACTGTTCATCATCCCCATACTCACTGAGTGCGAAGATCAGACCAGCAGAGAAGGAGTCTCCACCACCGACACGGTCAATGATATCCGTGATCTCATAGTGCTTGGAGAGGTAGAAACCACTCTTGCCGCTGAGTGCTGCACTCCACCCATTGTGGTCGGCACTCTTGCTCTCCCTGAGGGTAACAGCAACCACCGTGACATTGGGGAACTGACGCTTCACCTCTTCGGTAAGATCCTTGTAGACATCAGTGTCCAACTCACCACTGGTAACATCAACCTTGGCCTCAATACCCAGACACTTCTGGATATCTTCCTCATTTGCAATGATTACATCAGCAAATTTGACCAATTCCCTCATTACCTCAGGTGCTTTCTTCCCATAGTTCCAGAGTTTCTTGCGATAGTTCAAATCGATGGATACGGTAGCCCCAGCTTCCTTGGCGGCCTTCATTGCTGCAAGACTACTGTCTGCTGCATCCTGGCTGATAGCTGGTGTGATGCCGGTAATATGGAACCATTGTGCATCAGCAAGTACTGATTTGAAATCAAAATCAGAAGGTTTACTAAGCGCAATGGAACTCTCTGCACGATCATATACGACGCTACTGGGTCTCTGGTTTGCTCCAGTTTCCAGGAAGTAGATACCGACACGGCCATTCTTGGTCATGGTAATTCCTGATGTATCAACACCATACTTACGAACCTCACGTACTGCAGCCTCTCCAATGGCATTGGCAGGAAGTGCGGTCACAAACCGTGATTCCTTTCCAAGCAATGAGAGAGAGACGGCAACATTGGCCTCTCCTCCACCAAAGGTGGCTTCCAAAGCAGGTGATTGGAAGAACCGCTCATGCCCTGGGGACTTGAGTCTCAACATGATCTCGCCAAATGTTACAAATGCATTTCCCATAGAAGTCTCCTCCATATTTTTATACAGGAACAGTAATATCCTCTTGATATTTCAAATCATAGAAGGTATGCTTGAGTCTGTCAATGATATTTTGAAACATCGTTTCATATTTGGAATATCCAAGAAGGAGCAACGCATATGCATGAAGCACTGTTTGAACAAATCCATACGATCGGCCTGGTACCGGTGGTGAAGATCGATGATGCCAGCAAGGCCGAGGGCCTTGCAGGAGCCCTGATCGCAGGCGGCCTGCCCTGTGCAGAGGTCACCTTCCGCACCCAAGCGGCAGAGGAG
>JAQQAR010000092.1 GCA_028532765.1 Sphaerochaetaceae bacterium | reverse complement strand
GCAACACGAGCGATCGGGGCCTTTGACCCTTGGGCGTCTTGTACCAAGGTGATGATGGCAGCAAGTGCAGTATCGGCGCCAACCTTTGTGGCTCGGTACTGGAGTGTTCCTGTCGTATTCAGCGTAGCTGCATACACCTCACTTCCGATGACCTTCTCCACGGGAAGGCTTTCACCAGTCAAGAGAGACTCATCGATGGAGGAACTGCCGGAGAGAACCACACCATCAACAGGGAGCTTCTCTCCTGGTTTTACCATGATAATATCGTCAATCTGTACTTCATCTGCACTGATGATAACCTGCTTTCCTTCTCGCAAGACTGTTGCCGTGGAGGGAGCAAGCTCCATCAGTTTCCTGATGGCTTCTCCTGTCTTTCCCTTGCTGCGGTGTTCAAGGTAGCGACCAAGCATCACCAGGGTGATGATCACACCGACACCCTCGAAGTAGAGATGATTATGGGCAGCCATATGGTTCCCCATGAATATCTCAGATACGCCCCAAAGGCTGTAGAGGAAGCTCGCTGAGGTTCCCAGCGCTACCAGGCTGTCCATATTGGGTTCCCGCTTCACAAGCGTTGAGAAACCCTTGGTGAAGAAGGCAGAGCCAGCTACCATGGTACCGAGTGCCAGTACCATCTGGAGCAGGGCATTGGTAAGAGGGGAGAAGGGGAGTGTGAGACCGAGCATCGGGCCCATGGCAATTACCATCAGGACAACACTCAGCACAGCAGAGACGGTGAGGCGCTTTCCCAGAGCCTTCAGCTCTTTCTGCTTCTCTGCATCCTTCTCTTTTGCATCGAGTTTATCGACTACCGAATAGCCGATTCTGGAGACCGCCTTCTTGATCCCTTCGAGTCCGAGTGAATCCTCATCGAAGGAGATGGTAGCGGTCTCGGTGGCAAGATTGACCTGGGCCTTTTCCACTCCATCCAACTTATTGAGCGTACGCTCAACAGCGGAGGAGCAGGAAGCACAGGTCATCCCACCGATTCCTACCTGTATCTCTTTCTTCATGACTCTACCACCTCGAAACCTATTTCACCGATCAAGCTCTTGGCGTCGGTAATGGTCTCCTCACTCTTGTGTTTGATCACAACCTTGCCACTCTTTGCATCGGCCTTGGCCGATTTTATATCTTCTATCTGCTCTAATGCGTTCACCATTCTGGTTTCACATCCATTGCAGTGCATTCCCTTGGTTAGAATGATTGTTTTCATGAATCTATACTCCTTTCATCCCCTCTGGAGGGGGATTTTTTCTTATTACCACTAGACAGACCACGGTTTTTCCGCTACTATCCCTCTTGTACTTACACGGGCGGTTAACTCAGCGGGAGAGTGCCACGTTGACATCGTGGAAGTCGCCAGTTCAATCCTGGCATCGCCCATAGGCAAGCAGTCGAATCGATTGCTTGCTTTTTTATTGCCTGCGAAACTTAGCGATCACATCCATCAACTCTGCCACTTTCTGCTTCTGTTCATCCTCGTCGTTGCTTCTCATAGCATCCGCAACACAGGTGTTCAAGTGATTTTCCATCACCATGTCCTCAACTTTCTTCAATGCTGAGATCACCGCCGAAAGCTGTAGCAGAATATCAACACAGTACCGATCTTCCTGTACCATATTCCGAATCCCTTTCACCTGTCCCTCGATCCTCGCAAGCCTGGGATCGAGTTTTGTCTTGATTTCCTGTATCATATCTTACTTATATACCCCCGTAGGGTATAATGTCAAGTAGGGAACAAGGGAAGAAATACCTTCATAGAAGCCATCAGGTGCGTTTTGATGCTGTTCTCTTATTACATACCCCCATGGTGTATAATGAAATGAGGTGTATCTACCAGTGCAGTGTAGTTGCCAATTAGTTGTTCATGAGTTTTTTTGGTTTTCATTCATACGTGCTTAAGCTACAATATGTCTCAGTTCTGTGAGTAAAGGATATTATTACCATGAAACGTATGCTTACCATGATCCTGCTTGGTCTTTTGTTGCTCTTTGGTTGTAAGACGATACCTAGTGAACCTATGAACTCCTATGAAAAGATAGTGAAGAGTGTCCATGACCGACAGGGAGATCCTGTCGTGGTGAATGCTGATTACCTGCTTATCTACTATGCTGCCGATTGGTGTCCATATTGTGTGGAGTATGCAGAAGAGCTGAAAGAGCAATACTCCCTGTATAAACGGATGTATGGAGACAAACTGGAAATCGTCTTTGCCGGCCACGTCAATGATCAGTCAGATGAAAACCTGCATGCTTTCCTTGACCAAGGTTCCTATTCATTTCCTTACATTCCATACTCACTGAGAGCATCGAGTGGGGTGATGGAACTACTTGGGGAACATCGGTTCTACATTCCAGGGTTTCTGCTCCTTGACCGTGATGGAACTATTCTCTCATCCTCAAATGGCGCAACCAAGGAAGAGTACCTCAGGGATCGTCCCCTGTATGAACTGCAGACCTTGCTGAGCATCGACTGTGCGGTATGCACTGAGTAGTTACTCGTTATGTAAAGAAAAACGAATCGGGTAGAGGAGTGTTACAGGAACAGGAACTTCATCATGCATGGCAGGTGCTACGCGAAAATTTGTAAACGCAGCAATTGCTGCATCTGCAAATCCATAGCCAGGGTCATCCTCCACGATGATTCGTTCGATAATTCCTTTTTCATCAATGAACAACCGCAAGAGTACCGTTCCTTCCTTTCCCTGCCGTCTTGCTAGCGTAGGGTACACAATGCTCGATGCAAGCAGGGAAAGGTCGAATTGAGGGCGGGTTGTTACCATGTCAATCGTGTAATAATATCCATCCTCTCCTGGGTTCTCCTGTTCCGCTTCCTCGAGGGTATTGTATGGCGGAGTGTTTTCCTTTGGCATTTGATCTGTTTCTTCTTTTATCCCTGTTTTATTTTCATAATGAACAGGTTGTGTAGGGGCTGCAGCGGAAATTGGCTCCTCGGCAAGTGCGTCTGATTCTTCCTCTTTCAACGTCTTTACAGGTTTACGAGGCGGAGCCTGTAATCGATCCATCGAGAGCATGGCTATTGGAGTCATCTCCTCCTCTGTTTCGACTGCTTCTCCTTCATTTCTTTTCAAAGGGATAAAGAGGATCAGTATTGATAAAAATACCAAGACAATGATCAGTAATACTCTTTGCATACATTTCATGGGTGGTCCTCCACGAGACAATATAGCGTGCCAACACCACGTTCTTTCAAAAACGTGATGATTGGATGGATGATCTCATAAGGAGTGTTTCTATCAGCAAGCAGTGCGTATGTATCTTGCCTCGGAATAGAGTCAAGAGCTATAGAAGATCCATCCAAGAACAGTTCTCCTGTATGAGAAACAACAATTGTTGAAATGTCTGTATCTTCCAGGATCTCTGCGTGTGCGGAAGCTGCTTGTAGTGGCAGAGGAGTCTGCTGGGTGCTGATGGCAAGGATGAGAAAGAACAAAAGCAAGAGGAAAGCAATGTCGGTAACTGTGGAATTGGGACCATGCCGGTATTTTTTATTCATCGGAAAGCTCCAGGGAGAAGGATGCCGTGCTCTGCTGCTCGATAATTGAAAGGAGGGTAACTACATGCTGCCAGGAGGTATTTCTTTCCACTATGATGGAAACATGTTTGGCTGATGCGATGAGCTTAGCAATAGATTGTAACGCTTGCGTTTCATCACCTAGAATTATTGATCCATCTTCCAGGATGGTGAGAGTGATGAGAGCTGTTTCAGGAGTTTTGGTTGTTTCTGAACTCTCAAGTGAGATGGGTACACTTCCCGAAGAAGCGATACCCGAGAGAAGCAGGAAGAAGATGATCAGGAGGAAGGCAATGTCACTTGGTTGCCCTAGGTTTCTTTGGTTTCGCATAACATGGTACTTGCAGTCTCAAGTATGAAACTGCTGATTGTAGCTATAATGGAGATAATCAAGCCGAATGCCGTGGTGTAAAGCGCTTCGTACAGCCCTGAGGCAATGATCTGAAGCTGTACTGAAGATGCCTCAGCTACCGATCTGAATGCATTGATCATGCCTGTTACGGTTCCTATGAACCCGATCACCGGGGCGATCATGGCAATAAGATCCAGAATAGAGAGTACAGGTTCTATCTCTCGCTTATGCATTCGGGAGTGGTTTTTCCAGATCAGGAACAGGGTAATTCCTCGCTCTATACTGAGTACCATGGTTATGACCAATAGGGCATAGAGCGGCCACATGACCGCTCCCCCCTTTTTCATGATCAGTATCAGGTTGGTTATTTCCATAGGTTAAAACCGTACGGTTCCTCCAATTCTGATCTTAGTTCCTGGCATGGGATATCCACTGGTCAGTTCGTATTCTGTGTTCAACAGATTGTCCACAGCAACATATGCCTTCAGAGCATCGGTTACTTGCATGCTTGCACTCAGATTGACCAGGAAAGCCTGCTCGAGTGAACTGGTGCTTCCCAGGTATTCTGTACTTACGCTGCCTTCAAATAGGTTCCGGGAGAAGAACAAAGCAGTTTTGACTGTATGCTTACGGACATTGGAAACCTCCACATTATCAGCAAATGTGTTTCCACCAGCGAGATCATAGCTCTTGTTGACGAGATAACTCGTTTGCAAAGTGAGATCCTCTGCAAGTTCAAGCTCTATCGATTGCTCGGTCCCAAGGTAGAAGCTGTGAGCAATGTTTTGTGGAGTCCAGAATGCATCATAGGCGATGTCATTATAGATATTTCTACCAAACAATGTTCCCTCGTAGGTGATTGTCCCATTGGTTGTGGAAATACCAATTTCCCCATTCAGTCCTTTCTCTGTCTTCAGATTGGGATTTCCCATAAAAGGCCAGTAGAGTTGCGAGAAGGTAGGCACATTCTCAGCATAACTGATGGTGGCGCTCAGTTCTGTGTTCTTTGCAATAGAGAAAATAGCGCCCAAGGATGCATTGGGTGAGAATGTTCTTAGGTCACTGAGATAGGCGATATTCACACTGGGATGGATTGAGATACTACCATCCTTAAAGTAGAGGCTTCCATGAGCAGCTGTCGAAATGGTCTGTCGGCTGTTTTCACCGACATCAGTACTGTCAACATAATGAATAGTAAATTATCATGATCAGCCAACTAAAAAGTTGCCACAGGTGAAGAGCCCAGGCGAAGGGCTTTCAGCTCACTTTGGCTGGTCATGGATAATTTTTTTGAACTGAACCGTGTCCCTCATGCTATGGGGAAACTATCATCCATCCTTGTAAGATTCTTGGGGGGAAGAAGTACCAATGTTGCCTGAACCGGCATGGATCGAGGTGTGATGGAGGGGATTTGGACAGACTCCCCCTTACCCCCAGGGGTGGGGGCAATGACCATGGACTTGGTGATGTGAGAGTTGGTCAGGCCGGTGAGGCCCTGGCCAGGGATTGCTGGTTTAGCAGACTCCCGCACCGGGGACAGGTTCTTGGGTCTCTCCCGAGAATCCTGGCGACGATCTCGAAGGGTGTCTCGATCTGCCTGTCTTTCCTCTTGCGTGGTTTCTTGCGATACCTTGCAGCCAGTGCCATGTGGTAGAGCCCGAGCCTCAGGCTCTTGTTGCGTGATGAGTACAACCCATAGTGGCGTATCCTGGTGAAGCCGTGGGGAAGCACATGCAACAGGAATCTCCTGATGAACTCCTCGTTTGGGAGTGAGGTCCTTTTCATCCTGGAATCATCCCTGTAGTCCTTCCATAGGAAGGTGGTCTTCCCGTCGGCTACAGAAAGGACCCGGTTGTTGCTGATGACCAGGCGGTGGGTGTACCTTCCCAGGTACTCGAAGACCCCCTCAGCCCCGTTGAACGGGACCTTGGAGTAGACGACCCAGTCCTTGTGGTAGCAGCCGTCGAGCAGCCTGGAAAAGGCATCATGGGAGACGGCATTGCCGTTGCCCCCCTTGAGCGAAAGCTCTCCCTTGTCATACAGAGCCCTGCAACCGGTGACGAACTTGCCCCTAAACAGGCTGGAAAGCACCTTTGCAGGAAGGAAGAACTTTCCCCTGGTCGGCTTCCAACGCCCCTCAGGTGAGATGCCGCCTGCGGTGACAACCATGTGGATGTGGGGATGGAAGCTCATGTTGCTGCCCCAGGAGTGGAGAATGGACATGAACCCCACCGTCGCCCCAAGGTACTTGGGGTCTTTGGTGAGCTCCTTGACCGTCTCGCTGGAAGCCCTGAAGAGCAGCTCGTAGAGCTTGCGCGGGTTCTGCAGCACCAATGCATTGAGCTGTGCGGGGATGGTGAACACGACATGGAAGTGTCTCACCTCCAGTACATCCTGCCTCCTCCTGCCGATCCATTGCTCCTTTTTTACCGTCTGGCACTTTGGGCAGTGGCGGTTGCGGCAGGAGTTGTAGGACTGGTGGGTGTATCCACAATCGGCACAGACATCGGTGTGGCCGCCCAGGGACTGGGTTCGGCATTCCATGATCGCCTTGGCTGCCTTTTGGGCCTGCAAGGGGACGAAATGGTTTTGCCTGTATGCATCAAATGATGCAATGAACACATCCTGTACCTCAGCCATGGCTGGGGTTCCTCAGGTCGTACATGGCCTTGATTTCGGCAGCTACATCCTCAACGGAGCGTTTGTTGCTCCGGTCTACCAGGCTCAGGTGGATGTAGACCGACGTCGAGGAGATGGAGGCATGGCCGAGCATCTCTTTGAGTGTCATCAGGTCAGTCCCGCTTTGCAGGGTATGGGTTGCAAAACAGTGGCGCAAGGTATGAGGGGTTGCCCCCATACTGATCTGGGCTTTGAACAGGATGTTCTTGAACATCTTGTCGAAGGTGTACCTTTCTGCACAACGGGTTCGGTCCCGATGGGGAAAGAGGTAACCGCCGGGGTTCACGGGCCTGTAGGTTTTCCAATAGTGGCGTAAAGCCATCAGGCCTGCCTCAGTCAATGGGGTATAACGTTCCTTGTTCCCCTTTCCCTCCCTGATATGGATGAGCATGCGTTTGCTGTCTATGTCATCTGTTTTCAGGGAAGCCAGCTCGCTGATGCGCAATCCTGACCCGTAGAGAGTGAGAAAGAATGCGAAGTGCTTGGGATTGTTGATAAGGCTGAAGAACTGCAAGAGCTCCCCGACGGAGAACACGGTGGGTCTGCCCTTGTGTTTCTTGAAGCGGGGGATGCGCTTATAGTTGATATTCTTCTCGAGGGTAACCTCGTACAAGAAACGGATGATGCTGTTGTGATGGTTGATGGTGACTGGGCTGAGGCTTCCCGAGGCGTACAATTCAAGCAGATAATCCCGAAAAGGTGATTCGTCAAGGGTTGCCACATCCGTCGCGCGACAGTATTCTAGGAATCGCGAGGCTGTCAACAGGTATGTTGACATGGAGCCTTTGGTGAAGCCTCTGAGTTGCATATCTTCAAGAAGCTTTGCCATTGCTTGGTCTTTGTTCATAGTTCTCTCCTGTGAATGGGTTTAGGTGCTAATGCACCTTGCCCATGATACAGGAGAGCGGAACAGGCCATCAAATAGATTTTGCCAGCTGGGTACTTATAGACCCTTGGCCACCGCGTAGCGGTTTAGTTCAA
>JAQQAR010000091.1 GCA_028532765.1 Sphaerochaetaceae bacterium | reverse complement strand
GGAAGAGACTCCCGTAGAGGAAGAGACTCCTGTAGAGGAAGAGACTCCTGTAGAGGAAGAACCTCCCGTAGAGGAAGAACCTCCCGTAGAGGAAGAACCTCCCGTAGAGGAAGAAAAACCCTTCCATCCTGATAATCGTCTTGCTTTACCTCCTGAATATAGAAAACAAGAGAAGGTTGTATCTGAATCAGCAGTAGTGGAAGATGAAGTTGGAGAGGATGAAACGACGGGTATTCCGCGGTTCTTACTTGCCGATACCATTGCAAAGACTGCTGAGAAGCCACAACCGCAAAAAAAACCTGAGCAGAGATTGGGTTTTTCAGGGTTCCAGCAAGAAACTGTAGCAAGTAGTGTGGGGAGGGACTTGCCGTCTACACTTCGGGATATTTTGGAAAGATTGAATCCTGAGTGGGAAAGCGAGAATCCTTTTGTATCATTCTGCGAAAAGGCTGAGCCCCAACTTTTGATGGGTACAGCTGGTTTGATTGAACAAGCAAGACAATCACAATTGAGTGATAAGAAAGACAAAATGTTTACCATTCCCGGATACGATATAACTGTGGTATTGATGGCAGAGAAAGGCGATGTTCTAAGGGCTTGGGATAGAAAAAAACATATCGGAGCCATCATGTACATGCAAAACAAGACCATCTGGAATGTTCTCTATCTCGAATACAACATGAGTGGGAAACTATTGGAAGCAGAAGAACAAGTAATCCGGTATGAGGATTTTTCCCAACCTGATTGGAAATATTCAGTGAATTTGGGTGACAGGATCCTTGAGAAGAAGAGAATGAGATGAATCAAGAAAAATATATAGCGCACCATCTTGAAGTAGCCTTGCAGGCAGCCAAATCAGCTGGGTCCTTGGTCCTGGAGGCTGGTAGGGCGAAACATATATCAGTGAGAAGCAAACAAAAGAACGATTTTGTTACCGAGACTGATCAGGCAGCTGAGCATCACATCATCAAGATACTCAAGGAGCAATTCCCTGATGATGCAATTTTTGGGGAAGAGAGCGGAAAGACAGGGACGCATGAGATGGGTCGCTGGGTGATAGATCCCATAGACGGTACAACCAATTTCTTTCGCTCAATCCCCAATTATACGATCAGCATTGCTTGGGAAATGGAACCGTTCAAACCCCTGGTAGGAGTGGTTTATAACCCAAGGCAAGAAGAATTGTTCTGGGCAAGTAAAGGCCATGGTGCTTTTCTGAATGGACTACCGATCAGGGTAAGTGATATCGATGATGTCTCCAAAGCCTTGATGGTCTGCGTGCCCCCACATCGCCGTCATGACCTGGCGGATGAATATTTTGAACGTATGCGGAGAATCTTCTTGGCTACCAGTGATTTCCGTTCCCTTGGTTCCTGTGCTTTGGAGCTTTCCTATATTGCTGCTGGAAGGTTTGATGGATACTTTGAACGATGTCTGGGATACTATGACCTTGCAGCAGGGATGATTATAGTCCAAGAAGCAGGGGGGAAACTGGAGAGTGCAGACCCGGGACAACCGTTTACTGATGAGAGGTGTGATCTTGTAGCCTCAAACGGCTTGATACAAGATTGGATTTTGCATATGGTGCATGCATGAACTTCAAACTTGCAATTTTTGACCTTGACGGAACACTCATGAATACCTCTCCAGGGATATTCGCTTCGGCTAATGCCGCGATAGAAAAGCTGGGCTTACCTCCAGAGCATGATGTGAACCAGCTGAGTAAATTCATAGGGCCTCCCATCACGCAATGTTTTGTGAAAGTATACAATCTTGACCCCTCCCTGATAGATGAAGCAATCTCTCTCTACCGGGTTGAATACGACACTCATGGACGCTTCAATGCCCATCCATATACAGGTATCCCGCAACTATTATCCACCTTGAAAAAACGAGGGTATCTGCTTGCAGTGGGAACCTTGAAGTATGAACTTTTAGCGAAACAGATGATGGAACATTTCAATCTCGACGGGTATTTCGATTCAATCAGAGGCGCTGATTTGGATTCAACACTCTCAAAGGCAGATATCGTAAACAAGGTGCTCGATGACCTTTCGATTGAAGCAAACGATGCAGTACTTATCGGCGATACGTATCATGACCAGAAAGGTGCCACTGAAGCAAAGGTTCCCTTTATTGCCGTAGACTGGGGCTTTGGTTTTCCCAAAGGGCATATGAAGGACGAGACAACGCTTGCCGTTGCCCGAAGCCCGGAAGAGTTGCTCGATTTGCTATAAGAGCATGACTTTCCATCCCTAAACAATGCAAATCTTCTCATTTTATGATACGCTGTGTTGGTCAGTAGATGTATCAGGAAAGATACGACTGATAAACATATCTTTTATAGAAAGAGGAGAACTTATTATATGATGTTTCAACTGAAAAAAACACAAGTTTCCACTGCTAATGCTCCTGCAGCCATTGGCCCATACAGTCAGGCTGTTGTAGCAGGTCCCTTCGTCTTTACGAGTGGACAACTTCCTGTCGATCCAACAACCAATGAGTTGGTAGGTGGGGATGCCGCGAACCAGGCAAAGCAAGTATTCGAAAACCTGAAAGCGGTCCTGGCAGAAGCTGGTACCGATCTCTCAAAGGTCGTAAAGGCAACTGTGTTCCTGAAGAACATGGATGACTTTGGATCAGTCAATGAGGTTTATGCATCCTATTTTGGTGAAGGAATCCTTCCAGCTCGTTCAGCGGTACAGGTCGCAAAGCTGCCCAAGGACGTTTCTGTAGAAATTGAAATGATTGCCTTAGCATAAGTAAAGGATAGCCATGAAACACACACCACTGTATGAGCGATACAAGAACTATCCAGGGGTCAAGTTGATCGACTTTGGAGGTTGGGAATTGCCTGTGCAATTTGAGACAGGCATCCTTGGTGAGCATAACGCTGTAAGAGAACGTGCGGGACTGTTTGATGTCTCCCACATGGGTGAGTGCAATGTAAGTGGGGAGACAGCAGCCTCCTACCTTGATTATCTTTGCACCAACTCAATCAGTGATATGCAGGTCGGCCAATGTCGCTATACGCTGATGTGTTATCCTGATGGAACGGTGGTTGATGACTTACTCATCTACCGCCGCTCCGATATCTCTTTCATGGTTGTAATGAACGCATCCAATTGCGAGAAGGACCTGGAATGGATCAAGCAAGGCAATCCTAAAGCAGGGGATTGCCCAATGGTACAGGATATTTCTGATGCAACGGTTCTATTGGCTTTACAGGGGCCCCTTGCTACCCAGATTCTCTCTACCTTGTTGCCTGATTGTGATAGCTTGCAAACCTTCCGCTTCCGCAGTCAGTGTGAAGTAGGGGATGTGATGGCACTTATCAGCCGAACAGGGTACACAGGGGAAGATGGGTATGAGCTGTATTGTGCTGCTGAGGATGGACCCCTGCTCTGGGATATCCTGTTGGAAGCAGGCAAGCCATTTGGCCTTATCTGTTGTGGACTAGGAAGTCGTGACACCTTGCGTATGGAGGCAAAACTGCCGTTGTACGGCCATGAGATCAGCGATACTATTACCCCATTGGAAGCCAATCTTTCCATGTTTGTGAAACTAGAAAAGAGTGATTTCTGTGGAAGGGATGCTTTACTTGCCCAAAAAGAGGCGGGTATTCCCAGAACGCTGAGAGGCATAGAGATGGTGGATAAGGCCGTTCCCCGTAGTGGTTACCGCGTATTTTTGGAAGATGAGGATATCGGATATGTTACCAGTGGGACAAAAAGCCCCACCTTGGGTATCTTTTGTGCCTATATCCTGATTAAACGAGAGGTCGGACTCAAGTTCGGCGATACCGTGGACATTGAAATCCATGGGCAACGCAAAAAGGCAAAGCTGGTGAAGACGCCTTTCTATAAGCATGGAGTGAAAAACAGCGAATTACAATGAAACGCATCCAAAATTTTGCACCTGAAGGTTTCATCGCTCTCGATAACTCTGCATTGATATATCCTCCCACTGAGGCTGTTTTCAATGCGAATACATTCCGTGTCTCCATGGATTTTTCATTCACCATAAAAAAAACGATTCTTGAGCAAGCCTTGCACGATCTTCTGTATCGTTGTTCCTATGCGAAGGTACGGTTGCATACTGGTTTCTTCTGGTACTATCTCTCTCCCAATGATGCAGAGCCAGTGGTCCATGAAGAGGGAAGTTATCCCAGTGGAAGATTTGCGTTCAAGGAGAACAATGGGTACCTTTTCAAGGTACTCTATAGTGAACATAGAATAGCATTGGAATGTTTTCATGCACTTACAGACGGTTCTGGTGCAATGAACTATCTTAAGCTTTTGGTTGAGCGGTACTGTCATCATGCAGGAATGCAACAGGTGAAGTTCTCCAGTGGATTGAAGTATCGGGAGCGACCCAAAAAGCAGGAATTCAGTGACCCCTTCCAACATCTGTATGATAAGCATGTCCCCTCATATCCTACAATCAGCAAAGCCTACCATCGCAAGGGAAACGGATCATTTGATGATCGGGTAAAGGTCATCAGCGCAACTATTTTGACTGAACAGATAAAGGAGCGGGCAAAAGAGCGGTCTCTTACCATAGGAGAGTACCTCTCTTCAGTCTATCTCTACAGTCTTCAGCAATTGCAAATTGAAGAGATTTCTATTCAAAAACAGCGCAAGCCTATACGTCTTTCTGTCCCTATGAATCTGAGAAGAATATTCGGCTATGACACGATGAGGAATTTTACCCTGTTTGCCGTTGTCGGTATCGAGCCAGCATTAGGCTTCTATGAGTTTGATGAGATTGCCACTGAAGTTCATTTACAGATGGTCCAGGCGCAGTCGAAAAAGCGGTTGTTGAGCCAGATCAAGCGAAATGTATCCGGGGAAAGAATCCCCATAATTCGTTTTGCTCCTACTGCCTTGAAAAATCCCCTATTCAAGCTACTCTCGGATTTTCTGGGCGATGACCAGTACAGTGGAGTAATCTCAAATCTTGGGTATGTTGCTCTACCTCCTCAATTGAAAAATCAGGTGGTGCGTTGTGATTTCCATCTGAGCCCCGGGTTGCTGAACAAGATAAGCTTGTCGGTCATTGGCTATCTCGATAGGATTGTGGTGAATTTTAATAGTTTCTATGCAACAGACACCTCCTTGGAGCGGATCTTCTGTACCTTCTTGGTAGAAGATGGTATCCAAGTCGAAATTGCAACCAACAGGGAAGATACGAGGTAAATACAACCATGGCATATTGCGTACGATGTGGAGTCAAACTATCTAGCGGGGCAAAGACTTGCCCATTATGTGGGACAGAGGTCCAGCTTCCCCCAGGAATGGAGGAATCCTCCAGTGAACCCCTCTTTGCAAAGAAATTACCCCCAGAGGGAACTCGTGGTATTACCAAGGCAAGAAAAGGCTTGGTTGAATTAATCGTGGCCTTGTTTGTGGTCAGCGAGATTACCGTTGGGCTCTCCCTCTTCTTTTCTGGAGCATTGGCATATGCCTTCATTCCCCTGTTCTGTATAGCCATGGCTGCCATAAGCCTTGTTTCCATCGTTCTGACAAAACCCCATTATATCAATCATGCAAGTTGGCAAAGCCTGAATGCTGCAATCTTGCTTCTTGGGCTTGATGGGTATGATCTTACGTGGGCTTGGTCACTTGTTGCAGCCGGTGGTATTGCAATGTTCTGGATGTATGGGGTGTTTCCTTGGACCAGATGGGCAAAGAAGCATGCGAAGGGAAGTGTAGCACTGAGTGTGTTGACCACTCTCTTCTATGTAGCGCTTATTAACGTGGTTGTCTCTGGTTCCTTTACTTGGTTCCTTCCAGTAGCCATTCCAACACTCCTCGCCCTTTTGGTTGGATCCTCTCTGTTCCTCTTCTGGTTTGCCAATAGAAAGGGAAACAGGATTCCCATTGCAGATATTGTGCTTGGGTCAATGGTAGTTCTATTCATTTCCAGTGCAGTCTTTGATGGTGCTCTAACCCGCTACCAAACAGGTGCTGTCTATCTTCGTTGGGCAAGCAGTCTTTTGGTATCGGCAATCGTTATCCTGGTGTTCATGGTTGCCGTCTCTCTTTCCCTGCGCCTCAGAAGATATTTCACCAGTCATAATAGGCATGACTAAGTAAAGTCTGCAAAATGTCCTTGTGTTGCTGATAATAGGTCTTCCGGTTTGATTTTCAGCTGCAGGCCACGCATTCCTGCACTCACATAGATATACGGTTCTATCTGGGCGACTTCCTCGATGAAGGTGGGGAATTGCCTTTTCATTCCCAAGGGGCTGCAACCTCCACGTATATACCCGGTTACAGGCTGTAACCGGTCAAGCTTCAACAACTCTATATCCTTGCTACCCGTCAAGGCTTTCACCTTCTTCAGGCTGACAGAGAAATCTGCAGGAAGGCAGAATACAAATATCTGTTTCTCACTATCTTCCAGTACGATAGTCTTGAAAACCTGTGAAGGTTCCAAACCTGCAACCTTACTCGCATGCACTGCATCCAGGTGCTCTTCATCCCACGTGTATGCCACTACCTCATAGGGAATGGCTTGTGCCTCAAGGATTCGCATCGCGTTAGTCTTTTTCATGGAAGTATGGTACTTGTTTGCAAGCAGGTGTGCAAGCAAGGAGAAGGGGACCCGAAGGTCCCCTCTTGATGACAGATTGATCTAGGTGATTATTTGTCGTCTATGGCAAACGATGTTCCCAATGCAGAAGGAGAGGCAAATGAGCCTTTTTTCTTCTGATTGATGATAGTCATGGCGGCCAATGCAACAAGTGTAATCAGATACGGCGAGAATCCAAGGAACTGGCTTGGGATGACCATCTTCAGTCCAGCAGCCTGTAGGCTGAACTGCAAACTGGTGATACCACCAAAGACCAGAGTTCCGATTACTACGCGCGCAGGGTTCCAGGTGGAGAAGATAACCAAGGCGATTACGATCCAGCCTTTGCCTCCAGTCATACCTTCATTCCAGCTGGGAGTGAAACTCAAAGAGAGACAAGCACCACCAAGACCAGCAAGCATACCTCCAATTACGGTGTATAGATAGCGGATCTTGGTAACCGAGATTCCCATCGAAGCAGCTGTTCTTGGATTTTCTCCTACAGCACGGACAACCATGCCATGCTTGGTCTTGTACATGAAGAACCAAGCGAATGGAATGAGAGCGTAGAGTGCGTAGGTAAGCAAACTCACATCAAAGAGGGCTCCCAGGATGGGGATATCACTCAAGAAGGGGATTGCAATGTTGCTGAACTTGTCAGGGATGTTCATGCCGGTGAGGTTGTACCCATTGGATGCAGGGCCAAGACGTTCCCCCAGGAAGTTGGCAAGACCAGTACCGAACATGGTGATGGCAAGACCTGCTGGAACCTGATTAGCCCTCATCGTAATACAGAGGAATGCATGGATGAGGCTGAAGAACCCGCCCACCAGCATCGCCATCATCAGGGCTAGATACAAATTCCCGGTATTGAATGCTGTGGTGAATCCTGCAAGAGCTCCCATAAGCATGATGCCTTCCATTCCAAGGTTCAGTATCCCTGTCTTCTGGGTATAGACCTCTCCCAAGGTTGCATACGCAAGGGAGGTCCCCATGGCCAATGTTGCCGCTAGTAGTTTCGTGATGAAATCAAGCATGTTCATGCGGTAACCTCCTTACGGGTTTTGATGACGAGCAATCGGTATTCGATAAAGATATTGCCTGCCAGCAATGGTATAAGTATCAGGCCCTGGAGGACCGCACCCATTGCATTGGGCAGTTTCATGGTCATCTGCAAAGCATCACTACCCGTTTCGAGTGCGGCCATGATAACTGAGACCACAATGGATATGAATGGATTGAGACCACTCATCCAAGCAATGATAATACCGGTGAATCCGTATCCTGCATCCACTCCCTTGGTCAACTGGTGCGTTACTGCTGCTGCATCGATAACACCAGCCAAACCAGCAATTGCTCCACTGAGCAACATGGCAAGGATGATATTCTTCTTGATCGAAACTCCCTGGCACTCTGCTGCCCGTTTGTTCTTGCCGATCATATTCAGCTCGAACCCCCAACGTGTCTTATACAAGACAAACCAGAGAATGCCTACAAGGATCAGTGCAAAGAAAATGCCTCCATGTACTCGGCCCCAGATTCTGGGAAGCCAGGCTTCCTTGGGATAGAGTACCGTCCCCATATTCCCCCTGGGAGCCTTCCATGCATTGAAATACAGGTATTCTGCAAAACCGATGATGATATAGTTCATCATCAGTGTGGTGAGTGTCTCATCAACACTCCACTGCGCTTTCAATACACCGGGGATACCTCCCCACAAGGCGCCGAACAGGATACCGACGACCATACCGACCGGTAAAAGCAGTGCGGTTGGAAGGAAAGTCCAGAACTGCATGACCCAGGTAATACCGATAACGCCACCGACATACTGCCCTTCAGCGCCAATATTCCAGAACTTCAAACGGAAGGCTATTCCCACGGCAAGACCGCAGAGGAGCAAGGGGATGGATTTAACCAGTGTGTATTGCAACTTTGTCTGGCTGCCGAATGCTCCCTTGATCATAGCTGCATATGCTTGAAATGGATTTGCATCAGAGATAAGCAGCACGATAGCTCCCAGAACAAAGGAGACCAGCAGGCTGACTACAGGGACGAGTACCGCCATTCTGGTGGATCGGTAGTCGCGCTTTTCCAAGCGGAATTTCATATATCCCTCCTTTCAACACCTGCCATCAACATGCCAAGTTCCTCGGTTTTTGCATCCTTTGCCTCTACGATGTCCATAATTCTTCCTTCAAACATAACTGCGATTTTGTCTGCAACCATCAACAGTTCTTCCAGTTCCTCACTGACCAGCAGGACTGCACACCCTTTGTCCCTCTGCTTGATCAGGTTTTGGCGTACTGCTTCTGTTGCACCGACATCAAGTCCCCTGGAAGGGTAGACGGCAACAAGGATACCTCCACAGGAGTCTATCTCTCGTGCCAGAATCGTTTTTTGGATATTCCCTCCACTCAGGAATTTCACCGAAGTATCCTGGTTGGGGGTCTTGATAGTGAATAATTCAATGAGGCGGTCTGCAAACTTCCGGACCAAGCCCCGCTTGATGATATTGTGTGCGGAGAGTTCAACCGTACGGTATTTCTTCATCGAGAGATTGTCTCCGACACTCATGTCTCCAACCACACCCATTCTTCCGCGGTCGGCTGGGATATGACTTACTCCAGTCTTGATGATCTGCAATGGAGTCTTATTCGTCATGTCCTTTCCGTTGAGGTGAATGGTTCCACCGTTGACTTTCAGAAGCCCTGTGATGGCCTCAGTCAACTGTTGCTGGCCATTACCTGCAACACCAGCGATACCAAAGATTTCCCCACCACGAATTGAGAAGGAGATATTGTCCAGAACCGGTTTTCCTCCCCCTACAGGCAGAGCAAGGAGGTCCTTCACTTCGACCTTGACTTCCCCTGGGTTGTACGGGCCACGTTCCAAGGAAAAGAGCACATCACGACCTACCATCATATTGGCCAGGTCCTGTACCCGTTTAATCGATTTGGTAGGACAGACTGAAACACTTTTTCCCCGTCTCAGTACTTGGACGGTATGGCTGAACTCCATTACCTCATCCATCTTGTGGGTAATGAAGATAGCGCTCTTGCCTTCTGCAAGCATCTTCTTCAGGATCTCATTCAAATCTCTTGCTTCCCCAGGAGTAAGCACTGCTGTAGGTTCATCAAGAATAAGAATGTCAGCCCCTCGGTAGAGCAACTTCAATATTTCTATACGCTGTTGTTCCCCAACTGAAAGATCCTGAATTATCTTATCCGGATAGACCTGCAAGCCATAGCGCTTGCTCAGCTCCGTTATCTTTTCGCGTATTTCAGCCATGGGCGGTACAAAAGGAAGGTCCTTCATGCCCAGGACAATGTTCTCTGCTACACTCATGTTCCCTACCAGCATGAATTCCTGATGGATCATGCCAATCCCTAGGGCCATCGAGTCCTGCGGAGAGTTGATGTCTGCCAGCTCTCCCTTTACATAAATTTCCCCACTATCGGCCTGGTACAGTCCGACCAACATATTCATCAGGGTACTCTTGCCGGCGCCGTTCTCACCAAGTAATGCGAGAACCTCTCCGCGGTGCAAGGTCAGGTCAACTTGGTCGTTAGCCAGTACTCCAGGGAAGTGTTTGGTTATATTGACCATTCGCACGACGGGTGTTTCGTCGGTGGTTATTTCACTCATGTTCTGTCCACTTACGTTTGCCTCAGAAACAAGGCAAGAAAAGTCTTTAATCAAGTAGAGGCGGGCAGTAGCCCGCCCCTATCCAATAGGAAATCCTAAAATCAGACGCTACCGATAACGCCTTCAACAAACCAGTCCATGGTGAGCATTGCATCGTCACTCATCTTCTCGCCTGCTTTCTGGCGGACAGCACCGGTGTTGTCCTTAAGATTGCCCCAGAATACGTCCCATTCGCCATCATGGATCTTGTCCTGGACAGCCATGACTTCGTCGACTACATCCTGTGGTACCAATGGGGAAATCGGGGAAAGATGAATCATCTCGTCCTCAAGGCCACCCCAGTAACTCTGGCTTTCCCATGTGCCATCAAGCACACTCTGTACAGCAGGAATCATGTAGTTGCCCCAGTTCCACATTGGGGAGACCAGAACGTGGTCATCACCAACAATCTTGCGGAAGTCAGCATTGTAACCGATTGCGTACTTGCCGCGTTCGATAGCTGCCTTTGCAGGTTCGGTGGTATCCTGGTGCTGTGCAATAACGTCACAACCCTGGTCAAGCAACGCAACTGCGCCCTGACGCTCGAGGGAAGGGTCAAACCAAGTGTTGGTCCAAACAACCGTCACGGTTGCAGCGGGATTCACAGCGCGTGCACCAAGGGTGAATGCGTTGATTCCACGTACAACTTCAGGAGTGTTGTAAGCCCCTACATAACCAATCTTTCCAGAAGGAGACATTTCAGCAGCGATCATACCGGAGAGGTAACGCATCTGATACATTCTTCCGAAGTAATTGGACATGTTGTCAGCGGAGAGGTAACCGGAGCAGTGCTCGAAGTAGACATCAGGATATCTCTCTGCAACATTGAGCATGTACTGCTGGTAGTTGTAGGAGTTTGCAAAAATAATTTTGCATCCTTCATCGATGAGACTTTCCATGACACGTTCGCTACTCTCATTCTCAGGGATACCTTCCATGCGAATGACCTCGACCTTGTCCCCGAAATGCTCTTCCATGGCAATAGTGCCCTGGTCATGCATGTAGGAGTACCCCATATCTCCAGGGGGACTGATGTAGATGACACCTACCTTGAGGGGTGCATCTGCAGCATCGGTGGCCTCTTTTGCTCCCTGTGCAAATACAAAGGAAGTGGCCAACAGCATGATCAACAGAAAGACAATGCTCTTTTTCATGTTTCTCTCCTTACAAAAGATTGCGTGATGTCGTTGATGGTACTCGAAGAACCTCAACTGTTTCAAATTATACGGGACGTTTTTCCTGCTGTCAAAACATTATTGATAAACCTTTAGCGATGGAAAACGCATTAAACTTAGTACAATTCTAGGTAAATTTAAAAATGTAGTGATAAAAATTCATTTTACCGAAATATGAGTTTTTTTATGATTTTGTGCAAAAAGTATGGCATTGGTGGCAGTATCTGTTGCAAAGTGCATGAATTGTTGCATAATGGTGCTAAAAATGTCGCAAAATAAGCTAAACGAGCAATTGTTGCATGGTATATGCAACAAAAAGACAGCGAAATTTGCTTGGAAATAGTGTTGGCAAGGAAGCATATGGACGCAAAATGAGACTTGTGCCATAGAACCGCAAGTGATAGGATATATCGACTAGCTTTTCCTGTTTGTATGTTGCCTACTCGTTATGAAGGATTATTGCATGAATAAAACTCGAGCACATATAGTAATTGTACTCATTCTCTTGATGTGTTGTACATTCTCATTGGGGGCAGAAGAAACCGGTTTGGTTATACGCAGCCCCTTGTTTGGACCTCAGGAGAAAGTATTCTCCAGTGTGGAAAATCTAGAAGTCCAGTCATTTTCTGCCCAGCTTGGGCTTCTTTCCGAGGTCCCTATATATGACGAAGAGCAACGGTTGCTGAGTGCTGTAAGCAATGGTTCATATCCTGTTACTCCTGGCGACACCTTCCGCTTGGTCTATCTGGATGGTATGAAAAGTGTAACGGTTGACTTGCAAGTGGATGAGTCGAGTAGTGTCTCCATTCCAGGCCTTGGAACCATTGATGGAAAAGATAAAACCTTTTCACAGGTCAGGAAAGCCATCTATGATATGGTACGTACCTATTATAGTTATTCCAATCCACAACTTGTTTTCATACGAACCGGTTCCTTCATGGTTTCGGTGGTAGGAGAGGTGGTAGGAACAAGAGTGGTCCCCGCTTGGGGGCTTACGCGTCTCTCGGAAGTGCTCCAAAATGCAACCCCCTATGCTTCAACCAGGGATGTCCGCATTCTTCACACTGATGGTAGTGAGGAAGTGTTTGACCTGTACAAAGCAATGCGCGAGGGTGTTCTGGAGGAGGATCCGCTGCTCAGAAGTGGAGATGTCATTACCCTTGAGCGTTGTGATACTTTGGTTATGCTCAGCGGCCGGGTATATGAGGAAGGTACCTATCAACTCTTGGATTCGGATCGCCTGGAAGATCTTTTAACTACCTATGGAGGAGGACTCCTCTCATCGGCTGATGTGCAGAACATCAGGATTCAACGGTATAACCCGGATAGCGGTGCTTGGTATGTACAGTATGTCAATTTGCTTGAGCAACCCGATTATAGACTATCCCATCTTGATCAAGTGATTGTTGACGCGCAGCAACCCAGCCTCCAGACAGTCACCATTGAAGGAGCCGTTTCCTCCAGTGAGGTATATGATTCTCTTTCCACCACTGCGTTGGTTGGCTATCCTTCTGGAAGAATTTTTTACCAATTCTATCCCGGAGAGAGTATGAAGCAGATGCTTAGCTCTCTCTCTTCCCGGTTTCTTGCTGTAAGTGATCTGGAAGGAGCCTACCTGCTTCGTTCCGGCAATCGCATTCCTCTCAATATCCAGAGCATACTCTATGGTGAGGATGAGAATCAGTCGATGCAGATACAGAGCGACGATACACTTTTGATTCCCTTCACACAACGCTTGGTGACCGTCAGTGGTGGGGTGGTCCGCCCCGGGGTATTTGCGTACGTACCGGATAAAACAGTGAATTACTATCTTTCCCTTGCTGGTGGGTTGAGTGACGATGCCGCTTACCCGTCAGAGGTGAAAGTGCAGGGTCCTGATGGCAAGACCATTGCATTGGGAGACCCAATTCTCCCAGAGACCACTATAGCAGTCGCTAAAGAGACCTTGGCCAGGGACATTGCTCCTACGGTCGCCATCATAGGCTTGGTAAGTTCCATCCTGGGAATTGTTGCCACGGTTGTGAACATTATCTTGGATTCCAAGAGCCTGTAGGAGAAGCAGATGAGTCAGCAGGAAGAGTATACACAGTCAATTAGTCCCTTTGATGCAGGGGAAGAGGGAATTTCCATTGCAGAGCTGCTTCACATCTTTCATAAGCGTCTGCGCTGGTTCTTTGTAGGCTTTATCCTAGTTGTAGGGCTTGCCTTCGGCTATTTGCAGGTTGCCATTCCCCAGTATGAGTCGGAAGTGTCTGTCTTGGTAGATCCTATCCAAACTTCCTCTTCTTTCGAATCATTGATGGATATATCGGCTTCAAGTACGAAGATTGCCACGGAAGTCGAGTTGATCACCAGTCGAAGCAATATCGACTATGCCCTCAGTACGTTGGATTTATCGCAATACACGAATTCAGATGGCTTTGATTACCGGGATAAGCTTGTCTTGGGTAATCTTAAAGAGCGGATTGTGGTTTCCACGGTCAAAGATACCAACATTGTGAGGATCAAGGTTACCGATGAAAACCCCGCATTCGCACGTGATTTCGCCAATGCACTTGCCTCAAGTTATGATACACTTCTGACCGGCATTGCCAAGAACTCAAAAACTGCACAACGTGAGTTTATCGAATCCCAGATTCCCATCAACGATCAAGCACTTACTGCTGCAGGGGATGCCTTGGGTGACTTCAGGGAAAACAGCGACATCATTCAACTCACCGACAAGAGTTCTTTATTGGTTGAACAGATTTCCTATTACACGCTACGCCTGGAACCCTTAAAACTGCAATTGCAGGAAGCAATGGTGTTTCTGGATGCATACAACGAAGGGCTTCGTGAGTCAGGTGTTGAAGGAGTCCTGTCTCTTGATGCAATACGTAAAGATCCTGTAGTTGCAGATAAGCTGAGCGATCTTGCGGCATGGAAAACAGAATTGACCATGTATGAATCCCTGAGCAACCCTTCAACAACCCAAACGCAGGTCTCTATGCCCATGGATTCTTCCTCCCGCACCTATGTGATCAGCAGTGCGATAAATCAATTGAATAAGGACCTGCTTGACCGTGTTTCCCTACTAACCCGGTCATACGGGAATGAGAATAATACACAAGCAATTGTGCAAGCGCTCACCACTGAGGTCGGTATCCAGATATTGGAGGAGCGTGGAGCAGTATTCATCTCCGAGCTCTCCCAACTACCGGTCTTGGAGCGACGGCTCTCTGAGTTGCAGAGGGATGTCCAGATCTATGAAGCTATAGGATTGAAGCTACGGGAGATGTTGGAAGAAGTGAAACTCATCGAAGCTTCGGTAAGCGGTAATGTCACGGTTGTTGATGAGGCAATCCTTCCACGTAATCCTGTCAGCCCGAACAGGCTCTTGATCTTGGCTGTTGCAGTGTTGCTGGGGGCGGCCTTCGGCCTTTTGCTTACCTTGGCCATTGAGGCCTTGGATGTATCCATCCAGACAGAGCAACAGATTCAGAAAATTGTAGGCAAGGATGTTCCAATTTTGGGGTGGATCCCCATGATGAAGGTCTCTCCTCTCGATCTGTATCCAACGCTTATTGTACATAATGATCCGCTCTCCTTTGAATCAGAGCGGTTCAAGCTGGTAGCAAATATGCTCTACAACCGGAGCGAGAAACATGTGTTCTCCATTACTTCCTGTTCCATGGCGGAAGGGAAGAGTACCATCATTGGGAATATAGCCATCGCATTGGCCCAAATGGGAAGTAAAGTGTTGGTGCTTGATGGGGACCTTCGTCTTCCCAGTATGGAGCGCTATTTCCGTCTAAAACACCGTGAAGTTGGTTTGGTGGATTATGTAACCAAGAAGGCAACACTTGAAGAGTGTATCCTTCGGCCAATTGAAAAGGTTCCCGATTTGCACTTGTTGCCTCCAGGCAATGCTCCCTTGGTGCATGCCGGCATCTTCTCCAATCCACGGTATACTCAGCTGATTCACTACTTGGAAAGTGTCTATGACTTTGTCATTATCGACGCACCTCCATTGGACTCTGCCAGTGAATTGCTCTCCATCAGCAAACATGTTGATGGCCTGATCATCACTGTACGTGCAGGTATCACCAGCAAGGGATCTCTCTTCGATCTGATCAGTAGCTTGAGAACGGCAAATGTCCCCATCAGTGGTGTAGTCTTCAACGGTGTTGTTCCCGGCTCGGTTGGAACGGGATACCGCTATGGATACGGCTACGGATATGGCAAGGGCTACGGATATGGTTCCTACGCATCTAGGTACAGTGCTGAGGGTACGAGTGGAAAACTGAAAAAACGTCGAAAACACCATATTCGTAAACGATCGAATGGTTGGTATCGAAAAATGTACAAACGTGATTTGAAGAATCGTGGTAAGATTTCTCCAGAACAGTTTGATGCAGTGCTTGCTTTTGGCCCTGATTCAGCATATGAGACTATTACAGAGTGGGTGGAAGCAGAACGCGAGAGTGCGAACACGCAGCCCAAGGAGACCAAGCGAGTGGAGGTCCCTGTTGCAAAACAAGAGGACCCTCAGAAAACGACAGCTCCAGTGAAAGAGGATTTGATGAGTCTCTCTGACATCGAGAATGACACAGATGCTGTTGGCAAGAAAATTGAGGAGTAACCCTAGACAGAGAACCTACTCTCTGTTATGGTTTTCCAGAAGTTATAAGTAGGAGGGAGCTCATGGGCAAGAAACGAAACAGTGTTGCGTGTAACGCTCTGGAATGGGAATCCCCTCAATATGATAGTGTAGTGAAGAGTCGGTCGTAGGGCCGGCTTTTTTTTTGAAGGAGTCAAGATGGAAAAACAGAATGCATTTGCAGGGCGATCGTTGTGTGTTATTGAGGATTTTTCCAAGGAAGAACGTATGTATCTCTTCGAACAGGTACGTGTTCTCAAGCAAGCGATGGAGATAAGAGATGAAGAGAAGCTCGCTCCTTTTAGAATTGATGATAGGGATTTCGGTATCTATGAAGTGTTCCTGGAAGACAGTACCAGGACCAAGGAATCTTTCAAGAATGCAGCCAACTTCCATCATGCAAAAGTTTCTGAGCTGAACAGCGACAGTTCTTCCTTCAACAAGGGAGAGAGCTATGCCGATACCTTCAATACCCTGAGTGGATATGAGAATACCATCTTCATCATCCGCAGCAAGGTTGAGGGTGTTACCAGGCATCTGGAAGAGGCCTGCGCCGCTTATGCAGAGCGAAATAAACTCTATCGCAAACCGGTATTCATCAATGCAGGGGATGGGAAGCATGAACACCCTACCCAGGAATTGCTTGATGAGTTCACCTTTCTTGAAGACAACCAATGGAGTAACGAGGAATTGCATCTTGCATTGGTAGGGGATCTCTTCCACGGACGAACCGTGCACTCAAAAGCTGATGGTCTGAAAATATTCAAGCAGGTCAAGGTTGATTTGGTAGCCCCCGTAGAGCTGGCAATGCCGGAAGTCTACGTGAACAGGATGGAAGAAAATGGTTACCAAGTTCGCATCTTCTCTTCCATCGAAGAATACCTTGAGCAACCTGATGTGGCTTCCAAGTGGTACTTCACCCGACCACAACTGGAGCGAATGGGGGACAGGATCCTCCAGCGGCAGGAAGAGCTACGTCGTTCCATTACATTCCGGGAAGAGTTCCTGGACAGAATCAAGAAAGGTACCACCTTCTATCACCCGCTTCCACGGCACAAGGTAACTCCTACAATTCCCACCTTCCTTGATGACACACCCCTCAATGGGTGGGAACGACAATCGATCAACGGTATGTATGTAAGGATTGTATTGCTTTCACTGCTTGCAGGAAAAATCGGCAGCGAATTTGTCCCAGTGGCTAAAAAGGTAGTGTATGAGAGCGAAGACTACATTACAGAGGTAGACTTGCACTCCCGGGAAACAAAAGAGAAGCGGGTGAGTGAAGGCGTGCAACCAATTCGAAATGGCTTGGTTATCGACCATATTCTCAAGGGAGACAGCCCAGGCGAGATCAGGAGGCATATGAGGCTTATCAGCAGTGTGCTTGGCTTGGACGCCTACAAAGGTGGAGAGTGGGTAAGTACCAGTGGCCAGGAAGACATCTTCAAAGGAATCATCTTTCGCCCCGGTGAGTACAGTCTTGACCGTAAGCAACTCAAGCGGTTGAGTGCAGTGGCTCCTGGTTGTACGCTGAACCTGATCAAGGATGGGAGGGTCATCAATAAATTCCGCTTGCATCTTCCCCCCCGCATCTATAACTTTGAGGATCTGGCTTGCACGAATGAGGCATGCATCTCCCACCCTGACCAGGGAGAGGGGGTTCCAGCCATGTTCCATCGAACCAAGGACAACACCTTTGTCTGTGCATTCTGTAACAAGACACACACCTTCAAGGAAATCTGGAAGCGTGGAAATAAATAGGCTACACTGGAGATACCATGAAACATATTGAAGATATTACAAACCATTATGGACCGATTCTGGCAAAGAAAGCCTTGGAGCTTGGCGCAATCCGACTCCAAGTGCAAGATCCTTTCACTTGGGCAAGCGGCTACCGTATGCCCATTTACAATGACAACAGGCGACTGCTTGCCGAAAGTGGAGCCCGAAAGCTGGTCAGTGAGGCTTTTGCTGCAATGCTGAAGAGTCTTGATTTTGACCCAGATAACATCGCAGGAACTGCAACTGCTGGCATTCCTCATGCAACCACCTTGGCAGACCGACTCGAGAAACCATTGAGCTATGTACGAAGTTCCGGCAAGGACCATGGGCTTGGTCAACAGATCGAAGGGCTTGGGCAGGGAGGTACCTATGCTGGTGCCAAAGTGCTCCTTATTGAGGATTTGATCTCCACCGGGGGATCTTCCATCAAGGCAGTTCAGGCGATTGCTAAAGCAGAAGGTGTTTGTCCCTATACCTTGGCAATCTTCACCTATGGATTTGCCACAGCCCAGGAAGCCTTTGCCTCCTTGGACCCTGCATGCATATTCTTTACCATTCTTGACTATGATGTAATGGTTGCTAGTGCCCAGGAGACAGGGTATGTGAACAGTGAGGAAGCAAGATTGCTTACCTCGTGGAGGGAAGATCCCTTTGGCTGGGGTGAGAAACAGGGATTTCCCAGAGTAGATCGGTAAGGAGAGATAAGCGTGAGTTATCAAACATTATTGGCAGAAAGTGCTGGAAAAACTGGAAATATTGCTTGCATGGGATTGGATCCCATTGTTGAATCCCTTCCTGTGTCCAGTGGGAATATTCGCAGTGACCTTAATAGTTTCTTTCAACAGTTATTTCGGAGAATGAGCCTCGCTGGATTGGTTCCTGCAGCGTTCAAACCGAATCTTGGTTACTACCAGTGCCTCGACCATCCACGTGATGAAGACTTCTCGGGTAGTTCTGCCCTTGCCGATGTACTGGATATGCTGGAGAGTTTCTTCCCAGGAATTCCTGTCATTCTTGACAGTAAGCGCGGTGATATTGCCAGAAGCAGCATGAACTATGCCAAGGAAGCCTTTGACGTGTGGCAGAGTGATGCCGTAACCGTTGCTCCTTATATGGGAAGTGACTCGGTAGAGCCTTTCATCAGTTTCCCTGAAAAAGGGGCATATCTGCTTAATCGTACCAGCAATCCTGGTGGGAGAGACCTGCAAAATCTGCTTGTTGTGAAAGAAGATGAGAAAAAACGTTCTCTCTACCTTGAGGTAGCCAGCCAGATTGCCGCCTATAACCAGAAGACAGGAAGTGTAGGAGCAGTGGTCGGGGCGACCAATCTCCAGGAGTTGGAGGACATTGCTGCCTTTTACCATGACCAATCAGTTCCCTTGCTTATCCCTGGTGTAGGAAGCCAAGGAGGTTCTGCAAGTGAGGTTATGACAATACTGAAAAAGGCTGGGTACCCAGTAGCGCTTGCCAGAATAAACAGCAGCAGTGCACTGACCCATCCATGGAAGAATAACCCAGCACCGGAAGACTGGCTTGATTTGTGCATGAAGAACCTTCGCTCCCTGCTTGAGGAGACCTCTGTATGAAGGATGTGATGGAACTCCTGTCAAAGAGACATCTCAATGCAGATGCTCCTGTCCTGTTGGGAACTGTCAGTGGTGTTGCTTCCACTAAACCCAGACTGATCACTTACTTTGACGAGAAGGTACATGCTATCAGCATTATTACCACCAAGAGTTTCCAGGTGGAAGTAAATCCAGGGAACCGTGAGCCGGTGGTCTGTGAGACCTCAGTCGGTAATTTTGGGAACTCTGTCGGGTTACGCAACCCTGGGATGGAACAGGCCCTGTATGAACTGAGGAAACTCAGGGCAGAGCATTCCTTTTCCAGCTATCTGAATGTATCGCTCTCGGCAAACAGCGTTGAAGATTTCATCACCTTGGTAAAAGCCTTTGATGAGGTGGCAGACCTGGTGGAATTGAACTTCTCCTGTCCTCATGCATCGGTTGGCTATGGGGCGTCAATTGGATGTGACCAGAATATTGCATCTGATTATGTGCGATTGATCAAGGAAGCAACCAAGGAGTGCAAAGCGCCCTTGTTTGTGAAGCTTACCCCAAATGTTGATGACATTGGCATGATAGCCAAGGCCGTAGTGGATAGTGGTGCCGATGGCCTGGTTGCAATCAATACGGTTGGCCCCATCGTCCACAAGGATCCAGGTTCAGGACTTCCCATCTTGCAGAACAAGCTTGGAGGAAAGGGTGGCAGCAGCGGGCATCATGTCTATGAACGAGCACTTTCAGCCATTCGGGAGATTCGCGAAGCTTGTGGCGATGATGTGCCGCTTATCGGTATGGGTGGAGTGAGCAGTGGAACGGAAGCTGCAGCACTGATAGCCTGTGGTGCTGATGCAGTCGGTATCGGTTCAGCCCTTGGTACTGTCGACCAGAAAGCATGGCCTGAATACCTCGCTGCGGTGAAACGAGAGGCAGAGGCTATTCTAAGCGGAAAAGATCCTGCGAAAAAGCAATCTACCTCCTATATCATCAAAGACCGACAGATGGCATATGAGAAACATCAGGTGGTGAAGAGTGAGCAGTATGGTAAGGATACCCGTATCATCACACTGGATGGCACGCTTGACTGCAAGGCGGGACAATTTGCATTCCTTTGGATTCCAACCATCGGGGAGAAACCCTTCTCTGTCGCTCATAACGATCCATTGACCTTCATTGTCAAGAATCGGGGACCTTTCTCAGCCGAGCTTTGTGCCTTGCAGGTCGGAGATGATATCTATGTACGGGGACTTTACGGTGCACAACTGAACAATGAGAAGACCAAAAAAGCACTCTTGTTGGGTGGTGGTACCGGGGTGGCGGTACTTCCCAGTCTTGCCGACCAGTTGCAAAGCCAGGGAACTGAAATGAGTATTCTTGTAGGAACCAGTGAGAGTGTGGAAGGAAAAGCCTTGCTTGAGGAGCATCTCTCATCCTATGGATCATTCACTTGTATTGCTGATGATGGCAGACCAGGAAGAGTACTGGACCTTCTGGACAGCATTCCTTTGGAAGAAGAGCAGGCCTGTTATCTGGTAGGTCCTGAGGTTTTCATGGCTATCGCCTGTCGCAAGTTGTTGGCTCGGGGAATCAAGGAGCATAATCTATACTTATCGATGGAAAGAACCACGCTCTGTGGTATTGGGATGTGTGGAGAGTGTGCCTGTGGTGACCGATTGACTTGCCGTTGGGGCACCTTCATGCAGTACGAATATCTGGCGAAAGAGGCGCCTGAATTAATTGCCTATGATTGACCCACATGTACATCTCCGTGACTGGAGTCAGAACGAGAAAGAAACGCTCTCCCATGGATTGGGTGTTGCGCTCGCTTGCGGGATAGATGAGGTATTTGATATGCCTAATACGCAACCAGCCCTCACTGAGCGTGAAAGTATTCTCAGGCGTCTCCAGGATGCTGAACAGTGTGGTCTTGGTGTTCGCTATCACCTGTATGCGGGGGTAACGTCTTCTGCCGAACAGATTCGGCGAGTGGTCTCCATTGCACAGGAGCTCTTTCCCCAGGTAGTGGGGCTTAAGTTGTTTGCAGGTCATTCAACCGGCAATATGGGGCTCATACAGGAGAGGGAGCAGTCTCTTGTATATCATACCCTGAAAGAGTGTGGTTACGAGGGGGTTGTTGCCCTGCATTGTGAAAAAGAGTCCTTGTTGCATCCTGAGCTGTATGATCCTGCTGATTTCTCCACCCATAGCCTTGCACGGCCAGTAGAGGCAGAGGTTGCAAGTGTCTCAGACCAGTTGCAATTTTCACAGGAGGAAGGCTTCAAGGGACACCTTCATATCTGTCATCTGAGCAGTATTGAAGCCCTCCATGAAATCGAGAAAGCAAGGATGAAGGGAGTTCGCGTCAGTTGTGCGGTCACCCCTCATCATGCTCTTCTCTCCAGTGAGGATGCAAAAGAGCGGACGCTGTACGCCAAGATGAATCCTCCTCTTCGCAGTGAAACCGAGCGTAGTACTCTCTTTGCTGCACTGTTGGAGGGAAGGGTAGACTGGATAGAGAGTGATCATGCTCCACATACGCTTGAAGATAAAGAGGCAGGAGCAAGTGGGATTCCTGGGTTCAGTGGGATTTTGCTCTTGGTCAAGCGATTGCTCGAGCAAGGAGCAACAAGACCCTTGTTGGAGCAGTTGTTGGGTAGACGGGTGCAGGAGGTGTTCAAACTCCCCATCCGAGACGTTTTTGTCCCTGCCTATGATGACCTGGAATCGCTTTCGCTCAAGAGTGCTGCCGAGTATCCTTGGGACAGTTACCGAAACTTACGATTGCGTTAGGATAAACCCTCATGTATACTAGTGCAACCGGGAGGGAACCTTGATCGATTTACGGAGACATTCAAGCAGACATTTGGAGACGAAGCTCATCTTACCGATCCCTGAGACCAGGAAGTATGAGCGGGAAATTCACTATTATCTGTTTTCTCCTCCCCAATTGTATGTTAATCGTTCTACATACAATGAAGAACGAATTCTTCACAAATTCCAGAGCCATGGAAGGTACTCCTCTCCTGAAATAACGCTTGAGGAGTTGCTTGATGACGAGAATTTGCTCAGCCCCCTTTCCATTCTCAAGCAGTACACCAAGGATCTCCTGATTGACCTGAATGCAGTACCTGAGCGGAAAGTAATCCATGAATTGCAGACCGTAGTAAACTCAGTACGCCATGAGACAAAGGCGTGTCTGAAGGATTGCAAGGATATGGTGAAGCTTGGTATGCAGAGTGATCTGAATACCACATTGACAAACTGGTATATGAATGCCTCAATGCTTCTCAAAGTGCTCAGAGGTATGATTTCTGCAATTCAGGAGAAAGTAGCCGAGGAGAGCCGCTTGCTGCTTGCCTTTCTCTGGACGGATGAGGCCACGAGTCTGATCTGTGAAAAACATGCCCTTGACCTCTATATGGCTTCTACCCCGATGAGGGATGAGATGCATAAGCAGATACTTGCAAAATTGATGCAGTTCTCCCGGGATGAGATGGAGTACCGCAGCAAGATGAAGTATCCAAGTGGCAGTACCAATGCAGAGACAGTGCAGTATAGAAAGGCGGTGTTAAAGAAATGGACCCAATCCAGTCTCTATCTCGTCCCCAATATTTCCAGGTGGCCAAAGCGGGTTTCTGAGATCCTTGCAGGAATTGCGGCCGGCGTTGCCATGGCCTTTGCAACCCTGACAACCATATTTGCGGAAGAAACATTCATAAGAAACTCCTTCCAGTGGGCACTGATTGTCATCATCGGTTATGTATTCAAGGATCGTATCAAGGAATGGCTGAGGCTCTTCTTCAATGCGGTGCTTCCAAAAATGATGGCAGATGAAATCTCCTCGTTTCTTTCCCCAAAGACCAATAAGAAGATATGCTCGAGCAGGATCAGGCTCAAGTTTACCACTCCTGATGAGATTCCCTCAACAGTGAAGGAGATACGTAAAGATAAGAACAATCCCTTCATGGATATGCTTCCCAAGGAGGACATCATCCATTATGTACGAGACCTAGCCATGCACCCGCTGTCCAAACAGGGAATGGCGAGGGATAGGTTTCCCAGGGAGAATAACTTCACCTTGGTTACCAGGATACGCCTCGATGATTTTCTCAAAGAGATGGATGATCCCAATGATGTGGTCTTCAGGATGGACCCGGATGCAGATGAACTGGATCAGCTCAACAGTGAACGTGTCTATCACCTGCACCTGGTCATACGTGAATACTCAAAGAAAGAGGACTTGGATATCTATAGCCACTACACGGTTGTACTGAACAAGAGCGGTATTGTCCGTCTTGAACAGATGCCGCTCGCCTAAAGCCCTATCTTGCTGGAGGCACCAGCCATCGCTTCTATGGTAAGCGAAATGATGTGATTCATCTCCAGGCCGAGCTTTTCAGCCCCTTGGGAAATGATATCCCGGTTCACTCCTGCGGCAAAGGCCTTGCTGGACCATTTTTTCTTAACCGATTTTACCGTCATCCCTTCCATCTTTGAAGGTCTCATCAATGCTGTTGCATACACCAAACCGGTCAACTCATCAATGGTGTAGAGAACCTTCTCCATGAAATGCTCAGGCTCTATGGTGCTGCAGATACCGTATCCGTGGCTGCAGACTGCCCTGATAAAGGCATCGTCCAATTCGATTTCCTTCAATAACTCGGGTGCTTTCTGGCAATGCTCATCAGGAAACATACCATAGTCGATATCGTGGAGGAGCCCTACCAACGACCAATATTCCTCGTCGTATCCGTACTCCTTGGCGAACCTTCGCATGGTCTCCTCAACACAGTAGGCATGATACACCAGCGCTTCGTTAGGATTGTATTTTCTCAGCAATGCGTCTGCTTCTTCTCTTGTAACCATCATTTCCCTCCTTGTTGCGAGTATAGAATGTTTATACTGTTTCGAAAAGAGAGAAAAAATGCAGGTAACCCCTTTATTAGGCTAAACTGATTGTGGTAGTATTGCTTTGGTGCTTGCCAGACTGGTAGGCCATCTTGTTATGAGGAGGATCCCATGTCTACAGTAGACGACGGTGGCAGTATAAACCCCCTGCCTAGAAACACCCGAACGGCATTCTCCTATCCCCAATACCGGAATTAACAAGATTCTTCCTGCAAGGGGCTGGGTATGGATGCAAACACAGCCATGGAGGAAGTATGATCACCATCAGAAAGAATCTTATGAGCCAGATTCCCGGAGAACCCATCCAGGAGGCTCCCTACACTTGGGTCGATGCAAGGGATATCAACAGAGATGATATCACCCAGCTCGAAGAGAAATATGCCATTTCCAGTGAATTGCTCGCAGATATCATGGACCAGGACGAACAGGCCCGCATTGAACGTGAAGACGACTATGTTGCGTTAATCATGCGTCTGCCCGCCCTGGCCGATGATTGCAAGGGAATAAACCAGTATGCAGTGCCGCTTGGTATCGTGCTGGTTCGTGATACTGTCATCACCATCTGCCAGAGTGATAGTATCGTACTTGAAGATTTTGCAAAGAACCGCTACCGACAATATCCCGTTCAGACAGCTGAAGGGTTTGTGATCAGCATTCTTGGCCGTGCGGTCATGGTCTATATCCGGCTCCTCAAGTACATCAACCGCCAAAAGTCCCAGGTTGAGGAACAACTGCACAAGAGTATCATGAACTATGAACTGATCCAGTTGCTGCAGATCCAGAAATCCTTGGTCTATTTCTCCACCAGCCTGACAACCAATGAAGCATTGATGGAGCGAATGCAACGTACCCCGTACTTCCGTCTTGAGAGTGAGGAAGAACGTGATTTTCTTGAGGATATCATTACAGACAACAAGCAGGCCATCGAGATGGCGAATATTTACTCCTCAATCCTGACTGGCACAATGGATGCATTTGCTTCGGTCATCAGCAACAATATGAACGTTATCATGAAACGATTGACCATCATTTCGATCAGTTTGATGATCCCGACGTTTGTCACTGGATTCTATGGAATGAATATTGCCTTGCCTTACATGCATAGTCCTTTTGCCTGGATTGGTATCCTGGCATTCTGTGGTACCAGTGCATTGATCGGTGGTTGGGCGCTCTCTGACCGGAGGAATGCACGGCTGGTCCAGCGCTCGGTTCAGGGATCTCGTCAGGCCGAGAAAGAACATCGCAAGAAAAAACGAAAAAAACGTGGTCTTCCTGATTGATTCATAGCCATCTGTAATGGTAATATCCGCTCCGTTCTAGGGAGTACATCACAGATGGACAGCATTAAAGATCTCATGATTGCGTTCGAAGGAACGTATGTAGGCCAGTCTATGGCTGGCTTGGTCGAGTTGTATTCGACTATCGAAAACCAGACGAGTGTTTTCTGCACACAGTATAACATCGCTTGTGGAAGTGGATGTGGGACATGCTGCGAGCATTTTATGCCCGATATAACCGTGAGTGAAGCTCGATTGGTTGCAGCATATCTTCTCTTTGTCAAAAAAGATGAAACCCTTATCGAGGCACTGAATAGTGCTAGGGGCAATACCAGTGGACCTTGTCCCCTCTATAACCCTGACTCCCCGTATCACTGTACAGTTTATCAAGCAAGACCGCTTATCTGTCGGTTGTTTGGAGCCTGTTCCAACCAAGGAAAGGATGGAAGGGCAGTGTTCAGGCGATGTAAGTATAATGTGGAACAAACCATGCCATCCTCCTTGATCTTGGATGAGGATGTACCGGTGATGCAGGACTATAGTTATGCACTGCGTTCCTTGGATGATGGCAACGGCAAGGTAGGGTACCTCAGTGATATGGTCTCAACCCTGGTTGAGCAGCTGCGATTTCTCGCAAACATGCTCACTCTGGACGATACCAACCCTGACGATACCCCAACCCCCCTTGCAAGTTAGCGGATAACCCTCAGCAGGTACCCATTGAGGTATTCAGATTCCGGGAAGGAAATCCTGATTGGGTGGTCATGTCCCTGACCGAGTTTCTGAAGAATCTGGATTTCGACCATTGCATCCTTTGCACTCCAGGCAAGAATCATACGCAGCTGTTCTGCGCTGATGGCCGAGCTACAGGAGAATGTTGCTATGATGCCACCGTCCTTGATCTTCTGCATTGCAAGACGATTCAGGTCCTTGTAGGCTTTCTGGGCTCCTTCTGCCTGTGACTTGGTCTGGGCAAGCTTGGGAGGATCAAGAATCATGAGATCGTAGTGGTCCTTCTCGATATGCCGCATCTGTTCAAAGATATCACACTGGGTGATTTCCACTTTCTCCCGGCTTCCCTCTGGAATGGTCTTGAGGTCCTGGTTGATGTGGATATGGACCAAGGCTTGTCTCAGGGCCTGTTCACTGGAGTCCAGAAGATCGACATGCTTTGCTCCTGCTCTCAGGGCGTGGAGGGTGAATGCACCGGTGTAGGAGCATCCATCGAGTACTACAGCATCCTTTGCGTACGGCTCGATAACCCGTCTACTTTCCCGTTGGTCACAATAGAATCCACTTTTTTGCCCCTTTCCTGGTGCAACTTCATAGTAGAGGTTGTCTTCACGGAAACGGACAGGGTCCAGTTTCTTGGATGGAGTGAAGTATTGACCATCCTGGTAGTAGAGCAGGGTTTCCTTGAGGTGTTCTGCAGAGGCGAAAGCACTGTCTGTATTCAAAATGATCAAGGAAGGCTTGAGCAGTGATTCCAATGTCTCCACGATGAGATCCTGGAAGTGATGAGCTACACGGCTGCTGATGATAATTCTCAGCATGGTGCCGTATACATCCACCACCAAGCCTGGCAGATAGTCGGCCTCGGAGAAGATGATACGGAAGGTAGTGGTTGCCCCTGCCTTGTCCTCGAAAAACATCTTTCTGCGTAGAACACTCTGGGCAATGGTTTGCTTCCACCAGCGTTCATCTATAGTTTGGTTCTCGTTCCAAGAGAGAAGTCGGAGGGGAATATGACTTTCCTTGTCATACCACCCCCATGCAATGAATTGTCCTTCATCTGTTTCTGCTCTGGAGACTCCCGTTTCTAGAAGGGATATGTCATTTGCGATAGCGCCGCTGAAGACCCATGGATGGTGACGTAAGAGTTGTTTCTCCTTGCCACCTTTAATTGTAATGGTTTGCATGGGTACACAATAGCGGAGAGTACTTCTTTTGTCAAAACGTAGGGTCTTCCTTTTATCGAAACGTTTGTTGACTTGCCACCGTTCTATGTTCGATAATGGCGATATGTTGAAACCGTTGCAAAAGGCAATCCTCTTCGATATGGACGGTACCCTCATTGATACCATTGAGGATATCCGTAGTGCTTTCAATGCCGCTCTTTCCTTGGAGGGACTGCCTCCCTTCTCTGTGACATTGACAAAACAGGTTGTTGGGCGAGGTCTCTACAATGCACTCAAGGGTGCTCTGTCCTACTATAACCACCCCGTTGAGGAAGCTCGGTTTGCATTTCTCTATCAGTCAATGATGGACCATTATCAGGCACACTATGCTGATAAGAGTCATCCCTATGAAGGCATCCTTCCTCTTCTTGATAAATTAGAGCGCTCTGGGATAGCTCTAGGTATTCTTTCCAACAAAGAGGATATCCTTACCCAAAAAATTGTACAACAACTCCTTCCCCAGTATTCTTTTGCATCTGTAAGAGGATTGGTAGAGGGTTCTCCCAGAAAGCCCGATCGATATGCCATTGACCTTTTTTGCAGCAGGCAGGGTGTAAACGTAGGAGAACTCTGTTACATTGGGGATAGTGAAGTGGATTATCAGACTGCCCAGAATGCTGGGTGTTCTCATATTTTGGTCTCGTGGGGATTCAGACCGAAGGAAGAACTGCAAGCACTTCCTGGCTCTGTGGTTGTCGATACGGTAGATGAATTGGAGGATGCAATCTATGGCGTACAATGAGAAAGATCTAAGAAGCAAGGCTGAAGCTTATCTACAAGCAGAGGACCAGCAGGTATTCAAGGAAGCTGTTGAACAAGAACTTGCAGGTGGTGACTGGGAATCGCTGTATGATCGTTTCTATACCAGTCTTTCCTTCGGCACCGCAGGAATGAGGGGGGTCATTGGAGGTGGCACCAACCGAATCAATACCTACATGATTCGTAAGGTTACCCAAGGCTTGAGTGAGTATCTCTGTGAGGCTTCCAGCAACCCTTCTGTGGTCATCGCATACGACAGTCGTAACTATAGTGACCTGTTTGCCAATGAAGCAGCTCTGGTACTTGCAGCAAATGGGGTCTCTGTTTTTCTCTATCCGGTACTGCACCCCGTTCCGATGCTCAGCTTTGCGGTACGCTACCTGCAAACCACTGCTGGTATTGTGATCACCGCCAGCCATAATCCGTCTCAGTACAACGGCTATAAAGTCTACTGGAAGGATGGAGGGCAGGTAACACCTCCCCATGATTTTGGAATCGCTGAACGCGCAAATGCGGTGAAAGCAAAGGATATCAAGAAGATCAGCGTTGAAAGTGCTCGTTCCAAGGGTTTGCTCGTCCCTGTTCCTGAAAAGGTTGATCAAGCATACTTTCATACTGCGTTGCAGAATCTCAGACGGCCTGCCTTGGTGCAGAATAACCCGATTACGGTGGTGTACACCCCCCTGCATGGTTCAGGCAATCTCCCTTTGCAGCACCTGCTCTCCCAGGTTGGGATCAAGTGTGTGGTTGTGGAGGAACAACAGGAACCGGATGGGAACTTCCCCACCGTTCCCTTGCCCAATCCAGAACATCCAGAGGCGATGAAGATGGCCTTAGCGCTTGCCAAGCGTGAGAAAGCTGACATCGTACTGGGAACCGACCCTGATGCAGACCGACTGGGGATCGCCATTCCACTTTCGGAAAAGAAAGATGTCTATCATCTACTCACGGGTAATCAGATTGCTGTATTGCTTGCCGATTACCTGATGGGGGCTGATCGTGAGAATCAAGAGAAGAAAACCCCTCTGGTGGTGAAGAGTCTGGTTACCACTGACTTGGTGAAGCGAATTGTCGAGAGCCAGGGGGGAAGGTGCAAGGATGTTCTCACCGGTTTCAAATATATTGCAGAGGAGATTGCTTCTCTGGAAGGTCCAAAAGGAGAGCGTGAATATTTCCTGTTTGGATGTGAAGAGAGCTACGGATACCTGACCCTTCCCCAGGTACGTGACAAGGATGCCATCAGCAGCGCTCTGATGAGTGTTGAGATGATGTGCCACTGGTCCAGCAAAGGACTGACCCTCAAGGATCGATTGGATCAGATTTATGATACATGGGGGTTCTCTACAGAATCGGTCTTTGCAAAGGACTATGAAGGAGCATCAGGGAAGGATAAGATGGCTCAGATAATGGCTGGGCTGCGAAAACTCAATGTGGGTGATGAGCTGGCCGGGCATACAATTACCAGCAAGCAGGATCTGCTTGACGGGAAACAAACAGAATTTCCTCCCAGTGATGTCCTTATCCTCTTCCTGGAGGGTGGAGACAAGATAGTGGTACGACCAAGTGGAACTGAACCAAAAATCAAATACTACTTCTTCTTCTCTGCGGAGGGAACAGACCGTACCGAGTTCGAACAGAACCTGGGTACACGGATAGACGCATATAAGGCGGCCCTCTCGTGATTACTTGCTATTTACTGCAACGACAGAACAAAGAAAACCTCACACTCTCTCCCTACCTAGATACCACCCGGGTAGGGAACTGGAGTGAAGATGAGCAGGTTGTGCTCAAGAGTAGTGGAATGCTGACAAAAAACCAGAAGGATGAAGTTTCCTATGCACTCTATGCTGCCATTGATTTCAGTGTCGATCGCTGGATCCAGAACAAGCAGTACATCCCAAGGCTCTTGATCTCGGCAGTTGTATTCACTGCTTCCTATTTCTTCATGTCATTGGCGATCAGGGATCCTCTTCCCATGGTTGATGAACTGCTTATCAGCGGTGGTCTGGTTGTACTTGCCTGGAGTTACCTTGCCAAGAAGGACACTCGCTCCTCTGTCGCACAAAGAAGGCGCTATGAGCTGAAGTTGCGCTGTGGGGAGAGAGAACAGGAAATCGATGAACAGTTGTTTGCTGTTGAATCGTTCCTTGATGAAGCTTCTTCTGCCGATCCGCTTGAACTTTGTAACAGTCTTGCCTTGGTCTCCTCAGAGCCTCTTAAACCAATCAGCTATGATGGTTCGAATGAGACACTGAAGGAAATTGGAGAATTGTTGGCACGATATCTACGTATCTACAACAAGAGCCTCTACAGGATGGCACTGAAAGTTCACAATCAACGGATGCAACGTAAGAAAGATGAGCGTCTTGCTGCCCGTCTGTTTCACCAGAGCATGCAGAAGAGACTTGATATTGGACTGCTTGCCTTGTTGGTCTCTCTTATGGAGCTGTAGCTGAAGCAAAATGCAACCCGTGGGGTCTTCCATGTATATGGAAGACCTTTTTCATCCATTGAAACTCTTGCTCCCTCTATTCACACTGGCTATCTATTTGGCCTGCCGTGGGTCATTTCTTTTCGCCTATCCCCTGCTGGTGGGAGTGGCCTTGGGTGTCCTTGTGCTCATTGCGGCCCCATTCTTTCCCTCCTGCTCAAGATCCTTGATCATACTCACATCCCTCGTGTACTGCTTTTACCTGTTGTTGGGTAGAGGCATTGCCAGCAGTACTCCATCCTTTGCAATTCCTCAAGATAGAATCGTGAGCTTGGAAGGAACCTTGCAGGAGGATTCATCACTGTCCCGTAGTGGAGATCAGTTGCTGCGTCTTATATTGACAGGGTGTGCATCCAAAGGGGGCTATGGGGGAAGTGCTTCCGGTGTTATGCCGGTTTTGGTTCCTGTAGAAGAGGTATTGGTAGCTTCCAGTACTGTCCAGGTTTGGGGGCAGTGGGACGATACCGGTTCTGTCTTCTATGGGGGGGATATACAGGTACTTGTGATACCTCCGTTTGCACTTGGGCGTCGAACCATGCTAGAACGCTTGCAAGGACGCCTGGATGTGTGTATTGAGGATGCAAATGTAAGGGGTCTTGCTTCCCTTCTGCTTTTGGGTCAGTTGAGCGGGGAATCCTTCGCTCTCAAGGATAAGGCAATCCTTTGTGGATGTGCCCATATCCTTGCCCTGTCTGGAATGCACCTGCATTTTTTTATTTTGCTTGCAGGTATAGGGGCCAAGCGTCTCTTCGGTCCCTACTGGGGCAAGCGTTTTGCACTCATCGTCCCCTGCCTCTATGTAATGGCTGTGGGGCCGAAACCTTCATTACTCAGAGCATTAGGTATGTATTTGTTTCAATTGGGACCGTTTGCGAAACAATTTCCCTTGCTCATTTCTTTCTATCTCACGGGGTTTCTGCAAGTATGGCTTTTCCCGAACTCGGTTATGCATTTTGCGTTTCTCTACAGTTATGCTGCCTTTGCCATGATACTCTTCGGCAGTGGTCTCCCTTCATTACCCCTTATAAGCACAGCGCTTGCTGTTCTTGGCACAGGCCCTGTCAGTATGATGCTTACAGGTTCCTGGAACCCAGCAGGCTTGCTCTACAGTGTCCCTGCAACCCTCCTGATCAATCTTGCCATGTTGTTCAGTTTCCTGGCACTCCTGTTCGGCACCTGGTGTTCATGTCCTCTTAGCCTTGTGTATCGGGGAGTAGATGCATTGCTCACCTTTGGTAGTGAGCAGACCTGGATGCTGTCATGGGGGAGCTATGCGCTCTTTGTGCTTGTTCTGTTGACCTCGCTTATCGCAATTGGCTATGCTAAGCGAGTCTTGCAAACAAAACGAAGGAGAGAGTATGCGTTGGAACTTTGCCTACGATTCGCCACATGCGATCAGCGATCTGCTGCAGAGAGAGGGTCTGGCGATGACCAAGAAATTTGGACAGAACTTCCTGATCTCGAAACCGGTCCGTGAACGCATCGTCTCACTCCTTGAACCGCTGGAGAATACTACGGTTTGGGAAGTTGGCCCTGGGATTGGCTCCCTTACCGCGTTGCTTTTGGAAAGAGGAGCAGAAGTTACTGCTTTCGAGATTGACCATGGGTTCTGCAGGATTCTCAGGGAGCATGCATTCGGTGAGGACCCTAATTTCCATCTTGTTGAAGGTGATGCCTTGAAGACTTTGCCAAAGACTTTTGGGGAGCAATCTCTACCTGAAAGAATCTGTGGCAATCTTCCCTACAATGTAGGGTCAGTGGTGATCGCGAAAATCCTTGAGGAAGGGTATCGTATCCCGCAGATGGTCTTTACCCTGCAAAAAGAGGTGGTTGACCGTCTCTGTGCATCTCCAGGGTCAAAGATGTGGTCATCATTTTCGCTTCTTGCCCAGATGGATTATGAGGTGACCCAATCGTTTGTCATCAATGCAGGAGCATTTTTCCCTAAACCCAATGTCACCAGCAGTGTAGTGCACTTTGCACTGCGAGAGGAGAGTTTGGTCAAGGATGAGTTGCGTCCACATTTCTTGTTGGTCATCAGGGACTTGTTTGCCCAACGTAGAAAGACGGTGAAAAATAATCTGATGGGTGGAAAGATTGGTGCACTGCTGGGTAAGGAAGGGGTGGCATCTCTGCTTGCTGAGAGCAATATTGATCCGTCCCTCAGGGCTGAAGCACTTTCTTGGCCACAGTTTCTCTCCCTTAGTGAGACTCTCTCCAAGTATCAAGCCACGTAAAACGGCGATAGCGTACAAGACAGATGATTCCCCTGATATTCAGGTCAGCGACCATTGCAAGCCAGATACCCATGAGTGCAAGATTGGTTGTGCTCAGCAACAGGTAGGCAAGGGGAAGTCGGATCAACCACATCCCGGTTACCGCAATATGAAATGGCCCTTTGGTATCTCCCGCACCACGAAGTACCCCAAACACAAGAATGGAGAGGCCGAAGGCAGGCTCGGCGAAGGCTTCCAGGCGCAATACTCGGGATCCAAGTGCGATGACCTGGGCATCACGGGTAAAGAAGCTCATCAGAAGTGGGGCAAACAGGTAGAGGATTACTCCCATAAGTGTCATCAGGAGTGTTCCCATAGCAACGCAGGTGCTGGCAAAACGGCGGGCAAGTTGTTTGTCTTCGCTGCCAAGTGATTGGGCCACCAGTGTGGTGGCTGCGGTGGCGAAGCCACTTGCCGGCAGGTAGGTCATTGACTCTGCATTGATCGCCAAGAAGTGTGCAGCAAGGGCGGTGGTTCCCAATGTTCCAACCATTTTCGTGTAGACGATCTGGCCGAATGAGAGCGTCGATCGTTCAAGTGCCATCGGAAGAGCCAGACGGAGTGAGCTCTTGAGAATGGCGGCATCGAATTTCCAACTCCCTTTCAGTGAAAGGCGGATAGGGTTGCTTGTTGTAAGCAATATCCCAAAAAGCAGGATGCTGGTGACTGTGCAACTGATACTGGTTGCCATTGCAGCACCCCTCACCCCGAGTCCAAGACCAGGAAGAGTAACTACTCCCAGAGGGATGCTTGGGAAGATGAAGAAGAGATTGAGAAGGATATTCATGAGGTTGTTCAGGCCATTGAGATAGAGCGGTGTCCTGGAGTCCCCACTGAGGCGAAGCAGGGTACTGATGAGAATCATGAGTAGGTTCGGAAGGTATCCCAAGGCGATATAGTGGAAGTACTGCTGTGCCAATGGTTCCACCGCTGCCTCAGCACCTATCCATGAGGGAAGTCTTCTTGCAATGATAAGGAAAGAGAAGGTCAGGAACAATCCAAAAAAGAGAGAAGATAGGATTGCCTGTCTGGTAATGAGACGGGCTCTGTCAGTCTTTCCGCTGCCAAGGTTACGCGCCATCAACACAGAGAAGCCGATGGCAAATGCGTTCATCCACCCATTCACCAGCCAGATGGTTGAGGCTGGAACCGAAACTGCTGCAGTTGCCTGGGCACCCAGCGATCCTACCATGGCTGAATCGACATAGGTAACGGTGACTTGTAGGAATTGTTCAAGGATGGTAGGCCAGGCGAGTGCCCAGATGATGGTTCTCGCAGGAAGCGATCGATCGAGAAGATTCAATGGTTTTGTACTTCTGAGCATGCCTTGTCTACCCTTGGAGACGAGGCAATCGTATAGAAAAGTATGGAACGTGGCAAGGGCGGGAAAATGAAACTCCCGCCCTCTCCATGAAACTTAGATGCTTGCTGCCTGTGCAAGTGTGATTGCACTGGTTACCACGATATCCTCAACGGAACACCCACGGCTGAGATCACTGATCGGCTTGGCGAATCCCTGGAGGATTGGGCCATAGGCCTCAGCTCCAGCAAGACGCTGTACAAGCTTGTAGCCGATATTTCCAGCCTGGAGGTCCGGGAAGATCAGGGTATTGGCACCACCGGCGACGGTGGAATCAGGAGCCTTGCTCTTGGCAACACTGGGAACAATGGCTGCATCGAGCTGCAACTCCCCGTCAATCTGCAACTCAGGAAGTTTTTCCTTGACCAGATTGGTAGCGGTAACCACCTTGTCGACCAAATCACCCTTTGCAGAGCCCTTGGTTGAGTAGCTGAGCATGGCCACCTTTGCCTCGGTGTTGAGGAAGGTTTTGCAGGATAATGCAGAAGCTTCTGCAATCTCAGCCAGCTGTTCAGCTGTTGGGTTGGGGATGGTGGCGCAGTCAGCAAAAATGAATGAGCCGTTTGCCCCATATTCGCTCTTGTCTGTTGCCATCACGAAACATGAGGATGCAAACTTGATCCCAGGCTTGGTCTTGATAATCTGGAAGGCAGCAAGAAGCACATTGCCGGTGGTATTCTCAGCACCGGCAACCATTGCATCAGCCTTTCCCAGGCGGACCATCATGGCTCCCCAGCGAAGAGGATCGATAATACCCTGGTAGGCTTCATCCTCGCTCAATCCTTTATGCTTTCTAAGCTCATGGTATTCCTTGGCAAAAGCCTCACGATCTTCACTGGAAGATGGGTCTACAATTGAGATCCCTTCAAGTGAGGTCTTTACTGCTTCTGCAGCTTTCTTCACTGCATCCACTGCCCCAACCAAGATGACCGATTTGGCCAATTTTTCATCGATAATCTTCCTTGCGGCCTGGATGGTTCTGCTCTCAGTACCCTCGGCCAGGACGAGATTTTTCTGGGCCTCAATTGCTTGGGCCTTCATTTTTTCTGCAAACGTCATGGTTATGCTCCTTGACAGGTTAGATTAGATAGTACCAAATCAGTGTATCACGTTAGAATCTCTTAGAAAAGGCTCGATGGTTGGTCATTCCAGTCTCCTCCTTGCCCGTTTGTTTGCTTTCCAGTACAATGCGGTTCATGAAAGAGAGCATGCGCATCGGAGTATATGGCTTGGGACGATTTGGATCCTTCTGGGCCAAGGAGTTAGCTGGACATGGGTTTGAGGTAATCGCCTACAGTAGACGGAATAAAACCGTTCCCCCAGGGGTGCGCCTCGGGAGTGAGGAGGAAGTCCTTACCTGTTCTGCTTTGTTCTACTGTGTTTCCATCAGCGCCTTCAAGGACGTACTGACACGTACCGCTGGAAATATCGGGAAGGACACTGTGGTGATGGACACCTGTTCGGTGAAGCTGTATCCGGCAAAGGTTATGCAGGAGCTGCTCCCTTCCTCTGTGCAAAGCATAGCAACCCACCCAATGTTTGGCCCTGATTCCGGCAAGAATGGACTGAAAGGCCTTCCCTTGGTAATCTGTCCGGTCAACTGCAAGACCGAGACGCTTTCATGGTGGGTGGATGAATTTGCCCGTTGGGGCCTCGATGTTATGCATATGAGCTGTGACCAACACGACCGTGAGGCTGCCTGGTCTCAGGGGATTACCCACTTCGTGGGGCGTACGCTCTCTGAACTCTCCCTTGGCGATACCAAACTGGCGACCAAGGGATACAGGACCCTTATGAGTGTTGTGGAGCAGACCTGTAATGATCCAATGCAGCTGTTCTATGACCTGCAACGCTACAATCCGTATGCAAAGCAGATGCGTATGGGGCTCAAAGGGGCCCTCGATACGGTCATGGAGGTCCTGAAGAAGCAGGAGGAAATTGAGTGAATGTGTGTGTATATACCTTGGGATGTAGGCTGAACCAGTGCGAGAGTGAAGCCATCGCCGATTCATTTTCCAAGGAAGGATTCACCGTGGTTTCTGAAGACCAGGGTGCAGATTTATATATTGTCAATACATGTACTGTTACCAGCAAAGCAGAACAGAAAGCAAGAAGAATGATCCGTAAGTTTGCAAGGATTGCACCTACTCTTGCCACGGGTTGTTATGCCCAGGTCAACGAGGAAGAGCTCAAGGCACTTAGTGACCAGGTAATAGTGGTTCCCTTGGAAAAGAAGGCGCATCTTCTTCAGCTTGCAAAGCATCTGAAAGCCTCTCTGGTCTCTGGTATGAGCATGAAGGAGGGGTGCCTCTCCTTCAGTGACGGGGAAGCTTCCGTCTTTGATTATGATGCGGCCTCTTTTTCCTACCATAGCAGGGCATACCTGAAAATTCAGGATGGGTGCGATAACAGTTGTGCCTATTGTCGCGTACATATTGCACGGGGCAAGGCAGTGAGCCTTGATCCCACTCTGGTCATTGAGCGTGCTTTGGCACTCGAGGAGGCTGGTTTCCAGGAGATCATGCTCACCGGTGTCAACCTTACCATGTATGACCATCAGGGGGATGGCTTGGGAGGGCTGCTTGAGAAGTTGCTCAGAGCACTTTCTCCAAATGTGAGGCTCCGTCTCAGTTCCATGGAACCAGACCATATCGATGGTCGTCTGTTGGAAGTCTTGAAGGACCCAAGGATGCAACCACATTTCCACATTCCGGTACAGAGTGGGAGCGATCGGGTTCTGCAACTCGTTGACAGGCACTATACCATCAGTGAACTGTCCTCAATTCTGGAACAGCTCAAACAGTCGAAGGATGACCCATTCCTGGCAGCTGATATCATTACCGGTCTTCCTGGGGAGCGTGAAGAGGATTTCCAGGAAACTAAGCAGTTCATACTCAGCCAAGGATTCTCCATGTTGCATGTGTTTCCATTCTCACCCCGACCCGATACCCCGCTGTATCATGCAAAACACCGTGTTCCTGAGAAAATACGTGATGAACGGGCCCTTGAGCTCAGGGAACTCTCAAAGCAGTTGCACGACGCGTACAGAGAGAGACAACTGGGAAAAGAGAGTGAGGTAATCCTCCAAAACAGGAAGGGGGGACACTGGTATGGTTTGAGCGGGAACTATCTGGAAGTAAAAGTGATTGATGCTCCTCCCTTCGCAAGGGAAGGGATGTTGATAAAGGGACGCTTCAGTGACAAGCTGCCCAAAACAGGAAAAATGGAGTTTATTTCCTATGAAACGGCTATTCGCTACTGAACGTCTTGACGCTTATATCATTTCCAGATCGCTTGCTGGACCGTACCTGGCATACGAGAAGAGGAACCGGGAATTGTTTCGTCCCTACTCAATTGCGCAGAAGGAGAGTTACTACACCCTGGGTTCATTCCAGGATGTGGCGGACCGTCAGTATGCACTCTATGAGGAGCATAGAATGCTCCCCTTGTTGTTTTTCGAGAAGGATAAAAGAAAACATGTTATTGCCTTGGTGAGCCTGAACCAATTGGTATGGGGACCTTTTCGATCAGGAAAGCTCAGCTATAGTGTAGATGGGGACAAGCTGCGTCAGGGCTATGGAAGAGAGGCAGTGAAGGGAATTATCGACTTTGCGTTTGGAGAACTTGGGTTGCATCGCATCGAGGCCCATATCCAACAGAACAATAGTGCAAGTCTTGCTTTTGCTGAGCATATGGGATTCCAAGCCGAGGGAGTGGCGAAGGGCTATCTATACAGGGATGGGGCGTGGGTTGACCATCTGCGCCTATCCCTGCTCAATGAATCTCTGGATATGCGCTCCTTCAGTTAGGACGACTTCTTAGTTCCCTTACCGTTACCTTGGGTTCCTGGATGGTGACCATGGTATTGGGAGCAACCGATTCCTTGATCCATACGTTGGAGCCTATTACTGCATTTTTCCCGATGGTAATATCTCCAAGGATAGTTGCGTTGGAATAGATGGTTACATTGTCTTCAATTGAGGGGTGTCTTTTTGCTCCCCTGATCAGGCTTCCGCAAGCATCTTTTGGAAAGCTCAGTGCACCAAGGGTGACCCCTTGGTAGAGCTTCACATTGTTCCCGATAACCGTGGTTTCCCCAATGACTACACCAGTTCCATGGTCGATGAAGAACGAAGCCCCAATCTCAGCACCGGGGTGGATATCGATACCGGTCTCCTTGTGAGCATACTCATTGAACATGCGAGGAATTAGGGGAACATCCATCTTGAACAGTTCATGTGCAATACGGTGTATGGTAAGTGTCTTGATGCAGGGATAGGAGAGGATGACCTCCCTGATATTCCTTGCAGCAGGGTCTCCATCGAACGCTGCCCTGGCATCCTTTTTCAGTTTTATACGGAGTTGGGGCAAGAGTTCACATACCTTTTTGACCGTACTATCGGCTTTCTCCTGTGCTTCACATTCATCAAGCGAAGGGTCATCGTACCGGTATGCAAGAAAAATCTGGCTCTTCAGTTGCGTACAGACTTCCTGCATCTGTACGCTCAGAATTTCTTGTAGTCCCAGTTCAGCGCGGTCTCGCCCACAACGGCCAGGAAACATCAGTTCAAGAAATTCATTGGAGATTTCCCCAATGGAGAGCATCTGTGGCAGTGGTTTCAAACCATGGAAATTCGCATTTCCTGCAACACGGTCGAAGGTCCCGTAGAATGCATCCACATAGGATGAAGCATCAAATTGTTGGTCTTTGCACGGTTTCATACAGCTACCATACGGTTCTTGTAGGCTTTTATGCAAGCACTTAGCCTAGGAACTGTGCAATCCTTGTATGTAAGGTGCCCGCCAGATGTGTGGCAATGGCCAATTTCAATAGATCACCAAGAATGAAAGGAAGCATACCTGCCTGCAGTGCTACCTTCCAGGAGAGGTTTCCCACAACTTTCAGGTAAGGGACTCCTGCAAGATAGATTACCATTGTAGCCCCAAGGCCAAGGAGAATGCATACCAATCTGAATCTTCCTGGGTACTCGTCCTTTCTGCGGTAGTTGCCGGCAAGACCTGCGAGAAAGGAGGCAGGAAGCAACCCGAAGAGAAATCCCCCAGTGGGGCCAAGGAGGACTCCCAAGCCGCCACCACTACTGAATACCGGTAAACCAATCGCTCCCAGCAGCAGGTAAATTGCCGTGCTGCCCAGACCGACGGCCGGCCCACCGAGAAATCCTGCGAGCAGAACAAAGAGTGTCTGCAGGGTGATGGGGACAGGAGGAAGAGGGAACCTGAGATAAGCTCCAACGATGATCAAGGCACTAAAGAGAGAGGTAAGCAGTAATCGTTTTTGTTGCATGGGGGGAGCGTAGCACAGCACGTTTTTAATTGTAAACAGCAAACAGGTTGACAATTGAAGAAGTGCACACTACCATCGGTCGCATGAATCATGCCCAAACATTGCTACACATTCTTTCTTCCAATCGGGATCGTCACCAGAGTGGTCAACAACTTGCTGACGAGATGGGTGTAAGCCGTACGGCTGTTTGGAAAGCTATGGAAACCTTACGTAACCAAGGTCATGTAATCGAGGGAATTCCAAACCGAGGATATCGCTTGCTCACTTCCACCCTTTTATATTCCAAGGAACGTCTACAGGCCCTTCTTCCTTCCTGGGAGCTTCATCTATTCGATTCAATTGACTCAACCAATCGATATGCAAAAACATTGAAATCCAGAAAAGCCTTGGTTCTTGCCTGTCATCAGAGCGAGGGGAGGGGAAGGCTCTCAAGGAGCTTCTACAGCCCGCAGGGAGGTCTCTACCTCAGCCTCCTCTTTCCTGCAGTATTTCCACTATCTGATGCCTCCCTGATTACCAGTGCAGCTGCCGTGGCTGTCAGTGAGGCCATCGAGGAGATGTGTGGGAAGTACTGCCAGATCAAATGGGTCAATGATCTGTTCTATCAGAACCGAAAAGTCTGCGGTATCCTTACTGAAGGGGTGCTGGGAGTAGAGAGTGGACGACTCACTGCAGTGGTGGTGGGTATCGGCATTAACCTGTTCACCAAACGGGAAGCATTCGAGGATTCACTCAAGACAATAGCCACCTCTCTTTATGATGGAGAGGATTCTCTTCCCACTGGCTTCTCTGTGGATGCTCTTATTGCATGCATGGTAAAAAAGCTGGAGGATTCCTTGGCTACCTTATCTGGTCGCCCCTTCCTCTCTGCATACCGCGATAGATCTTTGGTGATAGGACATGAGGTGCGCGTGCATGCAGGATCTGAGGAGTATATGGCCAGAGCCATTGCAATCGATGACGAAGCTCATCTGGTGGTTGAGAATGAATATGGGGAGAGAAAGGTTCTCTCCAGCGGGGAAGTCAGCATCCACCTTGAAGTCTGACTTTGGTTTGTTGTATAGTCATTAGCTACAAATAAAGGAATGAAATAATGCTAGAAGCGGTACGTGAAACTTGGAAGAATCTTATCGAGCAGCAGTTGTCCATCTATGCTGCTGAGATGTTGGGCGATGCCCCTGAATTGCCAGCATTGGCAGTACAGAGTCCTCCGAAGCCTGAGCTTGGTGATCTTGCTTTCCCACTCTTTGCCTATGCAAAGGTCCTGAGGACTGCTCCCCCTAAGCTCGCCTCTGAACTCAAGACCCGTATTGAACAGCTTGATGATCGTCCCTCTGGTGAGATTCTCTTGAGTGGACCTTACTTGAATGTCCGTATTGACATGGGTTCTGTTGCAACCGCTCTTTCAGAGCGTATTGCACAGGAGAAGGAGCGCTACGGAAGTAGTGAGGCTCTCAAGGGCAAGAAGGTTACCATTGAGTTCAGTTGTCCCAATACCAACAAACCTCTCCATCTTGGCCATATGCGTAATGACAGCCTGGGAGAGAGTGTTGCCGCTATACTGAAGGCCAATGGTGCCGAGGTCCGCAAGGTAAACCTTATCAATAACCGCGGGGTGCATATTTGCAAGTCAATGCTTGCTTACCAGAAGTTTGGAGGCGGTGAGACTCCCGAATCCAGTGGTATCAAGGGAGACCACCTCGTTGGTAAGTACTATGTCAAGTTTGCTTCTTGGGCAAAAGAGGATCCCTCTGCTGAGGGGCAAGCCCAGGAGATGTTGCAGAAGTGGGAGAGTGGGGATCCTGAGGTGATGGCACTTTGGGAGAAAATGAACGGATGGACACTCGAGGGCCTCGCTGAAAGCTATGAGAAGATGGGAATCAGTTTTGATGCCTATTACTATGAGTCTGAGACATACAAGTATGGTAAGGATGAAATCCTCAAAGGTCTTGAAAAGGGTGTATTCTATCGTGAGGAGGACGGATCGGTATGGGTTGACCTGGAGCCGATCAAACTGGACAAGAAAGTGCTCCTGCGCAAGGATGGGACCAGCTTATATATGACCCAGGACGTGGGAACAGCCATCATGCGACACAAGGACTGGCCTTTCGATTCCTTGATCTATGTGGTTGCCAGCGAGCAGAGGTATCACTTCATGGTGCTCTTCTATGTATTGCAGACGCTGGGTTACTCCTGGGCTGATGATCTTCATCACCTCTCCTACGGCATGGTAAATCTGCCTGATGGAAAGATGAAAAGCCGTGAAGGAACCGTTGTTGATGCCGATGAGTTGGTTGATACCCTCACTTCCCTTGCACGTAACGAGATCCGTGAGAAAGAGCGTGAGGACCTTGTAGATGATGTGGACAAGACCAGCAGTGCCATCGCACTCGGTGCGCTGAACTACTACCTGCTGCAAGTCTCCCCGACCAAGGATATGATCTTCAATCCTGCTGAATCCATCTCTTTCAATGGGAATACCGGGCCCTACCTTCAGTACATGGGTGCGAGAATCTCGAGCATGCTCAGGAAGTATCAGGATGAAGAGTTTGCCGATTGCCATAAGATGAGTTTCGACAGCAGCTTGCTGACCCTCCCTGATGAGCGGGAGCTTATCAAGCAGCTTGCACGGTATCAGGAAGTTGTTGAGAGGGCAGGCAGTGCATATGATCCCTCGGTTGTTTGTAGCTATCTCTATGATATCTCAAAGTTGTTCAGCCGTTGGTATCATGACAATCCGGTCCTGAAGGCTTCTTCCCGCTCGCTGGTCCGTTCCCGTATCGAACTGGTAAGCATGGTCTTGCAGGTGATCAAGAATGCCTTCAGTTTGATTGGTGTCCCCTTCCTCGCTTCGATGTAAGGGTTTTACCTACTTACTATAGAGTGAGCAGAAACGGTTGATGAACCGTTCCTCTTCCCACTCAATGTCAGGATCGTCGTCCAGGAGTATCCTATAGAGGAAACGCTGGACGACGCTGCTGAAACTCTGGATCGCAAGATCCAAATCCTCTATATCCAACCTACCACTATTGCTTAGACTCTCCAGGAGAATACTGCTCTGGCCTATGAGCATCTCGTCCAGTGTGCGTTTGATGCTTGCTGCTTCCCCGTGGGTCAGTGCCTCACTCTCTATAATACGGTAGAAAGAACGCATAACCTCATCCTCATATAAATGGTGCCAGTGAGCCATTGCCCTGCTCAATACCTCATTTGCACTACCTTCCAGGCTGATGGATCTCTTCTGTTTGTAGGCAAGTGTATTGCAGTAGGAGAAAAGCTCTGCAATCAATGCTTCCCTGCTCTGGAAGTGGTGGAAGATTGCAGCCTTGCTGATATTGTTGTGCTTTGCAAGTGAGCTGAGCGAGACCGCCAGGAGACCTTTTTCTGAACCCAATTCCAACAGGGAAAGTATAAGTTGTTGCTTCGTTTTGGTAGTGTGCATACTGCATAATAACCGAACGGTCGGTAAGTTTTCAATGCCTTTTTCTTTGTTTTTCAATCAATTAGATCAAAAAGGTTGTTGCAACAGATTTCCATTTTTGGTATAAGGGACAAGACAAATCAAATTGAAGGATGAATATCGACATGTACGCACTTGTAGAGATTCTCGGAAAGCAGTACAAGGCCGTCGAAGGTGAGACAGTCCAGGTTGATTATATCAGCCAGAATGAGGCCGGTTCCTCCCTTGAGTATGCCACCGTTCTCGCCATTGTGGATGAGAACAATGCAACGTTTGGCACCCCCTATGTAGCAGATGCCGTTGTGAAAGCAACGCTCGTCGAGCATATTAAGGGTGACAAGATCAGAGTGTTCAAGAAAAAGCGCCGAAAGGGCTATACGAGAACCCAGGGTCACCGCCAGCGGTACTCCCTGATCACGATCGACAAGATCATTGCATAAGGAGGGCGAAAGATGGCACATAAGAAAGGTGGCGGTAGTTCCCGCAATGGTCGCGACTCCAATGCCCAGAGACTGGGTGTGAAGCGCTTTGGTGGACAGTTGGTCAAGGCAGGAGAAATCCTTGTTCGTCAGCATGGGACTAAGTTCCATCCTGGTGAGAATGTGGGCCTCGGTTCCGATTATACGTTGTTTGCAAAAGCTGAAGGTACCGTGCTGTTTCACAGCCGGAAGAACCGGAAGTACATCAGCATCGTAACTGAGTAAGTTAAAAAAGTAGAAGTAAACGAGATAATGTTTGGATTTTCAGACGAAACCTATCTTGATGTTGCCTCCGGAAACGGGGGCAACGGTTGTGTATCCTTTCGAAGGGAAAAATATGTTCCCAAGGGAGGCCCGGATGGCGGCGACGGCGGCCGTGGTGGGGATGTGGTATTCGTCGTCAAACATAATCTGAGAACCCTGGCCCATCTGAAATTGGTCCGTACCTATCGTGCGGAGAATGGAAGGAATGGCCAAGGAGACCGCTGCTATGGACGTGATGGTGCAGATATTGAGATACCGGTTCCGCCCGGGACTGTGATCAAGGATGCCCAGACTGGTAAGATCCTCAAGGATCTGACCGACGAAGAGCGGTGGGTGTTTCTCCAGGGTGGCAGGGGTGGCCAAGGCAATTGGCACTTCCGTACTGCAACCAGGCAAGCTCCCCGTTTTGCCCAGCCGGGTGAGAAGGGCGAGGAAATGCGCGTTGGTGTTGAGCTGCTTGTCATTGCCGATATCGGCTTTGTCGGCTTTCCCAATGCAGGAAAGTCAAGCTTGTTGAATATCCTGACCAATGCCCGCACCAAGGTGGCAGGTTACCCGTTCACCACAAAGATTCCCCAGTTGGGTATGATGCGATACGATGAACATGATATTGTATTGGCTGATATCCCTGGTTTGATTGAAGGTGCCAGTGAAGGTTCTGGAATGGGAATCAAATTCCTCAGACACATCAGTAGGACCAAGGGACTTGCCTTTCTCATTGACTTGAGTGATGAGCGATATCTTGATGCCTATGATATACTATGCAAGGAACTGGAGGCGTTCGAACCCGAACTGCTGAACAAGCATCAGGTAATCATCGGAACAAAGACTGATGAACCTGGAACAGGGGAACGGCTGGAAGAGTTGAAGCAGAAGTATGCAGACAAAGAGGTAATCGGACTCTGCGTGTATCTGGATCAAGGAGTTGATTCGGTCAAGCATGCATTCATCCGGATGGTGGAAAAGCAGGAATCGGCAAAGGATATATCTGCTGCTGATGAGGGTGGATTTACTGCCACCGTTGATCATGATGCTTACTACCCAGAGGACCCAGACGAGCTTTAGGAGGAACCCTTGGCAGAAGCAGTACCCACGGCACTCGTGGGAGGCAGTTTTGACCCGGTTCATCTTGGTCACCTGCACTTGGTACATACGGTGGCTTCCTCCACTGCATATAGACGATTTATCTTTGTCCCGGTTGCTCGGAACAACTTCAAGCGAAATGCAAATCCAGCGTCTGCAGAACACAGGATGGAGATGCTCCGTTTGGGTTTTGATGCTTATCCTGGGCTCTATCCTGAGGACCCTGAGATGGAATTCATCGCCGATGATTGTGAGATCAATCGTGGCGGAATATCCTACACCTATGACACCGTCAAGCATCTGTATCTCCAGTACAATATCAAGGGACGGCTTGCAGTGGTCATGGGTGATGATCTACTCGGTGATCTCCAGAAGTGGCATGCTTATGAGCAGCTCAAGGAGTTGGTGACCTTTGTAGTCATCAGACGGGAAGGGGAGAATGCTCCCTTCAATGATCTTGCCGCAGATCTTGTGTATCTCGAGAATCCCCGGGTGGAAGATAGTTCAACCCAGATACGGGAAGCAGCCGGGATACTTGGAGAAAAGGATTCATTGCCAAAACATATTTCACAGCTGATGCCTGAGGAGGTAGCTCACTATGTCGAGTCATTTCGACTCTACCGTACTTGAGCAAGAACTGTCAGAAACATTGTCTGCAAAGCGATACCAGCATAGTGTAGCTGTAGGGGAAACCTGTGTGCGTCTTCAGCATAGATATCATGAGACCTTTGATGAGAGGGAACTCTACCAATGTGGTTTGATGCATGATATTGCTCGGGATTGGAATGCCAAGTCGCTTACCCAATTTGCTGATGAGCATCATCTGCCATTGGAGAGCGAGGAGAAGGGCTGCGCTGTTCTGTTGCACGCTCCAGTAGGAGCAGCACTGCTACAGGAACGTGGCTTTTCCAAACAACTCTGTATTGCTGTTCGCTATCATACAATCGGAAGCATATACATGGGAAGAATGGGCTTGCTTCTCTACATCTCTGACTATATCGAACCGAATAGGATGCACCTGGATGATGAAAGGCGGGCATCCTTGCTAGCTGAGCCGACCCTTGAGGCTTTATGCATCAGGATATTGGAAGCAGAGCGAGCACATTTGCTTACCAAGGGAAAGGCGTTTACCCAATCAGGGATGGAGTTGCTTCAATTTCTCCAGGAAGGTGGAAAACTGTGAGAAGAACAGTGGCACTTCTGTTCAGCCTGGTTGTTCTCTTGTTTGCTGGATGTGCGCATGATTCATCCGAGGCATATTATGGATTGTTCGAGGATGAGGCGGCCTTGATTGCATTTGAGGATAAGGGAACGCTGTTCCTTGTCATCTTGCCTTGGTCGGTGGTTAAAAACCAGGCTGACACGAGCGGTAGCCCTCCCTCAAGGGTGTTGATGGAGCTAGGGGAATTGGATCCATTGATCGTAGTGGAAGGGCAAGGAGAGGAGCTCTCCAGAATTCGGTCACTTCTGACCACACTGGTCGTCGATACTACCGATCGTACGCGCGAGGAGGTGGATGGGCAGGCAAGGTTGGAAGCACTGAAAGCAGGCGCTCCCTACTTGAGGAAATCTGGTTTGGCAGATACACTTTCCACCACCTGTCCTGGCTTGGATCCCTTCTTGTTGTTGCAGCGGATGAAACAATTTCGTGTATATGATTTGAGAAGTGTACTGGAAGAAGAAATGGTTGTTGATTGGCAGCAACTGAAAAGCCATATGGGTCTGTATCTTGAACAGATGCAGACTGCACGATGAAACGTGTAAAGAACGAAACGTAGGAGTTTGTAGGAATGAATGATTTGGTACAGGCCAATGCGAATACTATTGGCCAGTTTCTGGAAGATCATAAGTGTAAGGATGTAAACATCCTCGATGTAACGCAGGAGTGCTCATGGGCAGACTGCTTCATCATTGCAACAGTAAGCAGTGTGGGGCATCTACGTGGTGTAACCCATGAACTCTGGGGTGCTTTGAATGAACTGGGATTGGAAGTGACCAACCGGCACAAGAAGCCTGCAGGTGATGGTTGGGAGTTGATCGACTGTGGTGATATCATCATCCACTTGATGAGCAGTGAGCTTAGGGATTTCTATTCCCTCGAGAGACTCTGGCAGAAAAGAGAAAAAGAAGAAGAACAGGAGGAGTAGACTACTCCTCAATATTCTCCCGTATCTTGATGATGGTCTGGGTGATGGTGTCAACAATTGGATCCTGCTGATTCATCAATTGGTTGAACAGTTTTTGGATGGCATCATACCCTTGTCTCTCTGGTTGCTGGCAGATGGTAAATGTAATAACCCCTTCTTTTACCAGCTCTCTGGTTACTGGAACGTCATCAAAACTGAAGGTTCTCAGTCTATCCTGCCTGCCAAGGTCCTTGACCGCCTGGCAGGCGCCCTGTACCCCGGCAGCCGTCAGATATATGCTGTTGATGTCCTCATGCTGTTCCAGACAGGAACGCGTTCGCTCATAGCCGATGGTATCATCGTCAAGACTTTCCACGGTATCCACCACAACATAGTCTGCTCCATGTTCCTGCAGTCCTTCTATGAATCCCCTGATACGCTCTTGGTGGCCTTTCATGTTGAAGGAACCGGTAACGATAAGAATGCGTTTCTGGGTCTTTCCACATAACTGTAAGAGACCGCTGGCTGTTTTACCTTCCAGATAGTAATCTGGTCCCACATAAAAAAGACGGTGTGAGCTATCAATATCAGTATTGACCGTCACCACTGTGGTTCCACTTTCTGCAATCCTGTCGATAGCCTCAATCACTGGCTGTACATCAAGGGTTGTAACACAGACCCCGTCATAGTGCTTTGCTTCCAGATGCTTGAGCTCTTTCAGGTGTACATCGAGATCGAATGATTTGATCTGGATTATATCCAGGATTACGCCAAAGTCACTCAGCTCACGTTCTGCTTGGCGAAAGCCTGCGATGACATCGTCAAAGAATGGGTTGCCTATACTTGGCAAAAGACACCCAATTCTTAGAGGCTGTTTCCTTCTTGCAAGTACTTTTCCTGCAAGGTTGGGGGTGAATCCCATCTCATTTGCGATAGCCTGCACCCGTTTTGCAACCTCTTCATTCACCCCTTTTCGTTTATGGAGAACTCGATCGACGGTTCCTCTTGATACTCCTGCCTCTTTTGCGATATCTCTAATTGTAACAGCCATGGTAGTCCTTTTGCATGAGGATATGCTGACAACGTTGCATGTGCAAGTGTCCTCAGCTGGATTTTACCCGCTTTTTGCTTAAAACATCAAACACCACAGCTGCAAGAACAACGATACCCTTGACGGCTTTCTGCCAGTTAGCATCAATTCCAAGTATCGACATACCGTTGTTTAAGACACCCATGAAGATAGCGCCGATGATTGCTCCACCAACGGTCCCTGTTCCACCGTATGCTGAAGCTCCTCCGATGAAACAAGCTCCGATAGCATCGAGTTCATAGTTTGTCCCCGCTGTCGGGGCTGCAGAGTTGAATCGTGCCACTCCAACCAGGGCGGCTACACCGGCAAGAAAGCCCATATTTGCATAAGCAAAGAAGAGTACCCGATTGGTATTGATACCCGAGAGTTTTGCTGCCTTCTCATTGCCGCCCAATGCATAGAGATGTCTTCCTGGGACACTGCGAGAAGTGAAGTAGCTATATCCTAGTACGATTACTGCAAGCAGGATTAGAACAACAGGAATTCCTTTATGCTGACCAAGCAAGCTTGCTATCAGGAGGATAGCTGCAGAGAGGAAAATGATTCGTGCGATGGTAAATGCCAGGGGTTCAATCTGATACCCTTTTTTCTTCTTTGTCTGTCGATTGAACAGCGTATATGCTATGACGATCAAGCAGATGATGACACCAATGATGAATGTGATGGCGAATACCTTCGTCTTGTCGTCTGTGTTTGGCAGGAAGCTGTTGAAATAATTCAAATACTCTTCCGGGAACGGGGAGATGGTCAGCCCATTGAGAATAAGCAAGGCAACCCCTCTCCAGAGAAGCATTCCCGCCAAGGTGGTGATAAAGGGAGGAATCCGTACATAGGCGATCCAGAAACCTTGCCAAGCCCCGATTGCCAATCCTGTAAGCAAACAAACGAAAATGGAAAAATAAATATTCCAGCCGAGGTTCACGATCAAGGTTCCGGCCAAAGCTCCAACCAAGGCAACGACAGAACCCACTGAAAGGTCAATGTTTCCACCGGTAAGGATACAGAGCAACATACCTGTTGCCAGAATGACTACGTAGGAGTTCTGGCTGATGAGGTTTGAGATGTTTGCTGGGACGAAAAGGGAACCTCTCCCACTGGCGCTGATCAAGCCATTGAAGAGAATCATTGTTGCGATGAGGACCAAAAGCATGGAATTCTTCTTCATAGATTCCTTGATCCCGAGGCTCTGTCTCATGATGTTCTTGCTCCTTTCTGGTTCTGGATAATACACGTCATAATTGCTTCCTGACTCGCTTCAGAGCCAAGCATTTCCCCCACAATTCTACCTTCGCTGAGTACATAGATTCGGTCACAGATACCGAGGATCTCAGGCATTTCGGAAGAGATGACGAGGATGGACTTCCCTTCTTCAGCCAGTTGGTTGATGATGGTGTAGATTTCATATTTTGCACCCACATCAATACCTCTTGTTGGTTCATCAAGCAGGAGAATATCTGGTTCGGTAAAGATCCATTTACCCAGCAATACCTTCTGTTGATTGCCTCCCGAGAGGTTGTTGACCTCTTCAAATACCGAAGAACATTTCGTTCCAATTTTTGCCACCATATTCTTGGATACCTGGATTTCCAGGTCTGGATCTATGATCTGGTGGTTGCTGATCGACCCCAGGTTCGCAAGGGTGGTGTTCTCCATGATGGGTTTTGAGAGAATAAGCCCATTGGTCTTGCGGTCTTCTGTCACATAGGCAATCTTGTTCTCTATTGCCTGTTGTACGGTGTTCAGGTGAACTTCCTTTCCATTGACTTGGATGGTACCGCTGATGTCCTGCCCATAGCTCTTCCCAAACAGGCTCATGGCAAACTCTGTTCTGCCTGCACCCATCAGGCCGCTGATTCCTACCACCTCTCCTCTATGGAGTTTGATATTGATATCGTCACAGATCTTTTTTCCTGGGTTGAGCGGGTTGTAGACATTCCAATGTTCAACCTCAAGACTGACTTCTCCGATTGTTGTGTTCCGTTTTGGGAATCGGTCTTCAATACTTCGACCGACCATTGCCTTGATGATCTCATTCTCATTGAATGCTTTCTCATGCTTATCCATGGTGGTGATAACCTGACCATCACGGATGACGGTAATCCTATCGGCAACATAGGAGACCTCGTTGAGTTTGTGTGAGATGAGGATACTGGTCATTCCCCTCTCTTTGAATTGCAGTAAGAGATCGAGTAATTTTTTTGCATCAGAATCATTGAGTGAAGCGGTTGGTTCGTCGAGGATCAGTACTTTGACGTTCTTTGCGAGTGCCTTGGCGATTTCAACCAACTGTTGCTTGCCAACCCCGATATCCTTGATGGCAATCTTGGAAGATTCCTCAAGTCCGACCAAGGAGAGCAGTTCATCTGCCCTGTTGTACGTTTTATCCCAATCAATACGGAAGTAGGAGCCTCGCTCATTTCCCAGAAACATGTTCTCACCGATGGTAAGATAGGGGACGAGGGCAAGCTCCTGATGGATGATGGCAATCCCTTTTTGCTCACTCTCCCTGATGGTATGGAAATGACAGGATTCCCCGTGAATGAGGATTTCTCCCTCAAAAGAGCCAGAAGGGTACACGCCACTGAGAATGTTCATCAGTGTAGATTTACCGGCTCCGTTTTCTCCCACAATTGCGTGGATTTCACCTTGTCTGACATCAAGATTGACGTCATCCAAGGCTTTTACCCCAGGGAAAAGCTTGGTGATGTGTTTCATTTCTAAGAGTAGGGTATCCAAAATTATCCTCCAAGAAGGCGGGCAACAGCTGCTGCCCGCCTCTTTCAGAAAAAGGTCAGACCTGAATGTCGGCTTCGGTATAGTATCCGCTGTCGATCAGCAGTTCCTTGTAGTTGTCCACCGTTGCAAACACAGGCTCACAGAGGTAGGACGGGATGACGCCAGTACCGTTGTCGTAGGTGGTGGTGTCATTCACATCGACTTCCTCACCCTTTACGATGGCATTGACCATTTCCACAACCTTGCTAGCCAAGGTGCGGGTGTCCTTGAAAATGGACATAGCCTGTAAGCCCTGCAACATATTCTTGACTGCTGGCTTGTCACAATCCTGACCAGTGATGATCGGGAAGTTGTCCTTGGTGTAGCCTGCTGCTACCAAGGCATTGGTGATTCCGTTGGCTACTGAGTCATTGGAGGAATAGACTGCATCCAGGCGTTTCCCGTTCGGGCCGTATCCGTTTGCAGTAATGAGGTTCTCCATGCGCTTCTGGGCTTCCTCAGTTGACCAGTTCAGTGTTGCCACCTGAGCCTTTTCGGTCTGTCCGGAAGGAACGACAAGCTTTCCGCCCTTGATGTATGGCTCCAGAATTGACATGGCACCACCAAAGAAGAAATTGATGTTGTTGTCATCAGGGGAACCGGTGAACAGTTCAATGTAGTAGGGGCCTTTTGTGCTGTCCAGCTTAAGAGCATCACGAATGAACTCACCCTGGATTGTTCCAACCTTGAAATTATCAAAGGTTGCGTAGTAGGTGACTGCATCACTGTTCATAATCAAGCGGTCATAGGCGATGACTTCGATGTCATTTTCCTTAGCTTGCTTGAGCACCTCAGTGAGAGCCGAACCATCAATGGAGGCGATAACGAGTACATCACATCCAGTGACAATCATGTTCTCGAGTTGTGCTACTTGGGTAGGGATATCATTATCCCCTGCATACTGCAGATCAACCTGGTAGCCTGCGGCTTCGAGTTGCTGCTTCATGTTGGCACCATCCTGGTTCCAGCGTTGAAGGCTCTGGGTGGGCATTGAGACACCAATTTTGGCGGCTCCGCTTTGTTCTTTTGTTCCGGCGGCGAAGAGAGATGTTGCAACCAGCAACACAATCATGAGCACACTGACACACTTTTTCATATACAACTCCTTTATCTGGATTTCTCCAGTGATATGCATAAGCTGTGGAGGGTATACGTAGTACTAGAGCAGGGGTAATCAAGCAAAATATATCATTTCCTGCGTAGTGCCCGGGCACGTTCAAGTATCATGATAATACCTTTTTTGTATTTGTAAAGGGAAAGATGTTCTGTAAACAAAGTTTTTTAAAACATTTGCAGATGCGGTTCTAGATTACTCGCTTGGTCTTCCATTTCCCACGGGCAAACCGGGTGATGAAGCAGATGCTTCTTATGATCCAGTCAATATACATGCCAAACCATACCCCGTAGATGCCCCAGCCAAAGAGTATTGCCAGAAGGTAGCTCATTCCAACCCTGCTTGCCCACATACTCACCATTGATACAACCATGGTAAACTTGGCATCTCCTGCGGCCCGCAGGAAATTAGGCAGGGAGAATGCTGTTGGCCAGAGAATGGAGCTGAAGATCATGGCTGAGCGAATAACGTTTGATGCAAGTTCAGTCGCCTCAGCTGATAGATTGAAGATCAGAACGATTTTGGGAGCGTAAATGAAGACAGGGATTGCCACAATGATCATGGCGATATATGCAGCAAGGAGCAGCCTCTTGCCGTAGAAGACCGCCTGGTCTGGACGCTTTGCCCCGACTGCCTGTCCGATAACGGTGATCGAGGCCAAACCGATTGCCCCTCCAGGGATATTGACGAAGGAGGCGACTGAGTTTGCAATGGCATTGGCTGCAATGGATGCTGTACCGAAGGCAGCAATGAACCCTTGCACCAGTAGTTTCCCAATCTGGAAAACGGAACCCTCAATCCCATTGGGGATACCGATATGTAGGATTCGTTTGATCATATCCCAGCGCAGGGACCAATGGCGATAGTTTCTCACTGAAATCTGATTGGTTGGATTTGTCAGTAATGCAAGGATGATTGCACTACCAATGATACGACTGAGCAGTGTTCCTAGGCCTGCCCCTATTACACCCAGATGCAAGGCAAAGATGAAGTAGGCGTTTCCTGCGACATTCACCAGATTCATGACCAAGCTCACCCACAGTGAGATCTTGCTGTTCCCCATGGAACGGAACAAGGCCGCCGATGCGTTATATGCAGCGAGAAAGGGTAGGGAGAGAAGAATATAGATGAAGTAGGTTGCTCCACCCTCGAGAACCGATGTTTCAATCGATCCAAAGATAAAGTTGATAATCTGCCTCCTAAACGGCATGCAGAGTATGAGGAGAGAGATCGAAACAAGCAGAGAGAGCAATATCAGTTGCTTGGCTGCAGCATTGGCCGATGCATTATCCCTGTTTCCCAGGTATTGGCTTGCAACCACTGCTCCACCGGTGGCGAAGGCTGCAAAGAGCTGGACAATCAAAATGGTGATCGAATCCACCAAGCTGATGGCACTTACAGCGCTTTCTCCGGCCGATGCAATCATGACTGTATCAGCCATACCGATGGAGACCATAAGTACTTGCTCGATGATAAGAGGAATAATAAGAGTATACAGGAAACGGCGGGAGAACATAGGTTCCAACGCCGTATCCTGAATGGTGGGTTTCACTATACTACCTCTTGCCCCTCTCTCTTGGTGAGGGCAACGCTGACAACCAGTTAATCGGTAAGCAGTCCTTCGTCATTGTCAAAGTTTTTCTTGCGTAGGTTCTTGAACCTGCGTACCAGCTCTTCCACGGTAAGGCTTGCCTTCTGTTCGCCGGCAACATCGAGGATGATGGACCCTTCATCCATCATGATCAGACGGTTACCGAAGTCAATGGCAAACTGCATATTATGCGTGACCATCAGGGCAGTGAGTTGGTACTCCTTGATGTACCGCTCGGTCAGGTCCATGACAATCTGTGCATTCCTTGGGTCAAGGGCGGCAGTATGCTCATCAAGCAAGAGCATCTTGGGTTTGCTCATAACCGTCATCAACAAGGTGAGTGCCTGTCTCTGTCCCCCACTGAGCAGTCCAACGTTGTCCTTGAGCCTGTTCTCCAGACCAATGGGCTTGAGTAGCTCTCTGAATACTTGCCTCTTCTCATTATTCAGGCTTATACGCAGGCCCTTCATTCCCTTTGTCATGGCTGTAATCATATTGTCCTCAATGGACATATTTGCAGCAGTTCCCTTGGTTGGGTCCTGGAAAATTCGACCTATGGTCATTGCCCTGCGATACTCGGGGCTACTGGTGATATCCACCTCATCAAAAATGATCTTTCCATTGGTGACGGGGTAGGTACCGCTGATGAGATTGAAAAGCGTGGATTTGCCACTGCCGTTTGAGCCAATGACACAGATGATATCCCCTTTATTTACATGGAGGTTTATGTTTTCCAAGGCTGTCTTTTCATTGACAGTACCGGGATAGAAGACTTTGGTAATATTACTCAGATCAAGCATTGGTTGCATCCTCCTTGTCGCTCATGGTTTTTGCCTGGGAGCGTGCGATGGCTTTCTTTTTTGCCCCAGCAGAGCTCGCAGCACTGCGTGTCTGTGCAATAAACAAGCTGACGATGACCAATATACCTGTGAGCAGTTTGAAATCGTTTGGGGTGATGTTGACCAAGTACCCGTACTTTCTGCCGAAGAACATCAGTGCCTTATAGATGATGGCTCCAAAGATGGCGCGCAGTGTAAGCAGTGATATTCGGTTGGTAGAGAAGAGGAACTCGCCCAACATGATAGCTGCCAGTCCCTGGACGACCATGCCGATTCCCAGGTTTGCATCAGCAAAGCCTTGGTACTGGGCGAGCAGTCCACCAGAGAGAGCGATCAAACCATTGGAGAGCCCAAGGCCGATCAACTTCAATACCTCGGGATTAATGCCTTGGCTGATTACCATTTGCTCGTTTCCTCCCATTGCACCGAGAGAAACACCAAGGTCGGTACGGAAGAATATATCAATGAGCACCTTTACAAAGAGTACCACCAGCAAGGTTCCCACCAGACTGGCCCATTCAGGCGGAAGGAACTGGAATGCCTCAGGGAGCTTGGAGTACAAGGTCTCTACACGAAGCAAGGGGACATTGGCCTTGTTCCCCAGAATTCTCAAGTTGATTGAGTAGAGCATGGTCATGGTAAGAATACCTGCAAGCAAGCCAGGAATTTTCAGTTTATTGTGTATGGCGGCGGTAACCATGCCGGCAAGCACTCCTGCGAAGAATGAAAGCAACAGTGCAACAAAGATGGGAAGGCCGGCTACAATGGCCATGGTGGCAACTGCTGCACCGGTAGCGACCGATCCATCGCAGGTAAGATCGGCAATATCGAGAATCCGATATGAGATTAAGATTCCAATGACCATGAGTGAAAAGATCAGGCCATCTACAAAAATTCCTTCAAGCATGTATTACCCCTTACACAGAAAAAACCCGCCGGCTCAATACAGTTCCGGCGGGATTGCAATTGACCCAATTACTGGGTAATTTTCACACCATCCTTAATGAGCACTGCTGCTGCATCTTGCAGATCCTGCGAAATAGTATACCCAAGCTCGTCCGCTGCATCAAGATTGAACCACAGCTGGAATTTTGTGGGATCAGTGATATAGACTGTTCCGATGTCCCCGGCTTCAGTGCCTCTGAGAATCTGTTCAACAATCTTGCCTGTTTCAACACCGATGTTGTAGTAATCAAAGCCAAGACTGACCAGGACATTCAGACCATCGATACCGCTTGCATCAGCACTGAAGAGTGCCTTTCCGGCCTTCTTCGCAACATCGTCAACCGAGGCGATGGCACTGATGACTGTGTTGTCAGTGGCGATATAGAGCGCATCAACACGGTCAATGATTGACTGAGTAGCCATTTTAACTTCGCTGGAGTTTGAGATGGCAGCGGAAACAAATCCAACACCATACTTTTCACAAGCGGCCTTTGCCATCTCCATGAGCAGGACACCATTGGCTTCACCTGAAGCGTAGACATTACCGATGGTCTTTGCACCAGTGATGTCGATCAGGAGTTTGATCTGTTCTTCGACCGGGTTCTTGTCAGATACTCCGGCAATGTTTGCTGCCACAAGGCCGGCTTCACTTGAATCGGTGACAGCGCTGAATACTACCGGGGTGCCGGAGTTTTCATTAAACACCTGGGCAAGTGCCTGGGCGGCAGGGGTCGCAATACCGACGGCCACATCCACCTTGTCGCTCTTGAATTTCTGGGCAATGGAGGAAGCGGTTGAAATATCACCGTTTGCATTCTGATGATCATAGGTCACCAGAAGATCAGTTGTTGCCAGGTGATCCATCATACCCTGTTCAGCTGCATCGAGTGCTGCATGGGTGACCAATTTGGAAATACCGATTTTGTACGGTTGTGGGCCGGTTTGTTCTGCCTGGCCAGCACTGAAGAGTGGAAGTGCAACACAGAGCAGCAGAGAGAGAGCGATGAGCATCGGACGCTGTAGTTTTTTCATAATCATTCCTCCAAGCGGATAATCCTTTTCGTTTGCAAAACTATAGCTGGAATTTCTGGATTTGTAAATCCGAATATACAAAATAATGAATAATAATTCATATAATATACAAGCGTTATCTGGATTTACCCATAAAAAGGAACCTGCCCCCGAAGAGGCAGGTTCACACTACAAGGAGAATCTACGTCATTATTGTAACTGCTTCTTTCCGTCCTTGATGATCACCTTTGCATTGGCGAGCAACGACTCGTCGATGGTGATACCAAGTGTATCAGCGGTATCGAGATTGAACCATAGTTCAAATTGGGCTGGATCCTCGAAGAAAATGGATCCGATATCCTTGGGATTTTCGCCCCGAATGATTCGCTCAACCACTTTTCCTGTCTCTACTCCAACGGTGTAGTAGTTGAACCCCCAGCTCATCAGGAAATCGATATTCTCACTGCTGGTGGTGTCAGTGTTGAAGAGCGGTACTCCTGCCTTCATGCATACCTCACTTACGCTTGGAATGGCACTGACAACGGTGTTGTCGATTGCCACGTACATTGCATCCACGCGATCGATGATGGATTGGGCAGCCATCTTTACCTCGCTTGAGTTGCTGATTGCTGCTGCTACGAATTTGACTCCATTTGCTTCGCTGATTTCTCTGGACATCTCCATCTGCACCACACCATTGGCTTCGCTGCTGGTATAGATCATTCCCAAGGTCTTTGGTTTGACAATGGAAAAATAGGTCTCCAGTTGCAACTCAAGAGGGTTCAGGTCAGAGACTCCGGCAATATTCGTCTCTTCAGTCTTCGTATAGTCAACGACCAATCCTGCTGCCAGAGGGTCGGTGATTGCCCCGAATACCACTGGCTTATCCTTGATTATCTGGGCAAGTGCCTGAGCCGCCGGGGTAGCGATACCAACCACGATATCCTTGTTGTCACTCTTGAATTTCTGGGCAATAGCAATTGCTGTGGCAATTTCACCGTTGCAGTTCTGGTTATCAAACGTTGCAGAGAATTCACTTGCCTCAAGATGATCCATGATTCCCTGTTCAATTGCATCGAGGGCAGGGTGACTGACCAATTTGGAAATACCGATGGTATAGGTTTTCTCTGTCCCTACTGCCGGATCTGTTTCAGTGGCAGGTTGTGCGATCAGGTGGGTTCCGATAAGCAAGAACGTTAAAAGCAGGATACTTATTCTTTTCATGGTCAATCTCCTCTGTGATGACGTTACTATATATAGAAACTCAGAAGAGTGCAAGTATCTATACGTAGAAACATGAACTTTTTTTGTAATGAAGTAAAAAGAAACTCCCCGGGGAGTCCGGGGAGGGATTTTTCAGGGTCAATCTGGATTAGATAAAGTCATCATCTTCAAATGCGTCCGTCTCATCGAAATCGTCATTTTCGTCGTAAAACTCATCCTCGTAGGACTCATCTCCATCGACCATGAACCCATCATCGAGCAATTCGTCGTCTTCTTCATCCTCATCGAGCATTTCATCATCGTCATCACCGAAATCAATTACCTCAGGAGCATCAAATAGATCGGCAAGATAAGCATCTTCCTCATCCTCTAGCCTGCTGAAATAACGATCTTCCTCATCATCGAGCTCATCTTCTTCATCACGGTATTTAGCCATGTCGTTACTCCTTGAAATCAGATTCAAATCCCACACCTCCAACATAAGAGAAGGTAATCAGGTTGTCAATTGGTTGTATCGGTTTGTGTGTATGGACAGGTAAGAATCACACTGCTATGATGCGAATATGGAAACAAAACGATGGTATCTGGCTGTCCCTCTTGGGGACCCAGCAGGGATTGGTCCTGAGATTGTGCTGAAGGCTATGCAACGCGTAAATCTTCCTCCTTCCATGGGGATGGTGGTAATAGGCGATGTCCCTCTCTTGAAGAAGGTATCTACTGATCTGGGCATCCCTTCAGATTTTGATGCTGTGGTTGTTGATGACAATTCCTTGGTTCGTGCAATCGAAAGCGGCAGTCGTCATATCCTTTACTCCCAGAATATCTTGGATATGCATCGATTCAGCTATGGAGAGATACAGGCAATGTGTGGCCGTGCTGCCTATCATGCAGTGGAGGAGGCGGTCCGTTTTGTTGGCTGCGGATATGCTCATGCTTTGGTAACACCACCACTTCATAAGGAAGCCTTGAAAGCCGCCGGTGTAGACCATATTGGATATACCGAAATTCTCAGTGCGCTTAGCGGGACCAAGCGTGCAATAACAATGTTCGATACGCTTGGATTGAAAATATTCTTCCATAGCAGGCATCTCTCATTACGCCAGGCATGTGATGCGGTGACAAAGGAGACATTGCTGAAGACCATTCTTGAGTGTGATGCAATAACGAAGAATCATGGTGGCGCATTCAGAAATGAGCTCAGCCTTGCCGTTGCGGGTCTGAATCCGCATTGCGGGGAACATGGCCTCTTTGGTGATGAAGAAGAGCGAGCCATCGAGCCTGCCATCCTGGAAGCCAGAGACCGTGGGGTGGATGTTGCCGGTCCCATTGGAGCCGATTCAGTCTTCTACCAAGCAAGGGTCGGCAAGTATAGGGCAGTGATCTCCCTCTATCATGATCAAGGACATATAGCTGCAAAGACCTATGATTTCAACCAGACTATCTCAATCACCTGGAACCTTCCGTTTTTGAGAACCAGTGTGGATCATGGAACTGCCTTTGACATTGCAGGGAAGAATCTTGCCGATGCTGCTGGCATGGTCCGAGCATTGGAGGCAGCAGCAGACTACCTCCTGGCAGAAGGAGAGAGATAATGAAGCGATTGGCACCAGGGTTACTGGTTCTTGTTTTTGTCTTGGTCCTCAGTGGTTGCGCAACCTCGGTGAGGGTTCGTCATATGGTACCGGGTGAAGTGGACCTACAGGGAGGAAGGAGTCTCGCCGTCTCCTCTACATCCATGTACCGTTTTCCCTACGGCAGACCTGTGAGTCCCTGGGTCAGTGGCTTGCAGGAGACTGATTTTACGCTCTCCACCGGTTACGACCCTAATCTTTCAGAGCGTGTTGCCTCTCTTGCAACACGGAAGATTGTACAGGCTGTGAGTGATACCCGCTATTTCTCAATACTGGCCCCGGAGGCTACCGATGCCTATCTCAGTCTTTCCAAAGCAGGCGAAGATAGTATTCGCTTGATGCGTGATAAGGGGTTTGACCTGCTCATGAGCAGTGAAATCTCCTATATGGATATGGAAGAGCGCGTAGAGGGGACTGATAGACGGGAGTTTGTTACCGATAGTAGCGGTGTAAGCAGTGAGCAAGTCACGAAGCGAGAGTATTGCCTTGTACAGGAAGCCACCCTTGGGCTCTCATACACCATAACCAGTTTGCGAGATGGTAGAATATTGGCAAGTGATAGCTTTACAGACAAGGAAGAGGAGCAAACCAAGATTGGGACACGATACTATGCCCCGGATGGCAGCTATCGTGATGAGAGGAACTACAGCAGTGGTCTGGCTCCCTCTTTCGATTCTCTCTTTTCCCAAATAATCGAGCGTGCAACAGACAAGATGGCACTCCAGTTGGCTCCCTCTTGGGAGACAAGGTATCTTTCACTTATGAAGAACAAGGAAAAGCTCGCTTCAGCAGATACAGCACACCAATTTGCCAAGGATGGCGAATACCAAAGAGCGTACCAGCAATTCCTGTCTGTCTGGCAACAAACACGCCAACTTAGTAGTGGATACAATGCATCCCTGATGCTTGCAGCATTGGGAAATCTTCAGGCGTCTGTAGATTTTATGAATGATGTGTATAACTCAACGGGTGATAAACGAGCCCATGATACGCTCTTGATTCTGCAACAAGCATTGAGTCAGGACCAACTTGCCCAGCAGCAGATAAGCGGGGACTCGGTGGATGATGGACAGGGTGTAACAATGACTCAATACATGGTAATGGAGTAGCAATTGAAAGCAACACAATCCTCTCTGATTCTGGTTTATACGGGAGATGGGAAGGGGAAGACCTCTTCTGCAATGGGACAGTTGATTCGTGCCTTGGGCCACGGTGCACGTTGTGCAGTTGCCCAGTTCATCAAGAAGGACCCCGCTCTCCTGGATAGTGGTGAATACCGCATCCTCAAGCAGCTTGAGGTGCCTTGGAAACAGTTTGGTGCTGGTTTTTCCTGGGAAGGGGACAACAATGCAAAGAATGCTGAGTTGGCTAAGAAAGGATGGCAGCAGGTAAAGCGTTGGATATCTTCCGCTTCCTACGATCTGATTGTCCTCGACGAATTCACCTACACCCTTTCCCTTGGATACCTAGACTGTGAGGAAGTCTGTCACTGGCTTGCAGATCATAAGAACAAGGAAGGGTTTCCTCATATCGTTATTACCGGGAGAAATGCTCCACCCCAATTGATATCTGTCGCAGACATGGTCAGTGAACTGACTGAGATAAAGCACCATCTCTCTGGTGCAAAGCGCTCTGCACAAGCGATGATTGAATTTTAGTCACTGTTTGATAGCCTAATTCCTTGCAAAGCTCCTTTTATCCTTTCACATTTTCAAGATTCCGGATATAATCACGGCAAGGAGTTTTTCTATGGGTATCTGTGATATGCATTGCCATCTTCTGCCTGAGATTGACGACGGCTACCTTTCACGAGAACAGTTCATCCGTATGCTGAATCTTTACCAGCTCTCTGGCGTCACAGCAATAGCATTTACTCCCCATATCTACAATCCTTATGTGACTACAAACATCGCTGGGCTCAGAGAGACCTACGAGTGGGCAAAGAAAGAAGCGGAGGCTTTAGGGATACAGACCTACTTGGGCAGTGAGCTTTTTGTAGGTGAACAGGAGACCCTCAAGTCGGTTCCCATCGATGGGAGGTTTGCGTTGGTGGAGTTTGGGCTCTCCTTGCCACCGCCCAGATTGTTGGAACGGTTGCAACAACTCACAGAGAAGCACTACCGTCCTCTCTTAGCGCATGTTGAACGATATCTTTGGTTGAACCCAAAGAGTGCAATGTTGCAACGTTTGCGTTCTCTCGGTTGTTTACTACAGACAAACGTTGAAGCTGTGGAGAGCGGACTCTCGCTTCCCTATTTGGAACTTGGCTTGATTGATGTGATCGCCACGGACAATCATGGCGATGAAACCCTTCCATCTCGCTTGATGGATGCCATCGAGAAATGGCCATCAGTGGGGCGGAGTATGCAAAATCTTTGGTGAATCCACCTATGGGTATGAGGAGGTAGCGTATGCTGCTGGATATGACTATTGCGAACTTCAAGTCCGTAAAGTCTGCGCAAACCATTTCTTTTGAAGCGGTCAGGGATAATAGGTTCCCTGAGTCAAAAGTTGTCGAAGTCACTGAGAAACTGAAGCTGATCAAGACAGCAGCCATTGTAGGTCCCAATGGAGCAGGAAAGAGCTCTTTCGTTCGTGCTCTTGAAGCATTGAAAGGTATTGTATGTGCAACAGAGGAGACGGAGAACCCTCTCCAGATTCTCAGTGGTACATCATTCGCCTATTCCGAGGAGAAGGGACAGCCCGCAACCATTATCATCAGGGTACTAGTAGACCGTGATGAAGAGAGTGGGGAACCAACCATTGCTCAGTACACATTGGTCAGCGACCGGGAAAAGATTTTCGAGGAATCCCTCTACCACCTCATTGGTCGTTCAAAACGAATGATGTTTGAAAGGAAGGTTGACGAGAACAGTCTCCTACTCGATGAGCAAGAACTGACCTACAAGTATCGATGGGGCAAGATGTATCGTGGTGATAAGAAGCGATTGGTTGGGAAGGTAGATGAGAAGCACTCATTCCTGGCAGCATCTGCCCAGAAGGGCAGTGATACCACCTCTTTGCTCTATGCTTGGTTGAGTGACAGCTTGCATCTGCTCCCTATGGGTGTTTCAAACATCAGTGAGAAATATCTCATCAACCGCTTGAGTGAACATCCTGAGTGGGTCCAGCAGTTGATCAACTTCCTTTGGAGTGTCGATATCACTGATATTCGTGACATCAGGGTCAAGGATGAGAGAATCATCTTTGTCCATACCAATGTTACACAACACTATGCCTCCTATTTTTCCCTGGAGAGTTTGAGTCTTAGGCGCCTGTGTCTGATGGGTGTTGCATTTTTTGATGCCTTTACCCGGAACCAGACACTGGTGATCGATGATTTTGGCATGCTGTTACATCCTGATGTTCTCTGTCACATTGTGGATATATTCGAGGCAAGCAACCTTGGGTATGGTTCCCAGATGCTTGTGGTTGATTGCAACCCCTCCCTCCTCAAGCCGGGATTGCTCAGGCGTGATGGTGTCTACTTTGCTGAGAAGAACAGTGAGAGTGCCACCGTATACTTCAGTCTGGCCAATTTCAAGTATTCAAGAAGTAAGGACAAGACGCAGAGTCAGTACATGAATGGAGCATTCGGAGCTCTTCCGATTCTCTCGGAGTTCTCTTTTGTGGACACAAGCAAGGATAAGGAGGAGTAATAATGGCACGAAAACGCATATCCCAAAAACCACGCAGGACCGTACTGGTGGTGACAGCAACAGAGGCGGAAGCCCTCTATTTTTCCCAAATGCGCAAGGACTGCCGCTATGCAAATATGACGGTGGTATGGGAACCTAATTACAAGGATCTTTCCCACTTGATCACCTTGGCTGGGCAGATGCGGAACAAGGAGAAATACAGCAGTGTATGGTTGGTCTTCGGACTTGTTGACCTGAATGTCTCCGTACAGGACGTAAAGAAAGCAATGCCCCTTGCAGAGAAGAAAAAGGTTCGTCTGGCTTGGAACAATCCATCCCTGCCTCTTTGGTATCTGCTGCACCTGCAGACTCCCAAGGGTTTCGTGAATGATCCTGCTCTGATCGAGAGCGCACTCTCCAAGCAATTCCCTGTCTTTAGAAGTGATGCCTCCTATCTTTTGGATGAAGGACTTGACCTGCATCTCAAACTCTATTCAGCGAAGTCAAAGGCTGCCGTGAATGCATCTTCCTATAATGCGCTCGTAGCTGCGCAGGTAGGGTTGGCGCCTACCAATATGGTGGCATTGTTGAATGATATCACCGATATTTGCGGGTTGGCTGATCTTACACACAATCAGAAGCGCCTGGGCCTCAACAAGAATAAAGGATAGGACAGTGAGCGGAATCCTGCTACTGGTCTACATGCTTGCGTTCGGTCTTGGTTGTATGACATTGGCCTTGGCCATCGTGTACCGCCTTGCGAACGCAAAGCGTTGGGCAACCTATTTTATTGTCTGTCATGCATCCCTTCTGGGATGTATGATGCTCTTGGCACTACAGGTTCTCAGCCAAATGTTCCTCAGTGGAGTTGCCTATACGGTAGTTTCGATCATTATCACTTCAGTATTTCTTGCTGATCTTGCCTTCCTTATCGTCTTTATCCCGTACTTTACAACCTGGGTGATAGCCCACCCATGGAGAAATCCATACAAAGGATTGTTTTTTTCCCTAGCTGCCACCTATCTTGGATTGGGGATAGCACGAGAGATTACGGGAAAGATGGTATTGGACCAGGCGATGCTTTTTGTGTTTGTTTTCGTCATGGGCTTCAGTTTGATAGTCATGTTGCGGAACATCAAGACGATTGAGAACAAGACTGCCAGAGCTTCAGCGCTTGCCATCATTATCGTGAGTGCTTCAATGGTACCGGCAATTCTGTTGGCTCTCTTCTTTCCTGCGCTTAAGCCCTTCCTTTTTGGTGTTTACTTCCTTGCACTTTCCATCACAATTATGACATTCTTGTTCATCACATTCGTAAGGATTGGCCGTGATGATGGGGCTAAGAAGCCAAAGATTGAATTGAGCCTTGATGATCTTGAGGAGTATCATATAACGGAGAGGGAATTCTCGGTCATACAGTTGATCAGCAAAGGTTTGACCAATAAGGAGATTGCCAGTGAGCTGGGGATCAGCGCAAATACGGTGAACAACCATGTGGCAAACATCTATGGGAAGACCCAGGTAAGGAGCCGCATAGACTTATTGAACCTTTTGAAACAGAGTTGGTAGGAGGAAGCTTTATGCATATAACCTATGAAGTACCCGATTTTTCAGCAAAGCACTATCAGGACCAGTCTCCTGTCAGAAAAAGTGCCAGGGCATGGGCAATGGTCCATGACGAGACAACAGAGCAGGCAGTGTTGCTCTGTCATGGATACACTGGGTATCCTGGGGAGCTGATCAGGCCAGGTATTGATCTCTTCGAGAAGGGGTATGATGTCTATTGTCCCCGTTACCCGGGTCACGGTACAAGCAACAAGGATTTTCTCGCTTCCAAGGCAGAGGACTGGATTGGAACTGCTTATGATGCCTATGCTCATCTTTCCAGTAGATATGAAAAGGTTTCCGTGGTTGGTCACTCCATGGGAGGAGCCATCGCCACCATTATTGCTGATGCCTTTTCTGCCGACACGTTGGTTTTGCTTGCTCCGGCTCTGGTGATTCCCGCTATTCCGAGGAAGACCATTTGGTTGCTGAAGCATTTTATCAAGAAACGCAAAGTCTCCTGGCAGGGTGATCCAGAATATCACTTCTACTATGAGGGAGATCCCGATGACGATGCATATCTGGGATCCCAGTATTGGTCATATCAGTTTCCATCAGGAATTTGGGAGTTGGAACGGGTTCGAAAGCAAGCGGTTGCCTGCATCGATCACCTAGGATCAGATACATTGGCTATCAGCGGAGGAAAGGATCCCACCATTCCCCAGGAAGCCTGTATGTTGGTTACCAGCAAGAGCAAAAGGGTAAACAAACACCTGCATATTGAAGATATCGGACACCTCATGCCTTACGACAAGAATCAGAAGGCCCAGGATAGGGCCATGGCTGAGGTGGTTTCCTGGATAGAAGGAAAACGTTAGGAGCGTTTGAGTCCTAGGGAATATTCGTAGACTGCAGCAATCTTGTCGCTGAGACTTACGATGAAACTCTCCCGATATCTGGGAAGAGAGAGGGTCTTTGGGAACATATGTTTGACAATGATGTCAGCTTCCTTTGCATTCACTGTGAAGTACTTCTGTGCATTCTCCAAAGCGATATAAGGGTGTTCCTTTCCGTGGGATGAGCGCTTCTCATCCTGGCTCTTTCGTTCCCTCCAGTCATAGAGGAAGAAGTCATGGAGCAAGCCTCCCCGTGCTGCAGCGTGATAATCCAGCCCTAAAGCCTTGCTGATACGGTATGAGATGTAGCTTACCCTGGTGACATGGTCGTAGATATGACCTGCATGATGATGATACGCTTTCAGTTTGAGGAATTCCTCATGAGCAAGAATATCACTTACCAGCAGTTCATGCTCTCGCAGATAACGCGGTCTGCAGGTTCGTTGGATGTTGTATGCGAGTAGAAAACTGATAAGGGAAAAGAGTAGGAACAGCAGTTCAGTTGGAAAGCTGGAGAACTGATTGAAAGGGCTGAGATATTTGGAAGTGTATAACGTAGTAAATAGGGTAACAGGCAACCTAAACAGGTTTGTGAGGGAGGTGTTTCCCCCTGCAAAAAAGGCTGGTATCGTTGGGTTGATCAGTATTGTGTTCCTCCGTTCAATTGAGTGTACCGTATCGAAATACGGCAAGAAGGTCAACAGGAGAGCCCACTATTGGGACACGTGTCTAAATACTGGACTCCTGTCCTGTCATCTGTGTTGCTATAATCTCTGATTTACGGTACAACAGTAGCATTGAGAGGAGTGTATCCTGATGGAAGTACGAGTACGCTATGCACCTTCTCCGACCGGTCTGCAACATATCGGTGGGGTAAGGACCGCATTATTCAACTATTTCTTTGCCCGTGCAAACGGAGGCAAGTTCATTTTACGTGTGGAAGACACCGATCGTGAACGTTACAGTGATGAGTCCTTGCAGGACTTATATGACACGCTCGATTGGTTGGGTGTTACATGGGATGAGGGTCCCGTAGTCGGCGGAGATTATGGTCCCTATATCCAAAGCGAGCGTTTCGACCTGTACAAGCAGTATGCTGAGAAACTGGTAGATGAAGGCAAAGCCTATTACTGCTACTGTACCCCACAACGGTTGGAAGCCTTGCGTGAACAACAACAGAAAGAGAAGAGCAAGCAGCAGGGATATGACCGCCACTGCCGTAATCTTACTGCCGAACAGCGTAAGGCGTATGAGGATGAAGGCATAAAACCCGTCATCCGTTTGAAGGTGCCCTCTGAGGGCAAGACAACCTTCCACGATGTGCTCATGGGTGATATCTCTAGAAAGAACAAGGATGTCAGTCCTGATCCTGTACTGCTCAAGAGTGACGGATTTCCCACCTATCATCTGGCAAACGTCATTGATGACCACATGATGGGTATTACACATATCATGAGAGCACAGGAGTGGATTCCTTCCGGTCCTCTGCACATCATTCTCTATGAAGCTTTTGGTTGGGAGCCTCCCATGTATTGCCATCTGCCGATGGTTATGGGCAAGGATGGGCAGAAGCTCAGCAAGCGTCACGGCTCGACAGCTGTGAGGGAGTTTCGTGAGAAGGGATACCTGCCTGAGGCCTTGATGAACTATGTGAGCATGGTAGGATGGTCCTACGATGGACAGAGGGAGTTTTTCAGCAAGGAAGAACTTGAACAACTCTTCACTCTGGAGAAGATCAATAAGGCTCCTGGGATATTTGACTACAAGAAACTTGATTGGTTCAATGGACAGTATATCCGTCAGAAAGGTGATGAAGAGCTCTTGGAAATGTTGCTTCCCTACATGGAGAAAGCTGGATTTGTCACGCTTCCCCTACAGGAACATGAGAAGCGCGACATGCTTGCTCTCACGGTAGTGAGTAAGGAGCGGCTGAAGGTACTCAGTGACATTGTAGATCTGAGTAGGTTCCTTTTTGAGACACCCGCCTATGAGGATGTGAATTTGTTCGCTGCCAAAAAGGTGGACCTGGCTACTGCAACCCTCGCCTTGGAGAGAGCTTATGCAAAGCTTAAGGAAGGGTTTGATACAGGCAAGAACCAAGAGGAAATTGAAGCGGAGATTGCTTCCCTGGCCGATGAATTGGATATCAAGGTGAATGGGGTATTCATGCCCTTGAGGGTTGCCCTCACCGGTAGTACGGTTAGCCTTCCATTGTTTGACTCGATCAAACTATTGGGCCAGGAAGAGACATATAAACGAATTGAAACAGCGTTGGACGTGCTGAATAGAGAGGTATAAGCAAATGGCAGAAGTAACGATGGATAAGATTGTCTCCTTATGTAAGCGACGTGGATTTATTTTTCAGTCAAGTGAAATTTATGGTGGTTTGAATGGTGCCTATGACTACGGGCCACTGGGTGTTCAGCTGAAAAACAATATCCGCGATTTCTGGTGGAAAGAGATGACCCAGATCCATGATGATATCGTAGGATTGGATGCCTCCATCCTCATGCACCCCCGAGTCTGGGAAGCGAGTGGACATGTGTCCAACTTCAGTGACCCCATGGTTGACTGCAAGCAGTGCAAGTCTCGATTCCGTGCCGATCAGATTGATCTCGGCGGTGCTTGTCCCACTTGTGGTACTCGCGATAGTTTTACAGAACCAAGAAATTTCAATCTTATGTTCGCGACTCACATTGGCGCAAATCTTGACGGAGGCTCAACCATTTACCTTCGACCTGAGACTGCCCAGGGAATCTATGCAGATTTCAAGAATGTGGTATCCTCAAGCCGTGTGAAGGTTCCCTTCGGAATTGCACAGGTAGGCAAGTCCTTCAGAAACGAGATCACCACGAAGAATTTTATCTTCCGCTCCTGTGAATTCGAGCAGATGGAGATGCAGTGGTTCTGTAAGCCTGGGACTGACGAGACATGGTTCGGCTATTGGCGTGAACAGCGGATGGCTTTCTATCATAAGATGGGTATCAAGCCAAGCAGCCTCAGGTGGCATCAGCATGGCCCAGACGAGCTGGCTTTCTACGCAAAGGATGCCTATGATATTCAGTTCCTCTTCCCCATGGGCTGGCAGGAACTTGAGGGTGTCCATAACCGGACCGATTACGACCTTGGACAGCATCAGAAGTTCAGTGGGAAAGATCTTACGTATCTTGATCCTGAGGATAACCAGCGCTACATCCCTTATGTTGTGGAAACCTCAGCTGGCTTAACCCGTAATGTATTGATGGCACTGAGCGATGCATATGAGGAAGAGACCTTGGAAGGGGGAGATGTCAGGACGGTGCTGCACTTCCATCCGAACATTGCTCCTGTAACTGTTGCGGTTCTTCCTCTGGTCAAGAAAGACGGAATCGCGGAATTTGCTTCCAAGCTTGAGAAGGAACTGAGAGATGACTTCTCAACCTTCTTCGATATTAGTGGCGCGATCGGGCGTAGATATCGCAGGATGGATGAGATTGGAACCCCATACTGTGTTACCGTTGATTACCAAACTCTGGAAGACAACACGGTCACCCTACGATACAGGGACAGTATGGAACAGAGCCGTGTGAGCATTGCAACTTTGGTTGCAACGATCAAGGAAGCAAACAAAGCATACAAGCGAGTGGAGTAGTACAATGAATAAAGCCCTACAGACCCTGATAGACCGAGGGTTCGTCAAAGCATGTACCGATTACGATGCGCTCAGTGACCTGATGGATGCAGGTCCTGTTACCTTCTATGTAGGTGCAGATCCAACCGGTAAGAGTCTTCATATTGGTCATATGGTGCCGTTTTTTGCCATGCACCATCTGCAGAACGCAGGTCATAACCCTATCGCACTTGTCGGAGGTGGAACTGCCATGATTGGGGATCCTTCAGGAAAGACAGAGATGCGAAGGATGCTCACCGTTGAGCAGATTGAGAAGAACTGTGCCTCCATCAAGGAACAGCTCGGAACAGTTGTTGACTTCAGCGAGCAGCCGGAGGGTGGAAAAGGAAAAGCTGTTGCATTGAATAATGCAGACTGGCTCAATGGATTGAACTATATCACCTTCCTCCGGGAGATTGGAAAGCATTTCTCGGTGAATAGGATGCTTACCTTTGAATCATACAAGCAACGCCTCGAGCGTGGGCTCTCCTTCATTGAGTTCAACTATCAGCTTCTGCAGTCCTACGATTTTCACATTCTCAACCGTGATCATGGCTGCCGCCTGCAGATCGGAGGGGATGATCAGTGGGGGAATATTGTCAGTGGCATCGAGTTGATCAGAAAACTTGGTGGTCCTGAATGTTATGGTTTGACATTCAACCTGATCACCCGTGCTGATGGACACAAGATGGGCAAGAGCGAGAAGGGTGCGGTTTTCCTCGATCCAGAACTCTTCAGTGCCTATGATTTCTACCAGTACTGGAGAAATGTCAACGACGCAGATGTGGTGAGGTTCCTTAAGCTCTTTACCTTCCTTTCTCTTGAGGAAATTGCTCAGTATGAGGGCGAAAACGTCAATATCAACGATGCAAAGGACCGTCTTGCCTATGAACAGACAAAGATCATTCATGGCGAAGAAGAGGCCGAAAAGGCCAGAACTGCAGCAAAAGCGATGTTCAATGGTGCCAATCTGGGCATCGATGGGCGTGAAGGAATGCCTTCACTGACCATCAGTAAGGCAGAGCTGGACTCAGGTATTGGAGTGTTGGATTTGTTCAGCCGGACTGACTTGGCTGCAACCAACAGTGATGCCCGACGATTGGTAACAGGTGGAGGTGCATGGATCGGGGAACAACGTGTTGAGAATCCCAAGACACTCATCGACTCCTCCTATCTGGATGAGTATGGGGAGTTGATTCTCCGTGCTGGAAAGAAGCGGTATTTCCGTATCAGTGTAGAATAAGTGAAGGAGGGGGATTACCCCCTCTTTCCATAGGGAGATATGTGATGAAACACAAAATCAGTCTTGTTTTCGTAGCCTTGCTTGCCATGGTGGCAATCGGGGCACAGCCGGTTGCTGAGACTCCGGTTGACTCGCCATTGGAAGTTCAGTTCGCTGTCATGGCCGGACCTACTGGATTTTCTTCTGTTGCCCTGAATGAGAATGGTGGAAGAATCACCGAGGACATTCAGATTGCAATGCAGGTATTCCCTTCTCCCAATGAAGTGGTAGCCCGCCTGGCCAATGGGGAGCTCGATTTTGCCTGTCTTCCTTCCAATCTTGCTGCGAATATCTACAATAAGGGAGTCAAGATCAAGCTTGCTGCAGTTATCGGTAATGGGATGCTCAGCGTAGTTTCCAGTGATGGATCGGTTCAAGGTGTGGACGATCTACTGGGAAAAACGGTACATGTACCCGGTGCTGGATCCACTCCCGATCAGATGGCCCAGCTGTTGCTCAGGGAAGCTGGTCTTGAGGCTGGAGTGGATGTAATCCTTGACTATTCTGTAGCCAGTCCTGCACAGCTTGCACAGCTGACCATTGCTGGAAAGGTGTCCCTGGTCATGTTGCCACAGCCGTTTGTTTCCATGATTATCAATGGAAGCAAGCGTGCAAAAGAAGTTGTTGATGTACAAGCGCTCTATGAGGAACTTTCTGGAGTTGCAAACTATCCAATGAGTGTTATGGTGGTAAGTGAACAGTTTGCAGAGAAACACCCGGAAGCACTAGAGGATATCCTCGATGCCTATGAAGATTCTGTAACATGGGTCAACGCAGAACCCCAAGCAGCTGGAAAGGCAATTGAGGAGGCAGGGATCATGAAGGCTGCATTGGCTACTCCTTCCATTCCTTTCTGTAACTTGGTATTTGTGCCCAGTCAAGAAGCGAAAGAGGAAGTACAGGCTTATTACAGGTTCCTCCATTCCTTCAGTCCAGCAGCCATCGGTGGTGCGGTTCCTGCAGACAATTTATATCTGTAAGGAGTAGCACATGCGTTATGTGAAGCGGGATCTGGTACTTCTTCTTGCTTCGGGAATCCTGCTCATCATTTGGCAGGTTGCCTCCATGTGGATCGATAGTCAGATTCTGCTTCCCAGTCTAGGACCGGTTTTCACTACCTTGCTTGGCTTGGTACGTGAACCGGTCTTTACTGCAAATGTGCTGTTCACTGTTCTCAGGGCATTGGAGAGTTTCCTGATCATTCTTGTGAGTGCTTCAATCCTTGGGGTGCTTGCTGGTAGGTTCACCTTGCTCTCCACCTTCTTGAAACCGTTTGTCACGACACTGAAAGCGGTACCGGTGATGAGCGTTATTCTGCTTGCCTTTATCTGGTTCTCCAGTGGAACGGTACCCTTGTTCTCAGCCTTTCTTATGGGGTTTCCGGTAATGTTTGTACAGATGGAGATGGGAGTAAGGCAACTTGATTCCAATCTCGATGAGATGTGTGACCTCTACGGATTCTCAAAACAGACAAAGCTGGTACATTTCTTTATTCCTTCCTTGGTTCCTTTCTTTGTCACTGGTGCAAAGACTGCGCTTTCGATGGTTTGGAAAGTGGTAATTGCTGCAGAGGTATTGACGGTCCCCCAGTATGGTGTTGGATCGAGGATGCAACTTGCCCAAGTACAGCTGGAGACTGACAGGGTGCTCTCCTGGACCTTGATCGCCGTTTTCCTTACAGCCTTTGGAGATCTGGTTTTTGCCTTCGTGGTGGATGGAATCGGCGCTCTGAAGCATCGCCTCGATGCGAGGAGGGTTCCATGCGTTTCTTGAATATCTCCAAGCGATACGGTGAGAACCAGGTTTTCGATCGTTTCAGTCTTGAGGTACCTCCTTCAACGATACTCTCTGTTGTCGGGCCATCAGGTGAAGGAAAGACAACCTTGTTGCAAATGGCTTCTGGATTACTGCAACCAGATGAAGGGACAATTGAAAAGGAAGATGGTGAGCAAGGGGTAATCAGTTATCTCTTCCAGGAGCCAAGACTACTTCCCTCCAGTACCGTATATGAGAATGTCGAGCTTGCCCTTCGCTCCTCCTGTAAGGAGAGACATGAGAGAGAAGAGCGTGCTTTGCACTATCTTGATCTTGTTGGGCTGCAGGAGAGTTTATCACTCTATCCTCATCAGCTCTCAGGTGGAATGAGGCAGCGTGTTGCGATTGCAAGAGCCTTTGCTCACCAGTGTAATCTCATGTTGCTCGATGAGCCTTTCCAGAGCTTGGATATCAAATTGAAGTATGCTCTTGTGCATGCTTTCATCAGATTATGGGAAGAGAGTCCAAAAACTACGCTGTTTGTTACTCATGACCCTAAGGAAGCCATCTTGCTTGGTGATGCAGTGTGTTGTCTGGGTGACCCAAAACAACCACTGTTGTACCAAAAAATAGATATTCCCCGCAATGCGAGGAATATCGGTGATGCATCACTGTTGGCTTTGGAAGCCAAGCTGGTGGAAACGTTGGTACAATCCTAGAGATCGACCTTCCAGAGTCCATGTAGGTTGCAATACTCGTAAACAGCAACAGCCTTGTCCTCATCGAGGGCAAAGGTTGCGTGTGGCTTTCCGTCAACAGGGAGAGCCTTTCTCATGCCACCCTTTTCAGTCTGGACATAGATGAACTCGATGTGGTGTTCCTGGGTCATTGGATGATCCACGGAACCTACATTCACACTCAGCTTGTTCCCTTCAATGCTTACAACAGGAACATGCTTCTCCTGGGCTGCATCAACGGTGTTTGCCTTCAAGGGGGCCATCTCCTCGCCACAGCAAGAGAGTTTCGGACCTCTGTCAACAACCTTCACAGCAATGTTGCCACAGTGCTTACAAATGTAGAAAATCTGATCTTTCATAGCTATTCTCCTTGCCTTCCATGATACCCTAAATTTCGCCGGTAGTACAGTGGGTTTTATTCCTAATAGGGTACAGGTAAAAATAAGGCAGGCTTTTCAGCCTGCCGTAAAGTGAAAGCATGAATTTATTACACATATCCTTGGGCAATCATGGCCTCGCTTACTTTCAGGAATCCAGCAATGTTTGCACCATCGACTAAGTTGTCCTGTGTGCTGTACTTATCTGCTGCCTGGCTGATGGAAGCGTAGATGTTTTTCATGATCTGTTGAAGCTGCTGGTCGACCTGTTCAGGAGTCCATTGGAGCTTCTGGCTGTTCTGTGCCATCTCCAATCCAGAGACTGCAACACCACCGGCATTGGCTGCCTTTCCAGGAGCATGTAAAACACCTGCTTCCTTGAAGATATCATCGGCTTCCAATGTCGTAGGCATATTTGCACCTTCTCCTACCAATGAAATCCCATTAGCTACCAAGTTTTTGGCATCATTCCCATTGATTTCATTCTGGGTAGCACAAGGGAAAGCATAGTCAGCTTTTACATCCCACAGAGGATTGGCATCGTTTGAGCCATTGTGGGGGATGTAGGTTGCTTCCTTGAACTGCTGGGCATACTCGCTGATTCTTCCTCTTCTTACATTTTTCAGAGTCTTGATGTAGGCAAGTTTCTTCTCATCAATTCCGGAAGGATCGATGAGAATACCCGATGAGTCGCTCATGCTGATCGGTTTTGCACCCATGTGCAACAGCTTTTCAGCGGTGTATTGTGCAACGTTTCCACTGCCACTGACAAGACAGGTCTTTCCTTGAAGGCTCTTTCCCTTGCCTTCCAGAATAGCAGCTGAAAGATAGACCAATCCGTAGCCCGTTGCTTCCGGACGGATATAGGAGCCGCCAAAGGTGGGTCCCTTGCCGGTCAAGATACCGACAGAACGATTTTTCATCCTCCTGTATTGCCCGTAGAGGTATCCGATTTCTCGACCCCCGACCCCGATATCACCTGCTGGAATATCAGTGTCCTCACCAATATGGCGTGAGAGTTCGGTCATCATGCTCTGGCAGAAACGCATGACTTCGTTGTCGCTCTTTCCCTTGGGGTTGAAGTCACTTCCGCCCTTACCTCCACCCATGGCTAGGCCAGTCAGACTGTTCTTGAAGGTCTGTTCGAATGCAAGGAATTTCAGGATCGACAGGTTAACTGAGGGGTGGAATCTCAGTCCACCTTTGTAGGGTCCTATTGCACTATTCATCTGAACACGGAATGCGCGGTTGATCTGCAGCTGTCCATCGTCATCTACCCAGGGAACGCGGAACGTGATGACACGTTCAGGTTCAACCATCCTATCAAGGACCTTGTGATATACAATCTGAGGCAGATCATCAACCAAATGATCGATTGAGGCCATGAATGAGGTTACAGCTTGAAAAAATTCCGGCTGGTTGGGATCGACTTGCTTTACGTGGTCAAGGATCTGTTGTGTTGCTTCGTGCATTTGGGTATTGCTCCTCTCTTTGTATAAATATACATAATCTGTATATGATGGTATAGAAAATGGAGAAATTGGTAAAGCCTTTCGTAAAACCGAAAAATGGGGTAGGGTTTTTTGCGGTATGCGTAAATGGCATGGCATAATAAAAATGAGTGAGGAGGACCGCAATGGATTGTTCCTCTTTTTGTCATATCCACAAAATCGCTCCTGTCCAAAAAAACATAAAAAATTTGGCAGTGGAACGGGTATCCACTGCCTGTAAGCTTCTAAAGCGTCTCTCCTCGTCTAAGTCGTTCAATATTCTCCTTGAAAGGAGGATAGATGATACCCTTCTCTGTTATGATTCCCGTAAGATTCTGGTGAGGGGTAACATCAAAAGCAGGATTGAAGACATCCATCCCATTTGGTGCTACTTGCACTCCTTGTACATGGGTGACTTCCTCTGCTTCCCTCTCCTCGATGGGAATCGCAGAGCCATCGGGAATTGAGAAATCGATGGTGGAAATAGGGACAACGCTGTAGAAAGGTACTCCATAAGCCTTGCAGATGACAGACAGGGCAAAGGTTCCCAGCTTGTTCGCCACATCGCCGTTTGCCGCTACACGGTCACCGCCAAGGATTACCAAATCAATTTTTCCATCACGAATCAGTGTTGCTGCGGCACTGTCAGGAATAAGCTTGGAAGGAATCTTTGCTTCCATCAGTTCCCACGCGGTAAGGCGAGCTCCTTGGAATCTCGGCCGTGTTTCATCGGCATACACAAAGATATCCTTCTTGTCATAGAACGCGGTCTTGATGACACCCAACGCCGTGCCCCAGCCTGCAGTTGCCAATGCTCCGGTATTGCAATGAGTGAGGATGGTTGCCTTCTCGGGAACGACCCTGGCACCGATACGTGACATTTGCTTGTTGGTCTTGATATCCTCTTCCCTGATAGCATCAGCCTCAGCGAGTAATGTTTTCAGGAGTGCTTCCCTTGGTTGTATATTGTTGCGAGTATAGATGTCCAGCATTCGGTTGATTGCCCAACCAAGATTGACTGCGGTAGGCCTGGCAAGGCTGAGGATTTCACAGGCTTTCTTGAATGCTTTCTCCTCTGGGCATTGAAGTGCTGCCAGATACACTCCGTACGCTGCAGCGGCTCCGATAGCCGGAGCTCCACGTACGATCATATCCCTGATGGCGAACTCAACTTCCTCATAGGTTTTGCAATCCACGTATGATACTTCGGTAGGCAGGATCCGTTGATCGAGCAACGTAAGTGTGTTGTTCTTGAATATAAGTGTTACAAATGATTCATCCATGTCCTTCTCCTTGCTAGCGTTTGAGTACATCAGCCCATCTTGTCTGCACTTCATCCATTACTGCATACTCATCCAGAGTTTGTACTTTGCGTTGTTCCATGAGGATGGTTCCCTGACAGAAAACAGTATCGATATCAGAGCTTTGTGCTGCATATACCAATGCGCTGAATGGGTCATTAAGCGGGGTAAGGTGGCTCTTCTTCAAATCAATGAGGAGTAGGTCTGCTTCCTTGCCAGCTTCAAGAGTTCCTATCGTATCACCAATACCCAGGGCCTCGGCACCATGCTTGGTGGCCATCTCCAATACCTGGTAGGGCGTTAATTTCTCTCCGTCAGTTTTCAGTACTCTTCCCAGGAGACTGGCTATATGCATCTCCTCTACCATGTTGAGATTATTATTGCTGCTCGCCCCATCGGTACCCAGCGCGACCGGTATTCCTGCATGTAAATAGGTAGCGATGGGGGCAATGCCGCTGGATAGTTTGAGATTGCTGCTCGGGTTGTGCACGATGGTGGTGTCAAACGACTTGAGAAGGTCAATATCTTCATCGCTCAAGTGAACACAATGGGCCAGCATGCTCTTTACATCCTGCAAGACGCCGATCCTTGCAAGATAGGCTGGGGGAGTCAACCCGGTTTGTGCTATGCAGTCATCCACTTCTTTCTTGGTCTCGCTGAGATGTGTATGGAATACCCTACCCTGTTGCCTTGCCCAGGATGCTGCAAATTGGTAGGTTTCCTGGGTACAGGTATAGATGGCGTGAGGGGCAACATTGAGAGTGAGACGACCTTTGGCTTGTGCAACGTAAGGGGCCAGTAATTTCTCCCTTTCTTCCACCCGGGCTTTGTTCTCTTCAAGATCGCCAAACAGTGTTATCCCAATGCTTCCCCTGATACCTCCCTCAATCACAGCCTGTGCCGTTGCTTGGGGTTCAAAGTACATGTCAGTGAACATGGTGCACCCACTCTGGATAAGCTCAATGACACCAAGACGACTGGCGGCAAGTACGTCATCTGCAGTGAGTTTCCCTTCGATTGGGAATATCTCGGCAAGCCATGCCTGCAAGGTTGGCAGGGAATCCTTGTAGTTGCGCATTAGCTCCATGCTCAAATGAGTATGGGCATTTACCAAAGAAGGCATTGCCAGGAATGAGGATCCATCAATGATACGATCTGCCTTGAAGGAAGGGTCTGCCTTTCCGACAAATACAATATGTTTCCCATCGATACCGATATCACCACGAAGGCTCAAACCTTCCTTGGTCATAGGTATGATGAGTACGTTGGAAATGAGTGTTTTCATGAGGTTATACTACCATGAAACTACTATGCAGTCACCTTGTTGCGCTTGATCTTTTTGGTACTTGTCATATCCATCGGCTCATTGGTAATGGTGAGTTTGGTTATTTTCTTATACCCTGAAACACGTTGATTGACTTCCTTGATTACCCGCTCAAGATCATCCTGCACGGGAACAGTGTGTTCTTTATAGTACTCAGCATTGGGGAAAATCACCGCTTCGATCATCTCGCTGGGTATGTTTTTCTTTTCTTGGTATCCACGGATAAGTATCTGCTCCACCTGGCTGTAGAGCTGGAAGAGGTCCTCAATCTCCTCAGGGTATACATTCTTGCCACCTTCGGTGACGATGATGTTTTTTGCCCTGCCCTTGAGATAGAGGTAGTTTTCCTTGTCGAGATATCCAAGGTCACCTGTCTTCAGGTAGCCTTCTTCATCAAATAGTTCAGCGGTATGGACCGGGTCATTATAATAGCCTTGGGTGATGTTTGGGCCCTTGACCCTGATTTCTCCCACTCCGTTTTCATCAGGTTCTGCGATTTTCATCTCCACCAAGGGAAAAACCATTCCAACAGATTCCACCTTGAAGTGGCTGATTGGGTTGAGTGTAAGGATTGGACTCGTCTCGGTAAGTCCATAGCCTTGGTTGAAATCAAGCCCAAGCTGTTGATACTGCTTGAAGACCTTGGGCGCAAGCGGGCCAGCTCCGCAAATGAGGAAATTATTCCGGTCCAGACCAATCTTACTGAGTAGTAGTTTGTTGAAGGTTTTCCTGAAGGGATTCCAATGTAAGTGTTTCTTGGTAAACCCATTGATTACCATCATTGTATGTACCAAGGTATTGACCAATATTCCTTTTTTCTTGACCTGTTTCATGATTCCTGCAAGCAGTTTGTTGTACAGAAGCGGTATTCCCATAAAGATGGTGACCTTGCCTTCTCTCAGGTCATTGATCATTTTGCTTACCACAATATCCTGCCCAAAGACACATTCTGCTCCATGCTTGATGGATTCAAGCAGTACTGCTGTACAGCAATAGCTGTGGTGCAGTGGAAGGAGAGCATACAGTACATCTGTCTCATCCAGGCTAAGGAAGGTTCCATCACATGCCTGGTAGAGGTCGCTTACGATATTTGCATGAGTGAGCATGGCCCCTTTCTCATTGCCTGTGGTGCCACTGGTAAAGAGAATGGAGGCAATATCATGTTCTGAGCTTGGTATACGCTTATACGTATTCTTCGCTTTTAGGGTGGAAATGTTTGGAAATGATTCACTCTCTCCCAGAAGCGTTGCGCATCCCTTCAATTCTCCGAACCATTCTTTGTGGGTGTCGAGTGCTTCAAGAACATTCTTGTCAGCAAAAATATAAGAGGCATTCACAAAACTGCAGAGTGTTTCAACACGGTCGGTATTCATCTGGTTGTCCAAGGGAACAACGATTGCCCCTGCATGGAGGGTTGCCAGATAGGCAATAGCCCATGCAGGACTGTTTTTTCCGTTGATGACGATATGATCACCTTTTACGATACCACATTGCTGTAGATACGAACTGACTCGAGTGACTTCTTGGAGAATTTCAGAGAATGTAAGGGTTTCCCTGTTGGGTTTGAAAACAGTGAAACCGTTTCGCCCTCCAAACTTCTGTTCTGTGATCAGCAATAGGTCAATGACAGTTGGCCACTGTCCTTCGAACAGCACACCGCGATATTGGTCAAGGTCATCCCAGGAATGTTTCATGATAGGGAAATCTCCAAAAGAAATGCGAATGATAGAAATCTACTAGATGCAGTTTATATGAATCTATCGATTATTCTCACAGAAAGGTCCCTATTTGTCAAGAAAAGCCTAAATTGTTTCAGAGGAAATGATTGGATTCTTAGTAAAAACGTACTATTGGGCAGGGAATAGTCTCGTATCAGTGTCTAGGAAAGATATATCCTCATAGACAACGTCACTCAGTCTTTCCAGCCTTCTCCTGTCATTGCTTCCGGTGAGAACTGCTATCCGATAACCTGACTGAGCACGTTTTGCGAACAGCATATCAGTGAAAGTATCTCCTACCATTGCCACCTGTGAGGGATTAATACCTGCTTGTGTGCAAAAGGCATTGAAGGCTTCGCTGTGGGGTTTCCTACGATAGTTGCTGTCTCTACTGGCTATGAAATCTACCATTTTTTCCAAGCCCATCAAGGATAGAAACAGGTTGGTTGAGGAAGCATTGTCACTGGTAATGACACCAATGTGATACCCCTCTTCTTTCAATCGTCTGAACAAGCGTTGTTGGACAGAGAAATCCATCTGCTTGAGTTTCTCGTTGAGCAGGACTTCACTATGCTTGACACTTCTATTATACCCTTTGATGGCCTTTATTGCATTTACACGATATCGGATACAATAGAGCAGGAATCTTCTGAGAATTTGAACCCTGCGATGGGTGAACACCAAACCACGGGGAATGCATTGCCCCTTTTCATCAATACCCATCAGGCTTAACATTGCCTGTTTGGCCGTCTGGTGATGCTGCTTTCCCATGGAATTGAAGGTAAGGGCGATACCCTCCTTGAGGATAGTCTCCCAGACCTGGGCGTAGTCAAACAACGTCCCATCCTTATCAAAAATGATTCCCTTGAGTTTCTCAACCTTTTGTGCCATGTTGGGGTATCATACGGTACAAACCGACTTTTGTGCTAGGGGGACAGTGGTGGAGCATTACTCGGATGAAATAGTACAACGAACAAAGCTGTTTGCTTGGCAGGTGGAACAATTGCGATTCAGTGGAGATTTTTTTATTTACAATCCATTGCAATATGCTTGGAATATGCATGAAGCCTATCTGAGGACCTATCTCTCTCATCCTGTACTGGCACTGATGCTGGGAATGAATCCCGGGCCTTTCGGTATGGCACAAAATGGTATCCCTTTCGGTGAAGTGGGTGCAGTGAAGCAGTTTCTCAAACTCGATGAACCTATTGGAAAACCTTCTATAGAGCATCCATCACGTCCAGTGCTTGGAATGTCTGTACAGCGAAGTGAGGTCAGCGGAAAGCGTTTGTGGGCATTGATGGAAGAGCACTATACACATGCTGATGAATTTTCCCAGGAAATGGCCATTGTCAATTACTGTCCGCTTGCATTCATGGAACGATCTAAATACGCAAAGAATATTACTCCTGACAAGCTTCCCAAAGTTGAGAGGATGGCTCTTGAAACAATTTGTGACCGGTATCTCTTGGACCTGATCATGCTGTTGGAGCCAACCTATCTTATAGGAGTGGGAAAGTATGCATTGAAAAAGTTGCAACAGGTGGTTTCATCTGATAGTAGATACATACTAGGTTCCATCATTCACCCCAGTCCAGCCAATCCTCAAGCAAACAGGGATTGGAAAGAGAAAACCCAACAACAGCTCATTGATCTTGGTATCTGGAAAGATGCATAAGCTTGTATTCTAGATTTGTTTTGTATCCTAGGTGAATATGTCACTTTTAGAAATGTAATTCCCGAAAAAAAGGGCTCTAAGCTTACAATTATGAAAAAATCTTACTAGACAATCAACATTGGCTTTGATACTCTGTATGACATGGATACCATACTTGCGCGTCCTGCTTATGCCAAGGTTAATCTACATCTGGCCGTCGGCCAACCGCTTCAAGATGGGTATCATCCCATCCGTTCCCTATTTGCCTTGGTGAATCTTGCCGATGATGTCTCTATCACGGTAAAGGGGAAGAGCAATTTCAAGGTAGAAGTAACTGGATTGGAAGCGTTTCAACTTGATGGAGAGGATACTTTGACCAAGGCCGCCCGCCTATGGTGTGAGCGAACTCGGTTACCACTCTCTTTACATATAGATTGCAAGAAACGTATACCCTCCCAGGCTGGTTTGGGCGGTGGGTCAAGTGATGCTGCTTCTGTGTTGCTTCTGTTGCAGCAATATGCTGGAGAAGCTGCGCTTGATGAGAAATCCCTAGCTGATATCGCGCTGCAAGTTGGAAGTGATGTCCCCTTCTTCCTTTCCTCTCAAAGCTGCGCAATAGTGACTGGTAGGGGAGAGATGATTACACCTATACAGCAGAGGGATCTGGCATTGTGTTTGGTGATGCCGACCTCCTTTGCTACATCTACGTCATCTGCTTATGCCAGGCTTGACGAGGTTCGCAGCGGTAGTTTGGTCACATTGGGGCCTACAGGTGAGGAGATTACAGAAGTTTTCGAGAAATCACCTGCGGTATGGAAAAGTTTGTTGTATAATGATTTTCAGCAAGGTGTGGAGCACCAAGAATTCTATGGCCAACTTGAACAGCTATGCAGTGCTAGCCATGGATATTGTGGTCTTACAGGCAGTGGTGCTTGTTGGTTTTTCGTCAGTGAAGATGCGAAACAAGTACAGGCTGTTTACGATGAGATACAGATGCGGTTCGGAGCTGGAGTAATGAGCTGGAAAACCGGTTTAGTTATGAAAATAAGATAAAGGTTGTTTGGAGGTTCTTGTGGACATTTCAGAGGTTCGAGTACGAAAAGTCAGTCAAGCAGGTAAATTGAAGGCTTATGTGACCGTAACGTTTGACAATCAATTTGTGGTGCACAATATCAAGATTATAGAGGGCAGAGAAGGAGACTTCATTGCCATGCCGAGCAGGCAGTTGGCCAATGGGGAATTCAAGGATGTAGCCCATCCAATCAGCAGCGACTTTAGAGATCATTTGCAGCAAGTGGTAATGGATGCATATGACTCAGAAGCAGCACCGGAATCTCCCCAGGAAACAGAAAAAAAGGAATTATAGCAATCCGCTGGACAAACTTGGAAATATGGTATACTGTCATTTCCGTTGTTGGGAAGTCGCCAAGTGGTTAAGGCTCTGGTTTTTGGTGCCGGCACCGGGGGTTCGAATCCCTCCTTCCCAGTAGTGAGCAGTCCTGTCTTTTGGGCTGCTCATTTTTCATTGTGTGGAGTACTTGTGCTGGTACGCCAAAACATTCTATACTCCCACATTAGTGGTATTCTAAATATCCAAATGTTATGGTAATTGGGCATCATGCAATAACGATGCGCCAATGAGAGTACAAGGAGTATGTATGTCTGACATCAATAGAAGCTTAAAAGCTAAACCAAGAACCGAAGATTTCGGTAGTGCCGGCGCTCGTCGCCTGCTTCGTGGCGGCCAGATCCCTGCCGTTATCTATGGCAAGAAGGATCCTGTGCACATTGCCCTTGATGCCCGTGAATTCACCAACAAGATGCGTCACTTCTCAGAAACCGCATTGCTGAAGATTGCTGTAGGCAGAAAGCACTATGAAGTATTATTGAAGGATTATCAGGAAGACCTGATGCGCGGAGAGATCAAGCACGTTGACTTCTATGAGGTTACTCGTGGTCAAGCTCTTCGTACCTTGGTCGCTGTTGTTCTCAAGGGAAGCCCCATTGGGACCCGTGAAGGTGGTGTCCTTGACCAGGTTCTCCATGAAATTGAGATTGAGTGTCTGCCAAAGGATCTTCCCGATTCAATTGAGGCTGATGTAAGTCACTTGGAGATCAACCAGGCATTGCACTTGAGCGACATGAAATTCCCAGAAACCATCAAGGTTCTTGAAGACATGTCCAGGACTGTTGCTTCCGTCAAGGGAGTAAAGGCTGAGGTTGTTGAAACTGCTGAGGAAGAAGAAGAAGCAGCAGTTGTTTCCGAGGAAGAGTAGGGGTAACAATGCATTTGATTCTTGGTCTGGGTAATCCCGGTGCCAAGTATGCAAACTCCCGCCACAATGTCGGATTCGATGCAGTGGAAGCTTGTGCAGCGTTTTTTCAGGTTCGCCTGAGAAAACGCTGTTTTCGTCTTTATAGACAAGCAAGAGTGGGGAGTTCTGTATCCTTGGTTGAACCGCTAACCTATATGAATAAGAGTGGGGAAGTTATGCGTTACTTCCCTGATGTGAAAGCAGAAGAAATTGTGGTAGTCTGTGACCAGATGGATCTTCCTCCCGGATTGATCAGAATCAGAAGGGGTGGGAGCAGCGCTGGTCATAATGGACTCAAGAGTCTTATCAGCTCGCTGGGCAGCAGCAACTTCACCCGTATTTATATTGGAATAGGTAGACCGGATGAAGGGGTGTCGGTGGTGGATCATGTCCTTTCACGTGATTCTTCTCTTGCCTTGCAGGAAGGAATCATGCTTGCTTCCTCAGCACTGCAGGATCTTATCAGTGGAAAGTCAACGGAGGAGGTAATGCTTGCCTACAACAGACGCAATCGTTCCTAAAACAATCCAAGATTTTCTTGCATCTCACCACATCCCAGGAGATATGCATATCGCTGTCGCCTTTTCTGGTGGCAGTGATTCTCTTGCCTTGCTGATTGGGCTCTCGGCCTTGTTGCCAAAAGAACAGGTTTCTGTCTTGTACGTCAATCATCGGTTGCGTTCGGAGCAAGAGTTGTCCCAGGAGTTGCAGCTTTGTCTTATGAATTGCCAACGGTTGGGATATGGTCTTGAGGTTCTTGATTTGGGCAAGGGAAGCGTTGAAGAGCGTGCTAAAAGGGATGGGGAAGGTATTGAAGCTGCTGCACGAGTTCTTCGATATGAGGCTTTGTATTCAGCATGCCGTAACCATGGTTGTACCTATCTTGCTACTGCACACAATGCTGACGACCAGATGGAGACCTTGCTGATGCGTCTGTTTCAGTCAGCCTCGATTTCTTCTCTCAAAGGCGCAGCTGCCTTTGCGCAGTCCGCTGGCAACGCCACACTGATCAGGCCTTTGCTTACGCTTTCCCATCGTACCCTCAGAGCGTATGTAGAGGACGAAGGGTTTCAGTGGGCAGAAGATTCTACAAATGAACAAGATGCCTATCTGCGTAATAAGATACGTCATACCATAAAGCCGCAGATCCTTGCACTCTTTCCAAACGCCTACGATGCGGTTTCGATCATGTCCAGGCGATTTTCCGATATCGCTGTTGTATTGCAGACTTTGGAAGAAGAGGCTCTTTCGCGTGTGAAAATACTCAAGGGGGAGGTTCAATTCTCCCTAGATTGGTATCACGGTTTGATGCCACAGATGCGTGAGAGATTGTTGTATCGCCTGTACGCAGAGGTCTGCTCTTCTGAGACTCAGCGTATTCGTCAGGCTATGATTGCGCGGTTACAGGAGCACCTTGATGCCAGTACCCCCTCCAACCGTTTTCATATCGAGGCCGGACGCAGCAGCGTACTGATTTCTGATGGACAGGTTATTTGGCGCCAAGTCGCTCAGGACCCCCATTTTCTTTTTCCCTTGATGCATCCTGGTAATGAACAAGAGATTTTGCTGCCTGGGGGAATAGTGTTTCGTATCGATACACTACAAGGTGAAACAGATACAAGATTGCTGAGAATTGATGCTGATTCTCTGGATAATGCGGTTATACGTTCAGCAGAAGAGGGGGATTGGATTGAGCTGGAAGCTGGTAGAGTTTCTGTAGCCAAACTGCTCTCCTCGTACCGTATTCCCAAGAGCAAACATCCAACGGTTCCTCTCTTGTGCGATCGTAGTGGTGTTGTAGCGGTTTTTGCACGTATGTATGGTGGTAGGGACCGGTTGGCACGCCGTTTCAAGGCTCCCCTTGCCCGAAGATTGACAAATATATATAGTAGTAGAATAAAGGAACAATGACAGTGAAATTGAGAAAAGATAGCCAAGAGAACGGACCGGACAAACAGTCGGACAACCAGGATCCCAACCAGTATTGGCAAGGTCCTCCCAAGAATGACAAAAAGCCACCTTTCATGACCCCGAATAATCCGAAAAACCGGTTTGCCCTGATAGTGTTTGCCACCTTGGCAATCCTGTTTGCCTACATGTTTTTTGATAGTGCCGCAGGTGCTGAACAGTCAGTACCGTACACCACTTTCATCTCTTATGTTGATTCTGGCCAGGTAACGCAGGTCGAGATCAAGGAACAATCCCTGATTCGGTTTGCATTGAAAAATGGACTTAGAGCGCAGACCAGGATACCTTATTTTGATGAGACGTTGCTCGAATCACTGAAACAGCAGGGTGTCTCGGTGACAGGTTCTGTACAGGAAATTTCTTTCCTGCAAGTGCTGTTGCAGCTACTTCCCTGGATTATCTTCATCGGATTTACCATCATGCTGTATCGTCAGTCCAGTGGGCTGAACGGAAAGATGATGTCAACGCTTGGCAAGAGCAAGGCAAAAGAATACATGGAGACTGACACGAAGACTACATTCAAGGATGTAGCTGGTCAGATAGAAGCAAAGTATGAATTGGAGGAGGTGGTTTCATTTCTCAAGCATCCTGACCACTTTACCAAGGTTGGGGCAAAGATTCCCCGTGGTGTTCTGCTGGTAGGCCCTCCAGGAACCGGTAAGACATTGCTTGCTAAAGCAGTTGCCGGTGAGAGTGGTGTTTCCTTCTTTCATACCAGTGGATCTGACTTTGTTGAGATGTTTGTAGGTATGGGTGCTGCCCGTGTGCGTGACTTATTTGAACAAGCCCGTAAGCATTCTCCCTGTATTCTGTTCATTGATGAACTTGATGCCGTTGGTCGTACTCGTGGAGGTGGTCTCGGTGGGGGCAATGATGAGCGAGAACAGACATTGAACCAGATTCTTGTGGAGATGGATGGATTTGGTACCACCACAGGAGTTATCGTGATGGCAGCCACTAACCGCCCCGATGTATTGGACCCTGCCTTGCTTCGTCCTGGTCGTTTTGACCGTCAGGTTGTAGTCGATCTACCAGATATTAAGGAACGCGAAGAAATTCTCAGGATTCACTGTAGGAAAATCAAACTGGAAAAGGATGTTGATCTTAAGCGTCTTGCCCGTGGTTCAGCTGGTACCAGTGGAGCCGATTTGGCAAACCTGATCAATGAGGCTGCCCTGTTTGCTGCTCGGAAGAACAAGAGCACAGTTGGCATGAGTGAGATGGAAGAGGCACGGGACAAGATCCTTCTCGGTGTTGCAAGAAAGAGTCGTGCAATGACTGATGAGGAGAAGAGAGCAACCGCCTACCATGAAGCAGGACATGCCTTGCTTCACTACTACCTTGAGCATCTCGATCCGTTGCACAAGGTAACCATCATCCCTCATGGGCGTGCACTTGGTCTTACCGTCAGCCTTCCTGAACGAGATCCCTATACCAAGACCCAGTCCATGTTGAATGACTGGATAAAGGTCTGCATGGGAGGCTATGTTGCAGAGGAGCTGGTGTATGGGGAAACCACAACCGGTACCAGCAATGACATCAAGCAAGCAACCGACCTTGCCCGCAGGATGGTAACTGAGTGGGGTATGAGTGGATTGGGATTCGTCAACCTTGCCGATGAGTCTGAACCGTTGTTCCTGGGCCGTGAGATTACTCAGCACAAGGATTACAGTGAAGAGACGGCTAAGAGAATTGATGCTGAAATCCACAAGATCCTTGACAAGGCAATGGAAGAGACGCGTAAGGTTCTCTCTACCCATCGGGACCAATTGGATACCCTCACCGTCGAACTGATTGAGAAAGAGACCCTGGATGATGCACAGATCAGAATCCTTCTGGGTTTCGAAGCTCTCAACGATTTCCAGGGAGAATCATCTGAGCAAGAGAAGGCTGATGATGCCTCTCGACAGGAAGAGTCACCTGGTACGCAAGAAGAAGCTACAAAAGAATAAGGAATAGTATGCCAGCTGATATTACACTGACACGAAATTTTTGCATCATTGCGCATATAGACCACGGCAAGTCTACTCTTGCCGACCGCTTTATTGAAAAAGCAAAGCTCTATGTGTCTCGTGGTCCTGCGCAGGACCAGATGCTCGACAATATGGATATTGAGAGAGAGCGCGGGATCACCATCAAGAGCCAAGCGGTAACCATTCCCTACACGGCAGCCGATGGTAAAACGTATGAGCTGAATCTTGTTGATACTCCGGGACATGTTGATTTCTCCTATGAGGTAAGCCGTGCCATCAGCTCATGTGAGGGTGCCTTGCTGATTGTTGATGCCTCCCAAGGTGTCGAAGCACAGACCTTGGCAAACTTGTATATGGCCATGGAACATAACCTCACCATCATTCCAGTTATCAACAAGATCGATTTACCTTCTGCCGATATTGATGCTTGCTTGCATCAGATTGACCATGACTTGGGTTTGGAATCAGAAGAGACTGTTTTGGTGAGTGCAAAAACCGGTGTAGGAGTGGATGAGCTTTTTGAGGCAATCGTCAATCAGATTCCCCCTCCAGAAGGAAAAGACTCTCTCCCTCTCCAGGCCCTGATTTTTGACTCACATTACGATGCTTATCGTGGAGTCATTGTTCACTGTCGTGTTTTCGATGGAACCCTGGAGGCTGGCTCAGAAGTTCGCTTTATGCATACCGATACGCCCTATAAGGTTGAGGAAGTCGGTTTCTTCCAGCTTGGTCTGGTGAAGACAGATGCGTTGCATGCAGGGGACGTCGGGTACGTGATTACCGGTGTAAAGACTATCAGCGATGTCAGGGTTGGCGATACTATCACCACGGTCAAGAATGCTGCAAAGAAACCTCTTCCTGGATTCAAGGATGTGAAGCCAGTGGTTTTCAGTTCAATCTACCCGGTTGATACCAATGACTATGAAGAGTTGGTGAGCGCCATTGAAAGGCTCAAACTCAACGATGCTTCCTTGATCTATGAGAAGGACAGTTCAGCTGCTTTGGGTTTTGGATTCAGGTGTGGGTTCTTGGGAATGCTGCATCTTGAGGTCATCCAGGAGCGTATAGAGCGCGAATTTGGATTGTCAATCGTATTTACCAGTCCTTCGGTTAAGTACATTGTGCATATGAAGAACGGAGATGTTGTCAATATTGACAACCCCCTTGAATATCCAGATCCGATGCGGGTTGAATATTCGGAGGAGCCCTTCATCCAAGCCAATATCATCACACCCAGCCAATTCGTAGGACCGCTGATAACGCTCTGCATGGAGAAACGCGGGGTTCAGGTGGGAATGAATTACCTTGATGAGAAACGCGTTGAGCTGATGTACGAGATGCCCTTGAGTGAGGTGCTCTTTGAGTTCTATGACCGAATGAAATCTGTGAGTCGTGGATACGCTTCATTCGACTACCAATTGATTGGTTATAAGCGAACCGATTTAGTGAGAATGGATATCCTCGTCAATGGAGAGCCTGTTGATGCGCTGAGCCAACTCGTTTTTCGGGGAAGCAGTCAATTGCGAGGAAAGCAGGTCTGTGAGCGGTTGAGGGGAGAGATTCCCCGCCAGCAGTACAAGATAGCCATCCAAGCAGCTGTCGGTGGGACAATTGTGAGCAGAGAGACCATCACCGCCTTCCGAAAGGATGTTACAGCCAAATGTTATGGTGGTGATATCAGCAGAAAACGCAAGTTGCTCGAGAAACAGAAAGAGGGTAAGAAACGCATGAAAATGGTTGGGAATGTTGAGATACCCCAGAGTGCATTCCTCGCTGTTTTAAAGAGTGATGACAGCTCCAAGTAATGTATTCAGTCAATTCTTTGTTGTTCTCATTGGTGGCTGGGTGTATACTCGTTGCAAGAAAGGATTACTTCAAGGGAGTGTAGTATGTTGACCAAACAAGTTGTCGCCCAAACCAATGATGGGCAACCCATTTATCTGATAACGCTTTCCAGTGGACCATACTCCGCTGAAATTCTCAGTTTGGGGGCGAATCTCAAGACATTGAAGACCCCGGATCGGGATCAGAAGGTTAGGGATATTGTACTGGGATTTGAGAATCCATTGGACAACTTGACATCTACTACCTACTTTGGGCAAGTTGTTGGACGATTTGCCAATCGTATAGCAAAGGGTACGTTTTCCTTGGACGGTAAACAGTACACCCTAGAAACGAATGAAGGGGAGAACTCCCTCCATAGTGGAAAGAGCAATTGGGGTTGGAGAAATTGGCACGTTGAGACCTTTGAATGGGATGGGAATCCTGGGGTTGTGCTGAGTCTGTTCAGTCCCGATGGGGAGGGCGGATTCCCTGGTAATGTGAATTGTACAGTCTCCTATGTGCTTACTAAAAATGGAGAGCTGCGTATTGAGTATGAAGCAACAGCTTCGCAGGCTACACCGATCAATCTGACCAATCACAGTTATTTCAATTTGCGGGGTGCTGGCAGCGGGGAAATTACCGCTCATGAGGTGAAGCTCGCCTGTGATCGATACCTCGAGATTAATGATCAACTGGTTCCTACTGGGAACATTCTTCCGGTGAAAGGTACGGCTTTTGATTTTACCAAGGGGAAACCATTGGGGAAAGATATGGAAGAAGCTGGTGGATATGATCATTGCTTTATTCTTGAACAGACCCCGACTACCAAACCGGTTGAATTTGCATGGATTCATGAACCTGTTTCAGGACGAACCATGAAAATCAAGACGACCATGCCAGCTGTACAGATGTATAGTGGGAACTTTCTCGAAGGAAAGGATATCGGTAAGGGTGGGGTTGCCTATCCCAAGCATGGTGGTGTCTGTTTTGAAACCCAATACTATCCCGATGGCCCAAACCATGAATCGTTTCCTTCATGTATTTTCAGTAAAGAGAGACCTTATAGACATACGACCGTATTCTCCTTTGGTGTGAAATAGGTGCGATAGTACTTGCACCCACTTGCAATCCTAGGTGCAGCTATAGTAGAAAGAGTGAAAATCGGCTGAAGGGAGCTTCGAATGAAAGAAGTGAAAATTATTGGGATTACCGGTGGGTCTGGTTCTGGAAAATCCACGATTGTTAAGAAGATCAGTGAAGTTTGCACAGATTTTGTGTTTATTCCCCAGGACAACTACTATCGCTCTGCCACTTTTATCAGTAACTCCAATATTACTGCTTTCAATTTTGATCATCCTGATGCCTTTGACATGGAACTGCTTCATGAACATCTGAAGATGCTCAAGGAGGGCAAGGCTATAGAGATGCCCCAGTATGATTTCGTCCATCACCGAAGAAAGGACGAGACGGTATCTGTTGCACCAAAAAGTCTGGTGATTATTGAGGGGCTGATGATTCTGCATGACAGCAACATTCGGGATTTGTTGGATTTAAAACTATATGTAGACACCCCAGATGATATTCGCTTCATTAGAAGGCTGAAACGTGATATTGCAGAGCGTGGAAGGACCGTCGAGAGTGTATGTACTCAGTATCTGGAGGTTGTGAGGCCGGGCCATTTCAATTTCATCGAACCAACCAAGGCTTTCGCTGACTTGATCATACCTGAGGGTGGGTACAATGAGAATGCTCTGTCGGTACTTATTCCATTTGTAAAGGAACTTGCTGGCTGATCAACGTTTACGGAAGAGGGTAAAACCATCCTTTATAGCTTTCCATGACCAAGTGTCAGGAACTGGGTCTTCCCCCCCATAAAACCAACGACTGCATCGGATGATTCTGGCAAATCCCATGATAAAGCCTTTGAAAATGCCGTGCTTTGTAACTGAATTTACCATATAAGAGGAACAAGTAGGGTGGTAGAGACAGCTCCCTCCTCCAAAAAATGGTGATAAAATTCCCTTGTAGAGGTACACTGGGATGAGAAATATCTGTCGTAGCAGCCAGAGGATTTTTTTCATGAGAACATTCTATTGAGCGATTGTAAAAGTTGCAACAACTGGATACACTGGTAAGGTAGACATTTGACTTGTAACGTGATAATCGTTATGATAGTGAAAAAATTAAGAAATTAAGCATTTGTATGGAGGAATAGGTATATGGCAGGTAACGTATCCAAGAACGCACGCCGCGAAGGTGCTAAGGCAATGACCAGTCGCTGGGGTGGTGCTATCAAGATGAAAGCAGTTTTCGAGAATGGAAAACTGCGTCATGTGGCATATTGCGAGAAATCAGGTAATACTGCTCGTAAGCCCAAAGATTTGATGTAAGGAACTTGTATCAAGAAAAATAGCCGTTAGCCTGTGATTTAAAGTATCGCAGGCTCCTTTTTTTGATAAATCTTCCGGAAAATCACTATTTTTCCCGCATTTTTAATGTATCCGTTTCAAGTAGTGTGTGTTATAGTGTTGATGAGTACGTATACAACGACACATGAGAACGTCATGAGGAGGAAACACGTGAAACGTCTTTCAAGAACAATTATGACAGCAATGCTGGTAGCTTTGTTGGCTTTTTCCCTTGTTGGCTGTAAGAGCACTGCAAAGGTAGAACCAATCCCCCCAGCTCCTGTTGAACCCGCTCCAGAGCCGGTAACCCCTATTGAACCCGCTCCTGAGCTCGTAGAGGTGCCAGAACCAGAGCCAATGCCAGAGCCGGCTCCACCCGCACCTGCACCAGCACCGGTAGCTGAGGAACCCAAAGAATTGGTGTATCCCTATGGTGTGCAGGAGATCGTAAAGAGTGATAGCGGAGCGAAGGTATTCGATCTGATTATTGTACATACCAACGACCTGAACGGTAACATTTACAGCGAGAACGGCGGACTTGGTCTTGCAAGACTGTCCACTGCTCTGAAAGCTGGCCGTGCACTTACCGACAACTGGTTGCTGCTGAACAGCGGCAATGTCGGCGAGGTACCAGCTGAGGCTGCGATGCTGGCCGCCGAGGTGGTTGATGAGCTTGGCTACGATGCCTACACCCCACAGGCAGTGCAGCTGGCTACCGGTATAGCCGGGACGAAGAAGGCCCTTCCGTTGAGTGCGAATGCACTGGATGCGAACGGGTACCTCGTTGCCCAGCCATATCAGGTGTACAACTACAACGGCTTCAAGGTCGGCGTGGTAGGGCTTGTTGCCCCGAAACCGATCCAGGGAGTGAGCTTCACCAGTGACCTGATTCTGGACAATGCACAGTATGCTGTGGACATGGCCCAGGATTATGTTGACTACATCGTGGTGCTCAGCGACCTTGGCAGCAAGGGCGATATCACCAGTGAGATGGTAGCCCAGAACATTGACGGCATCGACCTGATCGTCGACGGCAATGGATCTGCAATGGCCAAGACCGTGAACGGAACCCTGATTGTACGTGCAGACGAGATGCTGAAGAGCGTTGGTGGCGTGCAGGTGAGTGTAGCAAACGGAAAGGTGAAGAGCGTTGTACCGATGATTCTTCCCGCAGCCGATGTGCTTGACCCTGCCAAGAGTGCAATTGCCAAGGCTTATGAGCCGTTTGCAAGAGCAATGGGCTACACCCTGCAGGTAAGCGTACCTGAGGATCCAGCCATTGTCTCGATGATTGGCGCAACCCCGAAGCCGATGGTGAAGGCAGAGGTCCCTGCAAAGGCAGAGGCACCTGCACCAGCACCTGAGGTGAAGGAAGAAGCTCCAGCCCCCGCACCTGCACCAGCACCGGTAGCTGAGGAACCAGAGCCAGTTGAGTACCCACTTGGAGTATTCGAGATCGTGAAAAACGCTGATGGCGCAAAAGAGTTTGATCTCTTTGTTGTCCACACTAACGATGTACACGGTCGTGTATTTTCCAGTGAAGACAATGTTGGCTATTCAAAGCTTGCTACCATGTTGAAGGTTGGACGCGGTATTACCGATAATATTCTGGTACTTGACGCAGGTGATGTGACTCATGGAACCAATGTTGTCAATATGTTCGAAGGTGAGACCGTTGGTGTCTTGCTTGATATGCTTGGCTATGATGCAGTAGCACCCGGCAACCACGACTTCAACTATGGTGTAGATCGCCTTCTTGAAGCAGCTGAGATTGCTGAGAACTACACTGACATCAAGGTCTTGAGTGCAAACGTATTGGATGAGAATGGCTATATGCTGTTCCAGCCTTACCAGGTCTACAATTTCAACGACTTTACTGTTGGCGTTGTCGGCTTGACCACTCCTGACACTGCTACCAAGACCCATCCGAAGAATGTCGAAGGCGTATATTTCACCAACGAAGAGATCTTCGAGATTGGCCAGCAGGCAATCGATATGGCTAAGCAGTATGTTGATTACATCATCGTACTTGGTCACATCGGAATGGATCCAGATGGTGCAAGTGGCTTGACCACTGATAAGATCGTAAGCAATATCAAGGGTATTGACCTGTTTGTTGACGGTCACAGCCACACCTTGCTGAAGCAGGGAATGAAGATTGGTGACACGATGATTGTCTCCGCCGGTGAGTACATGGAAAATCTGGGCTTGGTCCAGCTTCATGTCAAGAACGACGAAGTAACCGCTGTCTATCCGATGATGATTTCTGCTGCAGATGTATGGAATGCCAAGGATTCTGATCTTGCTAAGATGTATGGTATTGCAGAAGTACCAAACGATGCTGAAGTTGATGAGTACCTCGGTTATATGACCGCAAAGCTTGATGCTAAGCTCAACACAGTTATTGCAACTGTACCTGAGAAGCTTGATGGCGAACGTGCAAATGTTCGTACCAAGCCGACCAACCTTTCCAGGTTGATCACCAGGGCAATGACTGCTGAGAGTGGTGCCGACTTCACCATTACCAATGGTGGTGGTATCCGCGCATCCATCGACGCTGGTGAGGTAACGATCGGTGAAGTGATTAATGTCCTGCCGTTCACCAACATCATCACTGTTGTTGAGGTAACCGGAGCTGATGTCTATGCTGCACTTGAGCATGGTTACAGCAAACTGCCTGAGACCAATGGTGCATTCTCCCAGACCGACCTTCAAGTTGTTTACAACCGCTATGGTAAGCCTGGTAGTCGTATCCTGAGAGTTCTTCTCAACGGTAAGGCGATTGATAAGAATGCAACCTATAAGGTCGCAACCAACGACTTCATGGCCGCTGGTGGTGATGGCTATACCATGTTTGGTAAGGTCCTCTCCGAGGGTTCCTTGCTCAGCGATGTATTCATCGAGTTCCTCTCGAAGAACTACCCCGCAAAGTAAGGTAGAATTACAAGTTCAAGGGCGACTATCTTCGGGTAGTCGCCCTTTTCTGAATACTTGTCTGAATAGTTCATTCATCAAGGGAATTTTTGGTATAACTTATTTCAAACTGCTTGACATAACCAATTCAATCGGGTAATGTTCCTATCGTTCGAAACGTTATTCGCCTGTAGCTCAGTCGGTAGAGCAGGTGGCTGTTAACCACCCTGTCGGGGGTTCAAATCCCTCCGGGCGAGCAAGAAAAAAGACAATCCTATTGGGTTGTCTTTTTTTATTGTATCGATTCGTGACACGTGGTAGCTGGACTCGAAGTAATGCTATTGATGGTGCAGGCATGTAGGAATATCTTGCTTCATTGCTCTTCTGATTGGAGCAACCGCAACTATCATTGAGAGTAGGATACCACTGAGAAAAGCTTTTGCGATTGTAGAAATACTCCAAGAACCGCGCATGACATTTTGGATTCTATAACCAATATCCATGTTTCTGAACATGAACCCAAAATCGATTCCAGTTTCGACCAGATATAGATTTACTAGAGCTCCGAAGAGGCAACCTATAAGGGAGCCCAGGAAACCTATGCCTCCGGCTTCAATGAGTAAGAGCATGTAGATAGAGCGATCACGCATACCCAATGCTCGCATCATCCCAATCTCTCTCATTCGCTCATACATCGCCATCAGCATCGTGTTAGATACTCCCACAGCTGCGATGATAAATACCAAAAAAAGAATGATATTGGAGACTCCTCTGTCAGCACTCATGAGGGCTAGGTAATCTTTTGCAAGATCTTTCCATGAATAGACTGCAAGGTCGTGACCAGCTTTATCGAGTACTGTTTGGAGTGAGAGAGCAGCCGACTCGATATCTTTACCATTGGCTAGTGAAATGTCGATATTGGTAACAGCACACTCCATTGCAAGGAACGTATCTGCTGCTTGGATATCCATCATTACCAAGGTTCTGTTGACATTGGGATTAGGGCAATTCACGATTCCGACAATTTGCATATCAAAGGCTTCATAGAAACCGCCATTACCTCTTGTTAACAAGGTGACCCAATATCCTACCTCAGCCCCGATATCCTCAGCAAACCAGCTTCCAATTACTATTCCATCCATCTCACCTGGCTTAAGAAATCTTCCTTGGTGGAGTGTGTCTTCAAACTTATACACAGATGAATCAGTTTCTGGATTGACGGCAGTTACCGTAATAGGGAGTGTACCATCCTCATTGAAATCTTGCTTATAGAGAATCATATCAGCTGAGAACAACGTTCTAGGTGTAGCTTTCAATCCTCTGTCTTCCAGAATTTGCAAAACTTTAGAGGGGTCTTTTATCGAGAATTCAAGCGGAAGGAAATGACGTTCATTCCAATATTCTGGGGTATATATACGGAGTGAGGCTGTCTCATATAGTCGTAAATTTCTCTCAGATTCTAGTTTTGCTCCCAAGAAGATGGAATCTACAATAATGAAAGCCATTATTCCTATTGCTATTGCTCCAGCTGTAATCGCTGTACGGCGTCTATAGCGACTGAGATTCTTTATGGCGAGGCGGATAATGAATTTCATAATGCTCCCCTTCCTTATGCTTGCATTCGAAGAGCACTTCGTCAAATAAAAACGACAGCCATGTGACTGCCGTTAATAAAAGTAGTGAAGACGCTATGAAGACTATCGGTTCATATGCTTCTGGTTAGCCTCATAGACCATCCAAGTTGTCTTGATGATATTCTCTACAGAAGAGTGCTCTGCTTTCCATCCTAGGGCTTTGTAAGCCATCTTAGATGAAGCTACAAGCTTTGCTGGGTCCCCCGGCCTGCGGTCAACATATTGTGCTTCAATTGGTTTGCCGGTTATCTCTCTTGCAGTATCGAGAATCTGTTGTACGCTCAATCCTTCCTCACTTCCGAGGTTCACTACCAAGCTGTCACTTCCCGCCACCAGATGATCGGCAGCAAGTACATGGCCTTTTGCCAGATCGGTAACATGTACATAGTCACGGACTCCTGTTCCATCGACTGTATCATAATCGTTTCCGAAGACAAGTAGGTTGGGGCGGATACCACTGGCAACTTCCATGACTACTGGAATGAGATTGGCTGGGTTGTTTTCCAATCCGAGCATGCGTCTCTCACCATCATATCCTGCAGCATTGAAGTATCTCAGCGAGACATAATGAAGCCCTTTAAGTTCACTGTACCATTTCAAGTTCTCTTCAACACAGAGCTTTGTATACCCATAATAATTGGTAGGATTCTTGGGATGCTTCTCATCTACAGGAAGGTATGAAGGTTCTCCATATACTGCTGCAGAGGAGGAGAGTATGAAATGTTTGGTGCCTGTCTCTATGCACCCTGTGATTAGGTTCAGGGAACCAGTGATGTTGTTCTCTGAATATTTGACAGGCTTGATCATCGATTCTCCGGCTGCCTTGAATGCAGCGAGATGGATAACGACATCCCATCCTTCCTGTAATACTTCAACAACCCGTTCTTTGTCTCGGATATCACCCTCGAAGAAGATGGCTTGGTCACTGACGTTACTCTTCAGTCCACTGGAGAGATTGTCAAAGATGCCAACCGTATCATTGCGGTCCAGAAACTCCAGAGCTACGTGGGTGCCGATATAACCGGCACCTCCAAATAGTAATACTTTCATCGTGTATCTTCCTTCCTTAGTTGAATTGCTTGATAATCGAGGAAAGCTCTTTGGTTCTCTCCTGGAGTTCTGCCTTCGTCTTTGCCTCTACAACCAGGCGTAGATAGGGTTCTGTGTTACTCTTTCGAACATTGAACCACCAGGAAGGGAATTCGATGCGATACCCATCAAAGTCCATTACCTTCTCAGGCTTGTCATTGGTAGCATAACGCTCAAAGAGTGCCTGCATGGCTTCATCTTTCTGTTCCAGCTTGAAATTCATTTCTCCACTGTTTGCATAGGCTATGACCGAGTCAATAAACTCACCAATGGTTTTTCCCTGTTTCTTGAGCTCCGTTACAACCTGTAATACCAAGAGGGAGGCGAGGAAACCACTATCGCAGTTATAGAAGTCCCTGAAGTAATAGTGTCCGGCAAGTTCTCCTCCGAAGATTGCCCCAAGGTCACGGAGTTTTGTCTTCGCGAACGCATGGCCCACCTTCCAGACATGTACTGTTGCACCAAGGTTGGTCAGGTACTCAGTAGTAGAGCGACTTGTGCGGATATCGACAAGCACGTTTCCCTTTTCCTTGTGCAAATAGTAGTACCCAAGGACTGCTGTTATGTAATCGGGTTGAAGGAACCTACCATTTTCATCAAGGAACATAACTCGGTCTGCATCACCGTCATAAATGACTCCAATATCGCTCTTGTTCTTAAGGACAGCTACTTTCAAGTCCTCGCAGTTCTCGACTTCCAGAGGATTGGGTTCATGGGCAGGGAAAGTACCATCGAAATGGTCATACAGATAGTGATGATCATTGCCAAGGAGATCCTTGACCAGGAGGTTTGCCATGCCATGAGAACAGTCGATGGAGAGGTTTAAACCACTTGTATCTGGAACGTACTGCTTCAAGAAGGCAAGATAGGGTTGTTTTGCATCTTTGCTTTGTACTGTACCTTTCTGTTCAGCAACCACTATTGGGTCATTGTTTACCATGGCCTCGAGTTCTTTCAGTCCACTGTCAGAGCCAACAGGAACAGCCTTAGTCCTACTGATCTTCAACCCATTGTAGATGGCAGGATTGTGACTTGCGGTAATCTGAACAGATGCATCAACCTCGAAGTGTACCGTGGAGAAGTACACCATAGGAGTGGTAGCGAGTCCAATGTCAAATACATCAGCACCACTGTCTGTGATCCCTTCGCACAAGGATGCGAAGATCTCCTCGCTGCTGGATCTCACGTCCCGTCCTACCAGTACCACCTTGCTGTTCAACAGCTGGGGTAGAAAATACCCAATCTTGTAGACAGTTTCTTTATTGAAATCTTTGTTGTAGATTCCCCTGATATCATACGCCTTGAATGCGCCCATGTATTAGTCCTCCTTGCTGATTGTTCCCAGCTCTTTAATAAATTGCTTGCGATCCATAAGTTCAAAAAAATGAACGGTTCCGTTCTTGAGTATTACCATCTCTACCATCTGTCTGAATAGTTTGTCCAGCGATGTAGCCATACGAACCTGTTCCACCGTGATAGCACCCTGTGAAACCTTGTAGGCAATAGCTTTAGGAATAGGGCGGGTGGTCTCAACCTCATCAATAGCAAAGGAACCCTCATGCTTGATGAAAGGTTCCTTTTTCTTTCTGGGTTTGAGACTGATTCCAAACAATGAGGGAGTTCGCTCAAAATCTTCAAAATGGAGGGTGTTTTTAACCCTATAGAGAAAAACACCAAACTCCCGCATGATGTTCCTGTTATTACCATACCATGTAGCATAGGTTCTCCAGGTTATAGGAGCCTCGTGACGTCTTTCCAGATTCTCAATAAAAGCCTGTGCATCATCTTCCATGAATTTTTCCTTCGCTTCTCTAGCTTTTTTCTATAGTACCATATACACTGCGTTGCAGAAAGAGCTACTGGGATTGTCATGGATTATACAGAAAAGGATTTTGGAAAGATTTTAAAGCAAAACGCTCTCAAGATGCGTCGGATGATGTTGCAAAGCAACACGACCTGCATGAGGGTGTATGACCGAAACCTGGAACGGTTTCCTGTTACTGTTGATCTCTATGGCCCCTATGCAAGAATCACCGATTACAGCGATGATGGGTTGGATGAAGAGGATGAGAGGATTTGCTGCGATATCGTCTCACGAATGCTCTACGTACAGACCAGCCATGTGGTGTTCCATCGACGTCCAAAGCGGAGGGGAAAGGAACAGCATAGCTTGCAAAGCGAACAATCCATAAAAGTACAGGTCAATGAAAATGGACTTTTATTCACTGTTGATCTGACCAAGCGGATTGACACCGGCTTATTCCTGGACCATATGCTTACAAGGACAGTGGTTGAAGGTATGAGCCGAGGATGCAAGGTGTTGAACTTGTTCTCCTACACAGGGTCCTTCTCGGTATATGCTGCCCGTGGTGGAGCTGAACGTGTAGAATCTGTGGACTTGTCCAGTACCTATACTGCATGGGCAGAGAAGAATCTTGCCGATAATGGATTTCCGTCCACAGTGGTTCCTTGCATTGCTGCAGATGCATGGACATATGTGATGGAAGCATATGCACAAGGCAAGAAGTATGACCTGATCATTTTCGACCCGCCGAGTTTTTCGAACAGTCGGAAAATGGATCACGATTTTGATGTCCAGAGGGACTATTTGCGTTGGATGAAGGTGCTTAATGCCCTTCTTGCGATGGGTGGAAAGTTAGTGTTCTCGACAAATTTGGGAACATTCAAGATGGATGAGAAAGCAATACGTGGATTTGAGATCAAAGAGATTACCAGGCGAGTCGCAGCACCGGGATTTACCCGCCGTCTGGGAACTGCGAGGACGTGGTTGCTGACGAAACACGAAGATATACGGATACCAGAAAGATGGATAACCTCCGTACAAGAGAAAGCTGGCAAACAAGACCAGCACGATGAGAATGGGCAGGAAGCCCGTATACTAAACAAAGAAGTAAAGACAATGAAAGCAAAAGAAAAGAATGAACCAGTAGAACTGGAAACCGAAGAAAAACCCATAGTAGAAGAAGCAGCAAACACAACTGTAGCAGAACCCGAACAGGCAGAAGAAGATATGGTGCTCCTCAATGATGAGGCAGACCAGGAAATCGAAGATCTCAATGATGAAGATAATGAACTGACTCAGGCTGATGAAGAATCAGTTGAGACGGAAACTGATGAATCCGATGATGAAGAAATTCCTGTGGTTGAACCGAATGAAGTTGAGGATGATCTTCTCACGCTTAGTTGGGATGACCACGATTTCGCCCCGTTAGTACAGGAACCTTCAGCAGAAGAAGCTTCTGAGAAACGAGAGACTGAAAATCGTGAACCTCGTAGAGATGATCGACGTGGGGAGCGACCTTCATACAACGACAGAAACGACAGACGTCCACGTGGAGACCGTCCTTTCCGTGATAGAGATGACCGACGCGGTGGTGATCGTCCTTTCTTCCGTGATAGAGATGACAGACGCGGTGGTGATCGTCCTTCCTTCCGTGATAGAGATGACCGACGCCCAGGTGGTGATCGTCCTTCCTTCCGTGATAGAGATGACAGACGCGGTGGTGATCGTCCTTCCTTCCGTGATAGAGATGACAGACGCGGTGGTGATCGTCCTTTCTTCCGAGATAGAGATGACAGACGCGGTGGTGATCGTCCCTCCTTCCGTGATAGAGATGACCGACGCCCAGGAGGTGATCGTCCCTCCTTCCGTGATAGAGATGACCGACGCCCAGGAGGTGAGCGTCCATCTTTCCGGGATAGAGACGACAGACGGGGTGGCGACCGGCGTACCTACCGTGAGAGAGATGATAGACTCCCAGGTG
>JAQQAR010000090.1 GCA_028532765.1 Sphaerochaetaceae bacterium | reverse complement strand
AAACAGCAGGCCCATCACACCAAGAGTAGCTGAGATAAGGAGCATACCGCCCACACTGACGAAGGCAGTTTTTCCTGCCGCCTCTTTCTCTCCCGCTCCTAGCTGCCGGGAAACCAGGGAAGCTCCCCCAATGCCCATCATCAGTGCTGTTGCCGTAAGTATCAGGTAACCACCCATGGAAATCCCAAGAGCAGCAAGACCTACAGGGCCGACCGACCGACCGACGAACAACATATCAACCATCGTGTAGAGGGTATTCACCAGGAGCCCGATCATAGCTGGCAGGGATAGCTTGGAAAGAAGACGAATCACTCTTCGGTCATCCAACAGTATTTGCTGGCTATTCTTCCTTTCTCTCTGGTCTTCCTTGTACATTCTCTCCCCTACCTCATCATATGGATATGCATGGATGATACTGGAGAATAGGCTTTCCCACAACGTAGAAACCCGTTATGAGTGAAAGAATTGAAGAAAGATGTACGGTGGAATTGAAGGCTTTATTCACCCCAATCTGGACTCTGTCATGAGCCCATAATAAAACCCTCCGACCAGGAGGGTTCTTTGGCTACTCAGGGTTATTTCCTTCGGTTATTCCCCTTCTTCACCACCACAACCTCATCGTACCATCGTTCAGGAGAACCGTCAAATTTTTTCGTATCATGAATATACTTTGTTCTTGACAATACTGTGTGATACACACTATTGTGGAAGTACGAGGTTTCATATGGATAGTAGAGAGCTTCTTGCCAACTTTGTAACAGAACTCAACAGAGGTACCTTGACGCTCTGTGTTCTCAGCCAACTCACCACTCCTCAGTACGGATACTCCCTATTGCAGATACTTGCAGAGAAGCACATTGAGTTGGAAGCCAATACGCTCTACCCCATGCTCAGGAGACTGGAAACCCAAGGTGTCCTGGAGAGTAGCTGGAATACCAGCGAAAACAGACCAAGAAAGTTCTACCAACTCACTGAGGAAGGAAAGAGCATTTTCACAGCACTTACAAACCAATGGAGAGAGCAACAATCACACATTGAAGCGTTGCTCGGGGAGGAGAGCCATGCATGAACTTATCAACCGATATATTGCAGAGACAGTCCGTCACTTAAAACCTGCAGAAAGAATTGAAGTAGAGAAGGAACTTACGACAAACATTCTCGACATGTTGCCAGAAGACCCCAGTGATGAGGCAGTCGAAGAGACGCTCTTGTCAATGGGGTCCCCCTCTTCACTGGCCGCAAAATACCGTGGCAGTGAACAATACCTTATCGGTCCTGCTACCTATGATACCTATATCATGGTACTCAAGATTGTTGCCTTGGTAGTCTCCCTGGTTACCTTGGTCTTCACGGTACTCTCCTTTTTCCTTTCCCCTTCCGATCTGTCCATCTTTGAAATGATCGCAAAGGCTCTGGCCTCAATTTTCAGTGCTGCATCAGGAGCATTCCTGTGGGTAACGATCACCTTTGCCATACTTGAAAGGTATCAGGTTAAGACAGATGTAAAGGATTGGAACCTCACTGAACTACGCAATCTTGAGGAAGTACCCACCAGAGAGATCAAGAAGAGAGACAGCATTGCTGACTTGGTAGGTTTGTCGCTCTTCTTCCTGTTCCTGGGATTTATGTACATAAGGGGCGATTTACTGGCAATCTATACCCAAGACAGGGAACCTATCCCTCTCTTTGTTGCAGACATCCTCCGTCCCTACCTCATAGGATGGATACTGACCACTGCCATCGCCTTCTTTGTTGCCATGTTCAAGATGGCTCGCGCAAGATGGACAAAAACAGTACTTGGCTTCAGTGCAGCCTCCGATCTATTGGGAGTCTTCTACTTCATCTTCGTTGCAACGCGATGGAACATCTACAACAATACGGCTTTGCTCTATTTCAACCTCTCACTTGAGTGGTGGCAGATCATCATCAAGGCCGCATGTGTGGTGTTACTCCTCCTGACCCTTATCAGTATTGGAGAAGACACCTACACCACACTCAGGAGAAACGAACCTGCCGAATCTGGGAAAGTACCTGCTCTGTGATCTGCTTTGACTCCTGAATGAATGGATTGTCATCAAGGCTGCCAAGTACCGCGTCCCGCTCCTCCACTGTACGATAGGTACTGAAGCGGAACCGGTTGTTGAAATCCTTCTCCTTGGTCTTGAAGACCTGGTTTTCGATTTCAAGGCGAATGGTGGCTACCTCATCAACCACCTGCTCCCACTGCCCTTCATTGACTGCATGGCAACCCATGACACTATGCAGTGTTGCAAGGGCATGCACTGCACGGTCCTCCTCATAGAGAGAAAACCAGTAACCATAGGCATCATGCACTTCGTCCCAAGAGGTGATGGAGCCTTCCTTCAAGCCATCTCTGAGAGCCTCAAAACGATGCTCAGGAACAAGTTGCCCTCCAATATTGATCCAAGGCTCGAGTACTGCATCATGGGCCTGCTGGAACTCACTGATGGTAACTTCATGGGTGGTGCAATACTCGCTGAGTGTCTTCACAGCATAGTAACGAAGCATCTGTTGATACGCTTGGTATGCCTCGACCGTCTTGAGTACCTCAACCGGCTCGTTGCTGTTCTCCAACTCCCAGACGTACATTTGCATTGACTGCACCTCGGATGGCTTCGTGGTGATCAAATTACGGCCTTGGGTGATCAGGTCACTTCTCTCCTGGGAGGTGGGCCGGGTCCTGTTGTAATTGATTCCTACCCATTCACAGAGCAGATCGCAGGCCGTAAAAATCTCATTCACTGTATCAGGAGCAAGGTAGTCTGTTTCTATCTGCTGACGGATGACCTTTCGCTTGTCACGCTTACGGTATTTGTAGCTATTGCGCTCCAGGGCATAGAGATTATACATCCACCAGTAAGCAGGCATTACCACCCTTCTCCCCTCCTTGGCGTCTGATCCCAGCAGACTGAATGGAAGGGGGATATTCAACTCATGGGGATAGTTCCCCTTGGCGATCAGAACATAGCTTGCGAACTTGCAGTCATACTTGAGCGTGCTGCTCAGAGCTGGCCAGAAGCCCCTGCCGGCAACCATCTCCCCGTCATTTCCACGGCTGTTGTGATTGGAGCCGATATTCGCACCGGCAGCCATATTCGACTGTCCCATGATCATACTTGCAATCAGGAAGGAGTTGTTGTGGTGTTGTTCGTGTCCTCCAAAGATAAGATTGCTCAGTAGCTCACAACAACTGACCGTTGAATTATCACCAAGGAAGGAGTGGATAAGACGGGCACCATACTTGAGATTACAGTTATCCCCCATGATGAAGCGGATTGCCTTGCATCCATAGAACACCCTGCTTCCTGCACCAATGATGCCGTTTACCAGCTCAACACCTTCACCAATCTGTATCGGTTCAGCCAAGGTTGAGCGAAGACGGAGATTCTTGAGTTTGTTGGCTCCCTTTATATAGGTACCTTCACCTACCCAGACATCCTTTACGGTATCACATGATTTGATAACAGATTGCTGGCCGACAAATCCGTAGTACCCACGACGTGCGTCGCAGGTCTTGTCAGTCAACGCCTCAAAGATCTTCATCAACGCATCATCATCGCGATAGGTACCCCAGAGGTAGGCATCGGAGGGAAGCATTCCATCAAAGGGTCTAACCGTCCTTCCTCCTGCTTCATTCATGATATCCATGGTGGTCAACACCTCTGGGTCTTCCCCATCCTTGAGAATACCGCTGCCGAACTTTGCATGGTTGGTGGTCTGCATCTCTCCGATGCGGTAGATGATGACATGATGGTCAAGAATATAGTGGCTGAGATAGCTGCAATCGAGAATGGCGCAACTGTCCCCGATATCACAGCTGACAATTCTGCTGTTGGTTATCCCTACAGGCACAGAGAAGTCATGAAAACTGACGATCTGACGTGCCATGCTTCCAATACGTACCAACCCATAGAATTCGCTGTTCTTGATTAAGGAAGGGTCAAAGGGATCACTCACCAATACATCGTCCCAACAGGGGGATGTGTTCAGGTTCTCCTCTAGCAGAGCTATTTCCTCTTCCTTCAGATGCCGATAGCTTCCTGGATCTTTCTTGTTCTGGATGTTCCTCAGATAATACTCATCCTTTCCCTCGGGAAGAAATTCCGGGGGAATGAACCCATAGCCGAACCGCACCTCTGGCAATACCATCACTTTGTCATTCATGCATGAAGTATAGCAACACCTTTCATGCATGCGCAATAAACTTGGACATCGCCATTGCTTGTTTCATTTTTTTCTTTTGGATACAGTACCGACATGCGACAAACAACTTCCTCACTTGGGACGGAATCGATAGGGAAACTGTTGCTTCGCCTAGCGGTCCCTACCATCCTGGCACAAGTGATCAATGCCCTCTATACCATCATTGATAGGATCTATATCGGTCATATCCCAGGTTCCGGTGCTCTTGCATTAAGTGGAATTGGGCTGAGCTTCCCGATCATCATGCTCCTGACTGCATTCAGCTTGCTTATAGGGTCAGGAGGAGCTCCACAGGCTTCCATCAAGCTGGGTCAGAACAAGAAAGAAGAAGCTGACACGCTACTCAGCCAGGCGATCGGCACCCTCTGTATCTTTGCAGCTGTTCTTATCCTCTTCTTTCAGCTCACAAAGCGCCCACTCCTTTTCTCCTTCGGTGCAAGCCCACAGACTATTGAGTACAGTATAGCCTACCTCTCCATATACCTTTGGGGAACCCCATTCGTCCTTTTCAGCCTTGGTCTCAACCCTTTCATAACAGCACAGGGGTTCAGCAGAACCAGCATGATGACCATGCTGCTGGGTTCCGCAGTGAACATTATCCTCGATCCAATTTTTATCTTTGCACTGGGCTGGGGTATCGAGGGGGCTGCACTTGCAACGGTTATCAGCCAGGCAGTCAGTGCAACATGGGTGTTGCATTTTCTCTCTTCAAAGCGTTCCACATTGACCATCAATTACAAGAAAATCCTGCCCACCAAGAAGGTGATGCTCCCGGTATTTGCATTGGGTATCTCCCCCTTCTTCATGATGTCCACCGAGAGCTTGGTAAACATCATACTCAACTCCACCTTGCAAAGGACAGGAGGAGATCTGGCCGTTGGTGCAATGTCGATTCTTTCATCAGTCATGCTTTTCAGCCTCGCCCCATTGCAAGGACTTACCCAAGGAGGACAACCAATTCTTTCCTATAATTATGGAGCAGGGAATACAGAGCGGGTGAAGGCAGCTTTCTCCAGGATTCTTATCAGCAGTGCTCTCTTCTCCACCACGGTCTGCCTTATCCTGGTATTTTTCCCGGAAGCGGTAGTCCGTTTGTTCACTCGTGAACCACTTCTTGTAGAAAAAACCAGTGAGGCAATGCGAATCTTCAGTGCAGGATTCTGGATGCTTGGTTTTCAGATTGCCTGCCAACAGGCATTCATCTCCTTCTCAAAAGCCAGAATTTCTCTATTCCTTGCACTCTTAAGAAAAATCATCCTGCTCATTCCCTTGGTATTTCTCCTCTCATCCCGTTTTGGTATGATCGGAGTGTTCCTGGCCGAACCTATTGCTGATGTCCTGGCAGGAGCAACTACTACACTGCTGTTCTTTCTGAATTTTAGGAAAATACTAGCGGAAAGTAACAATTAGTACACGGTTTGTGTTTGATAACTACCAATTGAATATACAAATGGCCCAACTGTACGGACTCGAATACTTGCGTCACACTGGTGGATATACTACCATGTGACCACTATGGCAGACTATGATTTGTCTCCGAAGATGAAACGTATGGTCGCCCTAATAAACAAGATCGCAATCAAAGATCCTGAAGGGCTGACACCAAAACGCATCGAGGAGCTTAACGATATATCGATTCCCAACAACTTGGTGATCCGCAAACTTCTTGGCAAGAGTGCGAAGAACATTACCACCAAGACTTTCATCATCCCGGTTACCGATGGGATGATCAGTGGGTATCTTTTTGAGAAACAAGGCTCACGTGGCATCAGCGACCTTACCCCCTTGATCATCTTCTACCATGGTGGTGGTTGGGTGTGGGGGAACATGGATCTCTACAACTTCCTATGTGCCCATCTAGCCGATATTACTGGGGCAGCAGTACTCTCCGTGGATTATCGACTTGCGCCAAAGTACAAATTCCCTACAGCGGTTGAGGATTGTTATGATACATTGGTTTGGGCAGCAGCAGGATGCCGCTATTGGAAGACGGACCCAGATCGAATCTTCTTGATCGGAGACAGCGCAGGAGGAAACCTTGCTGCAGTGGTCAGTCGCCTTGCACGTGACCGAAAGGGTCCTGCCATTGCCGGTCAGGTCCTGCTCTATCCTGTAACTGACGGCCGGATGAGGACCAATAGTTATGAGAAGCATAAGGATGCTCCTTCGTTGACTGACAAACAGATGGCTTTCTTCATCAACAGCTACCAACGAGAACCAAAGGATATCCTCAATCCAAATTTCTCCCCACTGCTCGCAAAAGATCATAGCAGACTTCCCGAAACACTGATCATTGGTGCTGAGTACGACCCCCTCCATGATGATGGGATGCTCTATGCCGATGCATTGGCTTCAGCAGACACCCCGGTAAAATACCTTGAGGTGAAGAAGACCATCCATGGCTTCATCAACTACCCGAAGGCGACAGGGACAGAGGAAACAGAGAGTGCCATCATCCAGTTCATCAGTGGTAGGCCCGTTGCCCAAGTAGCGTTGATCAGTCGAAAAGAGTGGGTAAAGGCTCAGAAGAAAGAGCTGAAGAAAATCAAGAAACAGAGCAAGCATTATATTGATGCACGCGTGCAATAGATTAACGTTAATCCTATTTTTACTCTAAAAACACCCTCCTTATGGGTGTATTTCCTTGAATACCCTGTTCATCGTGTTAACCTTAACCTATGAGTGTACTCTTGAAGGATATCGCAAAGGCAACAGGATTCTCTATTAACACGGTCTCTCGTGCAATGCGCTCCGATCCAAAGATCTCAGAGCAAACCACACTTCTGATCAAGAAAACGGCACAGGAGATGGGGTATATCCCCAACACCGTTGCTGCCAGCATGCGCTCAAATTCCTCCAAAATGGTCGGTATCATCTCTGCCGATTCTGCTAACCCTTTTTTCAGCGAGGTGGTACGGGGCATCGAGGAAGCGGCAACCAAGGCAGAGTACCACATTCTTTTGGCAAGCACGGAAGAGTCGGTCAAGAAAGAAGCGGACCTGATAAAGATGTTCCTCTGCCGCAAGGTTGACGGGATCATCAGCATGCCGGTTCTCGACAACAGCCCCTCCCACCTTGAGCTGTACAGAAAGCTTCCAGTCCCATTCGTATTCCCTGGAAGGCGTCTTGAAGGATTGGTCGACCACAGTGTCCTGCACAGTGATCGTGACGGACAGAGAAAAGTGCTTGAACACCTCATCTCAAAGGGACATACCAAGATTCTCTATCTGGCTGGACCGAAGAAGGTGAGCAACACCATCGACCGCCTTGCAGGTGTTGCTGAAGCATATGCAAACAACGGAATGGAAGTAAATCCTGAGTACATTCTTGAAGCCTCTGGACATATTGAAGATGGTTACTCCTTGACCAACCAGGCCCTCAACAGAGGGTTGGGCTTCACTGCCGTGGCTTGCTTCAATGACATGCTCGCCATGGGTGTGCTCAAAAGCCTGGGAGAGAACAACCTAAAAGTCCCAGACGATATAGAAGTATTTGGCTATGACAACCTATATATGTCCCAGTTCATGCAACCCAGTCTCAGCACCGTGGATGTTCCTAAATATCGACTCGGTTACGTGGCTATGGAAACGTTACTATCCCATATTCAGGATCCAAACCTTGAATATGCCACAACGGACTTCCCTACGAGGTTGGTATACAGAGAAACCACTCGTTAGGAATAACATTCTACCTTGTGTTCCAATAAGGAGGTACACATGAAAAACAAGATCTTATTGATCGCTTTGGTCGCCCTTTTGGCAACTGGCATGCTTTTTGCCCAAGGGACAAAAGAAGAGAAGGAAGGCCCTCTTGAGATTACCTTCTGGTCGCTGTTTACCGGAGGAGATGGGGAATTCTTCGATGCAATGGTTGACGAATTCAACGCTTCACAGAATGAGATTGTCATGAAGAATGACATGGTGAAGTTTGACAACTACTACACCAAACTCACTACTGCTCTTTCTGCAAAGACTGCTCCCGACGTAGTAGTGGTTCACCAGGGCAACCTCTTGAACTATGTACCTAGTGGATCCTTGCTGGCCCTCGACTCCTATGTCGATGCACAGACCCTTGAGGATTTCCAGGCAGCTCCCTTGGATGCCTGCCGTTTCGATGGCAAGCTCTACTCGCTCCCGTTCGATGTCCATCCGATCGTCATGTACTACAACACCGATTTGCTGGCTGAGGCTGGTATCACTGAAGTTCCCGAGAGTGCTCAGGATTTCATCGATGCGTCCTTGGCTGTGAAACAAGCTACCGGTAAGTGGGGTATGGCAATCGACAACACAACTGGTGTCTACAAGGCTTATACCTTGAGTCGTCTATTCATGTCTATGCTCGCACAGCAGGGCGGAAGTTTACTTACCGATGATGCATCAGCCCCTGCTTTCAATAATGCATATGGAGAAAAAGCACTCATTTGGTTGCAGGATCTGGTCCACAAGTACAAGGTAAATCCAACTGAGCTGGACTACGATGCTGCCATGAACACCTTCAAGCTAGGCGATGCCGCATTCTACTTCAATGGTGTATGGGCAACTGGAACCCTGGAGAAGCAGGATGGACTGAACTTTGCTGCCGCACCACTTCCTCCGATCATGGGCGGAGAGGCTGCATGGGCAGGTTCACACACCCTGGCTATCCCGGTACAGAAAAACCAGGATTCTGAACGCGTTGAAGCAGCAATGACCTTCATCAAGTGGATGACCAGCCATGGTGAGATGTGGGCGAAAGCAGGTCACATTCCTACCCGCAAGAGTGTAGCAGAGAAAGCAGAGATGCAGGCACTGCCCTATCGTGCAGATTATGCTGCAGCAGCAGCCTTTGCACTTCCTACTCCCCGCACAGCGGCATGGGAAGAGATTTATGGAACCTTGAGCGACAAGCTTGAGTATGCAGTGACCAAGAACCAGAACCCCAAGGCAGCACTTGCTGACATGGAGCAGACGGTTAAGGATATCATTGCTTCCTACTAAACCATTATACTTACGTACCCCCCCTCGCATGAGGGGGGAATCTCTATGGAGGGCCCTCCTATGATACCAGGAAATAAGGACACTCGAGACGGAATTGTATTCTCCATTCCCTTTCTCATCGTCTACCTAGCCTTCATGATCTATCCTCTTTTGTCGGGGCTCTACATCAGCTTCTTCAAATGGGACATTCTCTCTACAGCCAAATTCATTGGATGGGAGAACTATGTAACCCTGTTTTCCGATGACAAATTCTATTCTTCTCTCTGGCATACCTTGCAGTTTGTATTGATTACCACACCATCTCTTTTGGTCCTGGGCTTCTTGATGGCACTTGCAGTCACCGGCTCATCACCGTACAAGGGTATCATGGAGAATGTGTTCTTTTTCCCCTACATCTTCTCCATGACGGTAGTCAGTACACTTTGGGCTTGGCTGATGCAGAAGGATTGGGGAGTGTTCAACCAAGTATTGATGCAGATGGGTCAAGATCCAATAAGCTGGCTTACCAGCGAAAGCCTGGCCATGTGGTCTGTCTCCCTGACAACACTCTGGTGGACAGCCGGTTTCAACATGGTTCTTTTCAGCGCGGGCATAAAACAAATTCCCAAGGAAGTGTATGAGTCGGCGGCTATCGATGGGGCTTCCTATCTGCAAAGCGTACGACACATCACCATACCATTGGTCAGATCAACCACGGTTCTCTGTCTGATATTACAGATCATCGCCTCATTCAATGTATTCGGCCAAGTCTATGTCATGACTGGGGGAGGTCCCCATGGGACAACCAGGGTACTTGTTCAATACATCTATGAAACGGGCTTCAAGTACTTCAAGATGGGCTACAGTGCAGCAATGAGTTATATCCTCTTCATCATCATCCTGGGGATCAGCATCATGCAATACACCTTGCTTGGAAGGAAGGATCGCGCATGAGATACAACAAGAAAACACTTCTCAAACGAGCGCTGGAAATCCTTATTATCCTGATCTGGGTATTCCCCTTGATATGGATGGTGATCACCAGCTTGAAACTGGAAGAGGAAGTCATTACCAAGACATTCTCCTTCTGGCCACAGAACCCTACATTTGCAAACTATACCAAGGCCTTCACATCCACCTATATTCTCAACTGGATGGGAAACTCATTCATTGTAGCCATCGGGGCCATGTTGCTCACCCTGCTAGTGGATGCTCCCATTGCCTATGCCTTTGCAAAGATACGTTTCAAAGGACGTAATCTGCTGTTTTGGGCAGTCATGGGAGGTATGATGGTTCCCTTCCAGGTTTTGATAGTCCCACTCTACATGCAGTTCAACTCCTATGGAATGATCAACACCCTGGCCGCAGCATTTCTTCCCCGTGTTGCCCTTCCGATTGGAATCTTCATTCTGAAACAGTTCTACGAGGGTATTCCCAGCGACCTTGAGGAGGCTGCCTTTATTGATGGTGCCTCCAGATACCGTATCTTCCTCAAGATCATTCTCCCTTTGGGACAATCTGCAATGGCTACCGTAATCATCCTCTCCTTCATCAATGCTTGGAATGACTTTCTCTGGCCATTGATCGTGATCAACGATACGATCAAATACACAATTACCGTCGGTATTGCAAACTTCCAAGGAACCCATGGCACACAATATGCCTTGATCATGGCAGGAGCGGCTGTAGCTTCCATTCCCCAGATCCTCTTCTACATCTTCTTCAGGAAGAAGATCATCGCAGGAATTGCCACCAGTGGATTGAAGGGGTAGAGAGAAATGGTCTGTAAACAAATCTCATCATATGAAGTGTCATTGACACAAGACATCTCACAGATCATTCTCTCCTATTCCCTCACCTATGAAGGAAAACGGCAGAATCCATCAGAGATTACCATCACCAAGCATACGGTGACGGCAGTCTTCGACCAAACAGGAACGATCACTGACCGTATCAGGGAAGAGGGAGACCTTCTTGTGCTCAACCGCCATTGGAAGCTGAATAAGCCTGGCTCCTATAGACTCCAAGCTTCATTCAGCAGCAAAGAAGAGTCAGGAGAGGAGGAACTCTTCATTCCAGCTGTCTGGTATCGGGACAATAGTAATGGAAAAGGATGCTTTCCTTCAGCTGAGCAATCCAGTAACTGGTCATTCCTTGAAACCCGCATGAGCATTCCCAGCTGTGCCCAGCTTTCCAACGGAAGGCGGGTGTTCACCTGTGCGAGTGAGGCTGCAACAGAAGAGCGCTTTCTCTCCTCGGTGACTGCTGACCGCCACAGCCTGATCATCTCAATCCCAGGCAGTGAGTGGCCCTATAGCTATCGGGGCAAGCTCTCTCTTATCGATACATCAGATCAAGAGATGCCAGTACTCCACGTTGAGCAAGGTGGACTCTCCTATGAGAGGGCTTTCTACCTTGCTTCCCAAACTGAGAGCAACAGCATGCATGCCTTTACCCATTTTGTTGAACTTCTTCCCAAGCAGAAACAAAATACCGAACCTCATCGATTACCTTGGGATCAATGGATGGAGTATAAACTCACCCGTTTGATCAACATGATACACGTAAACGAGGATGGATTGGGATATCTCATTATGGGGAAGGGAAACAAGGAGGTACAGGATGTTTATCAATATACTTCTGCGTCTTTCCTGGTAAAGAGCCTTGAGGCTGCTTATGAACTTGCCCAATATACACAGTACATCCCGACTCTTCCTTGTTTGCAGAGAGCAAGAGCAGAACTGGCTCAAAGGTTCTCACTCGCTAATGATTCCTTGCTTTTTGCTCACGTTGCAAAGCGTATTGGTGATTTTTTCCTGCAAGCTGAGCAAAGTGAAGGGATTTTCCAGGACAACTATGATTTGGAGAAACATATATGGGGAGGTTATCTGGGAATTGGAGAGCATCCAGAATTCCAATATATGGTGAACAGTCGTTGCAATGGAGAGGCAATGAAGTATTATGTGCTCCTCTCACTCTCTCTCAGGTCGCTGGGAATTAATGAGGGACAGTACATCAGTCTTGCAAGAAGAGTTGCTCGCTTCTACTGCGAAGCACAGCTCTCATCCGGTTCATTTGGAAGATGGTGGACAGATAAGGGAAAACCAGGGGATATCCAAGGTACCAATGGGGCATATATTGGCTCCTTCTTTGCCACGTTGATCCCCCACCTCAATGACAATGATCCCTTGAAAAACGATATGCTCAGCGCAGTCCACCAAGCCTATACCTATTACGCAGAGCTTGCATTTGAAGGAGCCTTCTATGGGGACACCCTCGATGCAGACTCCTGTGACAAGGAAGCCGGTATTGCTCTTCTCTCTTTCTTCTTGGATCTCTATGAGTTGGAGCAGGACAAGCGTCATCTGGAGAGCGCCCAACTTGCAGCAGAATTCATCGTGCAGTGGATATGGCAACAGGACTCATACTTGCCTCCTGATAGCCCTCTTGGTCAGATTGGGTTTTCCACAATGGGCATGACCTCGGTTTCGGTCGCTCACCACCATCTCGATTTTTATGGATTGGCTATAGCGTATGAGTTTCTTCGCTTTGCAAAACATGCAAACAAGCCGTTCTACGAACAGCAAGCCAAGATTATGTTAAATGCCTGCCGCCAGTTGGTTGCAACAGAGAGACAACCACTGGGAAGGGATGAGTCATTCCTAGGCTGGCAACCTGAACAACTGAATCATACGTACTGGGAGTATTTCGATCGTCCAGAATTGATGAACGGGCATTTTGACATTGATATCGCTTGGGTCACGGTCTTGACGCTTGGATCTTATCAAATGATCCAAAAACATTTTCCACATCACCTTGAGGAGTAACCAATGGAACAATTCAGCCTGATCTCTCTGAATCTGTGGAATACAGAGCATTGGCAGGAGCGTGAGAGGTGTATCATCTCATTCCTGCAGACCTTTGATGCAGATGTATATTGTTTCCAGGAAGTTCGGCCACAGACGCTCTCTGTGCTGGATGCATCACTCACACGATACCAACGGGTGGAAGGAAAAGAGGCAGGTTGGAGAACGGAGAGCAGCATCTATATAAAACGTGAGATGTTTTCCATTCAGGAATTAGGACGGATTGATCTTGATATGCCTGAACGAGATCGTGGATTGTTTTGGGCCAAGCTGGAAACCAAGGGCGGAGAATCACTGATTGTGGCAACGATGCATCTGACCCATCAACTGAATGCCGATGAGATGGCAACAGGAAAGAACTACCGCCACCATGAAGCCCACAAGGCAGCAGAAGCATTGAAACATCTAGGGGAAGGAAAACGAATGGTCATCTGTGGTGATTTCAACGATCCCATACACCCTTCCAGGATTTTCCATGAACAGGCTGGCTTCCAAGACGTTTTCACGCTTCTCGGGCTTCCCGCTCCCATCACCTTCCCTTGCCCATTCCTCACTCATGAAACATTCCTTGTAGAGGCCATTGATAAGATCATGATACAAGGAGCGATACAGCCGGTCTTGGCAAGCAGCCCCCATTTTATGATCCCAGGACAGGTACTCTCTGACCACTGGCCGGTAGCGGTAGTGTTGAAAATCCTCCCTAGCGTTTGAAAAAAGGAAACTTGAGTGAGCGGGTAACCATACGCTCTTCCTTTTTCTCTTTGGGCTCCTCTTTCTGCACATCGAAATATGTGAGAATGAGAGAGGACAACCCCTCCCCAATGGCCTGATGGGACTCCCTGTCCATATGTAGCTGGTCAATACTGCTTGGAAAAGCAACACCGCTTGCATCGAAATAGAGTAGTTCATTCTCTTCAGCCATATCCTTTATGGCTGTAGCAAGGTGTTTACTTGTTATGACGGAGTTGGAGTTGAAACTGACAAACGGAGACTGTTCTATCTCATCTCCAATATGAATGGGAGAAACCACCAACACCTGGGGAATCGGATAGCCTTCTCCATAGGGGTGGGTCTTGATGAGAGAAGCCAATTGTTGCAGGGCTTTTGCGATAATCCGCCCATCGGCATTGAAGAACTTCTTGCAATCGTTGGTACCCAAGGAGAGGATCACCATGTCCAGTGGGCGATGACTGTGAAGGGCAACAGGCAAGAACTCCCGACCCGAGCGATGAGGCTCGAGTGGGTCATCAAACACGGTGGTCCGTCCACCGAGGCCTTCTTCAATGATCTGGAAATCGGGGCCAAGGAGAGAGGAGAGTATTCCCGTCCATCGCTGATCGTAGTGCCACCTACCCCCACTTGGGTTCGTCCCGAATGTATTTGAGTCACCATAACAGAGTATTCTTCGCATGGCATGCAGTATAATGAAGAGCGATGATCAACGAAAGTAGGTTGGATATTTCTCCCTGATTGCAGATTCATCGATCTTGTATCGGCTGAGATGTTCCTCCATTAGATGCCCTGCAAGCTCAGCATCCCTTTGCTTGATTGCCTCTGCAATTGCCTGATGGTCACTGACAATCTTGATGTCCTTGATAGCATTCAGACTCATAGCTCGTACCCGGTCAAAATGGATGGTAAGCCCCTCAATCATCCAACCATAACACTGGACTTTGTTTGCAAGTTGAAATAGCAAAGCATGGAACTGGTTGTCCAACTCCAACAGCTTTTCCGGATTGGAGTGTTCAATATAGAAACTCTGCAATCGAATGATCTCTTCCAGGAAAGAGAGATCAGGAATCTCTTCCATGGTACACAGGACCCGTGCTACTTCTCGTTCCAACACCAGACGTAGAAAACGGGACTCTTCAACCATGGCGTAGTCGATAAGCATAATCCTGCTCCCCTTTTGGGGAAGGATTTCCACAATATTTACCCGACTCAGTTCAATCAGGGCTTCACGAACCGGAGTACGGGAAATTCCCAGTTGGGCTGCAATCTCGTTCTCACTGACCATACTCCCAGGTTCCAATTGCAGCGAAATGATGTTTTCCTTCAGCTGACGAAGAGCATACTCCCGTGCTGTCTCTCTTCCCTGCCGAGGTTCAATATGCATAGTTTTTCTCCTACCACCAATTTACATTGTATCATTTTTGTCTATGTACTGAAACTATTATCTCTGTACGCAGTATGAATAGTCCCGTATTCCCAATCCCCAACTTGTTCAAGGATAGCAGCATGAGGAGACTATCCTCATGCTGCACCCTGGTTACATGGCAGGACCAAAGATTAGGTTTGGAATGAACAGACTGACCTGCGGGATAAGGGTGATAATTGCCACAACAATAAAGATGGCTACAAAGAACGGTGCCGATTCCCTTGCTGTCTCTTCTGGGGAGCACTCCATGATTGTGGACGTGGTATAGAGGGCTATACCCACAGGAGGAGTCATGATCCCCATCGTAGTCACCGTCATCATGATAATACCAAAATGCACTGGATCAATACCCAAAGATGTCACTACAGGGAGCAGAATGGGGGTCAACAACAATGCAACAACCGTTGTTTCAACAAACATTCCGCTGATGGTCAGCAGTACGATAATGATCAGGAGCATGAGTGTTGGATTACTGGTGATGCTCATCAAGGCACTTGCGATTACCTGTGGAACTCTGTCATAGACAATACCATAGCCAAATACACCACTCATTGCGAGGATGAGTGTGACCACGGCAATATCCTTGGAGCTGTCCTTCAGCGTCTTGTAAAAGACTTTCCAAGTAAGTTCCTTATAGATTACCGCTCCTACAAAGATTGCATATACTGCCGCAAATGCACCTGATTCAGAAGGAGTCATGATTCCAAAACGGATGAAGACAATCAACAATATGGGGAAGAGCAAGGCCCAGATACCATCAACCAATGCTTTTATGACTTCAGTGAAGGATGCATGCTTAGGGTTGTCCGGCAGATACTTTCGTTTCCTTGCGCTGATATCAACAGAAACCATCAAGGCAACCATCATGATGAACCCTGGCAACAACCCCCCAGCAAATAATCTACCGATGGAGACCTCACCAATGGACCCATAGATGATCAAACCCATGGAAGGAGGGATAGTGGCCACAATGAGGGAAGAAAGTCCATTGATGGCAGCTGACCAGCCCTTTGAGTACCCACGCTTGGTCATTTCAGGACCAAGGATTCTTGACTCCATCGCAGCATCCGCATTCGCTGACCCAGAGACACCACCCATCAAGGTGGACAATACACAAGATACTTGGGCGATATTGCCATGCATATGTCCTGTCAGGACATCAGCAAGCTTCATCAAACGCTTGGTAATCCCGGTGTTGTTCATAAGATTCCCTGCAAAGATAAAGAGGGGAATCGCCAACATGGTGAACGATTGTGTCGTTGCCAAAACCTTCTGCACCACAATGGTGTATGGAAGACTATCAGTTACCATAAAGAATGCCAGTCCAGAGATACCAATTGCAAACGCTACCGGCATACCCAACAACAAGAACATGATAAAAACAATTGTTGCTACACCCATACTACTCATCCCTCCGGCCTTGCTCCCAGAAGGAAGCTGGTTTCTTAATAATTTGAGACAATCGGATACTTGCTGAAATGATCATAAGGAATGATCCCACCGGAACGCTCAATGTTGCCCAGGAGTAACTGATAGGAAGCACCTGGAAGAGCCTCTTCCTGTTCTGGATCAGCAATGGGATACCAAAATAGACCAGAACAGCCAAGAAGATGATAATCATAATGAAAAAGACAATCTTGAGTCCTTTCTGAACCTTTCCTGGAAATTTATTTGCAAGCAACTCAACCCCAATAAGATTGGTATTTCTGACTGCAAGATCACCACCAATGAAAACCTGCCAAGCGAACAGCAACAGGGAGATATCAACCGCCCAGTTCAAGGGATGTCCCACTGTTCGTGATACGGCAGAGACAAAAACCAGGATGGTGATTGCTACCAGGAGCACACTGGAAACCAACTCCTCAAAGTCGCAAAACTTTTTATATCCTTTTTGTAAGATATTCATGTATTGAATCTCCCTCACGTCTAACATAATGATGGGATAGCTTTGGAGACCTCTGCTATCCCAACATTATCATGTTGCGGAGCTTAGCTCCTCTTTATGTTATTTGCCAATCTGAGCGTAGATTTCTTTTCTCAAATCGCCAAATCCGAGTTTCTCATACGCAGCATCACTTGCTTTGACAAATGCGTCAACATCTGGCTCAATGATTTTCACGCCATATTCAACAAGTTGTTTTTCTGTCTCAGTAATCTTGGACTGTACGTAACGAGCATTCTTCTCTCCAGCAGCCTTGGTTTCCTCGAGCAAAATCGTCTGTAGGTCTTCTGGCAAGGTCTGGAACCATCTCTCACCAACGATCAGACCATTGATCAGCTGGAAGTGCTCAGTGCGGATCATGTAATCCAGAACTTCATAGATTCTAGAACCAAGAGCAGCGGTAAGCTGGACCTCACACCCATCAACTGCTTTGGACTGTACAGCTGAATAGGTTTCACCCCAAGGCATAGCAACCGGAGTAGCCCCAAGTGCGGCGACACTCTCTGCCCATGCAGGAGCACCAGGAGTTCTGATCCTCTGTCCGCTCAGATCTGCAGGAGTATATGCTTCCTTGTTCAGGAAGAAGTGTCTTCCTCCATCATACCAGTTGAAGGAGAGGATACGAATCTCATTCTCTTCACTCAACTCCTTCTCCCATTCCGCAAACTTTGCGCTCTGGGTTACTGCAAGTACTTCATCGTAGTTGTTGGCAAAATAGGCCATTCCGATGATTGCAATATCATTCACATAGTTGCCCATGCGTCCACCATCGGTAAGGACTGCAACGTTAACACCCTGCAATGCCTGCTCGATGACATCTTCATCACTTCCCAACTGTGCAGAGGGATAGATCTCAACCACCAAGCGGCCTTCTGAGCGAGCTTTTACACTTTCTGCAAGCTGCTTGAAACCCTCAACCATGGGAGAAGTTTCATTCAACTGAGTGGAAAGCTTCAAGGTATATACCTTGTCACCTTTTTCCCCACCACCCTGGCCAAACACTGATGCAGTAGCTACAACCAGTACCAACAAGATTGTTACGAAAACTCTTGCTTTTTTCATAGATTCCTCCAATATCAAGTCGAAATTCTTTGACATACTAGTATACTAACCGCATATTTTTTATTCTGTCAACAAGAACTGGTAAGAATAAATACGTTATCCTTACCTGATTAAATACAATTTATTTGTTTTATAATAATTATTTAAAAAATATATACAAAGAATTCGTCGCTATGAGTATTACCTACTGAAGGAACCTCATGTCTCCCAGAAGGGCTTTCTCGAATCTTTTTCACTACATCAGGATAAGGACCAACCCTGCTCATACACCAAAAAGGCCAGTGGTCGGGAAAACCACTGGCCCAAGGGAGTCGCGTTGCTTGGCAATAAAAGTAGAACCAAGATGTAGTACCGGACAATCGCGTAGGAGAAAAATACCCAACACCAAGTAGATCAAAGTAGTAGGACATCGCTGGGACTGAAGGGCTTTATCCCTGCCAGCTAACCTTCTATTCTTCTCCTAATCATATCCCTTCCTAGGTACAAGCATATGCTGGAATGTCTGAAATTGTCAATATACCTAGGGAGTATACTATTTGCATATATAAATTTATCGATTTTCTTTAGCACTATTTATTTACTGGTGAAAAGTACTCGCTTCTGTCAGAACATATCTCGATTTTTATGTAAAATTTGCAGGTTTCTTATCGATTACCAAATTATTCGCTCTCAGCTATGTCATAGCAGAAAAATAAGTCATTCTTTTTTTATCTACATATTGACCAAGAAGAGTACTTCCTCGTATATTTGTCCATGGCAATTATTGCTAAATAAAATTACTTATGGAGGTTTGCATGATTGATCTCTGCGCCATCCGAAAGTTGCAGACTTCCCTTCGCAACTTCGAAGACCAGTTGAAGCAGCAAACAGGACTCTCTTTCAACGATGCCTTGTTGCTCTGTGCGGTAAACAAGGGAATTTGCGAACCCAGTGCCTTGGCAAAGGAACTGGAACTTTCCCCATCCCGGCTTACCCGCATCTTGGATAGTCTGGAGAATCGTAAACTTGTTCAGAGAACCTTGAGTATCATGGACCGAAGAAGCCTTACCGTTGCTTTAACCGAAGCAGGTAGTGAAATGGTACAAACCTATAGTTGTTCAGAACTCAACCTTCCAAGCGAACTACAGTTCACTCAGTCACCCAATACCTAGGAGAACCTATGGAAAAGAAATATCTTATCATCGGAGGAGTCGCAGGAGGGGCAGGTACTGCCGCCAGACTCAGAAGAAGGGACGAAAAGGCCCAGATCATCATGTTTGAACGTGGTGAATACATCAGTTACGCGAACTGTGGTCTTCCCTATTACGCCGGAAATGTAATAACTGAACGCTCCAGATTGTTTGTCATGACCCCTGACAAGTTCATGGAATCGTTGAACGTGGAAGCTCGTATCCAAAGCGAAGTTGTAAGGATCGATCGTGAAGCAAAGACCATCCATGTAAAGGACCTGAAACACAACACCGAATATGATGAACGCTACGATGTACTCATTCTCTCCCCTGGAGCAAGCCCGGTTAAGCCTCCCATCCCTGGGATAGAGCACCCGGCAATCATGTCTCTCCGATCTGTCAGCGATATCGACAGCATAAAGGAAAAAGTTGACAGTCCAGCAACCAAACGTGCAGTGGTTGTAGGTGGTGGCTTTATCGGCATCGAGATGGCAGAGAACCTGAAGGAACGTGGCTTACAGGTATCGGTTGTGGAAGCGCTCGACCAAGTCATGAATATTATTGACTACGACATGGCAGCGGAAGTACAGCAACACCTCAGAGCAAAAGGGATCAATCTCTTCCTGAAGGATGGAGTAGCCTCCTTTGAGCATCATGGGTCACTAGTTAGTGTACGCCTGCAATCGGGTACCCTGATCGATGCAGATCTGGTAATCCTCTCCATTGGTGTGAGACCCGATACCGCATTCCTCAAGGATTCAGGTATTGAACTCGCAAAGAACGGGGCGATCAGGGTAGATGAATATTTCACCACCAACGACAAGGACATCAGGGCAGTAGGTGACGCTATTGTCTTTGAAAGCCCGCTCTCAGGGAGCCCAGTCACCATCCCCCTCGCCGGCCCTGCAAACAAGCAAGCCCGTCTCTGTGCAGACAACATCGTAGATGGGAACAAGAAGCCCTATACAGGGATCATCGGTACCAGCATTGCAAAGATCTTTGACCTGACGGTTGCTTCCACAGGTCTGACCGAGAAAGGCTTGAAAGCTGCCTCTCTCCCCTATCGTTGCGCTATCACCCATGTGGGCAATCATGCAGGATATTATCCCAATGTAAGACAACTCTCCTTGAAAGTGCTCTATCATCCAGAAACAGGGAAGATCTGGGGAGG
>JAQQAR010000089.1 GCA_028532765.1 Sphaerochaetaceae bacterium | reverse complement strand
TGCCGGCAGCACGGTCCTCGATGCGAAGGCACCTTTGGTGCTGGACGGGAACTTCAAGCCCGGGTTCCGCATCGACCTGCACATCAAGGACCTGCAGAACGCGCTTGACACGGCAGCAACGGTGAAGACCCCGACACCTCTTTCAGACTCGATCATCGGGATGATGAGGTCCCTCTCCTCAGACGGAAAGGGATCTGACGACCACGGCGGGCTTGTCCAGTGGTACGAGAAGGAAGCGGGTATTGAGGTTCGTAAATAACAATGGTGATGAGTCAGGGTTTTCTTGATAAGGACTCTGACTCATTTTTAGTTTGAATCTTCCCATCAATACATATTGATGGGTTTTTAAGAAGGGTTGCATGAATTATCTAGAATGGCTTTCCAGAGAGACAGACTCAATATGGTGGCATGACTCTGCCAATATTGAAGAACAAGAGCGAGCATTTTCTTATGGAGCGGTAGGGATGACCACCAATCCTTTTCTCGTAAACCAGACACTTCAGGCGTATCCAGAGGTGTGGAAGGAACGCGTACAGTCTCTTGCCAAGAATAAGAAGGGTGATGAAAAAGTACTCGCCTTGATTAAAGCGGTCACTGGCCACTATGCAGAACTGTTTACTTCCATACATGAGAACGGGGAATTCGGACATGGATATGTCTGTGCACAGACCAGCCCCCTGAAAACCGGGGACTATTCTTACATGCTTGCTCAAGCAAAGCAATATGCAGCTTGGTATAAGAATGTAGTCATCAAACTCCCTGCCACAAAGGCAGGTATCAAGGCATATGAAGAGTGTGTCGCCCTCGGTTTCAATGTTGCTGCAACAGTGAGTTTCACCGTTCCACAGGTACTCAAGGTAGCCGAGGCTGCAAAACGGGGAAAGGAACGTGCCAGACGGGCAGGGATCAAGGAACCCCTGACCATTGCGGTCTTGATGGTCGGCCGTCTGGATGATTACCTGAGGGATGTTGCCCAGGATCAAGAGTCTATAGTCAGTGAATCAGATATCAGGCAAGCAGGTACAGCCTGTATCAAAAAAGCATACAAACTTTTTGCAGAGAGGGGCTATGATACCGTTCTTATGCCTGCTGGTTGTCGTGGGGCATACCATGTAACGGCCCTCTCAGGGGCAAAGATGATCATGTCCATCTCCAAAGGAATTCAGGATGAATTGCTTAGTGAGGATGGTCCATTTGAAACACAGATTGACAAGCCTGTTGAGCAGAATGTCATCGACCGATTGATGAGTCTCGATGAGTTCCGCAAGGCGTATGACGTGGACGGAATGAAAGAGGAGCAGTTCATCACCTTCGGAAGCTGCAATCGGACCACCGACCAGTTCATCAACGATGGATGGAAGCCGTTGCTCTCCTATGAGGTATAGCCATGCAGAGAAATCCGTTTGATCTAACAGGAAAGAACGCACTTGTCACTGGCTCATCCCAAGGATTGGGATGGGGAATGGCAAAAGGCCTTGCTGAGGCTGGGGCCTTTGTCATATTGGTGGATATCAACCCAAAGGTAGTGGAAAAAGCTGAGAAACTGAGAGAGCACGGGATGCAAGCAGAAGCTGTTATCTGTGACTTGCTTGACCGATCTAAGCGTGCTGAGCTGAAGCAAACAGTTGAGAAAAGGCTGGAAGGGAAGCTGGATATCATTGTCAACAATGCTGGTATCCAGATACGCCATCCTGCCCTTGAGTTCCCCATGGAAGATTGGGACAAGGTAATTGAACTTAATCTGACCAGTGTCTTTGACTTGGCCCAGTGGGCAGGAAACCTGATGGTGAAATTGGGGAAGGGCAAGATCATTAATATTGCTTCGGTAAACTCAATCGCTGCGGGGATCAACACCGTTGCGTATTGTTCAGCAAAGGGAGCAGTAATGCAGATGACCAAGACGATGGCCAACGAGCTTTCTTCCTTGGGTATTAATGTAAACTGCATAGCCCCAGGGTATATGGCAACCCCAATCAATACCGCCCTCGTGAATGATGAAGCGCGGTTTGCTGAGCTGAGTCAGCGTATTCCAGCCAAGCGCTGGGGACAGCCAGAGGATATGGCAGGAGCGGCTGTGTATCTTGCCAGCGACGCCTCAGACTATGTGTGTGGCATCATGCTTCCTGTCGATGGTGGATATCTGAGTAGATAGTGAACAGTAATATTAAATAGGCAGCTGCTTTCTGATTATCTAATCACAAGGCAGCTGTTTTCATATATGCGTGGAAGTCAATAGAATATAGGGAAAAGCAATATATGACATTTATTTCTGGTAGATAAGAAACCATACTGTGTAAAGAGAACATTCAGGAGGTTATATGTCGGATACCAGAAAAGCATTGTTACTTGTTGGTGGTTGGGATGGTCATGAGCCCGAATTGATTGCTGAGCGATTTGCTACCTATCTGGAAGAAGAGGGCTTTGAGGTTCGTAAGGAACGTGATCTTGAGATTCTTCAGGACAGAGAGTACCTATTCAGTCTGGATCTCTTTGTTCCGGTATGGACCATGGGGACATTCGAAAGCAAACAGACAGGAATCCTTGCGGACGCCATAGCCAGTGGGGTAGGAGTTGCAGGGTGCCATGGAGGTATGTGTGATGCCTTCAGGACCAACGTGCTCTGGCAGTTCATCATGGGAGGCAACTGGGTTGCTCATCCTGGATCTGACGGAGTTCCCTATGAAGTGAATATCAAGCAGAGCTCCAGCCCGCTGGTAGCTAATATCAAGGACTTCTCTCTCTCCAGTGAACAATATTACCTCCATGTAGATCCGGCTGTGGAAGTACTGGCAACTACAAAGTTTCCCACTGTTGACTGGTATCACTCAACCAATGGAGTTGTCCAGATGCCGGTGGTTTGGACCAAGAAATGGGGGCATGGAAGAGTCTATTACAACTCGCTTGGGCATCACAACGATATCTTTGACATTCCTGAGGCATGGGAGTTGATGAAGAGAGGACTGCTCTGGGCAGCTGATGGGAAGAGAGTTGCGAAAGAGAACCATCTGGGAATTGAAATGTTCACCAGTGATAGGAAGATGTTCTGATATGAAAAAAATAAACGTAGCAATCATTGGATTGGGAAAAATCAGTGGGATTTATCTTGAAAATATCACTGGAATGTTTAAGGACCGGATACACTTGGTTGGAGTAGTTGACTTAGTGGAGGAACGATCAAGAGAGGTTGCTGAGACCTACCAGGTAAAACAGTATGTATCAGTTGAGGATCTTTTGGGAGATCCCTCAGTGGAATTGGTGCTCAACCTCACGACGCCACAGAGCCATTTTGCTCTCTGCAAGCAAGTACTGGAAGCCGGAAAGCATGTCTATGTGGAGAAGCCACTTTCTCTTACTGCAAAGGAAGCCTCTGCCTTGGTACAGCTAGCCCAGGAAAAACACTTGGTGCTTGGTGGTGCCCCTGATACTTTCCTCGGATCCGGAATCCAAACTTGTCGGAAGCTTATAGATGATGGCTGGATCGGACGACCGGTGGCTGCCTCAGCATTCATGATGAATCATGGGCATGAAAGTTGGCACCCAGACCCAGAATTCTATTACCAGGCCGGTGGTGGTCCTCTCTTTGATATGGGACCGTACTATATCACCGCCCTCATCAATCTGCTCGGTCCTGTCCAATCAGTTGCAGGATATGCACAGAAAAGCTTTCCTCAGCGGGTTATTACTAGTGAGCCAAAGCAGGGAAAAGCCATTGATGTAGAGGTGGATACACATATCGCAGGTTTGCTGCAATTTGTTTCTGGATGCGTTGCCACCTTGGTGACCAGCTTTGATGTGTGGAAGCACAGTATGCCGAGGATTGAAATCTACGGAACCAAAGGCTCTCTCCGTGTCCCCGATCCCAATACCTTCGGGGGCCCAATCTCCTACTGTAGGATGGGTGAGAAAGAGTGGACGGATATACCACTGCTCTTTGACTACCCTGAGAACTCTCGCGGTCTTGGTATTGCCGATATCGCTGAGGCAATTGAGCGTGGCAGTGAACATCGAGCCAGTGGGGATTTGACTCGGCATGTTGTTGATGTCATGGAGAGTATCCTGAAAGCATCTCATGAACATGCACAGGTTAAGCTCTCATCAACATGTGAGCAGCCTTCTCCTAGGAGATAGCCTCGAACACCCCTTTGTCCTTGTTTTTTCTGCAGTTGTCATGCGGAAAAACCCTTCCACTCATGGTAATGTATACCCCGTGTGGAAGGAGCTGGACAGCGGTAAGAGCGCAGCCTAGATTGAATACTGCGTCAGAATTCTCCAGAGAGTAGGGAATCATTGCCCCCGTCATGACCACGGTTTTGGTTGTGTCTTTTTTCAGGGCTTCAGCAATTACTGTTGCTGTTCTGCACATGGTGTCAGTGCCATGAACGACTACGATTTTCTCTTCAGGGCTATGTACACAGGTTTGGGCTATCTCTTCCCTCTGTCCATCGGTCATGTAGAGGCTGTCAATGGCCAATGGCCCTTCCAAGTGAATACTTAATGTGCAACGAGCCTGATTCAGTATTCTTGGTAGTTGTGACTCCCTGAACGTTAATTCGCCGCTGATCGCATCGTACTGTTTATCGAACGTTCCACCTGTGGTGATGATCCGAACATCCTGTGCCATGGATTTTCCTCCTGGATTTCTCCAGTAAAGTATAGCACAGGTTACACTTTGGGTTGTTTGCATTGCAACCCAACTTTTCTTATGCAATACTCATTTTCATGATGGACAAGAAAACCTTTCGCAGTATTGTGCACCTTCTCATTCTCGCGGCAGTTCTTGCACTTGTGGTAGTGTATTTCTCTACAGTACAGGCTGGGCTTAAGAAATTCTGGACAATGTTGATGCCGCTTCTCCTTGGTATTGTGTTTGCTTATCTTGTTGACATACCTGCCAAGTGGATGGAAAAACGAGTTTTTGGGAAGCTGAAGAGTCCTCTTGCTGCTCGGGTTATTGCAGTGTTCATTTCCCTTATTTTTTTCTTGGTGTTGATTACTGGTGTATTAATACTGTTATTGCCGCAGTTGGGATTGGCCGTCAGGCAGTTCAGTACCAACCTACCGGTTCTCTACCAGGATTCTGTATCCTCACTGGAACAGTTCATGCATACCCGCCCTGAGTTGGAACAGGGATTCTCCATCATTGAGGGGTATATAAATACCTTCGTAGAAAATCTGAAATCTTCATCTCCCAAGATTGCAGATTATGCACTCTCACTTCTGGGGGGAGCGATCAATGGTGTGGTGAACGCTGCAATTGCGCTGGTTTTCAGTATTTACCTGCTTTTTGGCAAACGTAGGTTGTTGTCCCAGCTTACATATCTGATGGAACGATTCATACCTGAGAAGTACTGCCGGAAAATTGTACATGTGAAAGTGATTGCCAACAGAACGTTCGGCAAGTTTTTTACGGGACAGTTCGTGGAAGCAATCATCTTGGGTTCTCTCTGTACACTGGGAATGTTGCTCTTCCGCTTCCCCTATGCCCTGACCGTTGGATCGGTAGTGGGTATGACCGCCATAATTCCACTGGTTGGTGCGTATCTTGGCGGGGCGATCGGATTCGTTCTGCTCTTCAACCAAGGGTATCAGACGGCTCTCTTGTTTGTGCTGTTTCTGGTTATCCTCCAACAGCTGGAAGGAAATATCATTTATCCTAGGGTGGTTGGTACCTCTGTTGGACTACCGGGAGTATGGGTATTTACTGCCGTCATTCTTGGGGGTGCCCTATTCGGTATCCCCGGCATCCTGTTTGGGGTCCCTTTTGTGGCAACTATCTATCAGTTGCTGAAAGCAGAGAAGGACCAAGAGATATCTGATACGTGAGATATGAGTATTTTTCAAAAACGTTACTGACATGTGTAATACTGCAGAATTGGACATAATTCTTCTCTCTAGGTGTGTCCTAGGTGAAAGCAGGTTTGTGTTCAAAGTGTTTAATCTGTCTAATACATGTTCAAATTATGTACATATATACTCTGTGAATCCTTTTTAAACCTAGTCTCGTAGTGATAATATTGCTATATACAAATTTTCTAAAACACTAACTCATATAAACATAACGCGAAATCGTAAACAGAATTATGATAATTGGCACAATTTATGCATTGTACTTTGTAACAGTTTTTTTCAACATTAGGAGGAAAAAAAATGAAGAAAGTGCTATGTGCCATACTTTTGGTCACAATCGTAATGTCCGGCTTGTTTGCACAAGGTGCACAAGAAGCAGATGGTCCAAAGGGCGAAAAACCCTATGAGATTGCAGTAATCATCAAAGCTACTGACTCTGATTTCTGGCAGTACTTGCTCGTTGGTGCTCTCAACTATGAGTTTGAGAATCCCGATTTGGTCAACGTAACGACCTACGGCCCACCCTCTGAGTCAGATATCGACCAGCAGATTGCAATCCTCGAAAACGTCATTTCGACGAATCCCGATGGTATTGTCATTTCGTCCACCAGTTCTGATGCTTCTGTTCCAGCTCTTGAGATGGCCTATGATAAGGGAATCAAGATTGTTACCGTTGACAACAGGGTAAACACCGACAAGGTGCATACCTTCTTGGCTACCGACAACACCCTTGGTGGTTCTCTTGCAGCAGAGAAGATGGTTGAGTATCTGAAGAAGAACAACATTTCCACCGCTGGAAAGAAAGTTGCTGTGGTAAGTGCAATGGCTGGTGTCCAGGTATTGACTGACCGTGACAATGGATTCATCACCCGTATCAAGGAATTGATCCCCAGTATCGAGTTGATCCCCACCAGATATGTCGACAATGACATCATCAAGGCTCTCTCCACCACTGAGGACCTGATCACCACCTATGGTAGTGACCTGATCGGTATCTTCGCAGACAACAACCACTCTGCAGACGGTGTCTCCCGTGCAATCGCAGAGCAGGGTCTGCACAACAAGATCATGGTAACTGCATACGACTCCGACCCAGAAGAAGTTGCAGCCATCAAGAGTGGTGCTATCAAGGCAATCATGGTCCAGGATCCGTACGGCATGGGATACAAGGGCGTCGATTCAGCAGTAAAGGCTATTGAAGGCGCAACCCTTCCTGAGTATGTCGATACTGGTGTAGTCGTTGTTGAGAAGCACAATGTCAACGATCCAGAAGCACAAGGCATTCTCGATCCGTTCACACTGAAAAAGTATTGATTAGTTCTCTGAACTGAAGTCTCTGGCTCCTCTCGATAGGAGGAGCTGGAGACATGTTTAGCTGTATAAAAGGAAGGAGGTCCGGAATGGAGACAAGACCATTCTTGGAATTGAAGGGAATATCCAAGCAATTTCCTGGAGTCAAGGCACTCGACAATGTGGATTTAACCATCTATCCCGGTGAGGTGCATGCCTTGGTAGGGGAAAATGGTGCGGGAAAATCCACTATCATCAAGATCATCATGGGCGTTTACCAAGAGGATGAGGGAACAATTTCTCTGGATGGGAAGCAGGTTACCATACCGAATGTTATTGAAGCAGACCGCTTGGGCTTGGCAGCCGTTTACCAGGATTTGACACTTGCTGCTGACCTTTCTATTGGGGAGAACTTCTTCATGGGACAATTTCCCCGGAAGAAGAACGGGATGATTGATTGGAACCATGTGTATTCCAAAACTGCAGAAACCTTGAAAGCCTTGAATGTGGATGTCGATCCAAGACTCCGCATCACCGAGCTTTCTCCTGCAATGCAGGAAATGGTTGCAATTGCAAAGACTGTTCACAAGAAATCGAAGCTGGTCATCTTTGATGAACCAACTGCCTTGTTGAGCAATGAAGAAGTAGAAATTTTGTTTGAGATCATCAAGAAGCTGAAAGCTTCCGGTATCTCTGTTATTTACATATCTCACCGCCTGGAGGAAATCTTTTCCATTTCTGACCGCGTTACGGTACTCAAGGATGGGCAGCATGTAAAGACTGTTCCTGTCAAGGATACAAACGAAGACCAGTTGATTTCCTACATGGTCGGACGTTCACTCTCTGACATGTACAATATCGAACACTATCCCAAAGGGGATGAGCTGTTGCGGGTTGAGGATCTGAATCGTGGTAAAGCACTGAAAAATATCTCCTTCTCTGTGAAGCAAGGAGAAATCTTTGGATTATTTGGCCTTGTCGGTTCAGGAAGAACCGAGGTTGTCAGGGCCATTTACGGGGCAGATACCATTGAGAGTGGAACTATCTATTTCAAGGGTCAGAAGGAAGTGATCAAACATCCTTCTAAGGCCATCTCCCTGGGGATTGGCCTGTTGCCGGAGGACCGGAAACACCAAGGTCTTGCCTTGAGCCAATCCATCAATCACAACATCAATCTGGCATCCTATAAAGCAATCTCAAAATTCAATTTCGTATTGGGAAAGAGAGAGCGTGAGCGTTCAGTGGAGTATGTAAACCAATTGAAGGTAAAGACACCTTCCATCCATCAGCTGGTAGGGAACCTCTCAGGGGGAAACCAACAGAAGGTGATTATTGCCAAATGGCTCTGCTGCGAGAGCAAACTGTTCATTTTTGATGAACCAACAGTAGGAATTGATGTCGGGGCAAAACAAGAGATCTATAAGTTGATCGAGCAATTGACGAAGGATGGGCATGCAGTCATTTTGATTTCCTCGTACCTTCCTGAGGTCATGGGGCTTGCCGATAGAATTGGGGTTTTGCATGAGGGATCAATGCCACACATTGTTGAACGAGAAGCATTCAGCGAGGAAACCTTGCTGAGATACGCATCAGGTTTGTGATTGGAAAGCAAGGAGATAGAGATGAAACTGTTATCGAAGAAAAATAATAAATTCAGGATCGCTGAAGGCAACCTGTTGGTAATTGTAATCGTATTGATGGTGATACTTTCGTTTGCAACGAAGAATTTTTTCACTGTCAATAATTTGAGGAATCTGGTTCGCCAAACCTCGGTCAACGGCATCATCGCTCTGGGGATGACCTTTGTTATCATCTCAGGAGGAATTGATCTGTCTGTTGGATCCGTGGTAGGGGTTGCCAGCATTGTTGTTGCGAAACTTCTGGTTGCAGGAATAGGAATATTCCCCGCTATCCTGATAGCTCTCTTGGTTTGTATGCTCCTTGGTACCCTTAATGGACTGATCATCCACTATGGTAAGGTGCCTCCTTTCATTGCCACCTTGGGAATGATGCAGGCAGCACGTGGTATTGTCATGTTGCTCTCCAATGCCCGTATGATCGCAGGGCTCCCAAAAAGCTTTACTGGCTTCGCACAGCTGGTGTTTATGGGCTTCCCCTCACTCTTCTTTGTTTGGTTCCTGGTCATTCTCGTTACCTTTGTAATTACCACCAAGACCATCTTTGGACGGAATATTTTTGCCTATGGAAGCAATATTGAAGCTGCAAGACTATCGGGAATCAACACCGCAAAGGTGACCGTGAGTGTGTATGCCATGAGTGGTTTGCTGAGCGGCATTGCCGGCATCCTTATGACCAGTCGTCTCGGTAATGGTATCCCCACTGCTGGGCAAGGGTATGAGATGGACGCAATCGCATCTGCTGTTGTTGGTGGAGCAAGTTTGAGTGGAGGCTCAGGAACCATCATCGGTACCGTTCTTGGTGCTTTGTTGATCTCCCTTATTCAGAATGGAGGCAACTTGCTGGGTATCAATGCTTTCATACTGCAGATCATCGTTGGTGTCCTGATCGTAGCATCTGTTTGGTACGACCAGATCAGAAAAACCACAAAGAACTAAAAGGGGACGGTAATGAAGCGATATGTCTTGGCACATGACTTGGGGACCTCGGGTAATAAAGCAACACTGTTTGATGAGCAAGGAACATTGGTGGAGAGTAGGGTTACACCCTACAATATGGAGGTGTTCAACTCCAATTGGGCTGAGCAAGACCCTTCCATCTGGTGGAATGCTGTATGCTCTTCTTCCAGGGAAGTGCTCTCAACCATCAACCCCAAGGATGTTGTAGCCGTTTCCTTCAGCGGGCAGATGATGGGTTGTCTGCCTGTGGATAGAGAAGGAAAACCGCTGCACAATGCCTTGTTGTATTGCGACCAGAGGAGTACGGAAGAGGAGCAGGAGTTTATCCAGGCTCTTGGGTTCGACAAGATTTATCAGATAACCGGGCATCGGCCCAGTGCATCCTACTCCCTCACCAAGCTCCTATGGATCAAGAAACATCGTCCTGCAGTATATGAGAAAACCTACAAGGTACTCCAAGCAAAGGATTATATGAATTTTTTGCTCACCGGAGAGTATGCGACCGACTACAACGATGCCTCGGGAACCAATGCATTTGATCTTGCTTCCCTGGATTGGTCACAGGTAATCCTAGATGCAATGGGAGTTCCTGCTTCCTTGTTTCCAAAAGCCTATCCCTCCTCGACAAAGATAGGGGAGGTTCATCAAAGGGCAAGCGAGGAGACAGGAATTCCAGAGGGAACAGCAGTCATAGTTGGGGCTGGAGATGGAGGTTGCGCAAGCCTTGGTGCTGGATCTGTATCGTTTGGAAAACCTTATATGTATATGGGGTCTTCCTCATGGGTATCAATTGCCAGCAAACATCCTCTCTCCGATCCAGAAAAGATTGGTTTTACCTGGGCTCATCCAGTAGCTGGATTGTACCAACCGTGTGCAACGATGCAGACCGCAGGTGGATCACTCTCCTGGTTTGCAAAGACCTACCTTGGCAATGACAAGGGAAAGACACTGGATAGCATCAATGACCTTGCTCAGGAATCTGTTCCAGGGGCAAATGGACTTACCTTCTTGCCCTACCTCCTCGGGGAACGGTCCCCTTGGTGGAATACCAAGGCAAAAGGTGCATTTGTGGGTATGGATATCTCCACAACATTCCCTGATCACTGTCGAGCACTGCTTGAAGGCGTGGCAATGAACCAGAAACTCAACTTTGCAGGCATGCTCTCCGAGATTCCTGACCGTCGGGTGATGTTCATAGGCGGAGGCGCCTTGAATACCTTCCTCAGACAGGTCCTCTCAGATGTCTTTGGTTGTGAGATTGTCGTACCTCAGTTCCTTACTGAGGCAACAAGCATGGGAGCGGCCTTGCTGGGCGGAGTGGGGTGTGGCCTTTATGAAGACTTTTCCATGATTGAGGTTATGAACCCCATCAAGGAAGTTGTGCAGCCAAATAAGGAAAACACAGCATTCTATGAAGAGTTGACAGGGCAATTCTCTGACCTGTATCGCAGTCTTGAGCCTTGGTTCAATCGGTAATGGAAGGGAGAAAGGGGCAAACTATGTATGACAGACTCATCCTATCGCATAATCTGGGAACAACCGGAGATAAAGCGGTAGTGTATGATGAAAAAGGAAATATCATAAGCTCCTGGCTCTCCCTCTATCGGGTGATCTATCGAGAGGGTAACAAAGTTGAACAGGACCCTGGCGATTGGTGGCGTGCTGTTTGTGAGTCCACAAAGAAGGTAATGCGGGGTATCAACGAGAAGTCAATCGCCGTTGTTACCTTCAGTGGCCAGATGATGGGTTGTCTCTGCCTCGACAAGGCCGGGGATCCCATTGGCAATGCAATCATCTGGGCGGATATGCGCTCCGATAAAGAGTCAAAACAACTGCTCAGTCAGATTGATGAAAAACTCTTCTTCCATATAACTGGGCATAAGATCAGTGCATCATATACGCTCAGTAAACTGCTTTGGATCATGCATAACCGTCCAGAAGCCTTTGCTAAGACTTCCAAGGTTGTCCAGGCGAAGGACTACATTGTATTCAAGCTCACCGGAGAGATTGTAACAGACTACTCCGATGCATCAGGAACAAACCTCTTCAATCTTACCAAGCGGCAGTGGTCTCGTACCCTGACAAGCATAATTGGTCTCAATCCAAAGATACTCCCAGAGGCAATTCCTTCTACCCAGATTGCCGGCTACGTAACGATGGATGCATCCGTTGCTACAGGGTTGCTTCCAGGAACCCCTGTGGTCATTGGAGCAGGGGATGGCATTTGTGCCTCCTTGGGAGGTGGCTGCACCACGGAGGATGATGCATATCTCTATTTTGGATCATCAGCATGGATTGGAATGGTCAAGCCAACCCCATATTGGGAGCCAACGATGAGGACCTTCAACTGGTCATTTATCCAACCTGACCAGATTGCCCCTTGTGGTACCATGCAGGCTGCTGGTGCTTCCCTGGATTGGTTGAAAGATGAGTTGGCAAGGGAAGAGGTTACCCAATCGGAGCTTCAACGCAGTTATCCACAGCATCTGATCGAAATGCTGGTCACCCAATCGCCTCCTGGCGCCAATGGATTGCTCTTCCTTCCCTATCTTATGGGTGAGCGGAGTCCCTACTGGAATCCCCAGGCTCGAGGAGCCTTCATTGGACTGAAACGAAATACCCGTCGCTCGGATATGTTCCGCGCATGTTACGAAGGTGTAGCAATGAATTTGAAGATAATCTGGGAAGCGCTCAAACCGATCAATAAAGCCACGGAACTGGTGGTGATCGGGGGCCAGGCGAATAGTGACATTAACAAGCATATTATTGCCGATGCTTTCAATATTCCTGTTGTTTCCCATAACCATCTCAAGGACAGCAAGAATTTTGGCGCCGCAGTTATTGGGGGCTTGGGTATCGGGATGTATGAGAGTGCTGATGTGGTAAAGGACCTGCTTCATTATGAAAGACGTATTCTTCCCAACGAAGCAAATGTGGAGTTTTATGATCGCTATCTTCCCCTCTACGAACAAGCATATACAAGCTTGGTCGATTTCTACCAGAACCTCGACCAGTTTACCAATACAAAGGAGAGTTGAGTATGAGTGAGCTATTGTCACAATTACAACATGCTGAGGTTGCTGAGACCATGAAGCGTTTTGGCTTCAAAATGGAAGATATTTTCCCTGGTATCGATGAACTGAAGGATAATCCGTACCGAAAACATACATGGATAGTGAAAGAGAACCATGGATATCTGGTAGTGAATGCAATTCCTGAGAAGGAGGACCAAGATCATCTCTTCTGGGAAGAGTGGTACGCTCATGCAGGAGAAGTCCACCACCATATCCTCTCGCTCTGGAAGCCTCATATGTATCACGAGATCTTTTCAGCTCCAGATTCTGATGACATCCATCCTCCCCAATGCTTCTCACGGAATTGGTACGTAGTAGAGGATGAGGATATGCGCTCCTTGTTGTTGCGGAGGTAGGAATGGAGTATCACTATTTTGGAAATACAGGGTTGCGTATGAGTGCCATTGCTTTCGGTACGCAGACCTTTGGTTGGAATATTGATGAGAAGGAGTCAAAGGGCCTGCTCGAGGAGTACACTCAGGCAGGGGGGAATTACCTTGATACTGCTGACTCCTACAACAATGGAGATTCGGAGAGGATTCTGGGTTCCTGGATCAAGGATATTGGTTCCCGAAGGGATGATTTGATTTTGGGCACCAAGGTGTTCTTCCCAACGGGTGAGGATGTCAATAATACCGGGGCAAGCCGAAAGCACATCCTGCACAGTGTGGAGTCCAGCCTTAGACGCCTCAATACCGAATATATTGATTTGCTACAGATTCATTGTTTTGATAAAAGGACCCCCTTCGAGGAGACCTTAAGAACGCTGGATGATCTCATATCAGCAGGCAAGGTACGGTATCTTGGCGCCTCCAACTACACACCATCCGATCTGATGAAAAACCTTATGATCGCCCGATATACCCACAAGGAAGCTTTTGTCAGCCTTCAGTTGGAGTACAGCCTCCTTGTGCGAAGTCCTGAGTGGGAACTCATTCCGCTGTGCAAGAGAGAAGGGGTGGGTATGCTTGCCTGGTCTCCCTTGGCAGGAGGTTGGCTCAGTGGAAAATACCGAAGAGGAAAGGACATCCCCAAAAATAGTCGTGCAGGCAGGAAGGACCGGTGGGATGACCAAGCTGAACAACGAGGAAGTGACCAAGCCTATGACATTATAGATGTCTTGCATGAGATTGCTGAGGAGGTAGGGCACAGTGTTTCACAGGTAAGTATCAACTGGGTGAGACAGAATCCAGCAGGTATCATTCCTCTCATAGGAGCTAGGACTGTCAGCCAGCTCAAGGAGAATCTTGACTCACTGTCCTGGTCATTGAGTGATGATCAGATGAAACGGCTGAACGAAGTCAGTTCCATTGGAAAACCATCGCCTTATAGCTTTATTGAGCGATATACAAGGGAGTAGCACATGGCAGAACGTGTGACGGTAATTGGTAGTTTTGTAGTTGATCTTATGGCACGGTCCCCTCATATCCCGGTACAGGGAGAGACCGTAAAGGGAAGCATTTTCAAGATGGGGCCTGGGGGAAAAGGGTCAAACCAGGCAGTAGCTGCCCACCGCTCGGGTGGGGATGTGGTGCTGGTCACAAAAGTGGGAAACGATGTCTTTGGCAAGGTTGCCAAGGATTTTTATGCTGGTGAGCAGATGGATAGCCGATATGTATTTGAGGACCCTGAGCTGGCAACAGGCATTGCCTTGATCATGGTTGATGAACATACCTCCCAGAACAGCATCACGGTTGTTCCTGGAGCTTGTGGTGCCATTAGCCAGGAGGAGATTCGGTCCATCGATTCAATCTTGGATGATACCAATGTCCTGGTGGCACAGCTTGAGACTAACCTTGATATTCTTCCCCCCGCAGTAGAGCGTGTGCATGCCTCTGGTGGGATTGCTTTACTGAACCCTGCTCCAGCACCAGTAGAACCTCTGGATGATGAGTTTATCGGCATGTTTGACTTGGTAACTCCCAATGAGACTGAGGCATCCTGCCTGACGGGCATTGATGTTGTAGACCGTGAGAGTGCACATAAGGCGGCCTTGGCCCTGCAAGCAAAAGGAGTCAAGGATGTCATCATCACCATGGGCAAGATGGGGTGTTTCCTGCTCACTGCTGAACAGGAAGCTCTGATGTTTCCCACCATGGAAGTGAAGGTGGTTGATACCACCGGTGCAGGGGATGCGTTCAACGGAGGATTGGCTACAGCTCTCAGTAAGGGGAAGGATCTACGTCAGGCAATCTATTTTGCCACTGCCGTAGCATCTCTCTCCGTTACCAAGGTAGGTACTGCCCCTGCAATGCCCACCAATGATGAAGTGCAGCAGTTTCTTTCTACATTGGATCAAAAAGCATATTGGGAGCAAGTGAAATGATTTTGAGTAGAACTGCAGCAGAGGCTGTGCTCAGTACCACTGGGTCAGGAAACAAGGTTCGTTGGCTGGTGAGCAAGGAAGATGGCTCAACCAATTACGAGATGCGAGAGATCAGGATCCCTCCTGGTGGAAAGAGCAGTAACGGAAGTCATGAACACGAGCATGTGGTGTATGTGCTGCAAGGAAAAGGCAGAGTTGTTGGTCCGAAGGAAGAAAAGATCCTGCTTTCGGGTACTTCGGTATTCATTCCTGGAGGGGATGAGCATCAGTGGGTGAATGACTCAAAGGAAGAGGATTTGGTCTTTCTCTGTGTCATTCCATCGGGAAGTGAAGATTTTTTGAAGTGAGGAGCAAAATGGAATTTACAAGCGCCTGGGTCGATAGCAATGAACAAATTAGAATTGTGAGGAAAACACTGCCCAAACCGAAAGCGAATGAGGTGGTGGTCCGTATCAAGGCGTGTGGGATATGTGGGACTGATATCCACTTTGTAAAAGACCTTCCTGCAGGAACATTGACCCCACTTGGGCATGAGGTTGCTGGGTATATCCACGAAGTAGGATCACCCTTTCCCGGCTTGAACGTTGGGGATTCAGTGGTGGTTGAAAACAATATTGCCTGTGGAAGATGTGAACAGTGTCTGAACCAGAAGCCGCAAGCCTGTGAGAATATTTACAGTTACATGGATGACCAGGCAGGAATGGGACAATTCCTGGTAGTCCCCCGGGAGATGGTGATTCCCTATGAAGGACTCGATTATCCTGAAGCTACCCTTGCTGAGCCCATTACCGTTGCCCTCGATCTGAGTAGGGAGGCAGCTATAGAGCTCTTTGACGATGTCCTGATCATGGGACCTGGAATCATTGGCTTAAGCTGTATTAAGTTAGCTAAATTGCGTGGTGCTCGGAATGTGGTCATGGTAGGCCATCATCTTAATACTCCTCGTGGAGCTTATCGAGGGGAGGTTGCCAGACAACTCGGTGCCTCCCTGGTCATTGATAGTGCTAAAGCGGGGTGGAAGGACGAGCTCAAGCAACAGTTCCCCAAGCTGTTCAAACGTGTGATTGTCACCTCTCCTCCTGCAACGCTTGCCGATGGTATTGAGCTTGCCGGTTTCTGTAGCTCCATTGTCTATGACGGCATCGATTTCAAGCATGATCAGGTAACGTTCTCTGCAAATGATTTCCACTTCGCCAAGAAGCGTCTTATCGCCTCTCATGCCATTCCCAACTGGGGATTTCCCCAAGCATTTGAGCTGTTAAAGCAGGGCCATATTCCTAGTTCTCTCTTGCTGACCCATCGATTCACCATGGATGAGGTAGATGAGGCCTTTGCTGTATTTGGTAACAAGGAGGAGCAGGTTATCAAGCCAGTGATACTTATTGATTAGAGAAGGATAGCAGACCACCTCTTCAGGGGTGGCCTGCATACAGGTTAGTGGGGCAGTACACCCTTACGGATGATGATACATCCATATTTTACGATGGAGCCAGAGACCACTACTGCATATGCTCGTTTTGCTCTGTCATAGAACTCCTGGCGTTCGATTTTTTGGATTTTTGGTGTATCGGGCCAGTATTTGTCCAAGACTGCCTGGAACGATTTTTCCACTGCAGGGTCTGCGCTATCGCCTTCTGAGGGCTGCATCATCACAACCGGATCTTTGACATAATCATCAGGATTCATCAGTCGGAAGATACCATCAAGCAGGTCTTCTGCCTTGATTCCGTCAGCTCTGATACAACGGGAGGATCGAGTGTCTCCAGGATAGAACGCATCGACGATGACTATCTCATCACCATGACCCATTCTATCGAGTGCTTCCAGTAATTCTGGACCGATGTAAGGGGAAATACCAATCAACATGAGGCTGCTCCTTTTTTCTTCTCGCCTGGATAAAGACCAGACAAGATAGGTTTATGTCTCTAGTGTAAAACTGATTTAGCAGGATGTCAAATCATTATTATATAAAAAGTTAGCTGTCTTTCTACAGCCGATTGATTATGTCTTGGAGAATGCCAATGAAGCTTCTGGCCCTTGAAATAAGCACCACTTCCTCGAAAGCCCAATACCTCGATACCTGTTTGGGTGAATCGACATTGCTTGTTGAGCGAAATCCTTCCTCAAGTGATGTAGTGGTTGTGTGTATGCATGCCATACAACTAGGAAGAAGAGCTGCACAAGGGAGAGAGGTAGACCGAATTACCACCGCGGGAACGTGGCACAGTCTGGTGGTATGCGATTCGTCAAATGTACCCTCTCAACCACTCTCAGATTGGACGGATGTCTCGAATCGAGCATTCTGTTGGGAGCTTAGGAAGCATGCTTCCTTTGTAGAGGAATACTACCAGGATAGTGGCGCAATGGTGCATGCGATGTACCCGTTCTTCAAACTCCTGAAACAGAGAACAGATGGAATTGTCCTAACTGATCGACACGTAGGTTCTCTCGCAGGATACCTCCACTATCTCCTCACTGGTACGGTCAAGGAGACTGCTTCAATGCTCAGTGGGATGGGATTACTCTCGACCTCAGCAGTTGATCTTCATCCAATGGCGAAAGCCCTGGGTTGTACCATATCCCCTATTTGCGATTGGAGAGACAGCAGTACGCTCAGCAATCAAGGTTCAAGATTGCTGGGATTGACCGAAGGTATTCCGGTGCTTCCTCCTCTCCCTGATGGAGCGTTGAACCAAGTAGGGTCAAGAGCAGAAGAGCCAGGTATCATGACCCTTTCCATGGGTACCAGTGGGGCGATGAGAATGGTAATTCCACAACCTTGGTTCTCTCCTAATCACTCCACTTGGTTGTACCGTAGTGTGGATGATGAGTTCCTGCTTGGAGCTGCAACAAGCGGCTGTTCCAACTGTGTGGACTGGTACAAGGAGCAATCCTTTCATCCAGATATCTCATACGCTCAGATTGAAAGTTCACTAAGGGAAAATGAGAATACCCCAATATTCCTTCCATTCCTGGTGGGAGAGCGCTGTCCTGGGTGGGATGACACCCGTATTGCAAGTTTCCATGATGTACAAGAGTCCATGACAACAAGTGCCTTCTACCAAGGTGTCTTGCAGGGAGTTGTTGCCAATCTCTATCAGTGTTATGAGGAACTTCTGAAGAGTGGGCATATCCCTGAAACTATTAAGCTCTCTGGTGGGGTGTTGCACTCCTCCTTCTGGAAGCAACTCTGTTGCAATTATTTTGACACCCCGATGCAAGAGGATATTCAGGAGCAGGCATCACTGTACGGCGCACTAATTCTAGCTGCCCGTTCCTCTGGCGAAACGCTGAGAGAAGCTGATCAAGAGAAAGCCCGTATTTTGAATCCAGTACCAGAGACAAGAGCATACTATACAAGACACTTTGAACAATACCGATATTGGTATGAAAAGACAAAGAAATATATTACGAGAGAAAGGAGCATATGATGAGTTCATTTCTAGTATTGATAACCGCCCGTTCATTTGGGAGTTCAGATGAGAAAGCTTGGGAGCTGTTGCGCTCCCATGGATGTGAAGTCCGACATATAAAAGCGACAGAGACAGAAAGTGTTACTGATCAGCTACATCGGCAGATAGCAGAAGCCGATGGAATAATCGCAGGACTGGAAGCCTATGATCAAGCGCTCCTGAGCAAAGCAAAGAAACTGAAGGTTATTTCACGCTACGGGGTAGGATATGACGCGATAGATCTCGAGTATGCAAGAGCGCGAAACATACAGGTCACCATAACTCCGGGAGCAAATGGGGACTCTGTGTCTGATTTGGCAGTCACACTGATGCTCTCAGCTGCCAGGCATGTTCCCTATATGGACCATCAGATGAAGATGGGTGAAACGAAGCGTCCCATCGGTGTGGAAATGTGGAGAAAGACGCTTGGTGTCATCGGAACAGGGAGAATCGGGGCAGGGGTGGTTAAGCGTTGCAAGGGTTTTGAGATGGAGATTCTCTGCCATGATGTATATGAGAATGAGGAACTGAAGCAACACTATGGGGCTCGGTATGTCGATTTTGCCACGCTGGCAAGCAAGAGTGATTTCATCTCCATCCATACGCCTTTAACAGAAGGGACGAAGAATTTATTCAATGCAGAGGTGTTTGCGAGCATGAAAAGAAGAGCGGTGTTGGTCAATACCGCGCGAGGTGGAATCATAGATGAGGAAGCGTTGGCGGTTGCTCTTGAAACTGGCCAGATTGGTGCTGCTGCTTTGGATGTCAGCGCTCAGGAGCATCCTGAGTCGGGACCGCTCGCAACCCTGCCTTCCTGTATCCTGACTCCTCATGCTGGAGCAGCAACCTATGAGGCATCTAGCAATATGAGTCTTATGGCCTCCCGGAATCTTCTTGATATCCTTGAAGGCCATGATTGTGACTACTGTGTAAGTTGAATGGTTAAGCCTTGATCAGGTGAACGGCGAATCCGCTGAGCTCCTGCTCAAGGTAACATACCTTGATCTTGCCCTTTGCATCGCGTGCGATGGTCTCCTCGTTCACGGAGAAGCCGAACTGGGAGAGGTAGGAGAGGGTGCGCTCGATGGAGAAGCACCTGAATCC
>JAQQAR010000088.1 GCA_028532765.1 Sphaerochaetaceae bacterium | reverse complement strand
CATTCTCGACCCATCATTGCCCATGACAATGCCGAAGCACATCACAGCCAATACCGGTATGGATGTCATGTGCCATGCAGCAGAGGCTGTAGTCTCTACCGCAGCGACTGCATTTACCGATCCCTATGCCATCCAGGCTATCAAGATGGTCCTTGAACATCTTCCTGTTGCTTACCATGAACCGAAGAATCTGGAAGCCAGAGAGGCAATGCACGAGGCATCAGCCTTGGCAGGAATGGCTTTCACCAATGCATCCCTTGGCTTGGTTCACTCTATGGCTCACAAGATTGGTGGGGAATTTGGGGTAACCCATGGATTGGCAAACGCTATTCTTCTCCCCTACGTAATCGCCTACAACAAGAAGTTCACTGACAAGTACGCATATGCAGAGAAGATTCTCGGTGTTGCCGACCTTGCACAGGCCATCAAGGAGATGAACCAGAAGATGGATATCCCTTCCAGCTTCAAGGATTGCAGTGAGGTCGATTTCAACGAGGAGAAGTTCAAGGATGTCTTGCAGAGAATGAGTCAAAATGCTTTTGAAGATCCCTGCACCTTGACCAACCCAGGTACTCCTACTGCCGCGGATGTACAGATGCTGTATGAAGCTGCCTACTATGGAACAGAAGTGAAATAAGACGTTCTTTGTAGTACATACACTGAGAGCCACCTTAGGGTGGCTCTCTCCTTATTCACATACATGATGTACTTGCTTATGCAATTTCCTTTGGAAGGAAGATGTTGAGCAGGATACCGATCAGGGTAGCCAGTGCAACTCCAGCCAGAGTGAACTCCAGGTTCTCTCCCATGGCAAAAGAAAGCATGCCGCCACCGATTCCGATTACCAGTATCACGCTGCTGATCGTAAGATTGCGCTTGTCTTCATAGTTTACCCCGGCATCAACCAAGGTACGAAGACCGCTGGAAGCAATGGTACCGAAGAGCAACATGGAGATACCACCAAGTACTGGGTTGGGGATCGTCTGGATCAAGGCGCCAAACTTCGGGAAGAACGATAGGAAAATTGCCACGACAGCTGCACCACCGGTTACATACACACTGTACACACGAGTGAGTGCGAGTACCCCGATATTCTCACCATAGGTTGTGTTGGGTGGACCACCCCACAAGGATGCCCATAGCGTTGCTATACCATCACCGGCAATGGTCCTGTGCAAACCTGGATCCTTGTAGAAATCCTTTCCTACCACCTTGCTGATCGTAAGTGTATCACCAAGGTGTTCACAGATGGTTGCAAGGGAGACCATGATAAAGGTGATGGCTGCAACAATATTGAACTTTGGCAAGGTGAAGGTGGGAAGACCGAACCAAGCAGCTTCCTTGACTGCTGCAAAATCGATCAAGGCATACTGGGGGAAAATCAGGCCGATGGCCAGGGCAAAGAAGTAACCACCAAACAACCCGATCAGAATTGGAATGATACTGAAGAACCCCTTGCCAAATATATTTGCAATAATGGTCAAGGAGAGGGTAACGGTAGCAATCAACAAGAAATAGAGACTGTATTCACCACTTCCGTCATACATTGCCATACCCATGGCAGTAGGTGCCAAGTTCAAACCAATGACCACGATGACTGATCCGATGACTACTGGAGGGAGAGCCTTGTTCAGCCAGTTGTGTCTACTTCTCTTGATGATGTAAGCCACCAACATATAAAAGAGGCCGGAGACCACGGCTCCACCCATTGCATACGGAACCCCATAGGCACTGCTGATCGCAACCAGGGCCGGGATGAATGCAAACGAGGAACCAAGGAACGCTGGGACCTTTGCTCCGGTGATCAGGATGTAGATGAGTGTACCGGTACCTGCGGTAAAGAGTGCAGTACTCGGACTGAGACCGGTAAGAATCGGGACGAGAATGGTCGCACCGAACATTGCGAAGACATGCTGGACACTCAGTGGAATCCATTGTCCCATCGGTGGCTTGTCGGCCGGACCATACTTCATGGCGTTGGATGGTTGATTTGCCATCAGAAAGCTCCTTGAGTCTGCACACAGAAAACACACTGTGGGTGCTGTTTACAGACAGAGGGGATGATGACTTGCAGGAAGTCTCTCCATCCTATCGAGAAAACGGAAGGTTTGGGAAGTGTAAATCTGTATGAATATGCAAAATATCTTGAAAATCAGCACCGAAGTGCAACATTATGCCTTATCTCCGGAACAAAGGAAGCAATGCACCGTATATGAACAGCAGTGGGGATGCAAGCAATACAGCAAATATCCCTACCACCAAGAGCAAGGGGTTGGAGAGCATCCGGTCATACCAAACGGGCAATTCAGCACATGTATTTCTTTCTCGTTTCATAGGTCATCCTCTCTTTCTGGGAACAGGATACCCTATACTATGTGACACCTGATGTCACACTACAGTTTTTTTGAGGCTTCCCACATTTGCTCAACAGACTGCTTGTAGCGAAGAACAAACTCCTCAGGAGCGATAGGACGTGCATCGGGTCCATACGAGAGGAGTGTCGAGAGGATCTCCTGGAGGTTGGACACAGGGAGGATAACCTCTAGAGCTTCCCTGTCCTCCTCAATTACCAGTCGTTGCTTCTGCTCTGGATGCCAACTCTGGGTGTTCAAGGTATGAATGGCCCATCCATACACACGGAAGGTAACGTAGGTAACCTCGTTACCCATGAATATCCCATACCCACAGTTGATGAAGGCGTCGAGCTCTTCGTCAGAGAACCGACTCTTCATACGGTCTCCCCTTATCTGTGCAAGCTGTTCGACCCTGGAGAGATGAAAAGTCCTGAGTTGTTTGTGCTGCATATCAAAGGCAAGCAAGTACCACCTTCCACTATAGTTGACCAACCTCAGCGGCTCGATATGCCTATGAGAGTGAACACCCAGTGCATTGCGATAATGCATGCTCATTCGCTCTTCACTCTTTATCGCTGAACAGATCTTGTTGAAAATCTCATAGTCAGGCCAGTCCTGTACTGGAGTAATGAAGATGATCTTATCGCTCAGGGATCGGTAGTGCTTCTCGACCCCACTGTCGATGCCTTCACTGATCATTTCTGTCAGGTCAGACATGATGCCTTGGGATTGCGCCAGACTCTTAACAATGGCGTTGAGCACCAACATCCGCTCATTCGAGTTGGAGAATAGGGTAAATGGAGCCTGGTAATGGTACCAGTTCCTAAAGCGGTCATAGGCAATGGGAGCTCCAAGATGCTCACGCAAGTAGGTGATGTCCCTTAACACTTGTCTCCGTGAGATGGAGAACTCTTGTTCTATGAGGGATGTCTTCACTCCCCCATTCTCCTCAATACTCCGGTTGATGAATACGATTCGTTCGAGCTGGCTCATGTGGTCAGTATACATCAAAAGGCTCTTCCCGAGGGAAGAGCCAATTTGAAACAATGCTATATCTTCTGCTTACTTGGCAGCTTTCAATTTTGCCTCGAGTTGGTCGAGGAAAGAGGAAAGTTCCTTTGGCAGATGATCACCAAACTTCGGATAGTGATTGGTGCGGACGTCTTCGACTTCCTTGAGCCAACCATCTACATCGACAGAGAGAAGCTCTCTCATATCTTCTTCGCTTACGCCTTCAGGAAGGTCGATAGCATCAGGTGTAGGCATGGTACCGATTGCGGTATCAACAGACTTTGCAGTCCCGTCACAGGCCTCGAAGACCCACTTCAGGACGCGGCTGTTTTCACCAAAACCGGGCCAGAGCCACTTGCCGTCTTCGGTCTTTCTGAACCAGTTGACGTAGAAGATCTTGGGAAGCTTGCTCGCATCATCGGTAGCCTTGCCAACGTTGATCCAGTGCTGGAAGTAATCTCCCATGTTGTATCCACAGAAGGGAAGCATGGCAAACGGATCGCGGCGGATGGTACCGACCTTGAGGTCGAGGGCTGCTGCGGTGATCTCAGACCCAACGATGGAGCCGAGGAATACACCGTGGTTCCAGTCGTAGCTCTGGTGAACAAGAGGAACGGTATGAGCTCTTCTTCCACCAAAGAGGATTGCACTGATGGGCACACCCTTCGGGTCTTCCCATTCACTTGCAATACTGGGGCACTGGGCTGCAGGAGCAGTAAAGCGGGCATTGGGATGTGCAGCAGTCTTCTGCTCCTTGTTTCCCTTGTCCTGGATCCACTCATTGCCATGCCAGTCGATCAACTTGCCAGGGGCATCGTAGCCAATACCTTCCCACCAAACATCGTTGTCCTCTGTGAGGGCACAGTTTGTGAAGATACTGTTCTTGGATGCACTGACCATTGCATTATAGTTGGAATCATTGGAAGTTCCTGGAGCAACACCGAAGAATCCAGCTTCTGGATTGATCGCATACAGCTGTCCATCGGAACCATACTTCATCCAAGCGATGTCATCACCAACGGTCTCGACCTTCCAACCTGGGATGGTCGGAACAAGCATTGCGAGGTTGGTCTTTCCACATGCGGAGGGGAATGCACCTGCGACAAACTTGCTCTTACCCTCTGGACTGGTTATCTTGAGGATGAGCATATGCTCTGCAAGCCAACCTTCGTCATGGGCCAAGACTGATGCAATGCGCAGTGCAAGACACTTCTTGCCAAGCAGTGCGTTCCCGCCGTAACCTGAGCCATATGACCAGATTTCACGGGTTTCTGGGAAGTGGGAGATGTACTTCTGCTCAATGGGAGCACAAGGCCACTGACCATTGTCACTCTCACCTTCTGCAAGCGGCTTGCCTACAGAGTGGTAGCAAGGTACATACTCACCATCGGTTCCGAGCACCTCAAGGACCTTTTCACCAACACGGGTCATAATCATCATATTGATGACAACATAGGCACTGTCAGTAAGCTCAACACCAATCTTAGCAATCGGGGAGCCAACAGGACCCATTGAGAAAGGAATAACATAGAGGGTGCGTCCCTTCATGCAACCGCGGTAAAGACCGGTCATGGTCTCTTTCAAGGCAACTGGGTCAATCCAGTTGTTGGTCGGCCCTGCTGCTTCCTTATTCTGTGCTGCGATGTAGGTTCTGTTCTCAACGCGGGCAACATCAGAAGGGTCTGAGTTGTAAGCAATACTACCAGGCTTCTTCTCAGGATTCAGGGGTACGCAATAGCCACCAGCAATCTGCTGTGCGACCAATTCGTCGTACTGGGCGGCACTACCATCGGCAATGACGATTTCTTCAGGGGTCGTGAGTTCTGCAAAATCCAGAATCCACTGCTTGAGCCCAGAATGCGTAAGATCTGCGACGTTCATGGACTACTCCTTCATAATAGGGATGCACAATTCACTACAATCAGAGGAAATGTGTTCACCCTATATTACTGATTTTCCAATCTTTAGCAATATAATGGGCTATGTTTTTTGTAATATTTTCCCATTTTTTTAGAACATAGTACCGTGAAAGCGTGAATTGAAGCTTAGGTAGAGCTCAGGAGGAACGTCCTCTGGAATATCAAGCAGGTAATCGGAGATCTTCCGGATCCGTTCCTTCAAGCTATCCTTCTTGTTCGCCTGTGCCTCTTTCAATGCTTCCAGACTTTCCAAAATGATCTGCTGGCTGTTTCTTACTTCCTGGATCGCCATCTTGAACCGCTGGCTCAGGTCAAGAATGATCTGCTTTGTGGCTTCAGGGTGTGAGGCAATAAAAGTAGGGAAACTCTCCTGGGAAATCTCGACCAGCTGACAATCACTGAGAGCGACAGCTGTGGCATTGCGTGGCTCCTGCTCAAATAGTCCCATCTCTCCCAAGCTGGAATTGGGCTTGGATATCTCGAAGAGCTGAAATTGCTGTGGTGTATGGTAGTTCAGGTACAACCCGACAGTACCACTTTGCAGAAGAAACATGGTGGAACAGGACGAACCCTGTTCATAGATGATGGTTCCCTTCTGAACTTCGAATACCGGGTGTTTGTCATCGCGTGTATCACTCATGGGCGACCTCCTCTCCTACTTACAAGTATACTATTACCTGTGACAACAGTACAAGGGAAGCTTGCAACCTGCAATTTCTGTGATAGACTTTCTGCTATGGAAACAAAAGGGGTGCCCAAGAAGGAGAAGTTTGCCTATGGGTTCGGCTGCTTTGGCCAGAACATGCTCTACAATCTTATGGCAAACTTTCTGCTGTTCTTCTATACAGACATCTTTGGGCTCCTACCCGCAGCAGCAGGGATGATTCTTCTGCTTGCACGGATGTGGGACGCAGTAAACGACCCTCTGATGGGAATGATTGCTGACCGTACACGCTCTCGATGGGGGAAATTCCGCCCCTACCTCTTATTCACCCCGATCCTCTTTGTACCCTTTGCGGTGGCAGCCTTCAGCACCCCTGACTTCTCCCCAGGAGGGAAAATCGCATGGGCAACATTCACGTATATCAGTTTCGGCATGATTTACACGGCCAGTGATGTTCCCTTTTGGGCAATGAGCAGTACCATAAGCGAGGACACCAAGGAGAGAAGCAGCATAGTTGTCTACCCGCGTTTTATGGCGACTGTTGCCATTGCCTTGGCTACCTTGGCAACACAGCCATTGATCCTTCTCTTTTCGGTGGAAGGGAAACCGGAGCGTGGCTACCAGATGACAAGCCTGACATATGCACTGCTGACCGTCATATGCTTTCTCATTGCCTTCCTGTTTGTGAAAGAGCGTGTCTATGCCGACGGGCAGGAGAAGCCCAAATTTTCCGAAATCCCCAAGGTTTTTATGGCCAACAAGCCGCTGTTGCTTGTTATTCTGAGTGGACTGTTCACCGGTATTGCGCAGACGGGAAAGCTCTCCATGCTGATCTACTACGCAAAATACAACCTCCAGAATGAATTGCTCTATACCCTGCTTGCAGGGATCAACATCCCTTTCATCCTTATCGGGATTGCAACTGTCCCCTACCTGACCAATAAAGTCGGCAAGAAGCGTGCGTGTATTATCTACTATGCCATCTTTGCTGCTGGAAGCCTGGGATTCTTCCTTACCGGCTGGAACAACTTCTTTGTATTGTTGTTCTTCAACTGCATCAGTTCGATTGGAATGGCAAGTCCACAGGTAATCCAGACTGCCATGATCGCTGACACCATCGAATATGGTGAGCTGAAAAGCGGGAAACGCAATGAAGGCACCATTTTCAGCAGTCAGACATTCCTTGCAAAACTTACCGCAGCTGTCACTTCGATCATCATTGCATCCACCCTCTCCTTGGTTGGGTATATTCCCAATATGGCACAGAGCAGCTCAACCCTTTGGGGAATCCATAGCCTTACCACCCTACTCCCATTTCTCGCCAGCATATTCGGTATTATCCCAATACTCTTCTACCCGCTGAGTGAGGAGAAGCATCACCAGATTGTCGAAGAGCTCCACCGACGTCGAATGGCTTCAGATTGACAGAGAAGGGGCACACCACTACCCTTAGGAACATGACAGAACTCGCACTTCCCGCAGGATCCCTGCAATCAGCACTGACGGCCTTCAAAGAAGGGGCAGATGCTGTATATCTCGGGCTGAAAAGTTTTTCCGCTCGTGCAAACGCCACCAATTTCACCTTCGAGGACTTGGCAAAGCTTCGCCAAGTTGCACTTACTGAAGGGAAAAAAATCTATGTGACCGTAAATACGCTCATTGAAGAATCAGAGTTGGATGAAGCATACAAGACACTCAAGCATATTGACTTCATCGGCTGTGACGGCATCATCGTCCAGGACCTGGGCTTGATCAACCTTGTGAAAACCTATGCCCCTAGCCTCTCTCTCCACGCAAGTACCCAGCTGGCTGTACATACCATCGCCGGGGTACAAGAACTGGTTCGCCTTGGATTCGAACGAGTGGTGCTTGCAAGGGAACTGACGTTCCAGGAGGTCAAGCGAATTCGTGAAGCGTGTAAGGATGTGGAACTGAAGGTGTTCATCCACGGCGCCCTCTGCTACAGCTTCTCAGGACTTTGCACAGCCAGCGAACAACTTTGTGGCAGAAGTGCAAACAGAGGTAGCTGTGCCCAGATATGCAGAAACTACTTCACTGTTGAACAGGACAGTGCTGCGCCGAGTGCGCTTTCTCCAATCCCACAAGGAGTCAAGGATGGTTGGTTCTTCTCCATGAGTGACATGAAAGCGGGTCCTGTTGCAAAAGAACTGGAAGAGTTGGGCATTGAAAGCCTGAAGGTGGAAGGAAGGATGAAAAGCCCTGCCTATACCGGCTTGGCAGCACGATACTACCGTGCGGTCCTTGATGGAGATGAGAGCGCAGAAGAGCTGGAAGAGGCCCTCTCAGTGGTCTTCTCCCGTCGACAAACCTCTGGTTGGTTGGCCTCCTATGGACGAGAGAAACAAGACTTCACCATCAGAAGAGCCCCTACCCTCGGGAGTACAAGCTACCCAGGTCATCGTGGCATCAAGGCAGCAAAGATTACACTGGTGAAGAGTGATTCAGTCATGGTTACCCTGCTCACCGATGTAGCACTCCGAGATGGATTAATGTACTTCATCAGAAGCCAGAGGCAACCGATCGATACCATCAAATTTGGTATCAACACCCTGATTGACCAAAGAGGCAGGAGTATTACTGAAGCCTATGAAGGCGAGTCGGTGGCAATACCACTACCAGCCAATGCTCCCCGTCCACACACCGGTGAATTCTTTTACCTGATCAGCAGACATGACCAGAATCCTGCCCTAATCAGTGAGGCACTTCCTCTCAGCAAGCATCCGCTCGACATGACATTTACCTTGGAAGAGGGCTTGTTGTCGATCCAATGCCAATATGGTGAAGCGACATACGAAATTCCCACGAGCGAGGCTCGCAAACCCCAAGAGACTGAGTCCAATATTGTTTCCATATTCAGCCAAAGTGATACCTCTTTCCTCACCCTTGGCTCCATCAATCTCGTGAATAGAACACAGCTCTCACTTGAGCAGATATTCCTACCTCTCTCAGTTCTGAAGACAATCAGACGTGACTGGTATGATCTTCTTGACCGGACGCTTGCGCAGGAATTGACGAAGAGTCTAGTTCGTGAGCCCATTGCCGAGAAACTGGAAATGAGCACACTGCCTCCACGTTCCCTGCTACTTACTGAACAGAAAATCCCTTACCTCGAATTGAAGACTCTCGCACATGCACAGCAGCCACTTGCTTCCTTGCTCTTCAACCATGAGGATCACTATTACCTACCCTTAAGTCCGGTTATGTTCGATGAGGATGCATTCTTCGCTGATTTAGACAAGGTTGTTGCCAGAATGAAGGAAGAGAATCTTTTGGATTCAGTCTCCTTTGGATTGAACAACTTGGGTCAGATTGCATATTTCAGGGATCATCAATTGCATTGCTTCTTTGATATTTACCTATACCTGGCAAACAGCGAGGCGGCAAACCTAGCCCTCACGTTTGGATTGAAAATGGAGGGTAGTTATCTCTGGATGGAAAGAACAGAGACAGAGACAGAGTACTGGCCATTCATTCCCACTGTAGTGGATGATGCATTCAGTCCGCCGCTGTTCATCAGCCGATCATGTTTCCGCCATGACTCACTGCGATTAAGTTGCGAGGGATGTCCTTATAGGGGATCATGGTATGTGAAGGGTGACAACCAACGGTATCGGGTTATCGTAGAGGATTGCATCACTACCGTTGTGAACGCTTAGCATTCGTTTTCCATTGCCTCCTGGAAAGGGGAGAAAAGAGGAAAGGCAAGCTTGCCTTGTCTGTCCATCTCTTTCAGCTCATCGTAGGAAACCCAACGGTAAGCAGTAGTCTCTCCTTTCTGCAGGTGAATGGAATCGGGATCAAGCATTTTTCTCACCAGAAAGATATCGACAAATGAAGCTACTTTGAGCACGGTCCCCAAGCAGGTGATTTCTTCAGGGGAAGCTTCAATGCCGGTCTCTTCCCTCAACTCCCTCAGTGCAGCATCCAAACTGGTCTCCCCTCTCATTACCGATCCTGCTGTATTCTCCCAATGCCCGGGAAACAGTTCCTTCTCTTCAGAACGGAGGGTGATGAGTATTTTTCCGTCCTGATTCACGGTCCACACTGAAACCACAACATGATATTCACCCTCACCTAGGGGGAGGCCTCTCTGGTGAATTCTTCCCAGAGGCTTTCTTGCATGGTCATAGAGATCCCAATATTCCCTCATGTTGGCTCCTTACTCAGCATAGTAGAAATTCTTCATGGTTTCCGCAAGCAAAGAAAACAAACAGGGCTCCCTATTCTCAACTGAGAAAGGGAGCCCTTGGAGTGCATGATGGGCTGTTTAAATAAGGCCGAACTTCTTCACAAAGGCTTCAGCATTCTGGATTGAACCACCAGCTGCGCCCTTTACGATGTTGTTGACCATCAGGAGGAATCCGATCTTTCCATTCTTCTTCTTCAAGCGGCCGGTGTACACCACCATTCCACTGGGATTCCCCCAGAAGGCATACTTGGGCTGCGGGAAGGTGGGATCTGCACCATATTCAACAGGCTGTGCTGCGGTGGAAGGAAGGTCTGGTACATTCTTGAAATCTGCCCAATCCTTGACAATGTCCTCAACCTCAACATCCTGCTCCAGATCCAACCAGACAGCTTCAAGGTGTCCAAACATGACCGGTACACGAACGGTGAAACAGTATACCTCTGGATCAATGGTAAGGATCTTCTTGATCTCTTTCTCGATCTTCTCTTCCTCTCCCCTGATGAAGGGAATACAGTTATCGGTGATATCGAAGGAAGAGAGACCTGGATAGCCTGCTCCACTGACGCTCTGGTAGCTGTGCAACATGATATTCTTGATACCATATTTCCTAAGCGGAGCCAGAGCCATTGCCAACCCAGTGGTGACGCAGTTGGCGTTGGTTACCACAAAACCCTTTTCGGGATATCCTTGTGCCTGTACAAGATCAAGCTGTTCAATATTGGTTTCCGGGATAAGAATGGGAACATTGGGATCATAACGCATGGAAGCCGCGTTCGAGAACACAAAGAATCCGTTATCTCGAAGCTGTGGTTCAGCTTCACTGGCAACCTCAGCGGGAAGGGCGGAGAACACAATCTGTACCCCTTCTTCCTGCATTGCTTCAATATTAAATTCCTTTACTTCCACGTCCCTGATTTTCTTGGGCATTTCAAATGGCATGACCCAGTGCACAGTGGAGGCATATTTCAAGCCGACACGAGAAGCTGATGCTGTTGCATACGTGAGCTCAAACCAAGGATGATCTGCTAGCATCCACATAAAAACCTGTCCAACTGCACCTGTGGCACCCATTACGGCAACTTTAATTTTCTTCTCCATCGAGGGGTCTCCTAACCGGATTGGTATCCGTTTTCTTCACTAATGTATCAGTACGGTACTGATTTTTCAGGGTTTATGCAATAGTTTAGTAACAAATAATTGTATTTTTTAACAAAATGTTATTATATTAACACAAGGTTCAAGATAGTGAACCCTTTTTCGTGTTTGCATAGTACTGATACAATCTTGCTATGTATAGCCTCAGACCAACACTATCTGAGTGTAGCAACCTTTTGTACTGGAACACTAAAGGCTATTCCGCTTCCCTCTTCTTGTAAGAAAGAAAGCTTGGATACTGCTTCCATTACCGCATCTCGTTCTGTGTGGGGAAGAAGGATTATGAGCATTTCTTTCTCGGGAACCAAGGATGCTGAGAAAAAGGCGATATCTTCTGAGGTTGCCGTTCCTCTTCCTTCAATGATCGTCCCACCTCCGGCCCCTGCCTTACGGGCTGCGGCCATGATATCATCAGCAAAGCCGCTTGCACAGATCATGTATATCAAGTCAAATGCATGCTCTTTCACAGCTGGATGATCTTCATTCCTGCTTGCAGGAACAGATGCAAGCAGTCCTCTGGTATGGGGAAATCTTGAAAGCGCATCCCACACCGTTTGTTCAATCCCATCATCAACCAAGGTAAGCAACACTTCCTTGTCTGCATCACCTAGGCCCAGGAGACAGAGCAATGAGCTTGAGGCGGTACCACGTCCCCTGAGAATGGTACCCCCACTGCTCCCTGACTCTTTTGCAAGTTGCATGAGTGAATCTGCTTTTCCTGCTCCTACAATAGCCAACAACAAGCTACTCATTGTCCTTTTCCTCCTTTTTTCAGCTTGGCTTGTTTTCGTTTGTAGAGCAAGCCTAAGAGTTGGACTATCACCACCGGTGTCATGGAGACAAAAATGATAACCCCGAATGCATCACTGACAGGGTTTCCTCCCACTGAGGTAGAGGCTCCTATGGCAAAACTGAGAATGAACGTAGAAGAGAGAGGGCCTGAGCTTACACTTCCACTATCGAAGGAAAGACCCACAAAAAGGTCAGGGACGCGGAAAGAGAGCAACACTGCAAGGCCATAGACTGGAACCAGGAAGTACCAGATGGGAAGACTGTGTATAATACGGAACATGGCCATCAGACCGCTCCCCCCTACTCCGATTGAGAGGGCTGCGAGCATTATTGGCTTTCTCAGATGACCTTGGGTTATCTCCTGGACCTGATCGATTAAAACGGCTACCGATGGCTCGCTGAGTACCGTAACCGCACCGATAACCAGTCCAAATAGCAGCAAGAGGCTCTCATTGAGCCGTCCAAGCTGATAGCCGATCTGGTAACCGACCGGGATAAACCCACCATTCACCCCAACGAAAAACAGGATAAGACCAAGACTGGCGTACACCAAACCAAATGCCATACGAATCAACTGCCTGGCTGGCATTCTCACCAGGAATATCTGGTAGAGGATGCATAACACGACCAGTGGAAACAAGGAGGAAAGTACCTGCTGTGTGCTTGGAACAAAGAGCGAGAGAAAGGGCTGTATCTGTGGTACTGATGAAGTACTCTGTACAGCTGTATTGCCATCTCCACTGAAGAGGGAAAGCACCAACATGGCCATGGTAGGGCCGATAAGGGCCAAGGAAACGTAGCCGAAGTTGTCTGCATCCGTTTGGCTTTTCTGTACGTGAGCAATGCCGACCCCAAGTGCCATAAGAAAGGGAACAGCAAGGGGGCCTGTTGCAGCTCCACCGCTGTCAAAGGCAATCCCCAGGAATTCAGGTTTGCTGAATATTCCCAGTATAAGCAGTAGAAGATAGCTGATTGCATAGATCCACTTCAGCCCGACATGCAGGACTACACGGACCATGGCGATCATCAAGAAGAAGCCTACGCCGAGAGCTATGGATAGAAGCATGGAGAGAGGAGAAATGGAGGGAGCTACCAGCGAGACTTGCTCGAGTAAGACACTGATATTCGGCTCGGCAAAGATGATTGACATACCTACCAATAAAGCGGTAATCAACAACAGGGAGAGCCGCTTCTTTCTTGTTACCGCAGATCCTATTCGCTCTCCGATCGGGATAAGACCAATATCAGTGCCAAGCAAGAATAGGGAAATGCCGAGAATAATCAGCACCCCACCGATGAGAAAGGAAGAGAGCATCCTTTCGCTCAATGGAGTTACAAAGAAATGGAGTAACGTTACCAGCAAGAGGACAGGGAGGATGGAAAGCCCCACTTCCTTCACCTTTTTAAGCGCCTCCATATGCAAATCCTCTTGTATTTTTCATTTATTTAACTAGTTTTATAATAAGATTTTATACCCTTTTACGTAAAAAAGGTCAACGCTCAATCCAGCCCTAGAGAAAATTTGCTGGACATACTTGACTTATTACGGGTCAATTCGTATCCTGAGTTCCGCAGCAAAAAGATAAAGGATGGCTACCAACTGGTTATATCAAATACAATTAATAGATAACCATGTAGCCATAATATCTCATCAATTGTAGTACATCATCAGATATCTTTCGTTTTATTGTTCATCGA
>JAQQAR010000087.1 GCA_028532765.1 Sphaerochaetaceae bacterium | reverse complement strand
CGAGAAAGGCTTGAAAGCTGCCTCTCTCCCCTATCGTTGCGCTATCACCCATGTGGGCAATCATGCAGGATATTATCCCAATGTAAGACAACTCTCCTTGAAAGTGCTCTATCATCCAGAAACAGGGAAGATCTGGGGAGGCCAGTCTGTAGGATATGGTGGGGTCGACAAACGTATCGACATTATCTCCGCCTTCATTGGGAAGGATGGTACGGTCTATGACCTGGCAGAATTCGAACAAGCCTATGCTCCTCCCTTCTCCAGTGCGAAGGATCCCGTGAACATGGTCGGCTTCATTGCCGTCAACGTCCTTGAAGGTATGAGCGACACCATCAGTTGGGATGAAGCTGAGGAGGCACGGAAAAATGGCACCTTCATGCTTGATGTAAGAAGTGAAGAGGAGTTCGAACTCGGGGCAATTGAAGGGGCTGTGAATATCCCCAATATCGATCTCCGTGACCGATTGGAGGAAGTACCCAAGGACTGTGACATCATCCTTAACTGTGCCATAGGACTGCGAGGCTACTTTGCCGAACGCATCCTTCGCCAGAATGGCTTCACCCGTGTAAGGAATCTTACGGGAGGCTTCAAGACCTATGACAGTGCAATGCGTGAACGCGAATTGCTTGAGCATAAGACGGTACTGAACATCAAGGAAGAGAGTGCAACAATCGACAATCTCAACGAAGATGGCTCATTCCGTAGAAGAACAGAGAACAAAATCTTCAAGGTGGATGCCTGTGGATTGCAGTGCCCCGGTCCAATTATCCGACTCAAGAAGGAAATGGACAAACTTGAAGAGGGGGACCGCATAATCATCAAGGCTTCCGACCCTGGTTTCGGCGTTGATGTCCAATCCTGGAGCAAGCTTACCGGCAACAACCTTGTTTCGGTTACTACAACAGAAGGGGTTATCGAAGCCGTTGTTGAGAAGGGAAATGCAAATATTTGCTCAATGCCTGACTCAGCAGGTGAAAAACCTGCCATCTGCGCTCCCGATAATGGTGCAACGATGGTGGTATTCTCCAATGACTTGGACAAGGCACTCGCATCCTTTGTGCTTGCAAATGGAGCTGCTGCCTCAGGGAAACAGGTTACCATGTTCTTCACCTTCTGGGGTTTGAGTGTACTACGCAAGAAAAATGCACCACCGGTCAAGAAGGATTTCATGGGGAAGATGTTCTCCAGCATGCTTCCCAAGGGAATGGACGAGCTTGGACTCTCCAGCATGAATATGGGAGGACTAGGAGCAAAGATGATGAAAGGCCGCATGAAGAAGAAACATGTCGACCAAGTAACCCAGATGTTCCTAGATGCAAAGAGTTCAGGAGTCCGTATGGTGGCCTGCCAGATGTCTATGGATATCATGGGCATCACCAAAGAGGAACTGCTTGACGGCGTCGAGGTAGGAGGCGTTGCCACCTACATGGGTGCCGCATCCGAGAGCAAAGTCAATCTGTTTATCTAATTCCTAATAGTGGGGTGGCCTCTGGTCCGAAGGGGCTACGTCATCCCCCATTTCATCCACCACATCAGAGACACGCTTTTCCAATGCTTCAAGACGACTCTTCAGAAGTCCGATTTCTTTGGCTTGTTCAGTGACCACAGAATCGAGGGTTACGATCGTCTCTTCCGCATAGGCAAGTTTCATTTCAAGCTTCGTCAGACGTTCTTCCATAGTAGTCTCTCCTTAGTAAGCATATCCTATCATGAGTGTGTTTCCTCGACAACTCTCAGGTGATGTTGCAAAACCGTGTTCATTTGTGCAAATAAGCCTTGTAAGATAAGACATCCATGGTATACTGACTTGTATTTTGTTGCAGAATGGTGCAAATAAGAGGAAGTATTGAATGAAAGGCGAACGCGTTGCACAACTTGAGTTATTGCTTCACTCCCATCCGGAAGGACTGAGGAGAGCCGAGATTGCGCGCCGTCTTGGCGTCCATCGCTCAACGATCAGCAGATATGTTGATGAATTGAAACAGTATATCGACATCTATGAGGAAAACAACCTCATCAAGATAAGAAGCAGGGAAGATGACGATAATATTGCCCTCAGCGTCTATGAGAGCCTTGCTTTCAACCTCTCCGCGGAGATGCTTGCAACCAGCAGTGAGTACCAGAATCCCCATCTTGCATCGGGCCTGAGAAAGATTGCCATGAATATGCGATCCTATGCCCCGAAGATCAGTGAGAACGTCGTCAATCTCGCTGAGCAAATCGACAGGAAGATACAGGAGAAGAAGGAGTGCAGCAAGTTCAACTCTGTGTTGGAAGTGCTTATCGACTCCTGGGTATCGGGTCGTATTGTGAGAGTTGTACAGAGCCTGAAAGGCTTCGACCCCATTGAGACAGAGCTTGCCCCCTACTTCATAGGGTTCCGGGAAGAAGACACCGGAGGACGGCATCCTATCAGTGTGACGGGAAGATTACGCCACACCACTGAGATCATTACCATCGATATCAGCACCATCACCAGTGCAATCATCCTGGATGAGACCTACACCATCCCGGACAACCTCAAACCATTTAAGTTCCATGAAGCCGAGGAACACTACGAAGCTATCGATATGATTCCGCTAAGCCTGAGGCTTAAGGAACGATCAGCGATGAACGTCTTTCGCTCGGTAGTGCATGGAACCCCTGTGTTCGAAAAAACGGAGGGTGGGGATCTTATCTGCAACATGGATGCAGAGAACTCGATCGAACTCTATCTGAGAATCATCCAGTGTGGTGACTCAGTGGAGATATTGGGACCTGATAGTTTCAGGAAGAAATTCTGCAAGATGCTGAATAAAATCCTGGCACTCTATCAGTAATAATTATCTTGCCCCTTGGCATGAATGTCGTTATGCTATGGGGAGGAGGAAACAACTATGAAAGAGTACGAATGCGATCTTTGTGGGTATGTATATGACCCGAAAGTAGGTGATCCCGATAACGGAATCAAGCCCGGAACAGCCTTTGAAGATCTCCCCGAGGATTGGGTTTGCCCTCTCTGTGGAGCTCCTAAGTCTGACTTTTCACCCCGCGACTAATCACGTGGGTTTCTAAGAACGGGGATGGTACTGCCTTCCCCGTTTTTTCATATCCAGAGGAGAGCCTTTTATGTTCAGAGCGATGCGTAGGGCAAAGCAGCAACTCAATGAGAAAGAGACCATGGCCATACTTGGAGCAGGTTCCTATGGTACGCTTGCCTGCCTTGGTGACGATTCCTACCCATATGCAATTCCCCTCAATTACGTCTACCTTGACAATACGCTCTACATACATAGCGCCAAGCAAGGGCATAAAGTCGATGCTATTGAAAACCACAGGAAAGTGTCTTTCACCGTTGTAGGCCAGGACCAGATTGTAAGCAAGGAGTACACCACCTACTTTTCCAGTGTCATTGCTTTTGGGAAGGCACGATTGGCTGAAGGGGATGAGTATACAAGGGCCTTTACAGCCCTCACTGACAAATATGCGAGCGACAGACCGAAACAGGAACGTATAGAACAGGTCAGGGAATGTAGGCAGGCAATCATTATCGCCATTGACATTGAACATCTCTCAGGCAAACAAGCAAAAGAGTTGTCTCAGAAGTAACACATTATTGAAAACAAATAGTTGCCTCAGAAAGAAAAACCTTATTCCCTGTACACGGATAATGAAAACCATAGTACATTGAAAAGAGATGAAATGGAGGAATCTATGGCAATGTTAGAAGTTATTGAGAAGAGGAGAGCCTATCGTGCTCTCGATACAAAACCCATCAGTGATGACATCTTGGTCCGTCTTGCAGAAGCAGCACACACCGCCCCCTCATCCATGAACAACCAACCATGGAGACTGGTAACCGTATCTGATGAAACAGTACTGGATAAACTCAAGGAAGCACTGGCCCCTGGGAACTACTGGGCAAAGAAGGCTCCCGCGTTGGTAGCGGTGGTAACCAACAACTCCTGGGGAATGACCCTTGGGGAGCGCCATTATGCCCCATTTGAACTGGGTATGGCAGCGATGGCGTATCAGCTTCAGGCTGTACAGGAAGGACTGTATGTACACCCCATCGCAGGGTTCAATGCCGATCTGGCAAAAGAAGTGTTAGGCATTGCTGATGAAGACTCCATCATGGTACTGATGGTGGTAGGATACCCAGGAGACAGCTCCCACCTAAGCGAAAAACACCTGGAGAGTGAAAACGGCAAACGCGATCGCCTCCCCTTGGAGAACGTGCATGCATTCAACCATTTTGATAAGCAGTTGAAACCAAAGGGCAAATAGTCCTACTGAAGATGTACAATCTCCTGATTGATAGCCTCTTTGAGCCGCTCTTCTTCTGTGATGATCATCTTGCTCTCCTTAAGGAAGGTGCTGCCGATCATTGCAGCAGCGAGGAGAGCGGCCAAGGTGGCAAGCAACATGGGGGCATACTGCTCGGTAATCACCAGAGAGAAGACAAGAATGGCTGCACAGGCAGCTTGGCTGAAAAGCAGCAACATTCCCTGGATGACCTCCTCACTGATCCCCTGCCCCAATTCAGCAGCATACTGCGTGCCGATGGGAATAGCTGAGAGCAAGGAGAGCCCTACAATCGAGGACCCGATCAAGGCAATTGCCTCACTGTTCAGCAGTACTGCACCAATTTGCTGGCAGAAAACCAGAAGCAGGATACCCGGGATCGAACAGACATTACAGAATACAAAGAAAAGTTTTCTCCTGCGAAAACGGTCTGAGAGGGCGGGCAGCACAATTGCTCCCACCATACCTCCTGCAAGCATTGCAATCCCCAAAAATCCATTTGAATCAGCAAAACCAAGAAACTCACTGATCTCATCAATCTTGATAAACAAGGTCATCAGAACACCCCAACCAATTGCAAAAATAATCATCAGCCCTCGGAGGGATGAAATAGCATTGATTGCCTTGAACGAGGAACGGTAGTGTACCTTGTTGTTGCTTGGCAAAGCTGAAGAAGGAGAGGGAGGGTTCTCGCGAATCAATAGGGCTGCAGCAAGGGCAAGGGTTGAACTGAGAATCGCATAGAAACGCATCAACTCCTCAAAACCGCTCCCCCACGAGGGATCATTCGCCTTGGTCACAACCAAGATCGGAGAGACAATCATTACCACTGCAAGTGACAGGTATTGGCTGGCACTGGTGATACCGACAGCCATACCACGCTCTCGGATGGGAAACCAACGGCTGACAATCTCAGTAATACTGGTCAGGACCAAGGCCTGACCAATCGCAAGGATGAACTGGCCAAGGAGAACCAGGGAAAAGGTCGAAAGATAGATCCACTTGGTCATGGAGCCGAATATGATCAAGCCGCTGGCTATCCAGGTGGCAGTGCGGATACCAAGACGGTGCAACAAGTAAGATGCAGGGATACTTGCCACCACAAACACAATGAGATATGTCAGTGAGAGCAAGTCCACCGGACGAGCGTAGGTAAGCGTTAACTGAGACGCATAATATTCATTTGCAACCCTACCAACAGGAGAGAGATTCAGCCAATGAACCTCCACCGAAAGGATCAGGAGTATCAAAGAGAGTAAAATCAACCATCGGTAGCGATATGCCTTCACACTTTTCATACCGTATAGGATAGACCATTCCACTTGATTTGTATATCTCCACTGGAAGAAGTGAAGACAGTACCGTATACTCTTTCCATGCAAGAAACATTGGAACTATTGAATAATCGACGAAGTGTCCGCGCCTTCCAGGATCGGCCCATCGAAGAGGAGCATCTCTCGCTCCTGAAACAGGCAACCCTCCGTGCCCCTACGGCAGGGAATATGGCTCTCTACTCAGTCGTTGAAGTCAGCGACAGCGAGAAGAAGAAAACCCTTGCTGGAATATGCGACAACCAGGAGATGATCAGTAAGGCACCCTTGGTCTGGGTATTCCTCGCCGACATGCAGAAGTGGGTGAATTATTTCCAAGAAAGCGGTGCTGTAGAGAGAGGAAAAGAGCAAATGAACGTCTCCTATCGTAAACCTGGCCTAGGCGATCTGCATCTCTGCATGCAGGACGCAATCATAGCAGCGCAGAACGCAGTGGTGGCTGCAGAAGCACTCGGCATAGGATCCTGTTACATCGGGGACGTCATCGAGCAGTTTGAGGACCTGAGAGACCTCCTGAAGCTGAAACAATACACCATCCCGGCATGTATGCTTATCTTTGGCTACCCCAAAGGAAAAGGTCCCATCAAATTGACCCCCCGTTGCCCAGACCCCTCCGTCTTTATGGAAAACCGATATGAGGAGCCCCATATTGAGGAGTTGGCACATGCTTACCAGGAGCATGAACAGCAAAGAAGGGCAACACATTCGCTTCCGTATGAGAACATGGGAACACTCGCAGATTACTACTACCTGAGAAAACACACCAGTGCCTTTATGGAGGAGATGAACCGCTCAGTCAGTGTCATGTTCGACTGGTGGTGTGGAGACTAAAAAACTTGCTTACTCCCTCATTTCCCTCTACCATGATAGCTATGCCGTATTCAATACTTCTGGTTGATGATGAGTCTGCTGTACGAGAAGGAATTCGCTCCCGCACCCCATGGGAGCGGTATAACTTTTCGGTGGTGGGAGAAGCTGGGAATGGAATAGAAGCCCTTGAACTGGTTGAGGACCTTCATCCCGATGTCGTTATCACTGATATCAGAATGCCCTACCTCGATGGTATGGACCTGATCAAGGAAATACGACTTGCCTATCCTGCAACCACACTCGTAATACTCAGCGGGTATGATGAGTTTACCTACGCCCAGCAAGCAATGCACTATGATGTGAGTGAATATGTCCTAAAACCTGTCTCTGTTGATGATCTTTGCGGGCTATTGGAACGTTTAGGCACTCGTTTGGATCAAGAGATCAAAAGAACACAGGACCAGAAAAGGCTGAAAGAGGTCTACCAGCAAGCACTCCCCCTTATCAGGGAAAAGTTTCTCCTCTCTCTTCTCACCACCACCCAAGCCACCAGTGACCAGAATCTGATTTCCAAGGCAAGGGAGTATGGCCTTGACCTGGAGAAGGATGAATTCATGGTAGCGCTCATCGAAAGTGACCACCTCCAGAATGATCCACTGCAGACATTGGCAATGTTCGAGGTAGTTGATGAGGTATGCAAGAAAGAGGAAGGGTCCTTGGTGTTTCAGTTCGAGAACCAAGTAGCCATAATCTTCAGTGCCAATAGCCACAGCCAAGCACACTATGATTCAGTATTCAAGAAACAGACTTACCGCAAAGCTGAGCAGGTCCAAGCATATCTGGAGAAATACAACTTTCCTGTTGTTCTTGGGATAGGAAACCAGGTACACAGGCCATCAGCAATCTCCCAATCCTACAGACAGGCACTAAGGGCTCTCAACTATAGTTCTTGCTACCCTGAGCAGTCTCTCTTATTTATCAGCGACCTGGAAAGCGAGTCCCCTGAAGAACAACTCGGGGCCATCCAGGAGCTACAAGCCAATGTGGTACTTTCCGTAAAAACAGGAAATGACCAACAGGTAAGTGAAGCAGTTTCCTTTCTATTTGGGGAGGCCCTCGCCTCCCTCAGCCTTACCCAGATTCAGGAACTCGTCCTCTCTTTGGCTGTCTCGCTCCAAGACTTGGCTCACAGCTATGGACATACCCTCTTCACCCTCTCAGAGAAAGAGGGAAGGAACCTCTTTGCAGAGCTTGCCTCTCTCACCACCCTGGGAAAAGCACGCCGTTGGTTCACGCATCTCTGTCTGGAGATCCGGGAGAAGATAGCCGGGCAAAGAGAGAACTCGCACATCCAGTTCATAGGAAAGGCAAAATTTCTCATAACCAAGCACTTCACTGAATCTGGATTCGGCCTTGAGGAAATCTGTGAGATGATCGGGGTCAGTCCATCCTACTTCAGTTCCACCTTCAAGAAAGAAGTTGGATTGAGCTTCGTACAATACCTGACTGCGATGCGTATGGACCGTGCAAAAGAGTTGTTGGTCAAGACTGAAGGAAAGACCTATGAAATCGCCCAGGCAGTCGGGTTCTCCGAACCCAACTACTTCAGTTTTAGTTTCAAGCGACATGTTGGGGTGTCTCCCAGCCAGTATAGACAGGCTAACCGATGAAGAAAGAGAAACAGCCTTACTCCATCATGACCCTCCTGACCTTTGCTATTGCGGTAGTCTCCATCTCCTTCACGCTCCTGATCTCTGCAATCCTCTACAGCCAGTTCTCGTCCCAGATCAGGGAGAATGCAACCGTCTCAACAAGAGAGATCGTTCGGCAGGTAAATGCCAATCTGAGCTACTACACCAACGACATTCTCACCATCACAACCTATGCCCGCGATCTTGCCAAGCAGACCAATATACTTCCCCGGGAAGAGATTGAAAATCGACTACGGTCCATCGTTGACAGTCGCCAGGATATTGTCTGCCTTGTGCTCTTCGACCTTGAAGGGGAAACACTGCTTTCCACCAGTGATGCCCCACGCCGTCCAACAGAGGAGATCATAGGCCAGACTTGGTTTACAAGGGCGATTGGAGGAGAAGGAAACTTCTACTTCACCGGCCCTCATGTGCAACAGCTGTTCACCTCCAGTTACCCATGGGTCATCACCTACAGCCAACAGATCAGTTACACCAACAAACGGGGAGAGCTCAGCCAAGGACTGCTCCTCATTGACATGAATTTCTGGGCGGTAAGTGAGCTTTGCCAAAGTGCAAAACTCGGGTCCAGTGGGTATGTCTACTTCATAGACAATAATGGGAAAATCGTGTACCACCCCTTCCAACAATTAATTAATTCGGATCTGTTCAACGAAGATCTGGAGTCAGTCCAGGAACACATATTCGGGACCTTTACCAATACCTTTGAAGGAAGGGAACGCCTGGTCATCATAGATACCGTGAACAACGCTCGATGGAGAATAGTCGGGGTAGCGTACATGGATGAGTTGATGGCAGGGCTCGAGCAGTACACCACCGTTATGTTCATCATCCTTGCCTTCTGCATCATCACCACCATCCTTATCGCCCGCACTGCTTCTGCCTATATCAGCCGACCGATCAAGGAGCTGGAAAGGTTGATGAACAGTGTGGAGCGTGGCGACTTCTCATCCCCACCTACGGTTGGGGGAAACCAGGAAGTTGCAGCGCTCAGCCAGACATTTGCCGTGATGGTGCAACGTATCAGGCAACTGATGGATGATATCGTCAAGAGCCAGGAGATGAAACGCAAGTTCGAGCTTGATGCACTCCAGGCAAAGATCAATCCACATTTCCTTTACAATACCCTCGACTCGGTGGTTTGGATGGCTGAACAGAATGATACCAATGGTGTCATTACCATGGTAACTGCACTGGCAAGACTCTTCAGGATATCGATCAGCAAGGGCAGGGATATCATCACCCTCGGTGAAGAGTTGGAGCATGTGAGAAACTATCTCATCATCCAACAGATTCGTTATCGAGACAAATTCCAGTTCTCCATCGATTTGGAACCTGGAATTGAGAACCTTCCTACCATCAAGTTGATCATCCAGCCAATCGTGGAGAATGCCATCTATCATGGCATCAAGTACCTGCAGGAGATGGGATATATCGATATCAAGGTATTCAAGAAAAAACCAGGAGCGGTGATCATCGAAATCAGGGACAACGGAGTTGGTATGGATGAGCAGAGACTGAATACCATACTCAGCATGTCCAGTCCCTCGCAGAAGAATGGTGCCGGAATTGGGGTAAGAAATGTACATCAGAGAATCCAACTGTACTATGGATCGGACTATGGTCTGGAAATATCCAGCGAACTGGACGAGGGAACACTGGTAAGACTGGTTATCCCTGAGCAGGATCCCATACAACCAATCAAGGTGGTACACCGATGAAACGAACAATCCTTCTCCTGTTGATACCCTTGCTCCTGTTCTCAAGCTGTTCAAAGAAACAGCAGGACACCGATACGCCTTACCGTATTGCAGTGATTACCATGATGCAGGGAGGAGAATTCTGGGGGGCGCTGAAGAATGGAGCCCGTAGTGCAAGACTGGCGACAGGGGCGGTACTGGAGTTCTTTGCGCCGGTCAATGAATCAGATTACGCTGGCCAGGTAGCCTTCGTAGAGGAAGCAATCGAACAAGGATTCGATGCAATCATCCTTTCCCCGAGCCATCATACACAACTGGAGCAAGTGGTGAGCAAAGCTCGATCTGCCGGTATCAAGGTGGTGCTGGCAGACACCGGGCTCTTACAGGTAGACCCGGATTTCCTTATCACCGCTGATTACCAATTGATCGGAAAGCAAGTTGCTGAACACGCCTTCAGCCACTTCGGTGAAGAAGAACCCATCAATGCCCTGATCATCGGCTCCTTGCCGAATACCACCAGCATGAGAGATCTCATCGGTTCCCTTGAATCAGCATTCCTCCAAAGGAAGAACGCACACATCAACACAATTGCCTACAGCTTCTCATCAGAGATTCTGGCACGTGACACTGCTGCAAATGCAATCGAAGCTGATCCCTCGATCAACCTCATATTTGCCTTGGAGGAGTATACAGCTCATGGTGTTGCTGCAGCACTCTCTCCAAAGCATGAGATTCATTTCATTGCCTTCGGCAATACCCAGCATGAGATACAACTTCTAGAGGCTGAGGTAATCGATGCCTTGGTTGTCGTAAACTCATTCAACCTGGGGTATCGCAGTGTCCTCTCAGCAGTGGAACTCTTGGAGGGCAAAAAGCCAGCACATAAGCTGGTGGACTTTGCACTCGTGACCAAGGAGTCCATGTTCAGTGAAGAGCACCAGCACCTACTTTTCCAGACATTCCAGTGAAAAAATAAGAGGCAGGTGTTACCCTGCCTCAGATGCGTAGAATACTTATGACTATTTCTTCTGTACGTACTTCCTGATATCAAAGGATACTGCTGAAACAATAATGATTCCCTTGATGATATTCTGCCAGTAGGGGTTCACACCAACAAACGTCAGACCATAATTGATGAAACTGAAGATAATGACACCGGCAATAACACCACTGACCGTTCCTACCCCTCCAGTAGTCGATACACCACCAACGACACAACTTGCAATGGCATCAAGCTCATAGCCATTTCCGTAGTTGTTGGTTGCTCCTCCGGTTCTTGCAGCTTCAAGTACACCTGAGAGGGAGATCAGAAAACCACACAAACCGAACAACCCAACCAAGGTCTTGGTGATGTTGATACCGGAAACCGCTGCAGCCTCTGGATTTCCACCTACTGCATAGACATTCTTTCCGAAGACTGTCTTGTTGAGTATGAACCAGACAATAATCGATACAATGGCAGCAAAGATGACAATCACCGGTACAAACCCGATAGAACCAGACCCGAGATAGGTGAAATCAGGGCGTAGTCCACCGATGGGCTGGCTGTTGTTCGGTGGCATATTGAAATAGATTGAGTTGACTCCGTAGATGATCAACATCGACGAGAGCGTGGCAATAAAGGCAGGTACCTTGAACTTAGCCACAATCATTCCATTCATCATCCCAAAAATTGTCCCAACAATTACGGCCAACAGAATGGGTAGGAGCAAGGGAACCTGACCCATTTCTGGATAGAAACGCCTGACATAATCAGAAGTCTGGAGCATGGAGGCGGAGATTACCGCTGCCATACCCACCATACGCCCACCACCGAGGTCAACGCCACCGGTGAGGATTACGAACATCATACCGAGGGCCATGATGATCTTGGTCGAGCTCATCATCAGGATATCCCTGAGTACCTGTACTCGCAGAATACGGGGATTGATGATGGCGATCACAATAACCAACATAAGCAGGACGAGGAAGATTGCCTTGTCCATCACAAACTCTTTCAAACTCTTTTTACCAAAGAGGAAACTACCTATCGCTTGCGTACGCATTTGCTTCACCCTCCTACCCGACATACTTTGTCGCCAGTTCCATTACCTGTTCCTGGTTTGTCTCTTTACTGTTCACCGTACCGGCAACACGCCCCTCACTCATTACCACGACCCTATCGGTCATACCCAAGAGGTCAGGCATCTCACTGCTGATCATGATTACACCCTTGCCCTGTGCAGCGAGCTCACGCATGATGACATAGATCTCATACTTGGCTCCTACATCGATTCCCCTGGTAGGCTCATCCAAGATGAGAATATCTGGGACGGTAAGCAACCAACGTGCAAAGAGGACCTTCTGCTGGTTTCCTCCACTCAAGCTCTTAATCAAGGTCCTAGCTGAGGGAGTCTTTATATCGAGATCCTTGATACTTTTCTTTGTATCTGCGGCCATCTTGGCTGAACTGAGTAATCCACTCTTATCCCGATATGCCCTGATATTTGCTATCACCAGGTTATCCTGGACAGACAGGACAGGGAAAATACCGGTAGCTCGCCTCTCTTCGGTCAACAAGGCCATTCCATACTTCTTGGCATCATAGGAATTGTTGATCGTTACTTCCTTCCCTCTCACGTATAGAGACCCTTCATTATGGAGTCTTAGGCCAAAGACTGCTTCCATCACCTCGGTTCTCTGGGCACCAACAAGGCCCCCGAGTCCCAAGATTTCTCCCTCATGCAGTGTCAGGGATACCTGCTTGAAACTCCTCGGATCTGGGGAGGTATAGTTCTCAACGCGGAGCAACTCCTTACCAATCTTGCTTTCTCCGGATGGGAACCGATGCGTAAGATCACGTCCCACCATACGTTTGATGATGGTTGCCGTGGTAAGCTCACTCGCTTCCCAGGTCCCTACATAGTGCCCGTCACGCATGATGGTCACTTCATCAGAGATCTTGAGGATCTCCTCCATCTTATGGGAAATATAGATGATCGCAACTCCACGCTGACGAAGAGAACGTATGATGGCAAACAGATGTTCCACCTCATTCTCCGTCAACGATGAGCTTGGCTCATCCATGATGATAATTTTCGAATCATAGGAGACTGCCTTCGCTATCTCAACACTCTGTGCCTTGGAGACACTCAAGGTCCGTAGTAAGTCAGTCGGTGTTATGCTGCTAAGATTCAGGTCTTTCAGCAACTGATCGGTCTTTTCAAACATGGTCTGGTGGTCAACCACAGGACTCTTGGATCCCCCAATTCTCGGGAACCTTCCCAACCAGATATTCTCCATCACAGAGCGGTAGGGGATGAGATGAAGTTCCTGGTGGATCATGGAAATACCCAAGGAAAGTGCTTCCTTTACGTTGTTGATTGCAACCGGCTCTCCATTGAAGCGAATTTCTCCCTCGTCCATGGAGTAGAGCCCAAAGAGGCACTTCATCAACGTGGATTTTCCTGCTCCGTTTTCGCCCATAAGAGCGTGTACCGTCCCAGGCTTTACCTTCAGGGTGACATCGTCCAGAGCCTTGACTCCAGGAAACGATTTGGAGACATGGTTCATTTCTAGTACATACATGACTTCCCTCGCCTCCCCGATTTGTATCGGGGGTGTAGTTTTCTTGAAAAAACCCTCCGGATCACTTTGCAACCCGGAGGGTATGTACTACATCTCAGCACTTACTTGAACTGCTGATAATTCTCCTTGGTAACCATCTGGTAAGGAACCCATACATACTTGCCATCAGTAATAGTGTAACCAATGGAAGCATCGGTGGGGGTGTTGCCCTTTGCAAGTTCATAGGAGAGAGCAAAGGTTGCACGACCCTGGTTGACTGCATCATTGAGTACGGTACCGAGCAGGGTGCCTTCCTCGAGTGCCTGCAATGCAGGAGCAGTTGCATCAACACCAACGACGGGCATGAACTTGCCATCCTTGAAGTAACCGGCAGCCTTGAGGGCTTCGATTGCACCAAGGGCCATGTCGTCATTGTTTGCGAACACTGCCTCAATTGCATCACCCTGGCTGGCGATGAAAGCAGCCATCTTTTCCTGGCCCTTTACACGGTCCCACATGCCGGTATCTTCAGCAAGTTTCTCAACCTTGATACCTGCATCCTGCAATGCCTTGATCGAATACTCGGTTCTCAGCTCTGCATCCTGGTGTCCGGGTTCGCCTTTCAGCATTACATACTGCAGGACTCCGTCGCCATTCTTGTCCATCTTGGGATTGGCTTTCCAGTAATCAACAACCAACTGACCACTCATGGTACCGGACTCTTCTGCGCGGGCTCCCACGTAGTAAATCTTGTCCCATTTAGCCATATCTTCAGCCAAAGGCTCGCGGTTGAAGAATACTACAGGGATGTCAGCCTTCTTGGCCTTGTCGATGATTACTCCAGCTGCGGTACGGTCAACAGGGTTGATCTGCATTGCATCCATACCTTTGGTGATGAACAGGTCGACTTTCTCATTCTGAGTAGCCTGAATGTTCATGGAGTCAACAACTTCGACCTTTGCATCTGTCTCTGCTGCTGCAGCGACGATTGCGTTACGAACACCTGTCATGAAGGTGTCGTCAAACTTGTAGATTGCACATCCGATTTCAATGGCTCCAGCCTCTGCCTGTCCTTGGGCAAAAACGGGAGTAACCAGAGCGAGTGCCAAGCACATGATAGCCGTAAACTTTTTCATAGAACCCTCCTAGTGGATTTTCTCTGTATTCAGTTTCACACGGCCTTGAGGAGTCGTACATGCAAATTTTTTTGGTTAATCTTGGTTTTTTTTGGATATCTACAACCATTTCTTATATACAAGAGATATTTCTCCCTCAATTAGGAGAAATATACAATTTATAAAATAACAAAGAGTTATATTAATGACTCGATTGCCATCACCAGGGAGTATGCCTCATTTTCTCCAAGATTTTCACGCTTAGAAGAGGAGCCTGGCCCTGTGCAAGCAGATTCATAGAACCGTGATTGCTCTGGTGTGAAGATCAACTCCCCACCTTCTGGAGGGAAGGCATGCATCTCAGTCCAGCCGGAGTCATGGATGTGTTTATCTAGGTAGCAATCGTATAAAAGGGCAAAGGATTCTATCGTAGGATCAGCCTTTGGATGCCAGGGCCTACCAAGATACACTGAATAATCCGGGACTCCTTCTTTCCTGAGGAACCGGCATCGGTGGAAACAGAAGCCCAATAGGTCGCCAGGGGTTGAGGGAGCGGTAACATACCCCTGTCCATTGGAGAGGATTGTACAATCGGTAAAGAGGGCAAGGCCACCCCCAAAGATGAAATCGATGTTTCCTTCAATCTGGCAATGGTTGAGTAGGTGCGTACCCTCATCAAGCAACAAGGTATCCTGGTATCCAAAGAAGGCACAATCCTCCAAGATCGTGGCATCAGCCCTATCCGTGGTTCTGAAAGCAACTGCCTGTAATCCCTTCACTTTCCCAGGATCCTGTTCCACAAGATGGCGAAAGGAAGGATAGTCAAAATCATTGGCAAACGTCAGATGTTCCGCCCTGAAATTCGCTTCCTTTACCGTGCAGGTTGCAGAGGCAAAGGTTCCCATCATATCGGTTCGTGCAGCATCACTGAAGCTAATCCGTGTCTTGTCACGCCCAGCTCCAACAAGGGTTACATCCGCCCGGTCAATAACCACTTTCTCGGTATAGGTACCCTTCTCAAGGGTGATAATGAGTGGCTTCCCATCTTCAGGGAATCTAACAAGAGCATCATTGATGCTGTCTTCTGGAGTGAGGGTAATGTGATGTGCTTTCATAGCTGTATCATACGATAAACACTTTGGAGTTTTAAGACGCTTATTTCTCTTTTTCCTTATACATTAAAAGGGCTGCCGCAATGCGACAGCCCCGAAATAGCGAACAATTTGCTGATGCTTACATCAACGGACCAAGTTTCTCAAAGAAGCTCATGCGCTTCTTTGCATCTTCCTCGGCCTTGGCGAAGAGTGCCTCAGCATTCTCAGGATTGGTCTTGTACAACGAAGTGTAGCGAACCTCTCCCTTGATGAACTCCTGGTAAGAACCAGTAGCTGCCTTGGTATCCCAGCTGAATCTCTTGCCTTCCTCGAGTGCGGGGTTGAAGCGGTAAAGCGGCCAGTAGCCAGCTTCCACTGCCTTCTTCTCCTCAACCTGGCTGAAACGCATGTTCATGCCGTGGTTGATACACGGGGAGTAACAGAAGATGATCGAAGGACCTTTCCAAGCAACTGCTTCCTGCAAAGCCTTCTGGGCATGCAAGCGGTTGGAACCAAGAGCGATGGATGCAACATAAGCATGTCCGTAGGTCATGCACATGAAGCCCATATTCTTCTTGCCAATCTCCTTACCAGCGTTTGCGAACTTCGCAACAGCTGCAATCGGAGTTGCCTTGGAAGCCTGTCCACCGGTGTTGGAGTATACCTCGGTATCGAGTACCAGGATGTTGACGTTTCTGCCGGAGGCAACAACGTGGTCAACACCACCGTAACCGATATCATAGGCCCATCCATCTCCACCCATGATGAAGACAACCTTGTCAGCGAAGTAGTCCTTCAACTCGTCAATCTTGGCGAGTACGTCCTTCTCCTCATCACTCTTTGCGGCAGCGATTGCTTCAGGAAGAGCTGCCTTAACAGCCTTCTGTGCATCGTTGGCGGCATCGGAGGACTCATCCCAGAGTTCAAGGGACTTCTCGATGGCACTCTTGAGCGCATCGGTGGTTCCCATTGCAAGGAGCTGGTCGATGTAGATCTTCAACTGCTCACGGTTGGAATCGACAGCGAGGCGCATACCCAGACCATACTCTGCATTGTCCTCGAAGAGGCTATTGCCCCAGGAAGGACCCTGACCGTCACTCTGGCGGACAGTGTAAGGAGTGGTTGGGAAGGTACCGCTGTAGATGGAAGAACAACCAGTTGCGTTTGCAACAATCATGCGATCGCCACAAATCTGGGAGACCATCTTGACGTAAGGAGTCTCACCACATCCGGCACAAGCACCACTGAACTCAAAGAGTGGCTGCTTGAACTGCAGACCCTTGACCGTGGTTTCCTTGGTACCATCAAGCACATCGTAGGGAAGATCTTCGAAGAACTCTGCATTTGCAATCTCACCAGCTTCACGCTCGGTTGCGATTGGGCTGAATACAAGGGACTTCTCCTTGCTTGGGCAGGTCTCAATACAGACACCACAACCCTGACAATCTTCGGTATACACCTGAATCTTGAACTGGAGATCCTTCTCGTTCTTGGTGTTGGACTTCAGCGTCTTGAAGGTTTCTGGAGCACCTTCGAGATGCTTGGGTTCAATCTGCTTTGCTCTAATTGCTGCGTGTGGGCAGGACTGTACACACTGGTTACACTGAATACAATTCTCAGCAATCCAGTGGGGAACGAAGGGAGCAACACCACGCTTCTCGAACTTTGCAGTAGCGGTAGGCAAGCTTCCGTCGAAAGACATCTTGGAAACAGGAATATCGTTACCCTTGAGGTGCATGATGGGTTCCATGATGTCCTTTGCGAAAGCGTCAGCATCCTCAGGAATCAAGCGAGCAGGATCATAGCTCTTGGTGATCTTCTCCGGAATAGCAACCTCATGAAGAGCCTCACTGGCACCATCAACTGCTGCCCAGTTCTTCTTAACAATGTCCTCGCCCTTCTTGAGGAAGGTCTTCTTGATGTACTGCTTGACCAAATCGATGGCTTCAGTCTCAGGAAGAACCTGACTAATCTTGAAGAATGCAGCCTGCATAACGGTATTGATACGGGTACCAAGACCTGCCTTCTCTGCAATCTCAAGTGCATTGATGTTGTAGAAACGGATCTTCTTCTCGATGATCTGTTCCTGCATTTCGCGAGTCAGGTGCTCGAAAATCTCGTCAGAGGAAATCTGGCTATTGAGCAAGAACACACCACCCTTCTTGAGAGGAGCAAGCATGTCATAGCGACCGATGTAGGCAGGGTTGTGACATGCGACAAAATCAGCATGGTCGATCAACCACGGCATGGTCAGCTGACCCTTACCAAAGCGAAGGTGGCTGACGGTGATACCGCCGCTCTTCTTCGAATCGTAAGAGAAGTATGCCTGGGCATTAAGATCGGTGTTGTCACCGATGATCTTAATTGAGTTCTTGTTTGCACCAACGGTACCGTCAGAGCCAAGACCCCAGAACATGCAGGAAACCACACCCTCTGGAGAAACGTCAATCATGTCCTGTACAGGAATAGATCTCTTGGTTACATCGTCATTGATACCAACGGTGAAGTTGTGGAACGCCTTGCCTGCAAGGTGATCAAAGACAGCCTTTGCGTGGGAAGGAGTGAAGTCCTTGCTGGAAAGACCGTAGCGGCCACCGTACACCTTGATATCGCTCTTATCCATCTGGCTGAGAGCAGTGATGATATCCTGGTAGAGGGGCTCACCGAGGGAGCCAGGCTCCTTGGTGCGGTCAAGAACGGCAAGACGCTTCACAGAAGAAGGAAGAGCTTCCAAGAAGTGCTTTGCACTGAACGGGCGATAGAGGCGAACCTTTAGAACACCTGTCTTGCCACCCTTCTTGTTGATGTAATCGCTAGCCCACTCCATGGTATCGGCACCAGAACCCATGATAACCACTACATCAGTTGCATCTTCTGCACCAACATAGTCGAAGAGGTGGTATGCCCTACCGGTAAGCTTCTCTACTTCATCCATGTACTTCTGGACCATCTCAGGTAGTACATCGTAGTACTTGTTGACAGTCTCACGACCCTGGAAGTAGACGTCTTCGTTCTGTGCTGCAACCTTCAGCCTTGGCTGTTCTGGGCGCATTGCTCTTTCACGGAAGCGGCGAATGTACTCTTCCTTGATCAACGGCTTGATGTCTTCATAAGAAATTTCCTCGACCTTCTGCAACTCGTGTGAAGTTCTGAAACCATCAAAGAAGCTGAGGAAGGGGACCTGGGACTCAAGTGTAGCCAAGTGTGCGACCAAGGCCATGTCCATGGTCTCCTGTACATTGTTTGCACAGGTCATGGCAAAGCCGGTATTGCGGCAGGACATGACGTCGGAGTGGTCACCAAAGATTGAGAGAGACTGTGCAGCAAGAGATCTTGCAGACACGTGGAAGACGGTTGGTGTCATCTCACCAGCGATCTTGTGCATATTCGGGATCATCAGAAGCAATCCCTGGCTAGCAGTAAACGTGGTGGTCAAAGCACCAGCAGCGAGAGCACCATGAACGGCACCAGCCGCACCAGCCTCAGACTGCATCTCCATGATTTCTACCGTCTTTCCCCAAAGGTTCTTACGCCCAGTACTGGACCAAGAATCCGCGAACTCTCCCATCGGGGAGGACGGGGTGATCGGATAGATTGCGGCTACTTCACTGAAGGCATAGGCAATATGCGCGGCAGCGGTGTTTCCGTCAATAGTAACCCTTTTTTTGTTACCCATTTTGACACTCCATAATAACAGTATTTGATGTAACCCTGAGTGGGCTACTCTTTGCGCGAACAAAAAAAAATCCAACCAGATTTTTTCAGATTCCAATCTTAAACCAATAAGGAATCGTTTGCAACCTTATCCAGATTGATTTCCATTTTTACCAAACTTTAGGTTATATATCAGCTCTTTAAGTATTTATTTAGTGCAATATAACCGCACCCAAGGAGAAAACAAAGCCCTGCCGATATACCCCAGAGCTGGCCATATCCGCTCACTGCCAGCAACAACCCCCCGCCTGTTGGGGCAATGGAGTGGCCCAAACTGGATGCAATCGTAAGTGATGAGTTACACCTCGAACGAAGAGAGGGAGGTGCATAGGCATTCACAAACACATTGGCATTGGTTGCCATCAGAATCTCCCCAAAGGTCCAGATACATGTTGCGACCAGGAAAAGAGGAAAGACAGTACAACCAGCGTACATCCCATACCCAACGACATAGAACAGCATGGCGATCGCCATGGAAGGGAGTTGTCCAAGTCTATGCGTCCATGTGGTGAGGAACGCGGTGGCCAGCAATACCGTGACGGCATTTACCGTCATCAACAATGCATAACGACTTGAACCAATCACCTCCCCATACAGGGAAGCAAACTGGAGGGGTAGGGTAAAGGTATTCTGGGCATAGGCAAGGCCGTAGAGGGCAAACAGTATAAAAAAGAGTATCAGGATGGGAGGCATCCCCAGCTTCTTGGAAGTAGTAGCAGTTTCCTTGGTATAGATGATTTCACTCTTCGGGATTCCACGCAATAACAGGAGTGTAGAGAGGAAAATCAGGAAAGAGGAGAATACGAAGAGCAATACGATCGAACGTGCATAGAGAAAAGAAGCTGCAACAGGACCAAGCGCAACTCCTATATTCGTCCCCAGATAGAGAAGACTGAACGACCGAGAGAGTTGGTCGCTCGGGCTGAAATCAGCAACCATGGTATTGGTGAGGGGAGAGGTCCCTCCACGGAAAGGACTGGAGAGAAGGATCAAATACGGTACCAGATGAGGAAATGAACCAAACATCACAGCACTTGCAAGATATGAGAGACTGACCACAGCCTGACAGATTACCAGAGGAGTCTTTCTTCCCCATCGGTCAGCAATATACCCACTGGAAAACTGGCCAACCATGGTGGCAATAACGCTGAATGAGACAAAGAATCCCGCCTGGGCTGGAGAGAGCCCTAGTTTGCCGGTGAGAATGAGGACCAGGAGCAGCTGCACAAAATCCCCGAACCTATTGATGATTCGGATGATGAACAGAATATAAACATTCTTCTCCAGACCCCTGTACAAGGAAAAACCCGCCACAAGAGGACGGGTTATACGTGTATTTCCCATGCGCTCCCTACCCTCTAGTGAGAGTAGGGATTGCTGAATCTTTGGTCAACACTCACTATGGCCGCAAGAGAAACATTTCTTGCAACCTTCGATATTCACAAAAGTGACATTACCGCAGATCGGGCAGATATCGGGCTTCACCGAGCTACCGGAAGCAGGAAGGCCAAGGTCCAGCTGACCAACATTTTCATCCTCATCCTCCTCATCAGGAAGACGGGAGGCATCACGGTCGGAGTCGGTTGATCCGATATGCTGTTGCAGAACCTGTGCTACTGCATCAGGCAGGCTCATAACCCGGTTTCGTCCGAATCCCATAGAGCGACCACTTCCGATCCCCGAAAGCTGGCTGATGATCGCCTGGGCACGCTGGTCTGGGGTAAGGGGAGAAGGCATACGAAGCAGCAAGCTGATCAGTCTTCCAAGTCCCTCTGCATCGGCTGCCACATCACTTCCCACCTTTGCTACATTGATGAAAACCTCAAAAATATCACTCGGGTCCGGACCATCACAATTTACGGTTATGTAAGCTGTTCCGATCGGAGTGGCCTTTCGGTAGGTGGTTCCTCTCAGAACTGTGGAGCGTACCCGTGGCTTTGGTTCACTGGAGCGGGTAACCACAGGAGCTTCCTTCTTCTCCTCTTTCTTGACCGTCAAGACCTGTGTATCACGTGATCCATCACGATAGGTGGTACCACCCTTGCAACCAAGGTCGTAGAGCAACTCATAGAGATTGCCTGTCTGCTCTATCGTGTACTCCTTGGGAGTATTTCCAGTCTTGGAGATAGAGGAATCGACCCACTTCTGGATTGCTGCCTGCACCTTGACATGCCCTTCAGGAGCAAGGTCCATAGCAGAGACGAAGTAGTCAGGCTTCTTTTGCCCGGGATTATCCTTTACCCAATCATCATACACCTTTACCCGCTCGATGTTCGTTCCCATCCTTCCTGTTCTTTCCCACTCCCAGAAATAGTAGGGTTCGATTCCTGTGGAGGTATTGACCATCGTTCCGGTGGTTCCCGTTGGAGCCTGGGTCAGGAGGGTGACATTCCTCAAGCCCTGCTCACGGACTTTCTGGCGGATCTCTTCCGGCATCTGCTTCATAAAGCCGCTCTCAAGCAACTTTTCTGCATCAAAGAGAGAAAAGCTTCCCTTCTCCTTTGCAAGATCACAACTCTCAGCATAGGCTTCAACACAGATGAACTTGTACAGTTCCTCAATAAAGGTCAGGGACTCTTCGCTGCCATAGGCAAGCTCCATCTTGATCAACATATCGGCAAGACCCATGGTTCCTAGCCCGATACGACGCTCACTCTGCTGCTGTTTCTTGTTCTCCTCGAAGAAGTAAGGGGTGTCATCAATGACATCATCAAGGAAACGGACGGCCAAACGGACGGCCCTGCCCAGATCCTTGTAATTCACCTTCTTGTTCTTCACAAACCTGCTCAGATTGATGGACCCAAGATTGCAGACACCCCAAGGAGGAAGACCCTGTTCCCCACAGGGATTGGTGCTCTGGATGGAGGAGTAGTACCAGGAGTTGGACATCTTGTTGTAGCGGTCGATAAAGAATACCCCAGGTTCGGCACTTGCCCATGCACTCTCTACAATGGCATCCCAAATCTTTCGTGCCTTCATTGTTTGATATACCTGGACCTTATGTCCACTCTTCTTCCATTTCTCGATATCACCGTCCCACTTTTCATTATAATCGGGGTCGGTGGTATCAGGGAAAAAGGTATTCCAATCCCCATCACTGCGTACTGCATCCATGAAATCGTCGGTAATTCCAACAGAGATGTTTGCATTGGTTATCTTGCCCATTTCCCGCTTTGACTCAATGAAATCGAGAATATCGGGATGCCAGACGTTGAGAATCAGCATCAAGGCACCACGACGGGAGCCCCCCTGTTCAATCAGGCCGGTTACGAAGCTGAAGAGCCCGCCCCAGCTTACCGAGCCACTGGAACGGCCGTTTACGCCCTTGACGTAGCTGTGCCGTGGCCTGAGGGATGATATGTTCATACCGACTCCCCCCCCTCGGCTCATAATTTCGGTCATCTGGCCCAAAGAGGCTATGATGCCACCACGACTGTCCTTCGGGGAAGGGATCACGTAGCAGTTGAAATACGTTAGGTTCTGATCCGTTCCCGCACCGGTAAGAATCCTGCCTCCAGGGACGAATTTCCAGTCCTCCAGGAGCCAATTGAACTCTTTCTCCCATTGCTTTCGAACCTCCGGCTTCTCTTGGGAAGCAATACCTTTCGCTACACGAGCAAGCATCTGTGCAGGGTCGGTCTCAAGCGGCTTGTCAACATCCTCACGTTTGACATGCAAGATAGTACCTTCATCAAGCTTGACGGTAATGGCATCCCCATCGTTCAATTCGGTGACCACTCCAATCTCTCGCTGACCAGTCTTTGGGTTGCTTACTGCTACCACAACATCCCCAACCTGCAACGTCTCTTTCTGGACATCTTTCAGTGCATAACGGTCAAGGAAAATCTTACGACCCAACGGATTCAATTCATTCTTAGCAGCGCTCATGTAATCCCTCTATATATTTAAATTAATTCAAAATTCACAAAGACAAATGTGCCGTCTCTCCTGCCAGAAAACCACTACAAGAGAGCGGGCCGAACACAGTCGACCCTCGTCTACCATAGCATGGCGAAGTGAACTTGGCAAGCGGACAATACAACATTTATAGCGCTATGTAAAGTTACATAACGCTATATATAGTGTTATATAGGTTTTATAGCAATCATGTATCATCTCTTAAATAATGCGTATTGGTGCAGACAGAATAGGTCAAATAGAGAGTCGAAAATTTCTTCTTATTCCTTGCTGGTAATACGTGAACCACCGCATAATCACCCCCACATAGAGGATGGAAATCAGATGCATATTTCGTGCTTATCGAAGTACCATGACATATGATCAAATAAGAAATTTTGCCTGATGGCTAGTGCTGTTTAAAAAAGTGAAGGGCCCCCAAAACACTGAAGGCCCTCCTGATACACACCCCGATGGGGACAATACGATCAATAGCCGAGTTGCACCATGGTATCGGCAACCTTCTTGAAGCCAGCAATATTTGCTCCCTTCACGTAGTTGATATACCCATCATCTTCCCTGCCCTCGGTTATGCAAGACTGATGTATCTTTGCCATTATACCCTTGAGCTTCTCGTCAACCTCTTCAGAACTCCAAGAGAGATGCATGGCATTCTGACTCATCTCGAGTCCACTTACGGCAACCCCTCCTGCATTGGCAGCCTTGCCTGGGGCATAGGGTATACGTTGCTCAATGAAGTAGGTCGCTGCCTCATTTGTGCATCCCATATTCGATGTCTCAACAATATATTTGACTCCATTCGCAACGAGGGATTTTGCATCTTCCTTATCTAACTCGTTCTGGATGGCACAGGGGAATGCAAGATCTACAGGAACTTCCCAAGGCTTCTTTCCTGCAACGAATTTCGCTCCAAATCGTTCAGCATAGGGAGCAACCACATCATTGTTTGACGAACGTAGATACTGCATGAAGGCCCACTTCTCAGGAGTACCCACTCCCTCTTCGTCGTAGATATACCCATCAGGACCACTGATCGCAACTACCTTGGCTCCCAATTCAGTCGCCTTCATGGCAGCTCCCCAAGCAACGTTCCCGAATCCACTGAGAGAGATTCGTTTCCCTTCCAAGCTATCCTGATGTGTCTCAAGCATAGCCTGGGCAAAGTACATGGTTCCATAGCCTGTTGCCTCAGGACGGACCAGAGACCCACCAAAGCCAAGGCCCTTACCGGTCAAAACCCCCGTATTCTCTCCCCTGATACGCTTATACTGCCCATAGAGAAAACCAATCTCACGAGCTCCTACCCCAATATCCCCAGCAGGGACGTCTGTCTCAGGGCCAATATATTTCTGCAATTCAGTCATGAAAGAACGACAGAAGCGGAGAATTTCACTGTCGCTCTTGCCACGTGGATTGAAATCACTACCTCCCTTACCACCACCCATGGGGAGTGTGGTAAGGCTATTCTTCAGTGTCTGTTCAAAACCAAGGAACTTCAGTGTACCAAGGGTAACACTGGAGTGAAAACGGAGACCTCCCTTATAAGGTCCGATTGCATTATTGAATTGAACACGATATCCACGATTTACTTGAAGATTTCCTTCATCATCCTCCCACTCGACTCGAAAGGTGTATACCCGGTCGGGTTCGGTCATTCTCTCGAGAATCCGATGCTTTTCATAAACAGGATTCTCATTGACTACGTCGAGGACACTTTCCACTACCTCGCTGACTGCCTGGATGAACTCAGGTTCGGCGGGATTCTTTCTCTCCAGTTCTTTCATTACTGATTCAAGGGTATACATACCTAGATTATTCTCCTTGGTCTGTGCTGCAACACGCTGTTGCTTGTCCAAAAAGCGTAAACCCGCTATATCGATATGTCAACGTCGAATTGCGAAAAACATGATTATATTTTTTATATTTACCCTATCGTACAAAAATATACATAAAAATTGAATTTTCAATCAATTTTATGAATATGCTGAAACAATATGCAAACTTCGTCTCTCATGATAAAATACCTGCTATGTATACACTTGACCCAACCTGGTTGCCATTCAGCAACCTCATGCTGAAACATATCTACAACGTGCTGCTCATCTGCAACGACTATGACCGTTTCCTCTTAGAGGAAGATGGACGGGTTGAGGAAGAGTTATACCTCGAATACACCCAGCTTGGATTGAACAACCCACCTAAGTTCACCCATACCAGCACCGCGGAAGAAGCGCTGAACCTCTTGAGCCAGAGGTCGTTTGACCTGGTTGTCACCATGCTCGACCTCGGGACCGACTCTGTTGAGCAGTTGGCTACAACCATCAAGAAAAGCAATCCGCAAATGCCGGTTATCGCTCTTTCCCCCTCCTCCAGCCACAAAAGAAATAAAATGATCAAGGGATCAGACTGTAAGGATATCGACTATTTCTTCTACTGGCAGGGCGATCCCACCATCTTCCTTGCCATGATCAAGCTGGTAGAGGATAGGATGAACCTTGACCATGACACACAGGAAGCAGATGTACAGCTGATCATCCTGGTAGAGGACTCAGTTCGGTTCTACTCATCCTACCTTCCCATGATGTACACCACGCTGATCCAACAGAATCGCTCAGCCATCCTTGAAGCACTGAACAACTGGGGAAAAACCCTCAGGATGCGTGGAAGACCGAAGATTGCGCTTGCCAGGACCTATGAGGAGGCCCAGGAGCTCTATAGCAAGTATCAACACAATATCTTGGGGATCATCACCGACATGTCCTACCTCAAGGAGGGTGATCAGGACAAGTATGCGGGCCTATACCTCACAAAAATGGTTCACGCAAGAGACCCTGAGATTCCGATACTTATCCAAAGCAGTGACAACACTGCCCAGGAGATGGCAGAGGAAGCAGGAGCGTATTTTCTCTGGAAGAACAATTCAGCACTCCTTTTTGAACTGAATAAGTTCATGACCAAGCACTACGGATTCGGCCCCTTTATCTTCCGAGATCCTGATACGATGGAGGAGATCGCCCGCGCAGAGACCATGCGCGACCTGCAGAGAGTCCTTCCCAAGGTTCCCACAAAAAGCTTCGATTTCCACTCCAGGAGAAATGACTTTTCACGATGGCTCAGGGCACAGAGCCTCTATGCCATTGCTGCAAGGATCAAGGACTTGAAGATCCCAGCCAATGGGGATGCAAAGGTTGTACAGCAACAGATGACGGAGATCATCCGCAACTACCGCAAGGAGAGAACCAAGGGAGTCATCGCCCAATTCAGTAGGAACAATTATGACGAAACGCTCTTCTTCAGCCGAATCGGAGGGGGCTCCCTGGGAGGAAAAGGACGAGGACTTGCCTTCATCGATATGGTATTGCGTGCAGCGAAACTTCCAGAGAAATACCCTGATGTATACCTCTCCATCCCTCGTACGGTGGTCGTAACCACCGATCAGTTCACCCAGTTCCTCGAGGAAAATGATCTCAACGATATCGCCTCAGGTGATATTCCTGACGATACCTTGCTTAAAATATTCCTCTCAAAACCATTGAGCAATGAGCTGGTCCTGAACCTCTCTGAAATCATCCAGGTCATCCATCAGCCGATTTGCGTGCGCTCTTCCAGCCTTCTGGAGGACTCCCACTTCCAACCGTTCGCCGGGGTATATGAAACATGCATGCTTCCCAACCAAGGGTCTGACGAGGCGAGGCTCCAGGAGCTCTGTGATGCGGTACGCGCGGTCTGGGCTTCCACCTTCTTCCGCAGTGCAAAGGAGTACCTCAAGGCAACCGAGCATATGCTCGAGGATGAGAAGATGGCTGTCATCATCCAGCAGGTCATAGGAAGCGACCATGGTCCATACTGGTATCCAAACATCAGTGGGGTTGCCCGATCCCTCAATTACTATCCCCTGGGAGGAGAGAAACCTGAGGATGGGGTTGGCATGCTCAGCTTTGGCTTCGGTAAATCGGTGGTGGACAATGGCTCTGCCCTGCGATTTAGCCCTACACACCCAAAACGGCCAGCACAATTCCTGGGGGGCAACCAGACAAGCAGCCAGAACACCTTCTACGCCCTGAATATGAAAAGTGGGTACCATCCACTTGAAGAAGGTGGTCTTGAGAACCTGGAACTGCTCAATTTCCGTGAATCCTGGGCTTATCCCGATGCCATCAGATACATTGCAAGTACCTATGACTTGACAAGCGGCATGCTGAGCGAGTCTGTCAGAACTGAAGGGGAGAAGGTAATCACCTTCAACGGAATCCTTAAGTATGACGCATTCCCCCTAGCCGCCATCGTCAGGGATGTCCTTCAGTTGGGTACAGAGGCAATGGGAAAACCAGTAGAAATTGAATTTGCAGTAAACCTGAACCGTGCAGCCCCAAAGATGAGGGAGTTCAGTCTTCTCCAGATTCGCCCTATTGCAGCAGGCAATGAGGAGAGCGATGTCTCAATCAGCAACCATGAAAGGGAAAACGCTGCCATCCATTCCCATGTGGTGATGGGAAACGGCAAAATTGACCATGTGCAGGACATCATCTACTTGAAAATCGACCAGTTCTCAGCTTCCTCGATGAAAAGCATGGCAAAGGAACTCGACAAACTCAATGCTGCAATGGTTATTGCAGAGAAAGACTATGTTTTGGTGGTAGCAGGGAGATTGGGAAGCTGTGACCCATGGCTGGGTATCCCCGTGACTTGGTCACAAATATCCAGGAGCAAGGTTATCGTTGAGACTGGGTTACAGGGATTTCAGGTTGAGCCAAGCCAAGGGACTCACTTCTTCCAGAACATGACAAGCCTGGGATGCCTCTACCTGACCATCAACCCGGCCTATCGATCTGGTTCAATGCGCTTCGAGAAACTCAAGGCCCTCCAGATTGTCTCAGAGACAGAACACTTCATTCATGCAAGAAGCGAAAAGCCATTGACCATTAAGGTCAACGGCTTCGATGGAGAGGGGATAGTACTGGTCGATTAGTGCTCTGGATGGGTCTCCTTATAGGCCCAGACCCAAATTGCAGTATGGGAACGCACTGCCTCCACTGCCTTTTCACCATCTCTATCCATAATTGCCTGATGCAATTGTTGGTGTACCTCATCAACACCCTCGTGGATAGGGTTGATGGTTTTGGTAAACAAATCAATCACAAAGGTGTAGATGTTTTCAACAATACTGTTATGGGAAAATCGAGCAAGCAAGCGATGATAATGCAAGTCCAGGGCGCCTGCTTTCTGGGCAGAAGCCTGATCTTTACCGAGCTCCCTCTGGAACTCCTTCATTGATTGATCGAGCAAAGCCAATTCCTCATCGCTCGCAGACTCAATGACCAATTTGACGATACCCTCTTCCAGCAACTGCCTGACCTGTGTCAATGATTTGTAATCACGGTCCTGTACAAGGATCTGAAACAGTTGTGGATCGAATAGGCGCTTGTTTGATGCGCTGGAAACAAATGTTCCATGCCCCTGCTTGATCTCAATCACCCCATAGGCTGAGAGAATCTTCAAGGCTTCACGTACCGTGCCACGCCCAACTTTTAGGCTCTCGGCAAGGGAGATTTCATTGGGAATCATATCCCCGGGAGAAAGCTTCTGGTCGATCAAGAGTTCCTTGATCTTCTCTATCACCCATTCAACCGCTGATGGACGGCCTTCGCGTACCCTGAACATGTCTTCCATGGAAATGAATCCCCCTGCATACAGCACTGTATCATACCAAGAGCCCTTGATGAAAGCAAGGAATCATCAATCCTTGTAATCATCCCTCGAGGGAGAGAAACACTCAATCAGTTCAGTATCCTCAAGTATCTTGGAGCCATGGGGATCCATGGAAGCAAAATAGTATGCATCTCCTGCATGAAGGTCCAAAACCTCGCCATCTCCCTTGATGAAATGGATATGCCCCTTTACCACGAACCCATTCTGGCTTTCAGGGTGGGTATGCATCTCAAGCGTGGACCCTTTCTCAAGGTAGAAATAGCAGATCATGCTGTCCTTGTCATAACTCAAGGTAACCCGCTCAATTCCTTTCGCCCTCTCCACTCTCTTGTCTGTATGCAAATTCCCTCTATGTTTCTTCTCGTCCATTATTTGGTTCCCCTTCTCTCAGCAATCAAGGCAAGCAAGGCATTCCATCCCTTCTGGAATGAGGTACGGAACAACTCTACCCCGCCATAATCGTAGTACTCTTCAACAGACATACCATCGGTCTCAAGGGCTCTCTGGTAGTCAGGAAGCTCCTTACAGAGCCTCTGGATCTGCTGTTCATCGAGCGTACTATCTATCCGGTCAACTACTTCCTTGTCCTGTTGAATCAACACCTCGGCAGTTCCCTTCCAATTGATGGTGATACTCAGATCCCCACCTACCAGCTCAGTGAAGTCCTCAAGTTTTCTGGCTCCTCCACCAATCATGATTCCTGGATATCCCCTATCCTTCATCATCTCATACTCTTTCTTTGCAATGGAGAGCCCAGCATACCTGACCAACTCCTCATCAATGGAAAGCTGTTGCTCCTTGATGACACGTTTGAAATGATCGTCCAGGATTCCGGTGATGTGTGTGACATAGAAAGGAGGGGTGTTTCCATTTTTCTTGCTCACCTCCTGATAGGCTTCACAAATGGAAATGGTCTGACTCAGACTCATAACCTCTGTTGCCATTGTGGGGATATTATGCTCCACCATGGTGCTTATTGCCTCGATGCCCCACTTGGTTACCGGGATCTTTATACAGATATTCTCAGCAATCTCATGGTTCTCCAACCCTTCCTTTACAATCAAGCTGGTATCTGTCTCAGCAAACGGGTCACCCTGGATGGTAACCAGCCCCTCTGTGCCACCACTGGCCCTATAGAGGGGGAGGAACAAATCTGCAAGACGGCCGACCATCATCTGCTGAACCTTGGATGCAAGAACTGAATCGTCCTTCTCATAGGGGAGCAGGAGGTCAATCATCCGCCTCACTACACGCATGTCCTCTTCTGATTCAAAGAGCTTTGAAACATAACTCGGATTGGTGGTGCAACCAATTGCACCTTCTTCTATTGCCCGTTTGGCTTGTTCCATGGTTGGGTTGTTGATCCAGAAACGAGTTTTGGTTTGTTGATGCACACGGTGAAAATACGTAGATTTCATACACACACCTCTAATTGAATAGTAATGACGGTAGCCACAGGGAAATCTGTGGAACATAGGTGAGAACCACCAATGCAACCAGAAGGGAGAACAGATATGGAAGTACTGCCTTGAATACCTTCCCCACTGGAAGCTTCACGATTGGGCTGAGCATATACACACTCATGCCAACGGGAGGGGTGATCATTCCAATCATCAGGTTGAATACCATTACCAGGCCAAAATGGACAGGATTAACGCCACTGGCCACCAAAGGAGGCAACAGTATCGGGGTCAGAATCATAATCGCAGCAGTGGACTCCAGGAACATTCCTGCAATAAGGAGAATTACATTGGCAAGAATCAAGAGCACTACCGGATTGTCAGAAATACCAAGCATCAATGCCGATACCTGCTGAGGAAGCTGTTCTACCGTCAACACCCAGGCAAAGATGGCAGCAGAGGCAACGATAAACAATACACTTGCCGTTGATTGCAATGTCTCCTTGCATGTCTTGATAAACGATGCAAAGCTGAGCTCCTTGTATATTGCACTCAATACCAATGCATAGGCGACAGCAATTGCTGCAACTTCAGTCGGACTGAACAGGCCAGAGAGCATCCCTCCCATCATGATCAATGGCATGAACATGGAGGGAAGGCCTCGCTTTATGATGGTGAGAACCTCCGTTCTCGAATACTTTTTCTCCACTCCCTTGGGATAGTTGTACCGACGGGCAAAGAAGGAGACTTGGACCATCAAGGCAATGGCAATGATCAGTGCAGGCAGAATTCCTGCAATCAGGAGTTGCATGGAAGAAGTTTCAGCTGCAGCGCCATAGATGATCAAGGGGATGGATGGAGGGAAGATTGGGCCGATTACTGCAGAGGCTGCGGTAATAGCGGCAGCATGCGTCTTCGGGTACTTCTGCTTCTCCATCGCTTCTAGCTCAATGTTCCCTAGTCCCCCAACATCAGCAAGGGCAGCGCCTGAAATTCCACTGAAGATCAGTGAAGCTACAATATTTACCTGGGCTAAACCACCTTTCAAGCGGCCAACCAACAATTTTGCAAACTCAAACAACCGTTCGGTTATACCCGAACTATTCATCAACCCTGCTGCCAGGATAAACAAGGGAACGGCAAGCATAGGAAAAGAGTTGAGACTGGTAACCATTCTCTGAATCAACTGACTGGGAGGAATATTTGCCACAATCAGATACAAGGCAGAGGGAATTCCCATACTGACGGCAATGGGAAGACCTGTGGTCAGCAAGACCAGAAATATGAGTACCACCATGGAACCACTCATTTGACTACCTCCCTACCACGAAGCGTTATGATGACACCGGCGAGGGAGAAGATGCACATGGCAAGCACTCCCAGTGTGATGGGTATATAAAACACCACATTCGGCATTGCAAGAGCCGGAGTTCGTACATTCCAATTGAATTCCATGATAGTCACGATGGCATAAAGCACATACAGACCGAAGACCATGACCAGAAGCTGGGTAATGGCTGAAAACCAACGCTTCACACGCTCCGGAAGGTACAAGATTACGATATCAACGATGATTTGTTGGTTTTTCCAGGTCAACACCGGTATCATCAGAAATACCAACGAGACCAAGGAAAACCGAGCAAGCTCTTCCAATTGTATCGACCCGGAATTAAATATATTTCTCATGACAATCTGAATAAGCACTGAGAGGAACAGCATCAACAAGAAGAGGATGCCGAGCAGCTCATACAGACCAGCCATCTTTTTCAAGAACCTTTGCATAGGAGTATTCCTTGTATTAGAAGACATGTGTGGAAGCAGGAGATCATCCTGCCTCCACCACTGAAAACACTACTACTTGATTGCGTGGATCATCTCGTAGTACTTGCCCCAAGCTTCACCAAAGCGTTCATCAACGACTTTGCTGACGGAAGAACGGAACTCATCAACTTTCAGGCCATCAGCTGCTGTGATGATGGTCATACCCTTGTCCTTGAGAGTCTGGACGTCCTTGGCCTCATTCTCCTGTACATAGTTGGATGCCCAGTCACGTGTTTCACGAGCAACTTCTCTGAAGATCTGCTTATGCTCGTCACTCAGGGACTGCCATACCTTCTCGTTGATCACTACAGGTTCACTACCCATGATATGGTCGGTCATCATGGCATACTTCTGTACTTCATAGATATTGCTGGTTACCAGTGTACTTACTGGGTTCTCCTGTCCATCAGCGACTCCGGTGGAGAGGGCAACGGGAACTTCTGACCAATCGATGGGAACTGCTACCGCGCCCATACCTTCCACTGCTGCAAGATAGATGGGGGAAGGAATGGCACGAATCTTCTTTCCAGCCAAGTCAGCTGGGGAGTAGACAGGGAAGTTTGCTGTCAACTCACGGGTACCGAAGTAGAAAGAGTAGAGAATCCTGACGTTTCTGGTATCGATCAACTTCTGGTTCAACTCCATGAGTGCCGGACTGATCTCAGGATCAGTTGCCTTGAGCAGGTGGTCGACATCCCGATAGAGATATGGGGTGTCAAACAGACCCAGGTCATTGAGCAACGGCTGCAATCCGCCATAGGTATTGTGGTGTAGCGCAATAGAGCCCATGGAAACAGCTTCAGCCATCTCACTAATGGATCCCAGCTGACTTGCCGGATACACTTCAATCTTGATGGCCCCACCGGTCTTCTCTGCTACCTTATCGGCAAAGTAGGTTGCCTGCAGTCCATTCGGGCTGGAAGCCGGATTCATGTGAGCATACCGCAATACCAACGGATTCTCAGAGGTCGGACCACTCTTTTCTGCTTGCCCCTGTGCAAACAGAGCCGTTGCCAGCAAGGTGACAAGCACCAGTACAACAATCTTCTTTTTCATGTGTTTCTATCTCCTTTTGTTTCTATCCTCAGGTAATCCTAAGGAATTATGCCTTTGTATGTTTGATGGCTTTCTTGGCTCCCTCGATAATATCCTCAACAGACATACCGTAGGCATCAAGCAGCTCATCAGGAAAGCCGGACTCACCGTACACATCCTGCAATCCCAAGCGTACCAAGTAGGCAGGGTTTCCCTCTGCAATCACCTCTGCAATTGCACTACCGAGACCATTGATGATGGTATGGTCTTCGATCGTTACCGCACAACCTGTTTTTCCAAGAATTGCTGCGATTCCTGCTCGATCCAATGGCTTGATGGTTGCAACCTCCACAACCTTCACGCCGATCCCCTGTTCCTTCAACTGTCTTGCAGCCTCTAAGACGCGATTAGTAACAAATCCATGGCAGAACAACGCCACATCATTTCCTTCATCAACAATGGTGCGTACCTTACCCAAGGGAAACGGTGTTCCATCGGGGAAGACTTTCTCTTCCCGACCACTGCCGATCCGAATATAAACCGGTCCCTCGATATCAGCACTTGCAAGCATCGCTTGATAAACCTGGTTTCCATCTGCAGGACAGAGAATGGTGAAATTGGGCATTGTCCTGAGAATTCCCACATCCTCAATGAACTGGTGGGAGACCCCTTCCCGGTTTCCTCCATGCAAGCCTCCGTTTGCACCAACAAAGCGGACTTTCAGTGCGGGATAGGAGACAAATGTCCGCATCTGTTCACAAGCGCGCATCGTCAAGAACCCTGCGTAGGTGCAGATGTAGGGCAACAGGCCACAGGAAGCAAGACCGCTGGAAACACCCACCCCGTTCTGCTCGGAGATCCCGAGTTCAATGACACGATCAGGATATGCTTCCAAGAATGGTTCACCCTTGACCACCTTCAGCGAGTCTGTGGAAACAAATACAATATCATCACGCTCTTTCGCCAAGTGCATCAGTGCGTCTCTAAATCCAATTCTCGTGCTGTCAACACTACTCATAGCACACCTCCCAGTTCCTTCATGGCAATATGGTATTCTTCATCGGTATAGACCCGTTTATGCCAGGAGTTTTCTCCCACCATGAAGGAAACACCGTTTCCCTTAACCGTCTTGCAGATGATTGCCGAAGGTCTCTCTGTTTCTGCTTTGGCTTTCTCAACCGCACTCAGAATCTGGGAAATATCATGCCCGTCAATGCTCTGGGTATGCCAGCCGAAGGCTTTCCACTTATCCTCAATAGGATAGGGACCCGATACTTCACCGACTGTCCCTCCACTCTGGTAGTTGTTGTTGTCTATGAATACCGTCAGATTTGCTGCCTTCTGATGGCTTGCAGCCATTGCTGCTTCCCAGAGCATTCCTTCACCAAGCTCACCATCACCGGTGATTACATACACCCGGTTTGTTTGCTTCTGGATTCGAGCGGCCAAAGCCATGCCCAATCCAATCGAGACTCCGTTTCCAAGCGAACCTGTGGTTGCATCAAGGCCTTTGGTCTTTGGTGCATAAGGATGTCCCTGTAACTTGGAATGTAGGTATCGCAGGGTATAGAGGTCGTCTACCGGGAAATAACCCCGCCTGGCGAGGGCAGCATACAATACAGGACAAGCGTGACCCTTGGAGAGTACAAAGCGATCACGATCGCTCTTATCAGGGTTGGATGGATCAATATTCATCACCTCAAAGTAGAGGGCTGTAATAATATCTGCAACTGAAAAACTCGGACTGGGATGGCCATCCTTTGTACGGTAAACCATTTCAACGACATCTCTCCTAAGCTGCAAAGACATCGCATGCAAAGCTTCAAGATCCATGGGTTCCTCCTCCTACAACAGTCCCTTGATCTGCTCAACACCAAGGCGAGGACTGCTGAGCACTGTCTTGCCGGTAAGATCGGCAAGCGGCTTTTCCATTCTTGCCATCGAGCCCTGTGCAAGAAGAATCACATCACAGGAATCAGCTACCCGTTTTGCCGTCTCTGCAATCAGCCGGTCATGGGTTTCTGCATCCCCAGCAGTAATGGCAGGGAAAGCTCCCTCGGCCAAGGCACTGATGGTCCTAATTGATTTCCCTGCCTCCTGTGCACATCTCTCCAATAATCGGATGGTTGGATCCAAGGTGGTTGGAAGGGTGGCCAGAACAGCGATTGAATCAGTGAGCTCTATCGCCCGGCGAGCCATCGGCTCATCAATTCTTATGATGGGAATGGGGAAAAAGTCCCGAGCACCATATACTGCATCCCCGATTGAGGAGCAGGTATTGAGGATCAACTCAGCACCTGAAGCACAAGCAATCTCATAGTAGCCATAGAGCCGTCTCTTGACAGCCTTGGTCATCCCCCCGGCCTCGATGATGTCAGCAATCATGCTGTCATCGAGTATGTTCATCACCTTGTAGTCACCAAGGGTCTCTTTCATCAGATCCGACAGTGGTTTTACCAAGGCAGCTCCGGTATAGATTGCGGCAATCGTGTGTTCAGCCATGAATACTCCTCCCAATTCCTATAACATCATACATCATACATATGAAGAATAAGACGCATTCTCCAATCTGTCAAGAAACAATTAGGCAGACTTCATTGGGATAGAAATTAAGGACCCCTGAAAGGAGTCCTGATACAATCTATGAATGAGGAGTATTGGTTAATAGGGACCACGGATATGCTGGGCAACCTTCTCCTGATAGAACTTCTCCAATTGCTTATGCAGCTCATCTGAGAGAGGGGGAAGATCAGAGATTGCGGCATTGTCCAGCACCTGTGATGGCCGGCTGGCCCCAGGAATCACCACAGAGACAGCATCAAAGTCGAGAATCCAGCGAAGTGCCATCTGAGCAAGGGTCATTCCCTCTGGTTTCATTGTCTTGATCTCCTCAGCCAGTTCAACGCCCTTCTCAAAAGGAACACCTGCAAAGGTCTCACCAACATTGAATGAAGCTCCATCGCGATTGAAGTTACGGTGGTCACTCTCATCAAAGGTGGTATTTTTCGTCATCTTTCCCGAGAGCAGTCCACTTGCCAAAGGAACACGGGCAATGATGGAAACCTCTTTTTCTTTGGCTTTGGAGAAGAGGTCGGGGACCAGTTTCTGTCGGAATATATTGAAGATAACCTGCAGAGAGGCAATTCCCTCCTCTTTCAAGCAGATCAAGCCCTCTTCCACGGACTCAACACTTGCGCCAAAATCGGCAATCTTTCCTTGCTTTTTCAGATCTCTCAGGACATCAAAGACAGCCCCATCAGCCAGGACATCCTGGGGGATACAGTGCAACTGGATCAAATCCAAGCGTTCAACGCCCAAACGGGAGAGGGATGCATCGGTGTGGCGTATCATTGCCTCAGGGGTGAAATTCCCAGGCCAACCTGGATCTCCACCACGTCCCAATTTGGTAGCAACAAAGAAGGAGTCACGTTGGGATTTAAGAAATTTTCCAATGAACTTCTCGCTCCTCCCGTCTCCATACACGTCGGCTGTATCGAAAAAGGTAATACCTGCATCAGAGGCTGTCTGGAGGATTTTCATGGCAGTCTCATCCTCAACGGTACCCCATGATCCACCGATCTGCCAGGTTCCCAATCCAACCTCGGAAACCATGGTCTTGTTTGTACCAAACGGTCTTTTTTTCATACTTGATCCTCCATTTTTTGTGTATCTCTCTTCATCTTAGGAAGCTCTCATACAAAAAGCAAGGAATTCCTGCCTTAGAGCTGGGAGAGGAATGCATCCCATAAGGTATCTTGCGGGGGATCGGCAACAATGGTTATCTCTTCCTTGCGTACCGGGTGAACAAAGGAGATGGACCTCGCATGAAGGCAAATTCCCCCATCAGGGTTGGAACGAGGGAAACCATATTTAAGGTCCCCCTTGATATGCAAGCCAATTGCAGCAAGCTGCGCCCTGATCTGGTGATGTCTACCGGTATGCAGCAATACCTCAAGGAGAAAGTAGGTTTTGCTTGCAGCGATAAGACGGTAATCCATCTTCGCAAGCTTCCCTTTCTGTCTCTCTACAGGAAGCGCAACACTCTTATTCGCCTTCGTATCGCGGATGATGTAGTGTAGCAAGGTACCCTCTGTATCATTGGGAACCTTATCCACAATCGCCCAGTAGGTTTTCTTCACGGTATTACCCTTGAAGAGCTCATTCATCCTGACCAGGGCCTTTTCAGTCTTGGCAAAAATCACCAAACCACTGGTTGGCCGGTCCAAGCGATGAGGGACGCCCAGATAGACATTCCCCTTCTTTTCATAGGTTACCTTCAGGTATTCCTTGACAAGATCCGCAAGTGTTTTATCTCCGGTCTTGTCTCCTTGTACCAACTCACCACCACGCTTGTTCACCACAATCAAGTGGTTGTCCTCATACAGGATCCGACCTTCAAGTTGCTCCATTATTCCCTCTCCATCTCGTCATCGAAGAGCGACGGTTCCCGCTGGTCTTCGTGTACCACTTCCTTTACTGCCCTGAGCCGTATGGAAGCCACTTCCTTGACAGCCAGGCGAACCCCGTTTGCTTTTACCCCTTTAGGTTTGTAATCGGAGAAGTAGAACTTCTCCTCCAGAATCCTGAGCCCTGGTTTCTTCTTATAGGTAAGGTTCATCTCAGCATTTTCGAAGGTGGACAGCTTGACTATCTTGAAATTCCCTTCCGGTACCAGAGGGTAGAGCTTCTTCAGCTGGTAGCTCGTAATCTGGCACCGCTTGATGAAGAGATACTTGTAGGTTTTCTCCTGGTAAATGACCGTAAAGACAATCTTGGCAAGCTCGTCCTTGTCAGCGAGCCCACAATAGAGCATTCCTTTCCCGACAAACTCCTTCTCAGGTGCATCAATCACCTGATAATTGCCATCCTTACGAATTACCAGGATGCGGTCAAAGGGACTGACGTCGAATAGGGTATTTCCTTTCTTTACATCATATCCAAGGTACCCAGCGGCAGCATCGTAGCGAAGTGGCAGATTGCGCTCAGCAACCTCTTTCACATCGACCATATCAAACTTCTTGATCGTACTCTTACGCTTATGCTCCTCATCGGACATAAGCTCCTTCAATTCTGCAATGAACGAGAGCGCATAGCCGGTAAGATCCGCAAGTTTCTTCTCAATATCTGCAAGCTGATTGTTGATCGACTCAATCTCCTGATGGTTCTTCTCAATGTCAAACAAACTGATGCGTCGAATGGGTATCTTGAGCAGACGTTCAACATCCTCACCATCAAGCGGGCGGAGCAGTTCTTCAGTAAATGGCTTGAATCCACTGACAACCGCTTTGTTCACATCCTCAGCACTCTTTTTCTGTTCAATACGCTTATAGATCCGCTCTTCAATGAAGATTCTTTCCAGGGTCCTGTAGTGGAGCTTGTCCAACAGATGACCCTTCTCCAGCTTCAACTCTGCCTCCAGGACATCAACCAAGTGATGCGCATGGAAATCCAGTATCTCATGCACCCCCATGATGGTCGGGGTATTATCCCTGATTACAAGTGGATTGACGGAGAGCTTGGTCTCACATGCCGTATAGGCATATAAGGCATCCACAATTTCCTTTGAATAGGTGTTTCGGGCAAGGCTGATCTCGATGTTCACCTTCTCGGCGGTATAGTCAGTAATGGAGCTGATCTTCAGCTTCCCCTTCTTGGCTGCATCTTCGACCGAGCGAATCATCATCTCACTGGTGGTCCCATAGGGGAGTTCCTCAATGATTATTCGTTTTGGATCCTTGGTGTTCAGTTTTGCCCTGATGGATACCGAACCCCGTCCATCGTTATAGTCATCAACATCAACGATGCCTCCTCCAGGGAAATCGGGGTAGAGTTCGTATGACTCTCCCCGCAATGAGGCAGCCATTCCGTCAAACACCTCAATCGGGTTATGAGGAAGAATATAGGTACTCATACCTACAGCAATACCACTAACTCCTTGTATGAGGACTACAGGAATCTTGGCTGGGAATGCTACAGGTTCCTTGTTCCTTCCATCATAGGATTCCACAAACTCGGTAAGCTCAGGATTATACAACACCTTCTTGGCAAACGGGAGAAGACGGCATTCGATGTATCGTGCCGCAGCAGCCCTGTCCCCGGTCAAGATATTTCCGTAGTTACCCTGGCGCTCAATAAACAAGTCACAGTTGGCAAGGTTTACCAAGGCTTCGTAGATGGAAGAATCCCCATGCGGGTGATAGCGCATCGCCCACCCTACTACGTTTGCAACCTTGTGGAATTTGCCGTCATCCATCTCAAAGAGCGTATGGATGATTCTCCTTTGAACAGGCTTGAATCCATCCACAAGATCGGGGATTGCCCTCTCCTTGATGACATAACTTGCGTATTCCAGGAAGTTCTCTTTGAAAATTGCGTGTGCCTGGGTCATCAGATCAGATTCTCCATAATGAATTCGCGTCGTTCAGGCGTATTGCTGCCCATATAGAACTCCATGGTTTTATGCATCTCATTCATACCAGCAATGGAGACAGGAAGCAGACGCATATCCTCCCCGATAAATTGTCCGAACTCCTTCGGGTCTATCTCACCAAGCCCTTTGAACCGGGTCACCTCAGCATTTCTTATCTGGCTTGTGGCGTGGTTCCGTTCCTTCTCGCTGTAACAGTATACCGTCTGGGTCTTGTTTCGTACACGGAACAAGGGAGTCTCCAGGATATAGAGACGACCGGAGAGCACCAGATCCTCAAAATAGGTCAGGAAATAGGTCATCAACAGGTTACGGATATGGAAGCCATCAGTATCAGCATCGGTCGCAATGATAACTTTTCCGTACCGTAGCCCTTCCACTCCGTTCTCTATACCAAGCGCCACCATCATATTATAAAGTTCTGCGTTCTTGTATATTTCCGTTTTCTTCTTCCCGAATACGTTGACTATCTTTCCCCTGAGGCTGAATACCGCCTGTGTCATGACATCACGTGTCTTGGTAATCGTTCCGCTGGCACTATCTCCCTCGGTGAGGAAGATCATGGAGCTTTCACACTCCTCCTGATGTGCGCTGCTCTGCCCCAGGTGGTACTTGCAGTCCTTGAGTTTGGGAATATTCAGGCTGACCTTCTTGGCAGACTCCCTTGCACCCTTCTTTACCTCATTGAGCTCTTTGCGAAGTTTCTCGTTGTTGAGGATCTTCTGGTTGATTTTCTCCGCTTCTGTGGTGTTTTTCAACAGGAAGTCGACAATGGCGTCCTTTACTTCATTGACAATCCAGGTCCTGATTTCGGTATTGCTGAGTTTGTTTTTCGTCTGGGATTCAAATACCGGTTCCTTGATCTTGACAGCAATGGCTCCAACCACCCCTTCCCTCACATCCTGTGGTGCCCAGTTCTTCTTGAAGTACTCGTTTATACCCTTAAGAATACCTTCCTTGAAGGCACTCTGATGGGTTCCCCCATCGGTGGTATGCTGGCCATTCACATAGGAGAAGTAGTTCTCCCCGTAGGAGCCAGTTACATGGGTCAAGGCAAACTCAAGCTGTTTGCTCTGGTAGTGGATGATCGAATAGAGATTTTCCGTGCCCACCTCTTTATCGAGAAGGTCATACAGGCCATTGGATGATTTATAGGCACGATTATTGTAATTGATTGTGAGTCCTGTATTCAGATAGGCATAGCTCCAGATCCTGGAGATGACAAAATCCTCATTATAGGAGTACTCACCAAACAGTTCCGGGTCAGGGGTGAAGAGTACTTCAGTACCATCGGCTTCCTCTGACTTACCACTCTTTTCACTGACCAGAACACCTTTCTCGAAGATAGCCGTGCTGTATTTTCCTTCTCGATAGCTGGTAACCCGAAAATGCGAGGAGAGAGCATTCACTGCCTTGGTACCAACACCATTAAGGCCAACAGAGAACTGGAAGACATCATCACTATACTTTGCACCGGTATTGATGATTGAGACACAGTCAACCACTTTCCCAAGGGGAATACCGCGACCGAAGTCTCTCACCGACACCTCGCTCTCTTTCAGGCGGATGACGATGCGGCTACCATAGCCCATGATGAACTCGTCGATACTGTTATCCACCACCTCCTTGAGAAGGATGTAGATACCATCATCGACATGGGTACCGTTTCCCAACCGCCCGATATACATACCGGGACGTTTTCGAATATGTTCCAACGCGCTGAGCGTAAGGATTTTCGATTCATCATATGTTGTCTTCGCCATGACTGTGCATTATAACAGAATTCTACAATGATGGCAAAATAGTCGGTAGAATAAATCTCTTGCAGGATGGGTTGTCAGTGCACTACCCTATGGATATGAACACCATCCTCTTGGTTTATCTTGGCATCTCTTTTGCTCACCTCAGCTTCCGCTCGGAAGGATACCAATTTCTTGGAAATTTGACAAAAGTTTTGTTGATGCCAACCCTGATGCTATTTCTCATGCAACAGGGGAACTATCCCCTGCTTCTTGCTGCGCTTCTCTTTGCCACCATCGGGGATGCCTTGTTGACCAAGGGGAATCAAGGTACCCTGTTTCTCTGGGGTATGGCTAGTTTTGCAGTATGCCACATCTTCTACGGCATCCATATCCTATCGTTGGGAGTGGACTGGATTCTTACAGCCATTGCCTTTGCAGGCCTTATGATTCCCTATAGCATGTTGTATCGCCTGATCGGTAAGCAGAAGGGTTCAGTCAAATACCTCGCATATACTGTACTGCTTTTCATGCTTGCTTCCCTGTTGACCGGCCTTGCCTCATTACTCTGCATCATGGGAATATTGCTGTTCATAATAAGCGATACCATGATCGGATTGGACAGTCTTGCAATGAAACACGTAAATGATACCAGTATAATGGGAAGTTATATCCTCGCCCAACTCTTACTGGTTCTTGGATTCACCGCACTCTAGGAGAACACAATGAAACCTCATCACACGCACCAAACTCGCCAGCCCCTCCATAAGAAAAAGGAAGGACTGGCTGCTGGATCCCTTGTCTTTGTGGGAGATGGACAACCCGAGGCGACCAGAATTCGTACTCACCTCTACTCAGCAGGGTCATATGAGGTGGTAGAAGGGTTTGTACTACCGAAAGAGAACCAACGTTGCTGGGTGCAAATCAGTGGACTGTCCAATATCATGTCTATCGTCGAGGTTGCAAAGGCTTTTTCCCTTTCCACCCTCAGCCTTGAGGATGTATTCTCCACCGATCAACGCCTAAAACTCGACAGCTATGAGCAGTATCTTGCCATCACCCTGAGAATTCTTCCAACGGAAACCACCGAAGACCAGCAGCTCTCACTCTTCCTAGGAAAGCATTGGGTGCTTTCCATCACTGAGTATGCAAGTGAGGTATTCCTCCCTGCCATACGTCAGTTGGAAGATCCCCAGACCAAATTGCAGGGAGGAGACAGTAGTTTGCTCTTCCACACACTCATCGACCGGGTTGTTGACCAATACCTGGTGAGAGCTGATGAACTGGAGAATGAGACCGATGAGCTGGAACAGCTTGTGATTACTTCGCCGAGTTCCACCGATGCACCTACCATCCACAGGCATAAAGCGAAGATTCTCTCGCTGAGGAGGATGACCAGCCCCCTGAAAGATATCCTCGCCACCATGATCAGAGTGGAACACCCCTTTCTGAATAAGAATACCAAGATACTGCTCACCGACATCCAAGACCATGCTCTCTGGCTTGCTGAAGAGTGTGAGATGCTCAGAGAAACAGTCAGCAGTATCATGGAAGTCTATCTCTCTAGCCTCGATACCAAAATGAACTCAATCATGAAAGTACTGACAATTATCAGCACCATATTCATCCCCTTGACCTTTCTGACCGGTCTCTATGGGATGAATTTCTCATACATGCCCCTTGCAACCTATAGGTGGGGGTTCTATGGAATGTTGGTGTGTTGTATGCTGGTGGTCTTCGCGATGGCATACTATTTCTGGAGGAAACGCTGGTGGTAACATCCCCTCTCACCCACATATCTATTGAGACACTCTCCCAAGTCCTGAATGAGGCCTTCAGCAACTATGAGGTTCCCATCCATATGAACGAGGCACAACTGAAAGCACATCTTCATGCCCTGGGATACTCCCCTGAAGACTCCATCGGTCTTTTTGATGGGAGCACACTGGTGGGGTTTATCCTGGTCGCAATCAGGGGAACCTATGCATATGATGCTGGAACGGGTATCATTCCTTCCTATCAGGGGAATGGATATGCCCACCAATTGATCGATGCCACGCTTGCACATATCAAGCAACGTGGTTTCACCTCCTTCTTCCTGGAGGTTATCGACACAAATGAACGAGCAAAGAAATTATATCTGAGTCACGGGTTTACCATCACAAGAAGCCTACTTTGCTACCAAATCAAGAAAGAAATGCTGGAAGACACATCCTCTGTCCAGTTGCAGAAACAGGAGCGCATCAATATCCCTTCTGGAGACTGTATCCCCAGCTGGCAGAACAGCGATGCATGTATTAGTCGTGGGGGATTTACCGCCTATGACATTGTGCAGGACTCTGTCAAACGCGGGGTTATTTGCTTCAATCCCACTAAAGGTTCAATAGCCCAAATCTATATTAAACCACAATACCGAAGGCAAGGATTCGCCAAAAGAGCCATCATTGCAGCAAAAAACTGTACAGAAACGCCAACACTGGGAATCCTGAATATATCCAGTGATTGTGTGGACATCAATGGTCTATTGACTCACATGGGATTCTCCCTTCTCCTTACCCAGAGCGAGATGGTCTACACCCTATAAACCAAGGCATTTGGCTCGGAAAACCTTTTTCCTTCCCTCCTGGTCTATTCCACTTGTCTGGTGGGTGAAACTGTTGCTATACTGATTTCATTATGGAAGACCCGTTACCTAGTATGGGGTGCTCAATTGAACACCCGTTTTGTTTGTCAGTGGCTGGGAGGTGTACATGCACGTACAACTAACCGCCATCATCATCCTGTTGATCCTCTCTGGAGTCTTTTCTGCCACAGAGACGGCATTTACCTCACTCTCTTTTGTGCAACTCAAAATTCTGGATAACCGCAAGAAACGTGCGGCTAAATTGGTGTATAAACTTAGCCAAAAGCCTGAAGAGCTCATCACGACCGTTCTGGTGGGAAACAATGTAGTGAATATCACGGTATCATCCCTGGTCACCACGTTCTCCATCGAGTTCTTTTCCAGTCAGCCAGTTGGGTATGCTACCGGTTTACTTACCCTGGTTATCCTCATTTTTGGCGAGATCACACCAAAACAATTAGCGCTCACCCATAACATGAAAATTGCTGTTTTCATGGCATATCCATTGCGTTTCCTCGAAATAGTACTGTTTCCTGTGGTCTGGTTGCTTAGGCATTTCTCTGCGATTATCACCAGGGTCTTTGCCTCCCACGCTGAACCGACCATCACCACTGAAGGGGTGATGCATATGGTCGACGCAGCCGAGGATGTCGGTCTGGTGGATCGCTATGAATCGGATCTCATGCAACGGGCAATCCATTTCAGTGAAACCCAAGTAAGAACCATCATGACCCATAGGACCAATGTATTTTGCATCAGTGACGAGCTCACCATTCGTGATGCATTCCCTTCCATTGTAAAAGCGGGATTCAGTCGTATCCCTGTTTTTCATGGAAGCCCGGAGAATATCATCGGTATTGTACTGGTTCGTGACATTCTTCGCACGCAGCTGAAAAAACAGATGGGACGCCCGATCTCTTCCATTATCCGAGAACCAATTTTTGTCCCAGAACAAATGCATCTTGATGATGTCTTTTTCCGCTTCAAGAAAGCCAAGCTCCAGCAAGCAATCGTTCTGGATGAGTATGGTGGGTTCAGCGGTGTGGTCACCATGGAGGATGTAGCCGAGCAACTGTTTGGAGAGCTCTATGATGAGCATGAACGGAGGTATCCTGACCGTATCGTGGAGAGGGAGAAAAACCCGGGCACCTTCCTAGTTATGGCAGATACCCCATTCCAGCAACTAGTAGATGAACTGGACCTCGATACCGATGCATGCAAGCAGAAAACCAGTACGGTTGCTGCATACCTGCTTGACCAGATTGGGAACATCCCTGATGAAGGGGATGTGGTGCAGTCACAGCTCGGTACCTTCAGAATCATCTCCATGAAGGGAAACAGGATGGAAGCAGTGGAATTTTCTCCCACTGTGGATGATGGAACCCTCTGAGAAATGCTTTCATGCGTTGACTGAACAGTACTCCAAAGGTATGATTGCTCCCATGAGCAAATATCCCTTCAGTGAAATTGAGACAAAATGGCAAAAATACTGGGAAGACAACCAGAGTTTTGCCGTAACCGAGGACGAGAGCGTACCAGCCGATAAGCGTGTGTACGTTTTGGACATGTTCCCCTACCCATCCGGTGCAGGGTTGCACGTGGGACACCCAGAAGGGTACACCGCAACCGACATCTACTGCCGTTACCTACGTATGAACGGCTACAACGTCCTGCATCCGATGGGATTCGACTCATTCGGACTACCTGCTGAGAACTATGCGATCAAGACAGGCACCCATCCCAAGGTAACCACGGAGAAGAACATCGAGAACTTCCGAAAGCAGATCAAACGTCTGGGTTTCAGCTACGACTGGAATCGGGAAGTCTCTACCCATACAAGTGAATACTACCGCTGGACGCAGTGGATTTTCCTCCAGCTCTACAAGCAAGGACTGGCATATGAGTCCCATACCCCGATCAACTGGTGTGACAATTGCAAGACCGGCTTGGCTAATGAAGAGGTGAAGGACGGAAAGTGTGAACGTTGCGGAACTACGGTTGTACGGAAAAGCATCCGCCAGTGGGTTCTCAAGATTACTGAATATGCAGACAAGCTGCTCGCTGATCTGGACAGTGTAAACTGGCCCGAATCAGTGAAGCTCATGCAGCAAAACTGGATTGGAAGAAGTGAGGGTGCCTCAGTCGTCTTCCAGATTGATGGGATGGACGACAGCCTTGAAGTATATACCACCCGCCCTGACACACTCTTTGGAGCCACCTACATGGTTGTCGCCCCAGAACACCCCTTGGTAGACAAACTTACCAGCGGGGAGCAAAAGCGTGTGGTGGAGGAGTACCTTGAAGCCACTGCCAGAAAGAGTGACCTCGAGAGAACTGATCTGGCAAAGGACAAGACCGGTGTTTTCAGTGGCAGTTATGCGATCAACCCGGTAAATGGCAAGAAGATCCCCATCTGGATTGCTGATTATGTATTGATCAGCTACGGTACAGGTGCCATCATGGCAGTTCCCGCCCATGATACCCGTGACTGGGAGTTTGCTAAGAAATTCAATCTCCCGATCATTGAAGTGCTCAAGAGTGCTGTTGATGTTCAGGAAGAAGCATGGACTGAGGATGGAATCCACGTAAACAGTGACTTCATCGACGGTCTCAACAAAGAAGACGCCATCAACACCATGATTGCCTGGCTGGAAGAGAGGAATGTGGGTACCAAGTCCGTAAACTACAAGTTACGTGACTGGATCTTCAGTCGCCAGCGGTACTGGGGAGAACCAATTCCCTTGGTACACTGCCCAACCTGTGGAACGGTCCCCATTCCAGAGGATCAGCTACCACTGCTGCTGCCCGAGGTTTCCAGCTATGAACCAAGCGGCACTGGTGAAAGCCCGCTTGCCAAAATCGATGGTTGGGTACAAACCACATGCCCGGTTTGTGGTGGAGCAGCAAAACGAGAAACCAATACCATGCCCCAGTGGGCAGGCTCCTGCTGGTATTACCTGCGCTATCTTGACCCAAACAATGAAACAGAGTTTGTGAGCAAGGAGAAGGAACAGTATTGGATGCCGGTAGACCTCTATGTCGGAGGAGCTGAGCATGCAGTACTGCACCTGCTCTACGCCCGTTTCTGGCACAAGGTTCTCTTTGACCTTGGAATGGTTTCCACCAGTGAGCCATTCAAACGACTGGTCAACCAGGGAATGATTACCAGTTATGCATATCAGAGACCGGATAAGAGCCTTGTCCCAACCGATATGGTGGAAGAAGTCGAGACCGACGTCTTTGTCGAGAAGGAAACTGGGCAGAAACTCGAGCGAGTCATTGCCAAGATGTCCAAGAGCCTGAAGAACGTCATCAACCCTGATGAGATCATCCAGGAATATGGAGCCGACTCCATGCGAATGTATGAGATGTTCATGGGCCCCCTTGAGGTTTCAAAGCCATGGGCAACCACAGGTTTGAACGGCATCTACCGCTTCCTGGATAGAGTTTGGAGACTCTATGAGGAGAGAACCATCACTGATGATGATCCCTCCAAAGAATTGAACAAGACCCTGCATAAGACCATCAAGAAGGTAACCCACGATACGGCAACACTGAACTTCAATACGGCCATCAGCCAGATGATGGTGTTGGTCAACGAGCTATACAAGGTCGATGAGTTCCCCCGTGTGGTAGCCGAGACCTTGGTAAAACTCCTTGGCCCGTATGTTCCACACATTGCTGAAGAACTCTGGGAGAAACTCGGCAACAAGGAGAGTCTCACCAAGGTGAGTTGGCCTACCTTTGAGGAGAAGCTGACCATCGATGATGAGATTGAGATGGTGTTCCAGGTAAACGGAAAGGTCCGAGACAAACAAACTGTCTCTAAAGGCATGGACAAGGCTTCAGCGCTTGCAATGGCCAAAGAGAGCGAGAAGATCCAGCAGTGGATTGAAGGAAAAACCATCGTCAAGGAGATTGTGGTTCCAGATAAGTTGGTGAATATTGTAGTTCGCTAGCATGGCAGGAGGCTTAAAGCCTCCTGTTTTTTTACAACTCAACAGAGAGATCAAGAATAATGGTGCTTAACAATTGGGTTTCCTCTTCCCGTAAGGAACGAGAGAGAAGGGCTTTTAGCGAACAGAGCCGGTAGGTCCTTCTCTGTTGATTACTTGCCTCGTATTCGGCACAAAAACCACTACCAATCTGCCTGTCATCATCTCCCACCATTTGATACAACACTGAGCTAGTTCCATCAGTCAGTGGAGAGTAAGAGATATGAACTCTCCCCTTTCCAATATGTTTTGCCTGGACATACAATTCAGCGATAAACACTTCTTTTGGAGAACTGCGTTCATTACCCTCAACCAGGATAAATGTTATATCTGTGGGGGAAGGGTCTTGCAATGAAATGGCAGCGCTAAGTGGATGAAATAGAATCATACAAGCAACAAAACAAGCACCAAAGCGAATTGCTTGGTTGCTCCTGGAGAGATTAAGGCATTGAATCCACCGTCTCATATCATACCTATGTCAGTTGTATCAATATTTTCCATCTTATTCTATACTTATAGACATGCATAAAACTATCTATATCAATTTAATAGAATAGATTAGTATATAAATATCTTATGACATAATAGCTCTATCCGAGCACTTTGGCAAGGCCGCCTTTGCTTGTTTCTCGATAGAGGGAAGGAAGTGCTTGTCCAGTTTCCATCATCACCTCGATGACACTGTCGAAAGAGACTTTATGGCGCCCATCACCAAGCAGGGCATAGGTGCAGTGGTCGATGGAACGCATGGTAGCAAGAGCATTTCGCTCAATGCACGGAATCTGCACAAGACCACGCATTGGATCACAGGTAAGGCCAAGATGATGCTCAAGACCCATCTCTGCAGCGTACTCTATCTGGAAGATGGAGCCACCAAGAAGTTGTGTAGCAGCAGCTCCAGCCATGGCACAGGCAACTCCTATCTCTCCTTGGCAACCAACCTCCGCCCCACTGATCGATCCATTGGTCTTTACCACATTGCCGATGATCCCAGCGGTGAGAAGCGCACGCAATATACGAATCTTGGGGAACTTGTACTGTTTAGCCAGGTAGTACAAAACCCCTGGGAGTACCCCACAGCTTCCACACGTTGGGGCTGTGACAATCTTGCCCCCACCTGCATTCTCCTCACTGACTGCAAGAGCGTAGCTGATGGCAAATGCAGGATTGCCCATTGCAGCGGTGAACTCACCAGCTTTGGAGTTGAATTGGCTTGCCTTCCTTGGAAGCTTCAAACCCCCAGGAAGCACTCCCTCTGCATTCACCCCACGCTCAATTGCATCACACATCACACTCCAAATTTCATCCATGTAGGTGAGAATGTCCGAATCCTCAAACTGGAGAGCAAACTCCCATATCTGCATCCCTTCATCCCCACAGTAGTCAAGGATCTGGCGCATTCTGGAATATGCCTTGGGATAGACTTCTGCAGCCTGGTCAGCATCTTCGCCTTCCAGAACAATTTTCCCTCCTCCCACACTATAGTAGGTGTTCTCAAAGATGCTTTCTCCTGCATCAGAGAGGGAACGAATTGTAAGTGCATTGGGGTGGAAAGGTTTCTCAATTTCTGGGTACCAGACAATCTCAACATCTTTTCCCGCGGAGGAAAACACCTCTCGCAAGGCTTTATCGGTCAAGTGTCCCTTCCCGGTAGCAGCCAAACTTCCGTACAAATCAGCCTCAAACCGCTGACAGTCAGCATGCAGGGATAGGAAGTGTTGTGCCGCAGAGCGCGGGCCCATGGTATGACTACTCGAGGGGCCATACCCAATTCTGAAGAGTTCACGCAAGGATTCCATGTACAAACTCTATCGGTTTATAGTAAAAATGGGAAGCTCTTTTACCAGGGCGGCGCATTTGAAAGACTACTCAGGTACTCACCCTTTTTAAGATCAACATAGAGGGAGAGACATAGGGAGCCTTCCCTATTGAGAAAACGTTGCAATCCACCCTCCAGTTTCAAGGAAGTAGCCTCTCCCCATCTATTCCAAAAAGGTTCCTGGTTATGCCGCTCGGGTACCCAATAACCGGATGGTATATCAGATACAACTACCTCAAGTTTCTCATAGTGTCTCAGATCGGAAGGAATACCCTCCCCGTTGAGCAAGGAAACCACCAGAGCATTCCCGTCAAGAAGGGTTGCATCCCCCACTTTATCGGCCAGATAGGTAGCATTGATATGCTCCACTGCCTCAGGATTGAACTGATAGGAATCAAGAAGAAGCTTTGCAAGCTCTCCTTGTTCCTGGGTAAGTGTTACAGAATCGTCTGCTCCCGGATGATAGAAGCCACCATAAGGATGCAGAAAGGAGAGAGGATAGGCACAGAAAACAGTCAAGGAATCCCTTGGTACAGTGAGCGTGACACGCCTCTGCCCCTCTGTAAGATGCATGGAACTGCGAGTCCCCTCCCCATCTGTATACACCAAGGTATGCCACAGCGGACGATGGGAGGCTTCCCCCCAAGGATGGGAATCCTGTAATGTGACCGTTATACGTTGTTCGTGTAAAACATTTGCCTCACATCCAATACAGAGTATGAGAAGGAGGCAACAAATTACTACTCTCACACCTTATAAGCATTACAAGAGGCCTTCTTGCTTCAGCTGTCTTCGGTACCGCTCTCTCCAAGAGGCAAAGAGGAGTTTTACTTCCTCACTCGTATAATCTGCATAGGTCCAGGGAAAGCTTTGGAACTGCTTGTTTGCATACATCAATGTGAGTTCAGCATAGATGCCATCAGATAATGGAATACGGTGGGCACGATTTTTGGTAGTGGCAAGAACGAGATTGGCCTGACTCAGCAATCCGGGATCAAGATTGACTCTCCTCCCCCCATCCTTGGTAAATTCCGCCTCCAATGCATTGGTCTCTCGTTTGATCGTAGATAGCCGGGACGGATCGATGAGATGGGCAAAGCTCAGATAAAACCGCAAGGGTTTTCCTCCCATCTCATCGTCATAGTAATCGGTAAAGGCAAAGGAACTGGGCTCTGTACTATCCAAGATAGGCCCATACCGCGCAACAAGGAGCTCCTTCACGAGAGGAATCATCTCATGTTTTGAGACCAACACCCCCATCACCAACCGATGGGGCAGGAAAACCTGCTCCCTACCCATGTCAGAGTGTGCTGGAATAGGTCCCAAGGACCCGAATCGAGTGGCAAATGCCACCAAGCTCTTCAAGTGCAACCTTGAACGCACCTTCCTCCCCAAGCTCCGTCTCCACAAAGAAGGAGTACTCCCATGGCTTTCCAGGAATAGGACGGCTTTCCAGTTTCTTCATATTCAAGCCATGCTTGGTAAGGATAAGGAGGGCTTGGAAGAGAGATCCTGGGCGATCGGGAACAGTGAAACGCAAGGAAGCACGATTAACCTGGCTGGCAGACCGGAACACACTGCTTCGCTCTTCACGGCAGATAATGTAGAAGCGGGTGTAGTTGCTGGAATTGCTTTCGATAGCCTCTTCAAGGACCTCAAGTCCATGCACCTTGGCCGCAGGAAGGCCTGCAATGGCTGATTTATGAATATCACCACACTCTTTTACATAGGCGACTGCACCAGCGGTGTCAAAGAAGGGTATTGCCTTGGCGTGTGCCATCTCCTTTGCAAGGTAGTCAGTACACTGGGCAAGACCCTGAGGGTGGGAGTAAATTTCCTTGATGTCCTCCTTCTTGGCCCCATGGAGTGCAATAAGGTTATGGATTATCCTGATCTGCTGCTCTCCCACTACCTCGATACCTGGATGCCTATCCAGAAGGTCCAGATTTTCATACAGCGTACCACCCAGGGTATTCTCCATGGGAATCATGCCATAGGAAGCTTTGCCTTCCATGACTGCCTCAAAGACATCTGCAAAACCTGTGCAGGGAAGAACCTTGGTACTTTCATCGAAGGCTCGCTGGATTGCAAGTTCGCTGTAAGCCCCTCTCTCTCCTTGGAAGGCAACCACCAACTGGTCCTTCTCCAAAACCTGTTCCTTTGTATGGGAAACCGTAATGGAGGCAAGGCGGGGGATACGTTCCAATGACTTTCCCACCACTGAACTCAGTGCCTGGATGTCACGCATCAACTTCTCAAATTGGGAAGGATAGAGGGATTGTGGACCATCACTGAAGGCTTTCTCAGGATGATTGTGTACTTCAACGATCAAACCAGAGGCTCCACTGGCAACCAACGCCAGGCTCATCGGGGAAACCATATCCCTCACCCCTGTTGCATGGCTTGGATCGCCGATGACCGGCAAGTGGGTCATCTTCTGCACCATGGGGATTGCTGAGATATCGAGGGTATTCCTTGTAGCCCGTTCATAGGTACGAATACCTCGTTCGCACAGAACCACCTGGTCGGTACCACTGCTCATCAGGTATTCAGCAGCCATCAGCCACTCCTCAATGGTGGCGCAAAGTCCTCGCTTCAGGAGAACCGGCATGCCGGTCTTGCCTACAGCCTTGAGGAGTTCAAAATTCTGCATATTCCTTGCCCCAATCTGGAACATGTCAATGTACTTTGCCATCATTGGTGCATCAGAAGGGTTCACTATTTCACTGGTTATCGGCATACCGAACGTTTCTCCAGCTTCCTTGAGGTACTGCAGTCCCTCTTCTCCCAAACCCTGGAAGGCATAGGGGCTGGTTCTTGGCTTGAATGCGCCTCCCCTGAGAATAACAGCACCCGCTTCTCGTACTGACTCAGCAATGCTCATGATCTGCTCACGTGATTCTATTGCACAGGGGCCGGCAAAAATGGCAATACGGTTTCCACCAATCTTCACTTTGCCAACGGACACAATGGTGTCCTCTTTCTTCAGTTCCCGTGAAGCAAGTTTATACGGTTTGCTGATGGGCACCACACTGGCCACTCCCTCAAGCATCTCCACTTCCCTGATATCAACAGTACTTTGGCCCACCGCACCAAAAACAGTTTCTTCCTGCCCAATGATTTCTTTGACGGTGTAGCCCTTTTCAACAAGGAAGGATCTGATCGATTCCTTCTGTTTGTCCCCGATGTTCTTTTGCAGTACGATTATCATGAAAATACGCTAGAGTGTAATAGTAAAAAGGTCAAGTAATCATTGCCTATTTTGCCTTTCCATGGTAGGAGAATGCCTATGAATGATGCATATTGGGATTCAGTTTTTACACTATTCAAACAAGCAATCGAGAAGGAAGGTGGTATCCTACCCTCAGTTTCAGTAATTGCAGAGAGGGAAAATGACCCATTTCGGGTGCTTATAGCTACCCTCATTTCATTGAGAACCAAGGATGAAGTAACCCTCGATGCAAGCACAAGACTCTTTGCGCTCGCGAAGGACCCAGAGAGTATGCTTACTCTCAGTGAAGAGGAAATCCAGAAAGCTATCTACCCATCAGGGTTCTATAAAACCAAAGCAAAGAATATCAGGACCATCAGTAGAATACTCCTTGAACAATATGGGGGAGTTGTCCCAAATGACCAGGAAGCGCTGCTCTCCCTCCCTGGGGTAGGCATCAAGACCGCAAACCTCACCCTCAATCTGGGATTCCAGGTTGAGGCCATCTGCGTGGATTGTCATGTCCACCAGATTGCAAATCGAATGGGATGGGTGGAGACAAAAACCCCTGAGCAGACAGAGAAAGATCTTATGGGTATCATGCCAAGGAGATTCTGGATTCCTCTTAATGAACTATTGGTGCGATATGGACAGCTCATATGTACACCAATCAGCCCCTTCTGCAGCAAATGCCTTGAGGAGGAACGCTGCCCGAAGATGGGTGTGAAGCGTAGTCGTTAAAACACTTCCCTGACAATCTTGGCTACCCTGTCTGCCTTTCCTAGGGTGTAGAAATGCACACCAGGAACATCATGGGCGAGCAGATCCTTTGATTGCTTGATGCACCAATATTCGCCAATCTCCCTGATTTCAGCGAGCTTCGTTGCACCATTCAACAGAGAAACGAGCTCATCGGGGAAATCGACGTGGAACGTCTGGGGAATGGTGGCAAGATCTCGCTTACTGCCAATGGGCTTGATACCGGGAATGATGGGCACCGTGATACCTTCCTTCCTACAGGCATCAACAAAGCGATAGTACACACTATTGTCGAAGAACATCTGGGTGACAATATACTGGGCACCACTGTCCACCTTCTTCTTCAACATCTGGATATCATAGGTGAGATTTGGAGCTTCCCCATGCTTCTCCGGATAGCCTGCAACGCCAGTGCAGAAATGGGTTTTTTGAGCATTCTGGAGCTGTTCATCCAGATAGATTCCCTCGTTGAGGCGAGCAATCTGGGTTACCAGGTCACTTGAGTGATTATACCCACCTTTTACCGGCACGAACCGCTTCACCCCATTTGGAGGATCTCCTCTTAGGGCAAGGATATTCTCGATACCCAGGAAATTGAGCTCCACCAAGGCATCCTCAAGCTGGTCAGCATCCATCCCTCCACAGATCAGGTGTGCTACCACAGGAATACCGAAGGTGTATTGGATCAAGGCTGAGAGGGCGACAGTCCCAGGACGCTTGTGCACGGTACGCCGTTCCAAGAGCCCATCTTCCCGCTCCACATAGACCACCTCCTGCTGGTGGTTGGTCACATTGATGTAGGCTGGGTCAAATTCACTAAGTGTGCGAACAGATTCCAGAAGGGTTTGGACATCTCCGCCCTTCAAGGGTGGGACCAGTTCAAAGGTAAACAGGGGTTTCTTTGCCTCATTGAGGATGTCGATTACTTGCATGGCTTCAGTATTCCATACCACTGAGGAGCGTGGCAAGCATCTGCCTATCGATACTTTTCCGCTTTGCATAGAGGGAGAGCTGTTCTTCACTGACATGCTTGAGGGCAAAATACCGAAGATTCTCCCCTCCTATCAGCATCCCACATACAGAGGAGGGAGGATCCATGGCAAAACTTTCGGTAAGCTGTACCCCGATTCTCTCGGTCGCATCAAGCAAACTGAAGAGGGTCCCCTTCTCACTATGGTCATTCCAAGAAGGATATCCTGGGGCTGGACGAAGGTAGGAGAGGAGGCGCTCTCCCCACATGGAGACAATCAACTGTTGCGCTTTCTCTGCAAGTGCTTCGGCAAGGCGGTCGGCAAGAAGTTTAATAGAGAGGTGTCGCATGGTATCTCCCCGCTCCTCCAGCTCCTTCAGATAGGGAGCCAAGAAAAGGGAACTGGTAGTCACAAACAACCCGACAGTGTCCTTCTTTGCAATCATATCAGCAATACAGGAGCCACTCTTTTCATCACGCAGGAAGTAGAAGGTCTTTTCACCCACCTGTACCGCCAATCGGTCGCTCTTGGCAGGAAACACCCCATAAACAATCTTACATCCACTTTCGAAGAGAAGTCGGATTTTCTCCTCATCCAGAAGCGCTTTCGCTTGTTTGATGAGTCTTACGCCCTCTTCGCTGGAAGGAGGAACCTTCCATGCAGCGCAGTACATATTCCAGTTGATGAGCTCCAGCAAATCAGAGAGAGGAATGTCTTCAAGGGTGTTCACCCCATAGTTTTTCGCATTCGTTCCCACGCTCTTTTGCTCACTGCTTTCCAAGGAGGAAGCATATCCAACAGCAACAGAGGAATGCTTCACCTCTTTTGCATCCTGATGGTCCTTCCTGAGTTGGCAATAGCGCTCATCTACTTCATGAAAAAATGTGAGGCGGTTGGGACCTACCACCTCATTGGCCGCCAAGGCCATGGCAGAAGCATCCTTTGTCTGAATGACAGGATTCGAGTATCGTACCGAAAGCTTCACCGCTGTATGCAGCTCACTCGTAGTTGCCCCTCCCACAAAGATGGGGATGGTGGAGCCCCTCTCCTCGAATAGGGAGATGACTCCCTCCATCTCCTTCAAGGATGGTGTGATCAAACCACTCAGGCCTACGATGTCTGCCTGGTATTTGATGGCTGCATCATAAATATCGGCAGACGGGACCATCACCCCAAGATCGATGACTTCAAAGCCATTGCATGTGAGAATGAGCGCAACAATATTTTTGCCGATATCATGCACATCGCCCTTGACCGTAGCAAGGACAGCAAGCTTCTTTTGATTCCCTGTTCCATGCAAGTTCTTCTCTAAATAGGCAGTAATACGTGGCTGGAGGATATCAACCGCAATCTTCATCGTTCTCGCACTTCGTACCACCTGGGGTAGGAACAGCTTTCCTTTTCCAAAGAGCCGACCTACCTCCTTCATACCATCCATCAAGGGGCCTTCCACCAAGGAGAGAGGATTCTCTTCTTCCACTGCCTCCAAGTCCTGGGAAAGATAGGTATGGTCCCCAGAGACCACTGCATCATAGAGACGATCAGAAGCACTTCTCACAGAGCGAGGAGTCGTCTTCTTCTTGGGAGTATCCTCACTCTGCATGGTCAAGGCAAGATTGATGAGTTCAGCCCTGATATCTGCCAGATCACCACCCTCTGCCATCAGTGCCTTTTCAATGGTGGAATGAACATCCTTGTTCAATGTCTGAACATCAATGAGACTCGCTGGATTGATGATTGCCATATCAAGGTCAGCCAACTCCAACAAGAGGGCATGCATAGCTGAACGAAGTGCATCATTTCCACGAAACGAGAAAGAAAGATTGCTCACTCCTCCGCTGGTATGGCAACGTGGATAAAGCCGCTTAAGCTCCCGGGTGGCAAGAATGAAATCTCGGGCATAGGTATCGTGCTCTTCGATACCGGTGGCAATAGAGAGGACATTTGCATCAAAGATAATATCTTCATCCCTTATCCCTGCCTGACTAAGCAGGGAATAGCTCCTCTTTGCTATGGCAATCTTACGTTCATAGGTAGCAGCCTGTCCCTCCTCATCAAACAACATGACCACCATTGCATGACCGTAGCGGGCAATATGCTTGGCATGGGAAATGAAGGTTTCCTCTCCCTCTTTCAGACTGATTGAGTTAACGATCCCTCGTCCCTGGACCTCTCCCAGTGCAGAGGAGACAACCTCCCAATCTGAGGAGTCGATCATGATTGCTGCCTTTGCCACTGAGGGGTCACTTGCAATATGGCGTAGGAAGTTCTTCATACTCTTCTCTGCATCAAGCATGGATGCATCCATACAGAGATCCAAGACAGAAGAGCCATGGGCTACTTGCTCCCGTGCAATCTGAAGCGCCTCTTCCCACTTTTCTTCCTTGATCAGTCGGGCAAACTTTCTCGAACCTGCCACATTGGTTCTCTCTCCAACTAACAGCAGTTCACCCTCTTTCTCCTGCACAACATCCATCCCACTCAAGGCTAGGGAAGAAGCTATCGAAGGCAGCTGCCGAACCACAGCCTGAGTAGAGGCTTCCTTCAATGCCTTGATATGAAAGGGGGTGGTACCACAACATCCGCCGAGAATGTTCAGATACCCTTTTTGTAGGGCAGGGGCAAGATCTTTTGCCATCTGTTGTGCCTGCAGCTGATAATTTCCTTCCTTATCCGGGAAACCTGCATTGGGATGGGCACTAATATAGAATGGGCAGAGCCCAGAGAGCTTCTCGATAAGAGGAAGCATCTCATTTGGCCCGGTGGAACAGTTGAGTCCAAGGCTGAATAACGGAAAAGGTGCAAGGCTAGCTACAAAAGCCTCCAGGGTCTGACCACTGAGCGTCCTTCCACTCTGGTCACTGAAGGTTACACTCACCATCAGGGGAATGGTCCTCTGTTGTGCTTCCATCTCCTGAAGGCATGCAATAATGGCACTTTTTGCCACCAAGGTATCGAATACCGTTTCAATGAGGAGGAGGTCTACCCCTCCTTGCAGCAGCGAGCGAACTTGTTCACGGTACATCTCTAGGAAAGAGGAAAAGTCTTTTTGTCGATATGCTGGGTCTTCTACCTTCTCGGAGAAGGAGAGCGAACGGTTGGAAGGACCAAGAACCCCTGCAACAAAGGCATATCCGTCATGGGTTGCTTCATAGTCTGCAGCTGCCTCACGTGCTATTTCACAGGCAGCCAGGTTGATAGGTTCCACTTCTCCTGATAGACCATACTCTGCAAGGTTGAATGCATTCGCACAGAAGGTATTGGTCTCGATGATATCGGCACCAGAGGATAAGTACTCTTGGTGAATCTGATAAATGACATCACCCCTGCTGAGGTTGAGAAATTCATTACAGCCAGGTGCCGAAATATCCTCCAAGGTATAATCCTCGGCCTGCAATCCCTGCTTCTGGATCATGGTACCCATAGCCCCATCAAGGAGCACAATTCTCTTTTCAAGCAACACCTGCAAGTATTCTTTTCTATTCATGTCAGGTACCTACCTCCAAATGGCCACCCACGGCCAACGTGTCTTCAAAAACTACTACAGCGGAGAGGACTTCTTCCTGCCTTGTAAGCGCTTCGCATACCTTCTTCACATCCGCTTTCCCGGAGACACGGTTGCAGTATGCTGTCGCATACGCATCCGCAAGGGCAGCATCTTTGCATGCAACCATAACAGCATCAGCCCTACCGAAACTTATTGAGTGTCCAATTTTTCCTGAGCTGGTACAGACTCCCATCGGGCCATACGAAGGATCAACTATAATGGAAAGCTTCCCTGAAAGAGGACTCGTTGGTGCAAAAAGCTGCACAGAGAGAGGTTTTAGGACATCGATATATAAATCACCACCATTCTCAACAACAATCTCCGAGAGACCAAACTGGTCCTTGAGATGCCTTCCAAGGCGCTCTGCGATTGCCCCCGCTACACTGGAAAAAGGGCCAGTACCTGAACGTTTCCCTGCATCAAACATACGTTGCAACAATACAGAGAGGTCTCCCTTCGGTTGCAAGGGAACAAAGCTGGTAAACAGATCGGGATCCCCATAGTCAAGAAGCTCCCTTCTCAGTCGTCTTAAAAGGGTTGTCGTTTCAGCCTGTAGGGAGTTCTTATCGGCAGGTCCCTGAAACCCAATCCAAACATCACTCTCCCCAATAGAAAGGGAGAATGAAGAGAAACGGGCAGACCCCATGCTCTGGCGATAAGCTCTCCTCTGATACAATTCTATGCCTCCCGTTCGTGTGATACCTCAAACAGGCGCATTGGGCAGGCATGGACACAGAGCCCACACACAACACAATGTGATACATCAAATTGCAGCTTTGCCTCAGAATCCATCCATAAGGCACCGGAGGAACAGACAGCCGTGCAAGCACCACAGTCGATACACCCATCCTGGTTGAAGAGCAGCTCCTTGACCATCTCAGAGACGATAACTCCGATCTCTCCGAGATAAATGACACTCGCATCCAAGTCTTGCTCGGTTCCACTCAACTCAACAATGAGCTTTCCCCCACGGCCACTGGCAACATCTGCGTTGAGGATATTGATATCCACATCGTATGATCGGGCAAGCTTGCTTACAATAGGTTGCTCCACCAAGGTGGGAGAGAATCGCAAGGCATATCGCTTTTTCATTTCTCACCTCCTTCGCGAGGAACCAAAGGTTTTACAAAACTGTCAGTAGGGAACGTATGGACTGGCTCAGAGAGGAAGAATCGTTTCTCCTTGATCCAGGAAGCCAAGACATCGGCAATCTCCCGTGCCTTGGCAAGGGAAGAGAGTGGAGCTGTCTTTACTTCCTTTCCATCACTCAAGGTGACTGCTCCACTGGCAAGCTGGGCATAGGAACAGGTTCCGACCGATGGGTGTCCATCCTGCCCATAGTCCAGAATATTGGTGGTGATCTTCTCATTTGAGATGGCTAGATGGGCTGCCATTTCCTCATCAAGTACCGGTATGGGGATACCGATACCGACAAACATCGAGATACCATACTTCTCATAGTAGGCAGAGCGGATATACTCCCTCGACATCTGTTTCGCATCCCCTATAACAGCAAGGGTTGCCCCAGGCAGGGTGGGAATACCTTCTGGGGTACGTTCCCGTCTGGTATTGAACTGGGTCCCGTTCCATACCACATACCCCTCTCCTCCACCAAGGAAGATCCGGGTTCCAAGACCAATGGTTCTGAGGTAGGGATCGTTCAAGAGGGGACTCAGTTCACCACTGGTGGAGTAGGTTACATTTGAGAATCTGGGAAGAAGACTGCCCATATAGGTGTACCTGATCCGGTTCGTGCTGTTGGTTGCTGCTGCATAGTTCTGGTAGGCGTTTCGGGGATTGAAGAGATAGAACTCGTTGATGGTATCCTTGTTGATATAGGTATCAATCTCCTTGGTGGGATAACAATCAGTTCCTTTTCCCCTGGCATGCAGACGGACATCCTTGCCATCGATCAACTCCTCGATAACATTCGCTCCACCGTAGGTAGCATCAAACTTGGATTCACTGGTTGCACCTATGTAGGTATCAACTGCAGCAAGCCCCTCGTAGGCATTCACCCCATTGAGGGTAATCTCTTCCATACGGATACCGGGAGACCAGTGTCCGAAATTGATGATTGCTCCACTGGAGCACATCGGACCAAAGGTGGCTGTGGTTACGATATCCACCTCTTCACTGAGTTCTTTGAGGTCCTTCTCTTTTGCCATCGCAGAAAATGCTTCTGCACTGACCACGACAACCGTACCTTTCTTGATTTTCTCATTGATCTGGGCAACTGTCTTTGCCATAGGGGCTCCTATTCGTCACTCAACCCTTCAAGGGTCAAGACCGGGATCAGATGATAAGCAGGGACCTCGTAGGGATGACTCTCCAAGAGCGCCTCTACCGCTGGGGCAGCAAATTCTTCATCAACCACCAATTCTAGACGCCACTCCCGCTCTTGTGCAAGCTCTCCGACCTGCCCAATGAAGGGAGATGAGCCTTGCAGAGGACGAAATTGGCCGGTTCCTTGACTTTGGTAGCAACAAGAATCATAGGAGCCCATCTTTCCAGCTCCAGCTTTGAAGAGAGCCTCCTTTACTACCTCAAGATGAGAATCAGGAACATAGGTTACCAGTATGTACACCTTTTCTCTCCTTCTATTTGTCCGTATGATAGGGTATGGTAAAACTTCTGGTATTTCTCGGCAACCCTGGTAAAGCGTATGAGAAAACCCGGCACAATGTAGGCTGGATGGTTTGTGATCATATGTACCCGACACTCTCATGGTCACAGAAATTCAATGGGCTGATTGCCCAGGATGGGGGAACCAGGCTACTTAAGCCCCATACCTATATGAACGAAAGCGGAAAATCCGTTCGCTCTTGTATGGATTTCTTCTCCTATACAGCACAAGATGTCCTGGTCATCCATGACGATCTGGAGCTTCCCTTTGGGACAATCAGGATGCAGCGTGGTGGTGGCCTTCAGGGACACAATGGATTGAAGTCAATCAAGAGCCATATCAAGGACGACTTGTTCCTTCGACTTCGTATTGGAATCGGAAGACCAAAGCATGGAACCGTTTCCTCCTTTGTCTTACAACGCTTCTCCCCTGAAGAAGAGATTTCACTTCCCTTGATTCTTGATTCAGCGAAACAAATGCTAATAGACGATATTCCTACTCTTCCTGTCACAAATACATTAGTCTAACAGCGTCCAATTCCCAAGAAAGTGGTTACAACCATGGCCACTCGTGATATACTTGGAGTACCAATATCAGGGATATAACCACCCTCAGGGAGGCGTGATTTGATTACACGTGATTTTCGTATTTCAGTTCGCACAAGGACTGAAATTGATTTTTTTCCAGCGTTGTTTCCGTCAGATGCCGACCTTGGAGATCTCTATAAGCAGGCAACTGAACTCGCCTACCTTTTCAATACGAAAGTAAAAGCAAAGGGAGGGAATGACTGGATTTCCTCGGCAAAACTCCATGCCTCGGCCGTCCTGCATCAACTCTACCAGAGTGTTCTTTCCCACTACCTGAGCTACAGTGAACCTGATTTCTTTACCCGCCTGACCACATTGGTCAACAAGAACCACGCAGCCCAGGAAGTGCTTGCCTTCTACATGAAGGAGTTCCCGTCACCGCTCTTGGTCGAGCAGGGACTGCCATTGGAATTCTTCTATGAGGAGTCTCTCAGGGGCTATTTCATTCATCAGGTCATGCAGGAAAACCCAGCACTCATGAAGGCAACCAAGCCATTCCTAGCCCCGGAAGGACTTTCCTTCCCCAAGGCCGCCCAGGCTGTAACCGCTTTGATGGGGGGATATACCCTCTCCAGTGCATCGATGACCAATAGTGACGAGGACATCTTCTCCTTCCTCACCAGACCGGCAAAACTCTACCCAGATTCCCTGACCGACCAGATCTCATTCATCATTGAGACCTGGGGGGAATTGATTCCCCAACGTTTGAAGGAGTTGCTCCTGAAAGCAATCGATGTGGTCAAGGAAGAAGAAAAGCCACACTTCCCTGGAGACGGGGGAAGCCCGGTTATGTTCGTACCCGACTTTTCCCTCTATGACCTGGAGTTTGAGGCAGTCACTGCCGACCGGAATTGGATGCCCAATGTAATCATGCTTGCCAAATCTACCCTTGTATGGCTTGACCAGCTGACCAAAGAGTATGAATACCCTATTGATACCTTGGATAAGATTCCTGACCGAGAGCTCGATCATATTGCAACCAGGGGTTTTACCGCACTCTGGCTTATCGGGCTCTGGGAAAGAAGCACCGCAAGCAAGAAAATCAAGAACCTCTGTGGCAACCCTGATGCGGAAGCCTCCGCATACTCCTTGAAAAATTACGAGATTGCAGAGGTAATCGGAGGATGGCCTGCCTTGGACAACCTTCGAAAGAGGTGTGCCAGTCGAGGCATTCGGCTTGCCAGTGACATGGTTCCAAACCATTGTGGAATCGACGGAGATTGGGTCTTTGAACACAGCGACTTTTTCGTCCAGCAAAGTTATCCACCCTTCCCTTCCTATACCTATGATGGACCAAACCTTTCTTCACACCCGGATGTTGAGATCAAGCTGGAGGATCATTACTACGATCGCAGTGATGCTGCAGTAACCTTCAGGAGAAGGGATCTGAGAAATGGGGAAACCACCTACATTTTCCATGGCAATGATGGTACATCAATGCCCTGGAACGATACTGCACAGCTGGATTTCCTCAACCCGGTAACACGAGAGGCTGTCTATCAACAGATAAAGCATGTTGCCAGCAACTTTCCCATCATCCGCTTTGATGCTGCAATGACCTTGGCCAAGAAACACATCCAACGACTTTGGTACCCGAAACCGGGCCACGGAGGCGATATTGCCGGACGTGCTCAGTATGGTATGGACGAGGCTGAATTCAACAGGCAAATCCCCAAGGAGTTCTGGAGAGAGGTGGTGGACAGGATCAATGAGGAGTTGCCTGATACACTGTTGCTTGCAGAAGCGTTCTGGATGATGGAAGGATACTTTGTCCGCACCTTGGGAATGCATCGCGTGTACAACAGCGCATTTATGAACATGCTCAAGAACCAGGAAAACCAGAAATACCGAGAGACCATTAAGAATACGCTCAACTTTGACCCTGAGATTCTTAAACGGTTCGTTAACTTCATGAATAACCCAGATGAAGAAACTGCCATCGCCCAGTTTGGGGATGGGGACAAGTACTTTGGTGTATGTACCTTGCTGGTAACCATGCCAGGGCTTCCCATGTTCGGGCACGGACAGGTTGAAGGGTACCGGGAAAAATACGGTATGGAATACCGCCGAGCATACTGGGACGAAAAACCCAACGAATACTTAATTGGGGAGCATTATCGAAGAATCTTCCCCCTCCTGAAGAAACGATACCTTTTCAGTGGTGTGGACAATTTCCAGCTCTTCGATCTTTATCGAGATGGGGAAGTGCAACAGTCTGCATTCTGCTACGTGAATGGAACAGAACATGAACGAGTCCTGGTTCTATACAACAACCAGTATGAAGTGGTGGAAGGATGGATTAAGTCCTCTGCCCAAAAAGTAAAGAAATCAAATGGGGACAAGTACCTTGAGGAAGTCAGCCTTGCTGAGGCTTTGAATCTGACGGTGGGAGGAAGGCGGTACGTTATCACGGACTCTTTCAGCGATGGCCTAACCTATATGAAACCTTCCCTCAAGGTCTTCGACGAAGGATTCTTTGTACACCTTCGAGGTTTTGAGACCAAGGTATACCTGAATATCCGGGAAGTTGAGGACACTGATGGTATCTACTCTGCTCTGTATGAACAGATGGGAGATTCAGGTATTGCAAACTTTGAACAGGAAATCCTTGCACTCAGGCTCAAACCAGTCTACAAGGCAATGGATCACTTCCTTTCTCCTTCCTTCCACAAGCAGGTCAAACGGCTGATGGAAGGAAAGGCAACCAGCAAAACAGAACGTACGCTCATTCTCTTGTTGGCAGAAGCATATACACACCTCTCGGCAGTTGTGGAAAACCTACACCCCGAGGCTCGTAAGTCACTACCTTCCATCCCCAGGGAAATAAGTCCAAGTTCCATGCTTGAGGAAATCCAGAGAATGAGTTCTCTCTTCAGCAAGGAAGAGAGCAGACTCTTCTTGCAAGGAACCAGGATTCTTGATGAGATGGAATCAGTCATGGCTGCAGCGCTCTTCCTGAAGCCTTTCCTCAGTGAGGATGCAACCATAAGCGATGCAATGGTGGCAAGTGATAAGCTGTTGCTCTCCCGTTTCTTCTCCAAACAACTGTGTGAGGCTGGTTTTGAACAAGAACTTGCAAGAAAGGCTTGCCACAGTGCGGCCATCCTAGCTGCCAGTGCGCATATGGTCGACGACAGCGAGGATGACCCAAAGAAAATTTTGGCCACACTGCTTGAAGATCCTTCTCTCAGGGCATACGCCCAAGTTAATGAACACCAAGGGGTGACATGGTACACCAAGGAGGCAATGCAAGAGATCATCTATCTTTCCGCTCTCTCCCTTGCAATTCATAAGGGAATGACCAATGTACAGGAATATGTAAAATCCTTGATGGAGGCAGAGACGGAAGCACTCTATAAACTTGATCGGCTTTTAGGGTAATCCCTACGGTTTGATTGACTTGCCAGAGTTGTTAAGATACTCTTGGAAACTATGAAGACGTGGATTAGTTATTTAGCTGCAACAGCCTTAGCGCTGGCTGCAACCCTATTATTCGGGGATTCGACTGTTTTTCAGCAGCTGATGTATACCATCACTGCCCTGTTGGTACAACTGGGCGGTTTTGTCTTGATTCCCTTGGTATTCTTTGGATTTTCTTCGGGTATTGCTTCCCTGAGAAAGGATAGTAAAGGATTTGTCTTCAGTCGGACAACCATCCTCTGGAGCCTATTCTCTACACTACTGCTCGCCATTTCTGGAGCAGTCGTGTTCAGGTTTTTCCCCACCTACTTCCCAGCAAGCAGCAGCGCAGGGACCGATGCAACGTCCCTTTCAGTCCTTGCTCCACAGTCCTTGTCCACACTCTTTGAGTCATTGCTCCCGATCAATCCATTTTACACATTGGCAAGTGCTGAAAGTTTCCTACTTCCAGTAATTATCATTGCCTTGGTTTTTGGATACTTCCTAAAGCCGAATGTTGAGGTAATCCGACCAGCCTATGTGACAATGAACTCCTTGAGTGAGACGATGTTCCGCCTGACCCGTTCGTTTGCCATCCTCGGCCATCTCTTTGTCTTCTTTGCTGCTTCCTACTGGTTCAGCCACCTGCAACAGGAAGGAACCATTTTTGTTGCTGGAAGATTCCTGCTGATGTTGCTGGGTTCCACATTTGCCGTACTTGTTTTGATACTACCCTTGCTGTTTGCCATTGCCACACGATTCAAGGTAAATCCATACCAGGTTCTCTACCGTATGCTGGCTCCAGCATTAGCAGCGCTCTTTACTGGAAGTATTTTCTTCTCCACCCCGATCAGCATTCCACTCTCCAGGCATAATCTTGGATGTCAGAAACGGGTTAGTGCCACTGCCTTCCCACTCTACACATTAATTGGGAGAGGAGGGTCGGCTATGATCGCGACCTTGAGCATTCTCAGTCTGTTGTATGCCGCAACGGCAACAATGCCTACTGACAAGGTCATTCTCATCGTTGCACTCACCAGTGCAATGTTCTCTTTTGCCAGCCCTCTGTATCTTGGTTATGAAGTTTTCTTCATCTCCATTATAGCCCTGCAATTCCTAAAGATTGATCTTTATGGTGCAGAAATGACCTTGATAGCCCTTATGCCAATACTTAATGGCCTCGGAATTCTCATTGATTCCTACATTGCTGCTTTTGGAGCTACGTATACCTGTCACCGAATGGGGGTACTGCTTGAAAGTGCCTACCGGGATATCCAGTAAGACGCCATGGGAAAGAATCTACGCTTCGTATTTCTGGGAATCCAATCTGTCATTACCCTGATGCTCTCCATTACGATTATCCATGCAATGGTGAGCTCATTACAGCAACAACAAGGCGTATGGTCCACAGCCCAGTCCCATCTTCTTCCTTCCTTGATCAATCTCTGGGTTGCCTTGATAGCTGCGCTGTTGCTCTGTTTTTTTTATAGGGCAAATATTGGGGCTGAGGCACGGGTGCTCCCCCTGTTGCTTCTTACGATCAGTTTGGGGAATGTGAAAATTCTTCCTGCATATCAGGCACTCACGCAGATTTTTATCATCAGCCCAATGACCATCTCAGTCATCTACCACTTCTCTCTGCTATTCTCATCATTTCTCTTTCTTGCTTCCGGTATTTTCCAACAGACTATCAACCCAGTGAAGCTATGGCAGTACTCATTTTTCGGTGCTGCCAGTGCCTTGATGCTCTCTATCCTTGTCCCTGTATCGGTCAATAGCCCTTCCTATCTATGGGAAGCAAAAGTCACCAACAGTCTCTTCTTGGGAATCTGTATTTTGATCAACGTAATGGCAGTGATAACCTTTCTGATCGCAATGTTTGAAGAGCACTTCAGCAGACAGAATTTTTCACGCTGTCTGGCATTTATCTTGATGATCGTGGGAAACGCCATGGTAACCATTAGCCAGAACACCTTGTTCAACTTCCTTGGCCTAGCGCTCTATGTTGCAGGGACAAGCACCCTGATTCTGGTTACCAGGACGTACCACATCTGGACGTAGTTTCAGCTAAATAGCGGTGTTATTGCCTCTTTCTTCACCAAAGCTTCCATCTCTTCATCACTTGGCTTTCTGATCGTCTCCTGTGCTGCCTTAAGAATATGAGGCAAGATGCGAATATCACCAGTACTGTTCAGGAATACCTGTTCATTGGAAAGAACCCAATGGACTGCACTCTGGATGGAAGCCTCATCGGTAAGAGGATCATACCAGGTAGCATAAACCTTCTCCTTATTCCCAACCTCTCCCCGCGCTAAGCTTTTGATGGTCTGCACTGCAATATCTCTCTCCTTACATACCTCAAAAAGCTTTTGGGTTTGTTCCCTGTAGAGTGAATTCTGCATCATGGTATAGTTGTAAGGAAGGAGGACTGAATCGAAATCATAGACTTCCAGACTCCTCAGATGTGCTGAAGGGGCTTCAACTCCATGGCCAGTTACGCCAATGAAACGGACCAATCCCTGTTCTTTTGCCTCAATGGCAGCCTCCAAGGCTCCCCCCTCGCTCATCGTGGTCTTCCACTCATCCGGTTCCACAAGATAGTGAAGTTGCCACAAATCAATGTAATCGGTCTGAAGACGGGTGAGGGTCTCCTTCAACTCCACCAGAGCCTCTTCCTTGGTTCGTTTATTGGTTTTTGAAGCCAGGAAAAAAGAGGAACGATGTTCTTTCATCCAGGGACCTATGCGTAACTCAGCATCTCCATAGCTCCTAGCGGTATCGATATGGTTGATCCCATTATCGAGCAAAAGGCCCAACGTCTTATCAGCTTCCTTTTGGCTTACATCCCAAAAAGCAGCAGCTCCAAAGAGCACCCTGCTTGATGTATGACCGGTTTTTCCGAATGCTTTGTATTCCATTGTTTCCTCCCTTCAAAAACACAACAGGGCCCGTAGGCCCTGTTACATGATATCACAGAAATACTTATTTCACAGTGATAATACTTGGATCGTACTCACTTGGGGCCTCAAAGTCGAGCAGATTCATACAGGTCGCTGCAATACTGCTGATCCCAAGCCCACTCTTGAGCTCTGTCTCATACTCTCCCTGGTAGTTGCTGTCACAGATAATGCATGGAACAGGATTGAGTGAGTGACTGGTCTTGGACTGAGGATCACCATTCTCCTTGTATTTCACACTGCCATCCTTGGCATGCTCAAACATGTCATCAGCATTTCCATGATCGGCGGTGATCACCATCACGCCACCTGCTTCCATGACCGACTTGTAAATCCTGCCAATCTGCAGGTCAAGACCTTCCATCGAGCAAACAACAGCCTGATAGTTCCCGGTATGTCCAACCATGTCGCCATTGGGGAAATTCAGTTTGATGAAGTCCCACTTACCGCTTTCAACCTCATCGATGACACGGTCAGCAATCTCAGCACACTTCATCCAGGGCCTTTCCTCGAAGGGGACGATATCACTCAGGATTTCTACATACTCTTCGAGGGACTTGTCAAACTTCCCACTCTTGTTTCCATTGAAGAAGTAGGTTACATGCCCAAACTTCTGGGTCTCACTGATGGAGAACTGCTTCACTTTTGAGGCACAAAGATACTCAGCAAGAGTCTTGTCTATTGCCGGAGGGCTTACCAGGAACTGGGCAGGGACATGCAAGTCCCCATCATACTCCATCATCCCTGCATACTCGACATCGGGTCGACGTTTGCGGTCAAATTCGGTAAGCTCCTCAGCCTCAAATGCCTTGGTAATCTCCAGAGCACGGTCTCCACGGAAGTTGAAGAGAATGACACTATCCCCATCCTCGATGGTTCCAACCGGCTTGCCGTCCTTTGCAACAACAAATGGAGGCAGGTCCTGGTCGATAGCCTTTGACTCTTCACGGAGTACTGTAATAGCCTCATGAGCACTGTCAAACATACGGCCTTCACCCAGTACATGGGTTTCCCAACCTTTCTTGACCATATTCCAGTTTGCATTGTAGCGGTCCATGGTGATAACCATTCTTCCACCACCACTGGCAATCTTAGCATCAAAACCTTCATCATTGATGCCTGCAAGGAACTCTTCAAAGGGATCGAAGTAATCGAGGGCACTCAGTTCACCAACATCTCTTCCATCGAGTAGTGCATGCACCCGAACCTTGGAAACACCTTCCTTTTTTGCCTGAAGGATCATTGCCTTGAGGTTGTCGATGTGGGAGTGTACATTCCCATCACTCAGCAAACCGATGAAATGAAGAGTAGATTGCTTCTCTTTTGCATTGTTGATCAGCTTCTTCCACGTAGGGCCCTCATACATGGCACCTGTGGATATGGAAGCATTGACCAGTTTTGCACCTTGGGCGAAAACCCTTCCACAACCCATTGCATTGTGGCCTACCTCACTGTTACCCATATCATCATCTGAAGGAAGGCCAACAGCAGTACCATGGGCCTTAAGCTTGGTCCAAGGATTTGCCTTGTACAGCTTGTTCAGTGTTCCTGTCAATGCAGAAGCAACCGCATCGCCTTCCTTGTATTTTCCAAAGCCTACGCCATCCATGATGACCAAGACTACTGGACCTTTGCGGGAAATCTTTCCCATTTTCTTCAATGCATCAACCATTATGTATAACTCCTTGTAATTTCCATTTCAATTCATGCCTAGAGGGGCTTTGTTGCACCCTTTAGATACTCCATCGCAGTTGTATCCACGAGATGTTTCAGCTCTTCATACACCCAGCGATGATATGCATCCACCATAGCTATCTCTTGGGCTGAAAGCAGGTTCTTATCTATCAATCTGCGTTCAAACGGACAAATGGTCAAGACCTCAAAGCTCAGGAATTGGCCAAATTCTGTTTTCACATCCTCTCTTACCGCTACAATGTTCTCAATTCGAATTCCATGCCGACCCTCTTTATAGAGGCCTGGTTCATCACTGACCACCATACCTTTTTTCAGAGGGACAGAGAGAGGTTTTGGACTGATGGAGTGAGGTCCCTCATGGACATTGAGACGGAATCCGATACCATGTCCGGTACCATGGAAATAACTCAATCCCTGCTGCCAAAGAAACTGCCTTGCCAGGACATCCAACTGATACCCGCAGGTTCCCTCAGGGAATCGTGCAGAGGCTATGGCAAGATTGCCTTTCAGCACCAGCGTATAATCCCTGATCTGCTCCTCAGTGGGTTCGCCGAAGAGAATCGTCCGGGTTACATCGGTCGTTCCAAAGGTATACATCCCTCCAGTGTCGAGGACGAGTAGCCCACTTCCCTCAACCACCGAATTACTCTCTTCTGTTGCACTGTAGTGACACATTGCACCATGCTCTGCCCATCCACTGATGGGCGAGAAAGATTCTCCAATACAATCAGGATTGCGCAACCTCTGTTCCTTAAGAAGGTCAGAGATGGCAATTTCCGTATAGCGTCCATGCTTGGTATCGAGACGGGCGAGAAAATTGACCAAGGCTGCTCCATCAAGCAGATGCGCCCTTCGCATCCCTTCCATCTCGGTATCATTCTTGCAAGCCTTCAAATCAGTGGTGAAATCAAGGCCGGTGATCGTTTCACAATCCCCGAAGGTCTCTGCAACAAGGAGGTTGATCTTCTCAGGATTGAAATAGAGAACATCATCCTCTTTGAGGACATTCCTGAGTGTGGTGGCCACATCCTCATAGGGATGAATGGTGAAATCTTCACTTATATCCTGGGTGAGTTCATCCGTAAACCTCCCTGGATTGGTGAACAGCCAAGCGTCAGTCTTCCCCACTACAAGATAGGCAAGGAAGACAGGGCTATAGGGAACATCATCTCCTCTGAGATTGGTTATCCAGGCAATGTCATCCAAGGAAGAAATAACGGTATAGGAGGCACCTTTCTGTACCATGGCATAGCGAACCATGGCGAGCTTCTGACTACGTGAGAACCCGGCAATATCATCAGGAAGAGAGGTCACCGGCTTTGCAGGCACCTCGCTTCTCTCCTGCCAGATAGAATCCAACAGATCATCTGAAGGAACCAGTGCCAAGTCTTCGCCGAAGGCTCTTTGCAAGTCTTTCTCACCCTGTATAGTCAACGTGGCTTTATCAATTCCTATCTTGCTGTCCTTCTGCAGATGTTCCTTCAAATAGGTACTGGGGTCAGGGAACGAAGGGGTGTCAATCTTCATCATCTGGAAACAGGTTCCCTCAATCTGCTGTTGAGCTTGAATGAAGTAGCGCGAATCGACCCAAAGAAGTGCATCCTTCTGGGTAATGATGACCGTTCCTGCGCTTCCGGTAAAGCCACTCATCCAAGCCCGGCTCCTCCATCGCTCACACACATATTCACTTTGATGTGGATCTGTCCCATTGATGATCCATCCATCAAGGTTGTGCTTATCCATGAGGGAACGGAGTTTTTCAACCCGTTCGTTAATTACTGACATGCTTGACTCCTTCTCGCCGTTTTAGGAAAACGGCAAAGATAATTGCTGAAACAATCATGGCCAGGCAGAAGAGCTGGCCCATGGAAAAATTGAAAAAGGATTGCAATAGGGCAATATTGTCTGACTCTCTCCCAAGGGCAATGATATACCCCAGGTTCTCATCAGGAGCCCTGAAATATTCAATGAAAAAGCGAACAAACCCATATCCTGCGGTATACCACACCAAGCCAAATCCTGCAGGATGCTTATCCCTTCTTGGCCTGATCACAAACCAGAGGAAAAGGAATAGCACAATTCCTTCGAACAAGGCTTCATAGAGTTGGCTGGGATGCCTGGGTAGGTTTACCATAGCCCCACTTTCATAGGCTATACCTAGCTGGTCAGCTATCTCACGTACCCATGCATAATTAGTCGAAAAGGATGGAGCATCAGGAAAGATCATTGCCCAAGGTTTGGTAGAGACCCTTCCAAAGAGTTCACCGTTGATAAAATTGCCCAAACGTCCAAAGGTATACCCAAGTGGAGCTGCATAGGCTACGGTATCGGCAATGGAAAAAAAGGAGAGCTTGTACCTCCTGCTATACAGCCATCCTCCGATAACAGCACCTACCAACCCGCCATGGTAACTCATGCCAGGAAGTCCGATAAATCTCCCTCCCCTAAAAGGCCAGAAGATCATCCATGGGTGCGTCCAATAATAAAAGGAACCATCGTAGAAGAGAACACTGAACAAACGCGCTCCCAGAATCAAGCCAATCACACAATACAACACCAGGTTCAGTGTTTGATCAGCATCGATCGCTATTTCACCCTTTCTTGCCTGGAAACGGATCATCAGGTAAGCAACACTGAAAGCGACCACGTACATCAGACCATACCATCTGAGGGGCAGACCGGGTATGATTTCCGGCGAAATCCAATTGGGAAATTCGATGAATAAGGTCATGGGGCAAGTGTAATGTGCCACGCTGGTGTGGTCAATACTCGATAACCTAGCCGATTTCCCTTCAATGCTGTATATTCTGTATATGAAAAGCATATATACCCGTAGGCTAAGCCTAAGTTTCATAGTACTGTTGATGATTCTTCCCCTCTTTGCAGGGGGCTCGGTGGAGCAGGTCCTTGCTTCTCCGCTGTCGGGTGGCTATACCTCCCAGGAATCAGGAGCAGACCAAATCTCATTTGATATGGCCTCCTTGGAGCGGTTGTACCGCTACGTGGATTCCATTTATATCAATGAAGTCGACAAAGAGAAAATGTTCAATGACCTTGCCACGGCACTGGTCGCCAGTCTCGATGATCCATATTCTTTCTATGTACCGCCTACCGAGGCGAAAGAATACCAGGAAGAAACATCTGGTGTGTATGGAGGCATCGGAACCTACCTCAACAAACCAGTTCCTGAAAACAAGGATCCCAGTGACCCATCCACCTACATGATCACCATTGTCTCTCCGTTCCCAGGTTCCCCTGCCCAACGGGCGGGCTTACGTGCCGGAGATCTGATCAGTCATATCGAGGGGGAAGCGGTAGATGCGTTAACCAGTTATGAAGCAAGTATGCTTCTTCGTGGTGAACCCAATACCCCTGTCACCATTACCGTCTATAGGAGTGGAACCTCTTTCGACCTGACCCTTGTAAGGGAGATGATCACTACCCCGACTGTGGATAGTGGCATCCTTGAAGGTGATATTGGGTACATTATTCTTTCCGAATTCACTCCCCAAACAGGGAAACAACTCCTTGAACATGTTCAGAAGCTTATGGAAGAGGACATCGTTGGCCTTATAATCGATGAGCGCAACAATGGAGGAGGGGCTGTGGATGGAACCATGCAAGCAGCAAACATCTTCCTAGAGGAAGGGAAGACATTGGTCACCATCCAAGGAAAGAAGGGAACAAGAAGGGACCAACGCTATATTTCCAGTGGGGATCCTGAAGTTCCGCTTGACCTCCCAATTGTCATCCTCACCAATAGAGGGTCGGCCTCCTCAGCAGAAATTTTTGCAGCTGCAATGAAGGACAATAATCGAGCCACCTTGGTTGGAACAAAAACCTTCGGCAAGGGTGTCGTGCAGGATGTCTTCCAGTTTGGAGAGGGTTTTGCACAGGTGACTACTGCACACTACTACACCCCCAATGGGGAGAATATCCATGAGAAAGGCATTGAACCCGATATTCTGGTGGATGATGTAGAACTCACCGATGAGGAGATTCCACTCTTTGAAACACTGATGACAGAGAATGCCCTATCCTCCTATGTGAAGGAGAACCCAGAACCAACAGATGAGAATATCAGGGCGTTTGCAGATCAGTACAAGGAGAGAGGAATCAATGAGGAGATTCTCCTTCTTTTGATCAGAAACGAGTATCTCTCCAAGATGCCTTATGAAGATCGTCCTATTGCAGACCCCGTTTTCGACCGGCAACTGAGACGAGCCGTCGAGTTCATCAGGAGTGGATCGTGAGGCAGTATGTCCTTCCGAAAACCTTCAAAGGGGAATCCTCTCTGACACTCAAGGGTAAAGAGAGCCAATACCTGAGCAAGGTATTAAGACTCAAGGAAGGCCAGCACATTCTTGGTCGTGGCCAGGATGGAAAGTCCTATCAACTGACCATTGAGAAAATCGAAAAACAGGAGTGCAGACTCTCCTGTATGGAAGTGAAAGAAGATGCATCGGTCCAAACAACCGATGCGCTTCCTTCCTATGCTGGGCCCTACCCAAACTTGACCCTTATGCAGTGTCTCTGCAAAGGAAAGAAGGAAGACCAGATAGTCAGGCAAGCAACAGAAATCGGAGTAAGGGAGATTGTACTTGTCCAAAGTCGGTACTGTGTTCCTGACCTTTCAAGCAAAAGTGAGAAAGCTTTAGGAAACAGGTTTGAGCGGCTGGATCGACAAGTAAAGGAGGCCCTGCAACAGAGTGGTTCCCCAATCTCCACGGAAATGGTTCCAGAGGTGATCACCCTCTCAGAACTTCCCAAGTGGTGGAACAATCGTGGTCCTGCACTATTCTTCCATCAAAGCAAACGTCAAGAGACTCAGAAAACACTCCATGATCTGGTTGAATCACTCCCTATGGAGACCCCAATTGCCCTACTAGTGGGTCCTGAAGGTGGCTTTAGCGAAGAAGAGTGTATATTCCTTGAGGACGCGGGATTTCATCCTGTACTCTTAAGGACTAATATCCTACGCAGCGAAACTGCTGGAATCTATGCTCTTTCAGCAATTCAAACCATCATGACAGAAAAGAAAAACTAAACCGGTACACCTCTCAAAGAGAGAGTAGAGAACGGTCATTACAGCTTTCAATATTACTCCAAGGAAAACACGAACCCATCTATGTTGAAGCTCCTATTGCTATTTCGGGTGTTCCTATGATTATGTATTGGGAGTCTCTGCATGTCTCTGTTCATCATCTCATCGGACTGGCGTTTCAAGGAGCATTTCAAGCACCATTTTACCCAAGAGTTTCTTCATGAATTTACTATTTCCCATAAACTTCTGGAAGCACTGGATAGCAGCTCGGTGAGCCCAAAACTACTCATCATAGACGAGCGGATGAGCAAGGGAAGCCAACGTTCAGTTCTTGAACAACTAACTTACCAAAACTGTACTATCCCTATCCTGCTCTTTACCAGCAACGAGCAACAACTCAATAAACAAGCGTTCAAACATCTCAATCTTCATATCATTCAAAGAAAAGGTGTTGACTTCGATTCCCTGTTTTCCCATCTGGATCCTTTCCTGGGAAAAACAGAAAGCCGAGAACAACAGAAACCATATATACCTTGTGGGTTGGTTGGAAATAGTTATTGTATGCAGAGGCTGAGAAATGATCTTTCTCACTATGCAAAGCAGAACTGCTCGATTCATCTGTATGGAGAAACAGGAACAGGAAAAGAACTGGCGGCTACCTATCTTCATCGCCTCAGCTTCCCCCATAGAAACATGGTATCGGTCAATTGCTCACTCCTCTCCAGTTCCTTAGGAAACTCCATGTTCTTTGGTCATGTAAAAGGAGCTTTTACAGACGGAAATACAGACCTCCCAGGGTTGGTCCATGAAGCCAACCAATCGACCTTGTTCCTCGACGAGTTAGAGACGCTCTCTCCTTCCTTCCAAGCCTATATGCTCAGGCTCCTGGAAAACGGACAATACCGACGTCTGGGAGATACACAATTGCATACCTCCCGTTTTCGCCTCATCACAGCCTCCAATGAAGACCTCGTGACACTCATGCAAGGAAACCGAATCCGTAAAGATTTCTTCTATCGCATCAATGAGGTATCTATCACCCTGCCTCCGCTAAGAGATCATCTTGAAGACATTCCTCAGCTCTGCGAACATTTCCTGCTTCACTGTAAAAGCAAGAAGCAGTTGGATGAACATGGACTGGAACTGCTTATGAGTTATCATTGGCCAGGAAATGTACGCCAGCTCTTCTCCACCATCAGGCGATGCCTGATCAACAGTGAAGAAGAACCGGTCATACTGGTTACACACGATGATATCTATCAGGATTGACAAACAGAACGACTGCCACAGGAAGCACAGCTTCCACTACAGAATGAAAGCATCTCCCCTGCCGCCTTAATCCTTCTTCTTCGCTTGATGTACCTTACCAACAATGACAAGAGGAAAATAGCAGCACCAAACCCAATTATGTAATTAATCATAGTCTCCTCCTACCAAACCAATGATCCGATCATATTGATCAATAATGCCACCAGGTATGCGGTCAGCATCTGAATTCCAACAGCTCCTGCTGTACGTCGGACTGTCTTCAATTCCCGCTTCATAGCACCGACTGCTGCAAAGCAAGGCATGCAAAGCAGGTTAAAGGCCATATAAGCCAAGGCAGCTTGCTTGGTTCGAATATCCTGACGAAGTGTACGTAGTCCTCCCTCATCACCGCCTTCCATCAATACCGATTCAGCATAGATATCGAAGGCCTCGTCTGCTGAGTACATCCCCTCAGAAAATCCCAGATCAGAAAGTTCACCTTCACTCATACCAGCAAAGTACTGCGTTAGGTACTCCTCATTCACATCCTCACTATAGAGCTGAGCCAGTGTCACCACGACCATCTCCTTCGCAATCCATCCTGTAGCTATACCTACAGTTGGTCTCCACTCCCCAAAACCCAAGGGCTTAAAAATAGGAGCAACAACCTTTCCCACAGAAGCAAGGAATGAGGTATCCATCTCTGAGAGGATCGTATCATTCTGTTCCAGGTTCTGGCCGTTGAACGATGCCATATTGAAGGAAGAAAGCACCCAGATCAGGATGGTTGCTGCGAGAATCACAGTACCTGCCTTCTGGATAAATCCCTTCACCTTCTCGTATCCATGGATCCACACTGACCTGAGGGTAGGCAGTCGGTATTGGGGAAGCTCCATCAGAAAATTGGAAACCTGACCCTTATAGGCAATCCTGTTGATCAGAAGGGAGACAAGGATCGACACCCCCAAGCTCAGTGCATACAGGAAGAAGAGTACCAATGTCTTGTTTCCATCGGCGAAGAAGATGGAGACAAACATAATGAAAATAGGTAATTTTGCTCCACAGGGCATAAACCCTGCAAGCAGGGTGGTAATCCTTCTATCCTTCTCACTGTCCAATGTTCTGGTAGCCATAATGGCGGGAACAGAACACCCAAAACCCATCAAGAGAGGGATGAAAGATCGTCCACTCAATCCAAACCTTCGAAAAATCCTGTCCATCACAAAGGCAACACGAGCCATATACCCGCTATCTTCCAGAAAGCTCATCAACAGATACAGCACCAAGATAAGAGGAAGGAACCCAAGGATTGCGCCCAGTCCTTCCAACACACCATCTACCACCAGGCTGTAAGCCCAAGGGGCAGCTCCAGCAGATACCAACCCAAGAGACACCAGTTCAGTGAGCCACCCCCAGAGAGACTCCACGACGGTTGCCAGCGCTACCCCAGGGCTGGGAAGGCCTCCAATGAAAAGAAAATTCTCACTGAAGGTGGCTGCAAAAAGAAAATACATCACCACCGCAAAAACAGGGAGGGCAAAGAAGCGGTGAGTCAGCACCCTATCCATCCTATCACTCCTGCTTTCCTTGATCTCCCCCGAAGAGGCACTTCTGAGGACAGCTTTCTCCACCAGTGATGTAATATACGTATACCTTTGGTCAGCCAGGGTGTCCTCGTCCACCGTCCCGTTTAGGCGGTAGATATCCAAGGGTTTTGGGCATCTTTTGGTCTCAATTGTATCCATTACCGCTTGCATCAATTGATCCAGACCCTTACCGGTTCTTGCCTCTATGGGGATGACAGCAACGCCAAGCTCTGCTTCCAGTCGCTTACAGTCAATAACATCGCCCTTGAGGCGAACTTCATCCATCATATTGATAGCTAAAACAGTAGGAACTCCCGTTTCCATGATTTGCAGAGCAAGATAGAGATTTCGCTCCAGACTGGTGCCATCGAGAACATCAATGACACATGCCGGTTTCTCTTCAACGATAAAGGTTCGGGTTATGATCTCCTCAGCGCTATAGGGGCTGAGTGAATAGGTCCCTGGAAGATCAAGGATGGCATACCTGGCATCCTTCTTATAGACACCTTCTTTCTTGTCTACGGTTACTCCCGGCCAGTTTCCTACATGCTGGCGAGATCCAGTTAGTGCATTGAATACCGTGGTCTTCCCTGAATTGGGGTTTCCGGCAAGTGCTATGGTTGTGGGCATGGTTACTCCTCTCTTTATTGTTAGCCATAACTAACTATATATGCAAAAAAAATGCTCCTAGATGATTTCAACCTCAATCAAAGAAGCTTCTTGCTTTCTCAGACTCAGTTGGTACCCCCGTACCGTCAGCTCCAGGGGGTCACCTAAAGGAGCAACCTTAATCAACTGCACAACCACACGTGGGGTAATCCCCATATCCAAAATTCTTCGGCGTAATGCACCCTGTGTTCCGATGGACAGCACTCTTGCCCTGTCCCCAGGACGTAATGATCCTAGTGTCATACTTCTATCTCCTCGTTATGTAACGATATTATGCAACGTTTATTCGGTGAGCCAACCCACGATTCAAGGCAAGACGGACACCTTTAATGGAAAGGACAATCCCTTGGTTACTGTTGCCCACAATTTTAATGACTTCTCCTGCAACAAATCCAAGATCAAGAAGATGTTGTTTTATTGCATCTTCCCCGTGCAGTCCTATAATTTTTCTTGTTTCTCCAACTTGGGCAAAGGAAAGTGGCATAGGTGCTCCTTATTTGTTAGAAAGAACTAACAACAATACCAGTTATACCGTTCCTTATCTTACTTGTCAAGCTGAGAATGAAAAAAATTAGAGAAGCGACACAAATCTGTTTCTTCCCCGTCTTCCGTCGAAGTACTATGAAAGTTCCGGAGTATTGTAGCGCCCACTCGATCTAGCTGTTTCCTTTCCCACCCCAAAACCTTCATTCTGGATACAAATTTTGCAGAAAACCAATTGCTCAGAAGGGGCAAATTTTTTTTGCATTTTTTCTTGCAGTATGATACAGTAATAGTACTTCATAGTACTTTCGTTCCGGGAGGCGTTTATGGCTTACTTCCTCAGGCAGGAAAAAAAGAAACATGGTGTCTATCTCCAGATGTATGAGACCTACTGGGACAAGGACAGGAAACAGCCCCGCAGCAGAAGTGTCCAGGCATTCGGCTATGTGGAGGACCTCGTCTCCCCTGACATGCCCGACCCCATTGGGTTTTACAAGGATCTCGTTGAGCAGGAGAATGCAAGGCGTGCTGAGTTCCTTGCCGAAGAGACACGGCCCCGTGCATTTGCAGAGGTGCAGGAAATGAACATAGGATACATGCTCCTTGAATCACTCCTGGACAGGCTGGACGTCAAGGAAACCATAGACATCCTCTCCTCAACCAGGAGGTTCCAGTTCAGCCTCTACAGCCTGGTATCACAGCTCATCTATGCACGGGTGCTGTATCCTTGCTCAAAATCAAGGACGGCAAGCAGCGTGTTCCCCCGCCTGTACAAGGGGGTCCCGATCTCTGAGGACCAGGTCTATGACGGGTGTGCATTCATCGGGCAGCAGTACAAGAAATACATAGAGCTGTTCAACCATGGCTATGAGGCCCTGTACAGGAGGGATTTCGGCAGGGTGTACTTCGACTGCACCAACTATTACTTTGAGATAGATCTCCCCAGGCAGGACAAGCAAAAAGGGCCGTCCAAGGAAAACAGGCATGACCCGATCATAGGCCAGGCGCTCTTGCTGGATGCGGAGCTTGTGCCTGTCGCCATGCAGATGTACCCGGGCAATGAATCAGAGAAGCCTTACATAAGAAGAACCATCGAGGAGATGAAGCAGCGGTACAAGGTCCCGGGGAGAACCGTCCAGGTGGCAGACAAGGGCCTGAACTGTGCCAGGAACATCCATGCGGCGGTGGTTGAGTCAAGGGATGGATACATTTTCTCGAAGTCCATCCACGGCAATGGCCTGGGTGATGCGGAAAAGAGATGGCTTCTCCTGGAGAACGATGCCAATGTATTCCATGATTACCATGACCGTGAAGGCAATCTCCTGTACCGCCTCAAGTCATGTACCGATACTTTCTCCTACTCTTTCAAGGAAGCCGACAGCAGCACCGGGGAGATATCGGAGACGAAATTCTCTGTGAAGGAAAAGAGGATCGTCTCCTACAATCCCTCCCTGGCAGCCAAGCAAAGGGCCGAGATCATGAGGATGGCGGACAAGGCCTCAAGCTTCACCACTTACAAGAAACTGGCAAGGGAAGAACTTGGGGATGCTTCCAAGTATGTAAGAATCACAAGCAAGGACAAGAGCGGCAAGAAAATCAAACCCATCGTTGCAATCGACTCGGAGAAAATCAATGAGGACCTGCAATTCGCCGGCTACAATCTCATGGTCACCTCGGAACTCCACATGGATCCCCTGCAGGTGTACCAGACGTACCACAACCTCTGGAAAATCGAGGAATCCTTCAGGATCACAAAATCATACCTTGATGCAAGGCCTGTCTATGTCCAGAAGAAAGAGACAATCTATGGCCATTTCCTGATTTGCTATCTCGGCCTGTTCCTCTTGCGGGTCCTGGAAATCAAGTGCTTTGAGAACCAAGTCAATGCCTATGACCTTATTGAGTTTGCAAGAGACTTCCGTATTGTAAGGAAAGGTGATGGGACGTTCATCAACATTTCCCAGAACAGGGCAGTCAATGAGAAACTCAAGCAATTGACTGGATTATCCAATCTGGACGCCCTGTATCTCACTGAGAAAGAAATCGCCAATTTCTTTAGGAATTGCTTACCAGATTGACTTCAGAGTACTAGGTTTTTTGAGAAACGACGGAAGTCAGGTATCTTACTTGTCAAGCTGAGAATGAAAAAAATTAGAGAAGCGACACAAATCTGTTTCTTCCTGCTTCCTTCGCCTGGTAGAGCGCCCCGTCTGCTCTCTTGAATGTATCAATTTCAGATGTATCACTTGGCAGGAAGGAGACAAGGCCCAGTGATATGGTCAGTGTTATCTTGGTTGTCTCATGTTCCACTTCCACAGTTCTTGCTGCACTAAGCAATGACTCTGCCATCTGGTTAACCTGTTCAGCCGTAAGAGGGGGGCATACAATAAGGAACTCATCACCACCCCACCGGAAAAGGGCATCCTTTGAGCAGGCCAACTCCTGCAATGTTTTGGTTAGCTGTATCAGACACCTGTCTCCAGCATCATGTCCGAAGGTATCATTGATATGTTTGAAATAATCTATATCAAAGATTGACACCACCCCAGCGCCATTACCCTTCCTGCTCTCAAGATACGCTTTTTTCAAGGCAAGCAGACCACTTCTGCGATTTCCAATTCCGGTCAACAGATCCCTATATGCTTGATCCTCAAGGCTCTTTGCTTGCCTTCTATTTCGCTGATGTTCCAGCACTACCAGCAGAACAGAGTGAAGCACAAAGAGCAGAATAATTGCCCCAATGAATATCGGGGTAATCTGACCCACGATACCGGCACTCTTGTTTGCAGTCTCCTCTACATACATGGCAAGATCATCAAGATGGATACCCATTGCAACAATCCAGTCAAAATCCTTGTAGAGTCTTGCATAGGTAAATTTCTCCGAGATGACATCACTATCCAATTTTTTGAAGAAATAGGTAAAGAAGAGCTCCCCATCCTGGTTAATTCCCTCCAGCTCAGTCTTATAGGGTGTATTGCCCTGTACATCTGTCATATTGGTAGAGAGGTATACGCCCACAGAATCCCGGAGGTTGGGATGGATTCTCCTAATTGCATATTCGTCCCCACCCTCATAGTTGATTACCTCATTAACCCAGATATAGGAATTTTCCGGGTATTTACTCGCATATATCTCATCAGCGATATACTGTTTTACCTCTTCGTCAATCACCGCTTGGGGAATTCCGACAAAAAGTGTATAGGGAGCATATGAGTGCAATTCATACAACTGAAAACCATGCAGGGGGCTATTCACCACATCAATGGGAGGTTCTGATCCCACAATAACCCCTTTATTATCCACGATAACTTCACCCGTTTCCCGCTGCCAAAGTACAGCAGTCCAAGGGGAGGAAGAGTCCTGGGTAAAGAAGGATGCAACCACCTGTGGAAAGCTTTCAATATCCGCCTCATAGGAAGTATCCATATGCCAAGTGATATGATCCAGTTGCTTTTGGTATTCATTCTGGTGGATTGCTCGTTGTGTATCGATTCGCTTGATTTGGTTATTGACTGAATCATAGAGAAACTGCTGTTTCAACGCTTCGGTACCCAGGGCGGTCTGGTCCTTGTACACTCGTTCAATTTCAGCCAGGGTGCTCAACGAAAAAATCACCAACAACAAGGTTGAGAGGAACACCAGAGAGGTACTGAGTATCCATGAATTACGTTTCATCACCCCTCCTAGGGAAACTGTACCACAGCTAATCATCCTAAACAAGATTTTACACTGACAGCGGTATTTTATTGGACAAAACACATCATCACATATTCTGAGCTAAGTCACCTAAGAAGGTGAGTTACTGCATCAAAGTACAACGTGTACAGGTTGTGGATAACTTGTTGATAACTCGTTTATTTACCCTAAATACAAGTACCTTACTAAACAATAAAAAGTGCATTAAACCTATATAAAAATACGATCAAACCCGTTTGGTAAACTTATGTTTTATTTGTTTCAATATATATAGTTGTCATATTGACCAATACCGTATAAAAACCCCTGTTTCTTATTAGAAATCTGTCTTAACTGCACCCGATATCAACATAGGTTCCACTTGCTTGTGGATAACTTGTGGATAACTTCTGGACAAGGGTGTGGATACGTGAGTGAACTCCAGTAAAAACAGAGAGTTACGTATCCCTTTCGATGGACAAACCTAAGGCTTGGAGCTTACCACAGAGATTTTCATAACCCCGTTCAATCTGATAGATATTCTGGATCACACTGACACCTTTAGCACAAGCAGCAGCAATGACGAGTGCCATTCCAGCTCGTACATCAGGACTGGATAACTCTGAACCCAGCAGTTGGCTGGGTCCATTGACCACTGCTCGATGTGGGTCACAAAGGATGATATCTGCACCCATCCTGATCAACCAATCAACGAAGAACATACGAGACTCAAACATCTTCTCATGGATCAGGATTGAACCTTCCATCTGGGTTGCGCATACAGTGATGATACTCAAGAGGTCAGCGGGAAAGCCAGGCCAGGGAGCATCATCAATCTTTGCTGTATGGCCTCCTACTTCCTTTGCAAGTATCCGTTTCTGCCGTTTGGGTACAAGGATGGAAGAAGGACCATCAACAACGAAGGTGATCCCAATTCGTTCAAAGCCCAGGCGAATCATTCTCAGATGCCCAGGGTCGACCCCCTTGAGCAACAGCTGGCCTCCAGTTGCACCGGCTAGGCCGATATAGGAACCAGCTTCCATATAATCAGCTGTGAGGCGGAACTCACAGCCATGAAGTTTTTTTTGGCCGGTTACATAGAGACGGTTGGAACCTATTCCCTCTATATGACATCCCATGCTGTTAAGCATCCTGCAAAGGTCCTGAACATGAGGCTCACTTGCGGCATTGCTGATAATGCTCTCTCCTTCGGCCAATGAAGAGGCCATGAGAACATTTTCTGTTGCTGTTACAGAGGCTTCATCAAGGAAGATGTCATTTGCCTGCAACCTACTTCCATTTGCCTTGATATGAATCTCCCCTTCCTCATTGATCAGGCAAGTGGACCCCAACGCAGAGAGGCCGATAAAGTGGGTGTCGAGTCTACGAAGCCCAATAACATCCCCTCCAGGAGGAGTTATACGAACTTCATCAATGGTAGCCAATAATGGTCCCAAGAGAAGGATGGAACCCCTCACCGATTGGACCAGTTTCTTCTTGAGCTTACCGCTTCTCCCCCCACTCATAATGGTATAGGTATTGGAATCCTCTTTGATTACCTTGGAACCAAGGTTCTCCAAGAGCTTGACCATAACCTGAACATCCTCGATATCGGGAACGTTCAACAATCGAACAGGCTCATCAGTCAGCAAGGTGGCAGCAAGACACGGTAGTGCACCATTCTTGTTTCCACTGATCTGCACCTCTCCGCTCGCAGGGTTTCCCCCGGTTATTCGATATGCACCCATTGCTGCCTCCTCGTTCATCCTACCCTTGGTACGATAGTTTCGCAAGCTTCTTGTTGAATACAGGTGGAAAGCAATGGTAGAATACCCATACATGAAAGAAAGTGAGCACATGGTCTATGGCATAGGGAACCCCCTCATCGACATCATTGTCAGTGTTGAGGAAGATGATATTACCGCACTTGGAATCCACAAGGGTACCATGGCCTTGATCGGCCCACAGAGAATGGAAGAGCTTATGCTCCTCTCCAAGGAACGCAAAACAACCTACAGCTGTGGAGGCTCCTGTCCCAACACAATCATCGCCCTTGCCTCACTAGGTGTAAAGACAACATTGGCAGGAAAGATTGGTAGCGATGAGAATGGCCACATCTATCAACAGCGTCTCAAGGAACTTGGGGTTGCTGACCAGCTTGCTATAACCGACAAGGAAATGACTGGTTCTACGGTCATCCTTATTACTCCAGATAGTGAGCGAAGCATGAATACATTCCTGGGAGCAAACCGGCTCTATGAGATGGCCGATGTAGACGAGGACACCGTGAAAAAAGCCTCCTTCTTCCACTTTACTGGCTATATGTGGGATACCAAAAGCCAGCAAGAAGCCATCAAGAAGGCCTTGCACATTGCAAAGGAACATAAAACAGTTGTCTCTTTTGATCTCGCAGACCCATTTGCTGTTGGCCGTTATCGGGAGCCCTTCCTCAACCTCATCAGCCAAGAGTGTGACATTGTGTTCGCAAACAGGGAAGAAGCAAGGATTCTCTTTGACAACTATGATCCTTATGAGTGTTGTCGTTCTATGGGTAAGCTCTGTAGGACTGCCATTGTAAAGAATGGGAAAAAAGGTTCCTACATCAGCCACGAAGGAAAGATCATCAATATTCCGGTCAAGGGACCAGTAGTTCCTACCGATACCACAGGTGCTGGGGATGTGTACGCCGCAGGATTCCTCTATGGACTGTACCATGACTACTCAATACAAGAATCGGGAACAATCGCCTCCATCCTTGCCGGTGAGATAATCAGGCAACGTGGGGCCCAGTTCAGCAAGGAGAAAGCAAAAGAACTCAGAGATCTCTTTGCTTCAGGATCTTGGAAATCGCTGTAGCATCGGCTTGGTCAGGAACAGGATTCCCATGATTCCCACGAAGGCAGAGACTCTCCAGAACAAACCAATTCCTCCAACAAGGAACAGGGAGGTTGCAAACAGGTTGGCAAGGACTCCCCCTGCTTGCAGGCTGAAAGAGGAGAGACTTAACATGCTTGTCCTCACCGTATCCTCTGAGACCTTGTTCAACACATAGGTTCCAACCACAGAGAGAACCCCAAGCAAAAGATAGATCAGGGAGAACACACCCAAGAACCATACCATGCTCGTGGTCATGGAGAGTAGAACTTGCAGCAGGTAGACAAGGATGAAAAGTATGCTATAGATACCTACAGGACGCTTATACTTCACAAGCTTCTTGCCGAATACCGATCCAAGGATGCTGATGGAGAATATGATGGCTGTCGTCATCCCCAGCACCCAAAGCATGGAATCATCAAGAAGCAACCTTTTCAGGTATGGCTGCCAATAGCTTTCAAGGGAGGCCAACAACATTCCCTGAAAGAGAACACTCACGCAATACAAGACAAGAAAGGGAGAGGAGCGTAGCGTGGATACGAACAAACGAAACTGCTCTTTATAGGAGATACGCTTTATATCCTGGGAGACCTCTTCCCTGATGGAAAAGATTACCAGTAGCAAGGCCCCTACCAACAACACCATACGGACCAGAAGAAGTGGTTGTGTCAGGGCTGGTCCCTCTTTGCCAAGGGTAAGTAGCCAACCTCCCAGCAGAGCTCCCAAACTAAGGGAAATTCCTGAATTGATCTCCAGTGCATATACCAGGTCCTCAAGCTTGTTTCCGTTTCTTTGTCCGTCTTCAATATATTTCGCGTCAAGACTCCCACTTCCAAAGGCTCTTCCCAACCCGGAAAGCAAAAAACCCAACCCAAGGAGTATAAGGGAATCAAACAGAATACAGAGGGTACCCAACAGAGAGAAGGCAAGGCCAAGGAGAAAACTCGCCTTTCTTCCGCAGGTATCGGCAAACACACCACTGGGAACTTCAGCTGCCATTACCGCTACCGAATAGATGACCATGATCACAGCCAGATACTCAAGCGGATATCCTTTACTTATGACAATCAGGCTCATGGCGGGTAGCGTCACGCCCAATGCAAGATAAGAGGCAGACAAGCTAGCCATGTAAGCAGCAGGGTGGAACATACTGCTATGCATGATAGGCCATCAGGGAGAAGACAAAGGGCTCAGTCCCTTCCTCTTTCTTCTCTTTCTCATCTATGAACGCTCTGATTCGCTTATAAAGCTCATCAGCCTCATCTTTACTAAGATGTACGACTCCCGAAATCTGGTCCGCCTGGAAATGACCATCTCCATCGGTAAAGGATTGAGCCTTCTTGTAGAAGTCATCGTGGATTTGTTTGGTCACCATATCGGAAGCAAGCTTTCTTTTCTCTTCAGCGAGAGAGCTGAAACTCACCGTCACCAATCGTTTTCGATAATAGGTTGCGGTAATACCATGGATCAATTCCGTGTGGTCCACCTCGACTACCTGTAACTCCATCAATCGGGAAACATGATGTTTTGCACTGGAGGGGGTCATTTCGAGAGCATCACTGAGCATCTTGGCTGTCATCGGTCCCTGCACACTCAACTCATGTAAAATCTGCTGCCGCTTAGGGTGCATGTAGATTTCCAACTGTTTTCCATCTTGTATATATACCATCTTCATAACATTATATATATCATAACAATTATTGTTATGTAAACCACTACCATTGTCTTGTAAAAAACCGTGTTTCTTGGTACTATCTTTTTCAATGACGTCGATTTGTCAGCCTCCCGGCTTGCGGGCGTCAATAAAGAAACTTGCTAAAAGGGGAGCGTATCAATCTATTTGAGTTGAGTTCCCCCTTCCGCAGTTCCATAAGGAAGGGTGTAGTATGTTAACACACGGTTCACACATTTTTACTTCAGAATCAGTCAGTGAGGGACATCCGGACAAGGTCTGCGATCAGATCTCCGATGCCGTATTGGATGCTTGTCTTGCCCAGGACCCACAGAGCAGGGTTGCCTGTGAAGTCTTCGCAACGACTGACAGGGTTGTGGTTGGAGGAGAGCTTTCCACCAATGCAACAATCGACATAGACAACATTGTTAGATCCACGGTAAAGGAAATTGGATATACTGATGAGGGAATCGGTTTTGATTACCATTCCCTCAAGGTAATGGATTTTACCAATACCCAATCACCGGATATCTCCATGGGAGTTACTGCTGAAACATCCCTGTACGGCCAACAAGGTGCTGGCGACCAGGGCATGATGTTCGGGTATGCCTGCAATGAGACAGAGACTCTCATGCCAGCCCCAATCTACTGGGCACATCAACTCCTGGAAAGGGCGAGCAAGCTGAGAAAAAGTGGCGAAGCTCCCTTCTTGAGACCCGATGCAAAGAGCCAGGTATCACTGTTGTACCAAGATGGGAAACCAGTACACATAGATTCGGTGGTCATCAGTCACCAACATTCCGAACAAGCCCGTCGTGATACCCTTATCTCTTATCTTACAAAGGAAGTCATTGAAACCGTGCTGGGACCTACCGGCCTGTTGAACGATAAAACCAAGGTGTACATTAATCCAACTGGTAGATTTGTCACGGGAGGTCCTGCAGGGGACACTGGACTAACAGGAAGAAAAATCATTGTTGATACCTATGGTGGAATGGGTCGTCATGGAGGCGGGGCATTCAGCGGGAAAGATCCCTCAAAGGTTGACCGAAGCGGTGCTTACATGGCTCGCTACGTTGCAAAGAACCTGGTAGCAAATGGTTTTTGTACAACCTGTGAGGTCCAACTCTCCTATGCAATTGGTGTTCCCTATCCCATCTCCGTGTATGTCGATACCTTTGGGACAGGAACAGAGGACGATGAACAGTTGGAAAAGCTGGTAAGGGAGAAGTTCGACCTCACCCCAGCTGGCATCATAAAGACATTGGATCTAAAAAGGCCGATCTACCAGAAGACCATGAACTATGGTCACTTCGGCAAGAGCGACCTTCCCTGGGAACAGATTATCTCACTCGCTTGAGATTCGGCTGCAAGAGAAGCAATCTCTCTTGCATGCAAGCAACCTCCCGCTCGCTCAGGGCGGGTTGGTTGATCCTCATTCCATCCTCTTCCTTGTAATCCTTCGGTGTGCGATAGAAATTCAGTACCCAACGGTTTACTTCTGGCAGCATTCCAGCAATCTCCAATAAATCCTCTTCCATTAAGGTTGGAGCCAATGTGGTTCTCACCTCCCATTGGAAGGAAGGATGCATCACTTGATACTCCTGAAGTAAAGACACACATCGCTGCACATTCGCTGGATCAGCTCCTTTTCCCGCAATTTCCCGATACCTTGCCCAAGGTGCTTTCACATCCAATGCAACATAGTCGATTAGGCCTGCTTCCAACAATTCCAAAAGCACTTCCGGCCGACTCCCATTGGTATCAAGCTTGGTAAGATAGCCTAGGCTTTTTGCCAAGGAGAAATACTGAGGAAGGCTACCGTGCAAAGTAGGCTCCCCTCCACTGATGACAACCGCTTGTAGAAAACCCACTCGTTTTTTCAGAAAACTCTCTATCTCTTGATAGCCTATAACACCATTCTTATATCCAATTAATGCACGATTATGACAATAAAAGCAGTCATAATTGCACCCTTGGGTAAAGAGAACACAGCTCAACATCCCTGGATAGTCCAGGAATGATGAGCCTTCAATACCACTGACAATCATGATACTTTTACCGCGTAAGACTTTCTCTGGCGATGTTCCTCTTGCTTTCCAGGATGGAAATCTTCCTTTGGCCTGAGATAGCCAACCACCCTGGTCCATACCTCGGTCTTTTCCCCGCAATACGGGCAATACTCAACCTCTCCATCGAGATATCCATGGTTCTTGCAGGTAGAGAAGGTAGGGGTAAGGGAGACATAGGGAAGTTTGTAACGGGTACATACATTCCTTACCAACTGCTTGGCAAGCTTTGGGTCCTCTATTCTCTGGGCAAGATAGAGATGAAGGACTGTTCCTCCTGTGTATTGGCACTGTAGTTCGTCCTGCTTCTCCAGTGTCTCATAGAGATCATCGGTATAGCCTACAGGGAGCTGGGAGGAGTTGGTATAGTAAGCAACATCTTCGCCGGCGGTAATGATATCTCCAAAGGCTTTCTTATCGAGGTTTGCCAATCGGTAGCTGGCTCCCTCGGCGGGGGTCGCCTCAAGGTTGTAGAAGTTACCTGTATCTCTCTGGAAGCCTTGTATAATTTCCCGTAACGTTGAGAGTACCCGAAGGGCAAAGGACTGTCCTTTCTCGGTTGTAAGGGATCCTTCCTTACCGAATAGGTTGAGACAAGCCTCTTCCATCCCCACGATTCCGATGGTACTGAAGTGGTTTGCCCAATAGCACCCATTACGTTGTTTTACCGTTTCCAAGGAGAACCGGCTAAAGGGATACATACCACGTTCGGTCTGCTTCTCAATGACGTTTCGCTTGATCTCAAGGCTCTTTTTAGCTAGGTGGGAAAGATCATGGAGTGCAGACATGAATTGTTTCTCATCCTTGCTCTCATAGGCAAGCCTGGGAAGGTTCAATGTCACCACACCGATCGAACCAGTAAGGGGATTAGACCCAAAGAGCCCCCCACCTCGCTTCTTCAGCTCAGAGGTATCGAGTCTAAGTCGACAGCACATTGAGAGCGCATCCTCAGGGGATAAATCACTGTTCACATAATTTGAGAAGTAAGGAATCCCATATTTTGCGGTCATGGCAAAAATGGAATCAACAACCTTCGAGTCCCAGGGAAACTGCTTGGTTACATTATAGGTAGGGATGGGGAATGTGAACACTCTTCCTGAAGCATCCCCTTCCTCCATGACCTCACAGAAGGCTTGGTTGATCATATCCATCTCATCCTGGAACTCCCCATAGGTCTCTTTTTGCAGCTCTCCTCCCCGGATCACCGAGACATCCCGTAAGCTGGAGGGAATGGTGATGTCAAAGGTCAGATTGGAGAAGGGGCACTGGAAACCTACTCGTGTAGGGACATTGAGATTGAAAATGAACTCCTGCATTGCTTGCTTGACCTCACGAAAGGTAAGGCCATCATATCTGATAAATGGTGCACAGTAAGTGTCAAAAGAAGACCAGGCCTGAGCTCCTGCGCACTCACCCTGGAAGGTGAAGGTTGCATTCACCACCTGTCCAAGCAGGGACCGAAAATGTTTTGCCGGCTTACTGGAAACTTTACCATCAACACCTCCAAAGCCAGAGGTTAGCAGCTGGCGAAGGTCCCAGCCACAACAGTATGGGCCAAAGAAGCCAAGATCATGGAGATGCAGTGATCCACTCTGGTGGGCTTCACGGATAGTCTCAGGATAGATTTCATGCAACCAATACTGCTCAGTGAATCGTTCTCGGATGTAGTTGTTCATACCATTGACAGAACGCCTGGTATTGGCATTTTCCTTGACTCTCCAGGTTGTATCATCAAGGTAGGCACTGAACATCTCATTCGTTGCCTTGATGAGGGCCTTGCCCTCTCTTACCCGTTCCCTTCCCTTACGGTAGAGGATGTATGCTTTTGCAGTTGCTTGATAGCTCTGCTCCATCAGGGATTCTTCAACAAGATCCTGGATATACTCCACCTCTACCTTGTCCTTTCCCTTTGTCTTGGACAAAACGGTGGCAGCGACCATCTTGGCATCCACTTTTTGTCCTGCAGCATTCGCTGCTTTTTCGATTGCATCAATGATTTTCTGAACCTCGCAGAGAACCACCTGCCCGTCTCTTTTGACCACTTGCTGTTGCATGGTTTCCTCCTCGCGGAGACAAGACGTATAAAGAGGGTGCTCTGAGGCACACGCCTTATGTCATTCTCCGTGACGGCGTGTCTGTACAGGCAAGGTCTTCTGGCTTAGGTTCTTCATCCCAGGCTCCTTCCCAGATTTCTCCAGTGGATATTGCCCGGAACTCCCCATCACAGCGGCGGGACCGCGTGGGCTTCTACACCCAACTTCCCTTTTCCTATACACACAAGATATAGTGTTTTGTGCCATACGGCACACTAGCAACAGTAGGTCTGTTCTGAATATTTGTCAAGCATTAAAAACGGGAACCTTGATTGGCTCCCGTTGTTGGGTTAGTTTCTCTCGTTGGAGATTCGTATCTGTTTATACAGCCCGTCTCCCTCACTCTTGGTCTCTACCCCACCAAAGTCATTGAGTGCAGTATGGACAAGCCTTCTCTCATACGGATTCATGGGCTCAAGCAACTTGCTTCTTCCACTCCTTCGTACCTGTTCAGCTGTCTTGAAAGCCATTCTGATCAGCTGCTCTTCATGCCTCATGCGATAGTTTTCACTATCAACGATGACCTTCATGTCAGGATCGAGTTGGCCAGCATACACATTGGCAATAAGCTGGATGGCATCAAGGTTCTTACCTTTACGCCCAATGATAATATTTGAGTTGTCACTCTCAATATTCAATCCAAGCTTACGCTCCTTCCTGAACCCAATGGAAACCCTGCCTTCATAGCCCATCTTGTCCAAGATTGTAGCCACAAAGGTAAGCAACTTGTCCTCAAGTTCGCTGTTGATAGGCTGTTCCAGTTCTCTCTCATCATCTTCAAATGTATCCGGTTCCAGATTGCTTCCATCATCAAAATGAATCCTGATCTTTACATTGCTCTTCTTGAAGAGCCCTTTTTTGACCGGTTCAACGATTTCAACATCGAAATCTTCACGCTCAATATGCAGTTCCTCAATTGCCTTTGCAATTGCTTCCTGCTCAGTACGTCCTTCGAATTCTTTCATCATATGCTACTCCGTTCGGGGGAAAATCCCCCGCAGTTGAATTTCTATTTGCGTCCCTTTCCCTTTGGACCTGGGAACTGCTGCACGTTGGTCTGTGCTTCCTCATTTGCCTCACGCTGTTTCTTCTTGTTTGTATGCAGCTGCTGGAGGATGGATAGGGCATTCATCACTGACCAGTAGAGGATCAAACCAGAAGGAGCATTGTACAACACAAAGAAGAACATCAACGGCATTCCGTAGGTCATGAATTTCATCATGCCCTGCTGACTACCTGCAGTTGAGGCGTTCTGGGTTATTTTCATTGAGAAAATCATACTTACTGTATAGAAAATGGGAAGCAAGTGCAGCTCATTGCCTAGGAATGGCAGGTTGAACGGCAAGCTCGCAACCGTATCTGGACGGCTCAAGTCAGGAATCCATCCTGGGATAAACATCGCTCCTCTCAACTCAAAGTGCTTATTGAGCAGTCCGTAGAAGGCAATAAGGATGGGGAACTGCAACAACATCGGAAGACATCCACCCATTGGGTTGATCTTCTCTTTCTTGTACAGGGTCGCCATCTCTTCGTTCTGCTTGGTTGGATTGTCAGGATACTTTTCCTTGATCTCCTGCATCTTTGGGGAGAGGGATGCCATCTTTGCAGTTGACTCCATACCCTTCTTGGTAATCGGGTAGAGTACCAGCTTAAGAAGGAAAGTAAGGATGATGATTCCAATACCATAGTTAGGGATCACCCGGTAAAGCAAATTCAAGATTGTCTTCAGTATTGTCTCCAGCCATCCAAGCCATGAACTGCTGTCCAGCGCTGCTTCAAGCTGCAATCCCGATACCCCAAAGCTATTCAGGGAAGCATCGTTGTAGATGACCATATCACCCTTGAGCTGCGGACCGGCATAGAACCTGAATGTATCCGTCTGGGCTGCACTCTTGATCGTTGGTCTGCTCAGATAGATGCTCGACTGAAGAGGAAGACCTTCATCTGAAACTTCACTCAAGCTGACCATATAGTTGGTTGCATCAGGAATGGCAATCATAGAGAAATACTTACCGACAAGTGCTACCCAGGAAAGAGGCTTGGTTGTTGCGTATGCACCATTGCTCAACTTGACCTGATCCTTCTTGGAAGATCCGTCTTCCTTGATATAAAAACGACGATAGTTGTAGTTATTATCGAGGGAGGAGAAAGAGGGGCCAATCTGTGGTTCAAAGGCGAGCGTATAGGCATAATTCTCAAAGGAGAGAGGAATGGCCTTGTTCTCACTGTTTCTGGTCTCCACATCAATTTCAAAGAGATAATCCTCTTCTCCAAACGTGTAGGTCTTTGTGATGGAGAATGGGGCGCCAGGGGTCTTTCCATCTTCCTCGAGAAGGGCAAAATCCTGGGTGAATTGCACCTGGTTACCAATGATCTGGTAACGGAAGGTTGCATCGATGGGATTGGTCTTGTCATTTCCTGCATACATCAAGAAAGCATCATTGGATGATGCATCCTTGAACAACAGTTCAACAGGCTCCCCTTCATCAAGGTGCTCTTTCAGCTTAAAGGAAGCAATTGAGGCACCACTGGGATTGAATTCAATCAAGAAATAGTTTGTCTCAAATGTGAAGGGAGTCTTATTGCCTTCGCTGCCAACAGCAACCATTGAACCTGGGAGACTACTGTCCCATGCAATATTGGCTGAAACCTGACTCGATTGGGCTGGCTCCAGATAGGTACTCTGACCTGAAGTGTTGCTCGAGGTTTCAACTTGTTCAGTGGTCGGCACCATTTCAGGGGTGGCCGGCGCGAAGAAAGTGGCTTGGATGGTCATTCCGAGGGTAATGACCAATACGGATAGAACAATGGCTAGAATGGTATTTTTATCCATATCTGCTCCTGATGGGGGGATGTGTAGAGAAGAAAGCAATCACAGGAAAGATAGGACAGAACAACAGAATGAGGAGTGTTATGAAAGCGTTTTAAGACTGGTTAAACACCCCAGCCTTATCGCAGAGAGAGAGTATTTGTTCCTTTTGGAATGCATAATCAAGAACCTTTCCTGGATAAACGACAAATGCAAAATCGTAACCGGGGACCATCCTAGGCTTTTCTGTACGCCAAATTTCCTTGATTTGTCTACGGATCCTGTTTCTTTGGACAGCATTACCGTAATGACGGACCGGAATTACCACAATCCTATCAATATCTAGTTGGTTCTGACTTACAATAAGTTTCAATCCACGGCAGGAATAATGCCTGCCGGTCTTGAAAATTCGGTCAATCTCCGGTTTACGTTTTACAATTTCTTGTTTAGAAAGGCTTCTTCTCATCACATACGGACAGCTTATGTCTGCCTTTGGCTCTTCTGCGGGCCAAGACCAGGCGACCGCCCTTTGTTGCCATACGAGCCCTAAAACCAAACTTTCTGTTTCTCTTCACTCTACTGGGCTGGTAGGTTCTTTTTCCTTTGTAACTCATGAGATAATCTCCAATTTTTACATCGCTTTACGCGGATATTTTCTACTTAATTCAGAGGATACTCCCCCGAGTGGTGCAGTATATAGACTGCCCGTATTTACGTCAAGTAACTAAGAGCTTAGCATCTGAATGCTCTTAATGCCTAGGGATGGATACTTCTTTGCGAGCAGAGAAAGAATCTTTTTTTGCTGCATCATGGTAATTTGTGCCCAAGAAGGATGGTCTGCTTTCAAAACCAATGTGGTGTGCTTGATTTCCACAATTTTCACGTGAGGATACAAGCGGTTTCCAATGATTTTCTGCCACTCAAATCCAACAGCTGCTTTTGGGTTATCAGGACGAATATCAAGTCTTCTCAAGACATAGTCAAGCACTGCTTTTGCTTCCAGTGGTTCTCCTTCCTTGCACAGTCTTGTTTTCTTATCCTTCATGGCTGATAAATCTTCCTTGATCGACAGTATACACCAATGCGTTCTCATCTGCCAGAGAGGAGAAATACTGCTCTTCTGGTAAAAATGTAAAGAAAGCTTGGCTGTAGGATTGCATCAACCTCAGAAATTCCGATCGTCTGGTATGATCAAGCTCGAGCAGGACATCATCAACCAGTATCAAGGGCTTTCCTCCGGTTTTTTTCTCAAAAAATGCCATCTGTGCAGTACGAAAAATGAGTGAAGCGAGCCTCATTTGGCCGGTAGATCCTGTTTGCGAAAAATTTTGAGAACCTTCCATCACTTGGAATCTGTCACGATGAATTCCACTGGTAGTGGTTAACAGGTTCATATCCCGTCCTCTTTTCTGTTCCAGGTAAGCAATCACCTCATCCTTGGTTGCACAGGTGTTCCAGGACGGTTGGTACTCGATATGTATATCAATGTCCTGACCAGAAACAGAGCGATACATCTCAGGAAAAATCTGGTCAAACTCGAATACAGCACGTGTTCTTTCCTGCTGGATTGCAATGCCATAGGTGGCGAGCTGGATGTCATAGACGGGAAGCAGTTCAAAGCGTTGTTCTTTGATCGCCAGATTTCGTTGTCTCAATACCAACCTATACCTGCGCATATCATCAAAAAACAGGGGATTGTACATGCTCATGATCTGGTCAAAAAATCTTCTTCGCTGTTCAGGTTCTCCCTTGATGAAAAAAATATCGTCATGGCTGAAAACAATACAGGGGATGTTGTAGATCAACTCCTTCCTGTCCTTGATTTCCCGTCCATCGAGCAGCACTGTTCGTTTTGCGTCTTTGTATTCGAGTACAAGGGTATGATGTTGTTCATCATCTGTTACGTATATTCCTTCAAGCTTGAAGTTTTTTTCTTTGTCAGTAGCGAGTTCCTTCAATTGGTTTGTACGAAACGAAGATCCATAACAGAGTGTATATACCGCTTCAAGAAGATTGGTTTTTCCTTGTCCGTTTGGTCCAATGAGGAATACCTGTCGGTTATCGACAGGTATTTTCTCGCTGGCCAGATTTCTGAATTGGTTTGTCCAAAGCTGGGTAAAACGCATCAGGCATTCGGTTGCATTGGCATAATGATATGAAAGTAATCCCTATTACTATCGGGTTTTACTGTCATTGCACGAGTAGGTTCAGTAAAGTTGATGGAGAAATATTCTCCCTCCATGGCTTTCAATGGATTTACCAAGTATGTGTAGTTCAAGGAAACCTTGCTGTCAGGACCTTCATACTGGCATGCAATGATTTCTTTCGCTTCTCCAACTTCACTCTCATCACTGGTAAGCAGCACGCCAGCCTCACTGATATCCAGGAAGATTCGTTTTGCCTTGTTTTCAACCAAGAGAGAAACTCTCTTCAAGGCATCAAGCATATCTTGGATTCTCATCGTACAGGTATAGGTTTGCACATCTGGAATTACCCTACGATAGTTTGGATATTGTCCTTTGATGAGGGTCGTATAGAATGTCCTGTTACCTATTTTTGCAAAAAGAATATTTTCTGTTATTGAAAGATCAAGCATTCCCTCATCTGTTGAGAGTTTTTTCAATTCTGTAAAGAATTTTGGTGGAATGATAATTGAGGGGAACATGGGAAGATCTTCTTCAAATGTTCTCTCCACAATGGAAAGTCTTCTTCCATCTGTGGCAACCATGTTCATGCCACTTGCATTTCTTTCGAGATACAGGCCACAGAGGAAATATCTTGTTTCATCCTCGCTGATGGCAAACATGGTTTGGTTTGCCATATCGGTGAAGGTTTTCTGAGGAATCGTGAAATACGAAGATGATTCTGAATTCTCCAGGGAGGGAAATTCATCAGCACCTATGGTTCTTAGTTTGAAATCAATGTTCTGCTCTTCAGGCTTGATTGTAAGCATTCCATCTTCCAATGAGAAATCAATTCTGGTGTTTGGAAGGCTTCTGAGAATATTCAGGAGTTTTTCGCAGAAAACAGTGGTTCTTCCTTCTTGCAGTGTCTCGACTGCAATCTCAGTGTTGAATCCCAATTTCTGATCTGTTGCTTTGATGATGAGTCGTCCATCAAATGTCTCTAGATAGACGTTGCTGGTGATCGAAAGAGAGTTTCTCTGACTGGTAAAATCCATTGAATATATTATCTCGTTGAGGATGTCATCTTTGTTGCAGACGAATTTCATATTAATACTCCTAGATTATTAAAAAATATAGTAATAATAGTAATAATAGCACAGATTCTGTGGATAACTTTCTAATTTCTTGTCCAATCACTGCTTAATTTTTGTCATCTTGTGGATAACTTGTCCAGTTGCCCACATTTCATCCACAAGGAAAAAAGCTGTATCCACAGGTTTTGGCAGTTATCCACAAGGTATCCAGTGGTTGTCCACAAGATATTACCGCTTACCATTTGTTAAGTCCCTCTTCAATTTCACGATGGTGTTTGCAAACGATTCATCCCCTTTCATCAAGGACTCAATCCGGTCATGTGCATGCATGACAGTGGTATGATCCCTGCCTCCAAATTCTGTACCGATTTCTGTAGTGGAGTATTCGGTAATATCCCTTGCCAGGAACATGGCAATCTGTCTTGGTTGTATGAGCGATTTGTTCTTCTTTTTCCCCTTGATCTCGAAGCTGCTTACATTGAAGTACTCTCCCACTACCTTAATGATGGTATCAATGGAGAGGGTCTGGTTTGAATTGGCAGCCAAGGAGGGGAGAATGCCAAGGAGTTCCCGTGCCTTGTCAAATGATATTTCCTGTCCAAGTAGTTCGCTATAGGCAATAAGCTTGGTAAGTGATGATTCAAGATCCCTTACATTTGTACATACATTGGTTGCTATGTAGTTGAGAATCTCCTCGCTCATTGAACCGCCCCTTTCCACAAGTTTTTTCTTGAGGATTGCCATTCTTGTTTCATAGTTTGGTGGTTGCAGATCTACGTTCAATCCCCTCTCAAACCTGGAACTCAGGCGATCGGTTATGTTTTTCAGTTCACTGATAGGTCGGTCACAGGTGAATACCATCTGTTTCTTTGACTCGTACAGGTTGTTGAATGTATGGAACAGTTCTTCCTGTGTGCTGTCCTTTCCTTGCAGGAAGTGTATGTCATCGATAAGCAGCACATCCACTTTACGGAACTTGTTCTTGAACTGCTGTGTTCTTTGTGAACCGATTGATTCAATGAATTCATTGGTAAACATCTCGGCTGTCACATACATAACCTTCAGCTCAGGGGTGTTGTTGATGATGTGATTTCCGATGGAGTTCAACAGGTGTGTTTTACCAAGCCCTACACCACCATAGATGAGGCAAGGGTTGTAACTGACTCCTGGATTCTTTGCAATGGCGAGGCTTGCATTATAGGCAAATGCGGAGTTGTCCCCGATCACAAATGTATGAAACTCATAGGAAGGGTTCAGATTACAATCCTTTTTCATTTTCAAGGTCTTTTCTTCACTGACCTGTGGCTTTGGTTGGATGGTAACAATGGGGGTTTCCTTTGGTGTTTCCTTGTGTTCTTTTGATGGTTGTTGTATTTGTTCAATTTTTGAACGTGCTACTACCTCAAAACCAATATCGATGTCCTCTCCAGTTAGTTCAATCATCGTATTGCGTATCATATCCCTGTAACGGGCTATTACTGTGTCCAGAATAAACTGGCTTGCTACAGCCAGTACTACCTTATGACTATCTGATCGTAGGTAGGCAATTCGATTGAACCAGGTATGGTATTCCTGTTCTGGAAGGGTCTCCTTGATACGGGAGGCAGTTTCCTGCCAGAACTCATAGTATATGTTTTGTGCTTCGCTCATGCGGCCATTTTACCTTGTAGTGTCAGACGGTGCAAGTATTGTACAGCTAAGTGAATCTGTTGTTTGTAAAATCTTGTAATAAAAGAAGTAATAAATTGGCTTGAATTCGTGTGCAAGCTTGCAACTCCCCCATAATTTTGGTATACTTGATAAGAATTGATACAGGTATTTTTTTTATTATTACATAAGGATATAACGAATGAGTGAAGGGAGCTTTGACAACGGAACGTTGGAGCCATCATTGCACCAAGATGGTGTAGAGATGGCTTCCGTTTCCCATGGTTATTCTGCCGGGAGTATTCAGGTCCTCAAGGGTCTTGAGGCTGTTCGAAAACGACCTGGTATGTACATTGGATCCACAGGCATTGATGGATTGCATCATCTCGTATATGAGGTGGTTGATAATAGCATCGATGAAGCGATGGCCGGTTACTGTTCAGAAATCCGTGTCTACCTCGATATTGATAAAGAGGGAAGAGAGGTTTGTACAGTTGAAGACAATGGCCGCGGAATTCCTGTCGATCCACACCCAATTGAGAAGAAAAGCTCGCTGGAAATTGCACTTACCCAACTGCATGCCGGAGGAAAATTCGATAAGAACTCCTATAAGGTTTCCGGCGGATTGCATGGAGTGGGTGTCTCCTGTGTGAATGCCCTCTCGGTTTGGATGGAAGTTACCATCTATCGGGATGGGGGGATTTACCGACAGCTCTACAGTTGTGGTTTGCCCAAGAGCGAAGTACTACGCATCGGAGATACCGATCGAAGTGGCACCGTGGTTAAATTCTCGCCCGACTACTCCATCATGGAGCATAATGCTTTCAGTTATGAGGTATTGGTTAATAGATTCAGGGAGCTTTCCTTCCTGAACAAGGGTGTTTCAATCTCCCTGTCTGACCGCAGAGGAGATGAGGTAAAAGAACAAACATTCCACTCTGAGGGTGGAATTTCCCACTTTGTAAGTTACCTTAACGAATTCAAGCGTGTCTTGGTTGATCCTCCCATCTCCATTGAAGGGGAAAGAGACAACATCAAGGTTGAAATTGGTCTGCAGTACAATGATAAGTACGATGAGAAGGTGATTACCTTTGTCAACAATATCAACACTCGCGAGGGTGGTACCCACCTTACTGGTTTCAGGACTGGATTGAGCCGGGTTATCAACCTTCAATTACAGAAGAACCCAAAACTCTTGAAGAAGTATGAGGAAAAACTCGAACAGAGTGATATCTCAGAAGGTTTGACCGCTGTTATTTCTGTCAAGGTTCCTGAACCCCAGTTTGAGGGGCAGACCAAGATGAAATTGGGCAACTCCGCTGTTACCGGCGTTGTTTTCTCCATGGTATATGAGAAGCTGGGAAACTATTTTGATGAATTCCCTGCCCAGACAGAAACCATTCTGCAGAAAATCATCAGTGCTGCACTTGGGAGGGTTGCCGCCCGTAAGGCACGAGAGCAGATCAGAAAGAAGAGTGAAGGTGGCGGCCTACCAGGCAAGCTGGCTGACTGTTCTGAAAAGGATCCTGCAAAGTGTGAGGTATTCATTGTTGAGGGTGACTCGGCAGGTGGATCCGCAAAACAGGGCCGTGACCGCAAATTCCAGGCAATTCTTCCTCTCTGGGGTAAGATGCTCAATGTTGAGAAAGCCCAGGAGTTCAAGGTATTGGGAAATGATAAGCTGCAGCCGGTTATTTCTTCCATTGGTGCCGGTATTACTCGGTACAACAATATGGGGAAGGATGAAGATTTCGACAATGATGTTACCTTTGACCTCTCTAAAACGAGATATCACAAGATTATCATCATGGCAGACGCAGACGTTGATGGATCACATATCAGGACATTGCTGCTGACGTTCTTCTTTAGGTATATGAGACCTCTCATTGAAGCCGGGTATATCTATTTTGCAATGCCTCCCTTGTACAAGATCACCATAGGGAAGAAGGTTTTCTATGCCTATGATGAGGAAGCGAGGACCAAGATTCTCGAAGAACACAATGTAAAAGATGAAAACAAGGTCGGGCTCCAGCGGTATAAAGGTCTTGGTGAGATGAACCCCGATCAGCTTTGGGAAACAACCATGAATCCTGAGACACGCATGATCAGCCAAATCTCGCTTGAAGATGCAGAGGAAGCTGATAGGGTTTTCAGTATGCTCATGGGTGAAGAAGTTGAGCCGCGAAGGGCTTTCATTGACGCAAATGCAGTCTATGTTTCGAATTTGGATATCTAGTATAAGGACATAATCGTGGAAGAAGTAAACGAAAATAGGACAATAATTGTAGACGTGGCAAAGGAGATGCGAACCTCGTATCTCAACTATGCCATGTCCGTCATTGTCAGCAGGGCCCTCCCTGATGTACGTGACGGTCTCAAGCCGGTCCACAGAAGAATCCTCTTTGATATGTATGAGATGGGCCTGAGAGCCAACTCCTCATATAAGAAATGTGCTCGTATTGTTGGTGATGTGCTTGGTAAGTACCATCCCCATGGGGATGGATCGGTATATGATGCATTGGTACGTCTTGCACAGGATTTCTCCTTACGCTACCCGGTGGTAAACCCCCAGGGTAACTTTGGTTCCATTGACGGTGACCCGGCAGCAGCAATGCGATATACCGAGGCTAAGATGAGCCGAATCGGCGAGGAGATGTTGCAGGATATCCAGAAAGAGACGGTTGATTTCGGGCCGAACTATGATGACTCGATGACAGAACCTCTGGTTCTTCCTGGTTCATTCCCTTTCCTGTTGGCAAACGGAAGTAGTGGAATTGCAGTTGGAATGGCCACCAATATGGCTCCACATAACCTGCAGGAAATCTCTGATGCTATCTGTGCAGTCATTGAAAACCCTGATATCACCATTGATGAGTTAATGGAACATATCAAGGGTCCTGACTTTCCCTCAGGTGGAGTCATTTGTGGCATGCAGGGAATCAAGGATGCCTTTACCACCGGACGTGGCAAGATTGTCATGCGCTCTGTATATGAGATTGAGGAGAGTGATCGTGGTCATGACCAGATCGTATTCACCGAGATACCTTACCAGGTCAACAAAGCTGATTTGGTGAAGAAAATTGACGATCTCCGTAAGGATGGTGCAATCCCTATGATCAGCACAATACGCGACGAGTCTGACCGTAACGGTATCAGGATCGTGGTGGAGCTGAAGATGGGATCCGAGCCGATGGTGGTACTCAATCAGTTGTTCAGCCGAACAGCCCTACAGTCAAACTTCAATGTAAACAATCTCGCACTGGTGAAGGGAAGGCCTCAGTTGCTCACGCTCAAAGAGATGTTGGTTTATTATATTGAGCATCGAACTGAGGTGGTGACAAGGCGGACAAAGTATGACTTGCGCAAGGCACAAGAGCGTGCACATATCCTCAGGGGCTTGAAAATTGGTCTTGATAACATCGATGAGGTAATTAAGATCATCAAGGAGTCTGAAGATAACACGATAGCTGCAAATCGTCTTGTCCAGCGTTTTGGTTTGGATGATATCCAGGCTCAGGCGATCATCGATATGAAACTTGGTCGATTGAGTCATCTTGAGACTTCAAAGATATTGGATGAATTGGCAGAGCTTGAACAGAAGATAGCCTACTATCAGGAATTGCTTGCTGACGACCAGAAAATATTGGGTGTTGTCAAATCCGAAGTTCGCTCCCTTCCCTCCTCTCTTGTTCCAAAGGATCGTAGACTTACAAGAATTGCTCGAGAAGAGTTGGGTCAGGCAACAGATGAGGATTTCATCAAGGAAGAATCTGTCGTTGTGTTGATCAGCAATAAGGGCTTTGCAAAGCGAATTCCCGTCGAGGAGTATGATGCTCACGGACGCGCAGGCAAGGGAACCAGGACAACCAAGCTACAGGACGGCGATTTCGTTGACCATATGTTTGTTGCCTCAACCCATGAATACGTAATGTTCGTCAGTAATGCAGGTAAGGCTTACTATATCAAGGGATTCCAGATTCCTGAAGCTACCAAAACTGCAAAGGGGACCAGTATCAAGAATATTCTTCAGCTGGAAACCACCGAGAAGATCACTTCGATCATTGCATTCAAGGAATTCAGTGAAGATAAGTACCTGATGATGGCTACCCGTCAGGGTGTTGTGAAAAAGGTATCTTTGTCCAACTTCGTGAATGCAAGGGTTCGTGGTATCAGGGCCTTGTTCCTTGATGAAGGTGATGAACTACTGAGCTGTGACCTGGTTGAAGAAGGTGACGAAGTCATGCTGATCACCAAGAATGGTCGAGGACTCAGGTTCCGTCAAAGTGATGTACGAGCAATGGGAAGAGCTAGCCGTGGTGTTCGTGGTATCCGCCTGATTGGAGATGACCAGGTTGCTGGACTGTTGAAGGTAGATGATTCCCATAGAATTCTCATGATTACTGAAAATGGGCAGGGCAAACAGGTAACCTTTGACAGCTTCAATGTGCATGGTAGAGGAACACAAGGACAGAAGATCTTCCGTCTTGGAACTAAGGCAACCTTTATCGTGGGTGTGCTGAGTGTGAATGATGAGAATGATGTTGTGTGTGTCACCATGATGGGACAGACACTGAGAGTTCATTGTGATGCCATCTCGGTACAAGGGAGAAATGCTGCCGGAGTCCGTGTGGTATCGATGAAGTGGAAAAATGACTCCATCGTAGCCATTGCTTCTACTGAGAAAGATGAAGAGGAAGAAGTAGAGATTCCTGAAGCACCAAATCCAGAGGAAGTGGTACAAGACGAGGATGTTGATGATGAATCTGATGATGTGGTAACTGACGATTCAGATAACGAATAAAACATCTGTTAAGTAGTATATCGGGCTGTTTTCCATTGAGAAAACAGCCTATTTTATTGCCAAAATTTCCCTCCATTTCCCACACAAATCTGTATCGTTATATAGAAACATTGGCCAAATAACCTGCAAATAGCGCTCTGATTTGCTGTTTTTAGTACATTTGAAAAACATTTAAAAATCGAAGGTGAAAAACCAACCAAGGTGAATATTACTCACTCAAAAGAAGAGTATAGCCATACTAAAGCCAACCCCGTATTACATGAAACATAGAGTGAATAATGCACCAAATCTTAGGATGTGCTTACCTTCAATAGATAGAGGATCCAGAAGAGAAAGAGGGTAGGGTAGGGGATAGTATCGGTATGCATATATCCTTTGGTACTTCAAATAGTGTTCTAGTGTTTCACGTGAAACATCTAGTAGAAGGAAATAGTAATTGGACGGCATGGCTATCTTAGGGGTATGTATAGTTGAATACGGGGAGTGAGCTATTTACTGTAATACATTCTTAGAACGAACTCCTTGTATATGGAGTTTGATTGGTAGAAGAAGTGTTATCGTGGTTCGACTAAAAATAATAAGAATTGTATGAGGTTTTTTATGATTGTTTCACGTGAAACAATCAATTATCTTGGTAGAGAGTTGATTCGAATAGAATGCGTATTTCGAAACATAATTCAGGGTATAAAAAATACGTTCCACGCGAATGTTTCACGTGAAACGCCTCATACTTGATTCTCTGAATTCTAAAGATCTGGGCTATTTACCACAGTTAGATTCGGATCAACAAAGTTGCGAAGGTAGCGTTCTACACCACCTTTCAGGGTCATCTGGGACATCGGGCAGCCAGCACATGCGCCAACAAGACGAACAGTTACATCATTGCCAACCAAACTGATAAACTCGATATCTCCACCGTCATTTTGCAAAGAGGGACGAATGTCCTCAAGTGCCTTTTTGACTTTATCTTCTATCATGTAAGTATCCTCCATACGGTATCTTGAAGATACTATACAGATGAAGAAGGGTCAAGTTAACAACCTTATTGGGTGACATGAATGAATTTATTACGTATAGTGAGTAGCATGAGTGCACAAACAATACTGTTTTTGAACCAAAAAGGTGGAGTAGGTAAAACTACCTCAGCAGTTAACTTGGGAGCTGCGTTGGCGGGGCTGGGTAAGAAGGTCCTGTTGATCGACTTGGATGCCCAGGGTAATCTCACTAGTGCTACCTCCATTGATGGAAGGCAACCTGGTATATATGAGGTAATAGCTGGTCAGCTTCCCGCTGAGGAAGCAGTTCAGCAGACTCCAGTCAAGAATCTCTACGCTATACCCAGCAATATCAACATGGCTGGTTTGAATATCGAGCTGGTTGAAGAGGAAGAGCGAGAGTTTTTTATCAAACGAGCCTTATCTTCATTGGAGGATTCCTGGGAGTACATCCTTGCAGATTGTCCTCCTTCATTAGGATTAGTCACGGTCAATGCAATGGCATGGGCCAAAAAAGTGATCATTCCAATGCAGTGTGAATACTTGGCAATGGAAGGGTTGAGCTTGTTGACAAGAACCGTGGGGAATATGAAGAAATCTATTAATCCTGATCTTGAAGTACTAGGAATTCTTTTTACTATGTACAGCAAGCGCACTAATCTGGCTAAAGAAGTAGTTGAAGATGTGAGTTCCTTTTTCCCTCAATTGGTCTTCAAGACGATGATTCCCAGAAATATTCGACTTGCAGAAGCTCCTTCACATGGACTACCTATTACGGTATACGATGGTTCAAGCAGTGGGGCAAAAGCATATAAGGCATTAGCCAAGGAGGTTACAAAACGTGTCGCAGGAAACCAATAAGAAACATGGATTGGGGAAAGGAATAGGTTCCTTGATGCAAGACTATTCATTCGATTCAGTTTTGGACTCCGCCCTTGGCCTAGCCTCATCAAAACCAGATGCAGAAAAAGGACAACGTGTTCTTGAAGTCCCTGTTGAACAAATTCGTGCAAACCCAAACCAGCCAAGAAAGGATTTCAACCAGGAAGCACTGGAAGAATTGAGTCAATCGATCCAAAGAGAAGGTGTGTTACAGCCTATACTGGTAGAGGAGATTGCTCCCGGTGTGTATAGTATTGTTGCAGGAGAGAGAAGATTCCGGGCAGCAAAAATTGCCGGACTCGAGCGAATGCCGGTACTGGTAAAAGATTTCACCCAGATGCAACGATTGGAAGTCTCTCTCATAGAGAATATTCAGAGGGAGAGCCTAAACCCTATTGAAGAAGCGAAGGCGTATGCTTACCTTATTCAAGAAGCAGGGATAACCCAAGAAGAGTTGGCGAAGAGACTGGGAAAGAATAGGTCCACCATTAGTAATAGCATTCGGCTTTTACAATTGAGCTCTTCCATGCAGCAGGATTTGTTGAATGGCAAATTTACTGCAGGTCAGGCGAGAGCAATCCTTTCTGTGGTGAATCCTGCTGATAGGGAAATTCTCTATCGTACCGTACTGGAGAAGGATCTTTCAGTACGGGCAACGGAACAGTTGGCTTCGCAGTTCAATATGGGTAAACGAGCTGCATATCAAAAGAAGAAACGAGCAAAGAAGAGTCTGGCTAAGGCTCCAGAGATTATAGCAATCGAAGATAAGTTCTTGCATGCAGTAGGATCGCAGGTGGAGATTAAAGGGTCACTGGAAAAAGGAAAGATTGAGATTCCCTTTACCAGTAGTGAAGAATTGGAAAGACTGTATCAGTTGCTGATGCCAAATCAGGGACTGTTTGAACTATAAGAAAGTAAGGAGATACAATGGATAAGAAAGAATTGAAAGACGGCTTGTATGCCGTATTGCATACCAGTAAGGGTGAGATCACACTATTCCTTGAGAGCAAGAAAGCTCCAATGACCACTGCAAACTTTGTAGGGCTTGCAGAGGGAGCTTTGAATGTGAATGGGGAAGGAAAACCTTTCTATAATAATCTCACGTTCCACCGGGTTATTGAAAACTTTATGATTCAGGGTGGATGCCCCAAAGGGAATGGGACCGGAGGTCCTGGATATACGTTTCCAGATGAGTTCGATGATTCATTGAAACATACCGAACCAGGTGTTCTCTCCATGGCGAACGCTGGACCCGGAACAAACGGAAGCCAATTTTTTATCACACATGTGGCGACTCCTTGGTTGGATGGTAAGCATTCCGTCTTTGGTCATGTTGTAGAAGGCATGGATGTGGTGAACTCCATTGCGCAAGGTGATAAGCTCAACCGTGTTGAGATTGTACGTGTAGGAAAGGATGCTGAGGCATTCGAAGTCTCTCGTGAGATCTTTACCCAGTACGTACTTGCAGCAGAGGAGAAGAACAAGAGCCGTGAAGCTAAGGAAAAAGAGAAGCTTGAGAAAGAGCTGAAGAATCGTTGGCCTGATGCAAAAGTGACAGAGACAGGTCTTCGGTATGTAGTAAAGAAGGACGGTGAAGGAAAGAAAAGCCCTAAACAAGGCCAGACTGTAACCGTTCACTATACTGGCTCCTTGCTTGATGGAAGGATTTTTGATAGTTCAGTGCAACGGGGGACCCCAGCACAGTTTGCAATCGGACAGGTAATTGAAGGTTGGAACGAGGCCTTGAAGACCATGACCGTAGGTGAGCAGCGGACCCTGATTATCCCCCCTGAACTCGGATACGGGACCATGGGATATCCCGGGGTTATCCCTCCAAACTCCTATTTGATTTTCGATGTGGAGTTGATAAAGTTTTAATTAGATATAATAAAAGGAGATACTTGTGAAAGAAAAGGCTGTTCATTACGTCTGTAGCCAATGTGGCAGGGTTGAGACAAAATGGTTGGGACGCTGTCCAGACTGCGGAAGTTGGAACACCTTTGAAGAGGAAGCGGTAAGTAAACCCTCCGATGGCAAACGTGCTGTGATCAGCACTGCCACCAAGCCTGTGAGTTTGGAGGAAGTTGAGATTGATCCGTTGTTCCGGTATGAGACAGGTATCAGTGAACTTGACCGGGTACTCGGTGGAGGAGTCATGCGTGGCTCTTCCATCCTCCTTGGGGGAGAGCCGGGTATCGGCAAGTCCACCTTAATGCTCCAGGTACTTGAGAAGTGCTCAAGTGGACGAAAAGTGCTCTACATTTCTGGTGAGGAGTCACCCAGTCAGGTTAAGCTTCGTGCACAACGGCTGGAACTCAATCTTTCATCCATCTCCATTTTTTGTGATACCAGGGTGGAAGTGGTGGTAAGTCTTTTAAGTGAAGAAAAGCCTGATGTAGTCGTTGTTGATTCATTACAGACGCTTACCAGTGATGAGATCCCTTCCCCTGCGGGGTCAGTGAACCAGATCCGGTCTTGTTCCACTACCTTGGTTGGTCTCTGTAAACAGTTGGGAATATCGTTGTTTCTTATCGGGCATGTGACGAAGGAAGGGGTATTGGCTGGTCCAAAAGTCATTGAGCATCTGGTTGATACCGTAATCTACTTTGAGCAGATTTCCAGTGGAATTCGGTTGATTCGAGCAGCAAAGAATCGGTTTGGCTCCGTTGATGAAATCGGTATTTTCAGTATGCATGAGAAAGGGCTCAGCCCTGTGGCAAATCCGTCCTCATTCTTTATCACCGATAGGCTCACAAAGGACATTCCCCCTGGAATATCCTATACCCCGGTTATCGAGGGTTCACGGACCTTTTTGGTGGAAATCCAGGCACTGACTACCAGTGCCAAGAATGGGTATACCCGCATCTATTCAGATCGAATTGATACAGCCAGGGTTACCCGCGTTGCTGCAATTTTGGAGCGACATGCAGGTCTACGGCTCAGTGACCAGGATATCTATGTCAATGTAGCAGGTGGGATGAAACTCAGCGAGGTATCCATCGAGTTGCCCCTTGCCCTTGCCCTCTGGTCTGCCCTGACCAACAAGAGTATACCCAAGGCCTTGGTCAGCTATGGGGAGCTTAGCCTTGCTGGAGAAGTAAGGGGTGTTGGGTTTCCAGAGAAGCGAGAAAAGGCTGCCAAGGAGCTGGGCTTCAAGCGTTCAATAGTACCCAGGATTGCTTCCCGTTCCCCGCTGGTGCAACATGCTTGCTCTACTATAAAGGAAGCTCTGGATCTCATGAATTCAATGAAGTGATTATATAGTAAGCAATACTAACAAATTAATAAAAACATACAATTAAAAGAAATAGATATATTCATAAAGAGTTGAAAAAAGGCCGTATCTAACGATACGACCTCTCTTGCTATGTTCGTTAGCTTTCCTTATGAACCAAGCATGCTGAGAAGAATGGGGAAAATGACAACATTTCCGATGGAGGCTCCTAGGCTGGTGTAGAGGAAGACAAGGAGGGTGTGTAATACACGGTTTCGATACCACCCTCTGAAGGATGCTGCATCCTCTCCCAGTTGCTCAAAATCACGAACCTTTGGCTTTCTGAGTGTTGCTTCCATCAATCCGCTCACCATTCCAACCCCAATCCCAGGATGGAGGCTTGTTAGGGGGGCTGACAATATACTCACCAATGTGTTGAGTGGATGGGCTAGAGCCAGGATGGCACCAATGGCAGTGAAGCTCATGTTCACTGCAAGCCAGTACCCAAACATCTTGATCCCTTCACTCTGGCCGAGGTTGAAGAAACCATACAAGAGGATTCCCACGATAAGGATGGGAAAGCCCCAGGAAAAAATCTTTCCGGCTTTGCCACCCTTTGGGGTGGTGCTGATGTCTGAAAGGTCGGTACCGATGGTGCCCTCTTCGATTGCCTTGATCGTCCTGATGATACCACCTTGGTGACCTGCACCAATGACGGCAAGCTTTTTATTACCAGGGGAGAGGAAGATACTGGTTGCAAGATAACGGTCGCGCTCGTCAATGAGCACTTCCTTGACCGAGGGTAGTTCCTTGGCCATCTCATCCATCATGCCTTGCATGACATCGGCTTTTTTGAGGGACTCCAGTTCCTCCTCTGAAATCTTTTCATTACTGAAAGCGGCACTGATGATGGTGGCAATGAGTTTTGCCTTGTTCCAGAGGTTGGACTTTCTCCATGCCCTGCTGAACGTGACCTGGATTTCCCGGTCACAGAGTGAGTAGGGGATCTCTTTTTCCTTGGCCAGCCTGGCTGCACTGAGGATTTCTTCTCCGGGGGCACTCCCTGATTGGTCTCCCATCCTCTTCTGGAAGGAGGAGAGAGCCATATTTGCAAGCAAGAGGAACCCCTTATTTTCTTTGAGGACCTTCTTGATGTCCATATCTGACCAAGAGGATTTCTCCTCCCTGTTTTTCATCCGTCCATCGTCAAGTTCAAGGCAGATATGGTCAGGTTGCTCACTCTCAATGAGCAGTGCAACTTCATCAACACTCTCTTTGGATACATGGGCTGTGCCCACAAGGAGAATCTCTCTTCCATCGTTGAGTGTAAGTCGGTGGAAGGTATCACTCATTTTTTCATCAGTCATGCAGTCAACTATACTGAAGGAAGAGCGGAGAAACAAGGGAATTTGACAGTCATGTGTGATTGATATACTGTTTGTCCACATGGAAACACTTCTCTATCTGGCGAAACTCGCCCTTGCATTAGTTCTCGGAATGGGTTCTGCACATCTTTTGGGCAAGGAGCGGTTTACCCATGTCTCTGCGTATGCACAGATGTTCTTGGTTTGGCTTCTGTTGTTTTTCATGGGGGTGAACACAGGTGGAATCGATGGAATCACCTCACAGTTTGGGACCATTGGCATTACTGCGTTGCTTATCACCCTTTTTGGAGTAGCCGGTACCATTCTAGTAGCTCTGCTTTTTTCCTTCATCCTGACACCCTCCTTGCGTTCTGAGCATATTGCCATTGCAAAGAGGAAGGAGCAGAGTCTCATCAGAAGACTATATGATATTATCAAGGAACCTCTGCTCTTGGTTTCCATTGTAATCCTTGGATTGGTATTGAGACTGGGGACGAATGCTTTCTCCTGGTTTGACAGTTCCTTGGTTACCTACCTGCTGTATGTGCTGTTGTTTTCTGTTGGTATGGGGATGGTTCATCGAAAGATAAGCTTCAAAGGGGTGTTTGCTGATAGAAGCCTGTTTTTCCTCCCTCTCTACACCATACTAGGCACCTATGTTGGAGCTTTTGGTGTTTTCCTTTTCACTCCCTATACCCTCTCACAAGTTATAGGGATGCTTAGTGGTTTTGGGTGGTACTCTCTCTCCGGTATACTGATCACCGATCTGGGGTATCCGGTTCTTGGTTCCATCTCATTCCTGTCCAATCTGCTGAGGGAGAGTTTCTCATTCTTTCTCATACCTCTGTTTGGGAGGTTGGGAAGGAGGTATTACTATCCTGCAGTCTGCACTGCTGGTGCAACCAGTATGGATGTCACCTTGGTCTTGCTTTCCTCTCACTTTGGGACGCGTACCATGGTAGGTTCGATCTACCATGGTGTGATCATGAGCTTGGTTGCTCCTCTTCTCATTCCTCTCTTTTTCTAACGCTGTGTCCAGAGCTGGGCAATGATGGTAAGAGGGTTCTCTTTCAGAAGCCTAAGGTAGATGACAGGTGGACCATCGAAGAGGTTTTCGATTGCTGAGGATAAGGAGGCGATGGAAGAAGGGGGAGAGAGTTGGGTGAATGTATAGCTTCCTTCTTCCAGATAGAAAGGAGCCTCTACCTTTGGCAGGGGGAGCCCTTTCTCAACAGCCTCTCGTGTTGCCTCATCTGGACTCTCCTGTACCCCAGCAAAGAGCAGGGAGAGAGTGGAAGAGAGTGCAAGGCATCCTTCACTGCCTACTGGTTGAGCATCGAGATGGGTAAGCATCTGTTGATAAGCATCCTCCGCATCAGAGGCAGAGAATGGAGCTGTTTGATAGGGAATCGCCTGGTTGAGGTGTAAAATCATGGACTTGCTTTGTTGCATGAGAGATACTGTAGCAGAATGAAAACAGACGGTAAAGTAGAAAACATACCATACACCCTTCTCTACAGAAGAGGAATTCGACATATAACAGTTCGGGTCAAGGCAGATGGGAAGGTGAAAGTAAGTGCCCCTTACGGAATATCGAAGGTTGCCGTAGAGAGGGTGATTCTCAGCAATAAGGATAAACTGCTCCATACAATCAATAAACAGCAACAGGCTCTGCATACCTATGAGAGTGGAGAGTTGTTTCCCTATGCAGGAAAACACTACACACTGATATTGGAGCCAGGATTGCATGCCGCAATTACAGTACATGATTCCTCTTTGCTCGTGACCTATGATCCAAAAAAGCCCTTGGACTCCTTTGGTATATGCCATCTGATCAAGGAACTCTACCAGGAAGAGGCACGCAAGAGGCTGACTCCCTTGGTTTCCTATTGGGCAGATATCCTGCATCTCCCCATCCCCCCTTTTTCGGTACGCGATTCAAAAAGTCGATGGGGTAGCTGTTCAGCAAAAGGCAGGCTGAATTTTTCCCTGCGATGCCAAGCCCTAAGCGAGAAGCAACTCTCCTACTTGGTACTGCATGAAATGGCTCACTTGGTACATTTCAATCATTCAAAAGAGTTCCATTCCCTGCTTCTGCATTATATGAGCGACTACAAACAGGTACAACGAACCATATTTTCCATGCAAAGGGAGACCCAGCTCTGCCTTTGATTCCCGAGTGAGTGCAGGGATTGTCCTAGGGCATTGATGTCTTTCATTCACAAATTTGGTATAATTGTGTATCTTTGTATGAAGAGGAGATTCAATACTATGAAACCTGATGTACTTGCAGATGGTGTCTACCGTGTGGCCGCAAAGGTTGGCAGTCGGGACCTATTTGAGGGAATATGGCCTATCCCTGATGGAGTGATGCTGAACTCTTATGTGGTGAAAGGCAGTGAGAAACGTGTTCTGGTCGATTTGGTCAAGGATTGGGATGGAGCGCTGAAAGCTGTTGGTGATCAGCTGGAGAGTCTTTCCCTCGGAGAAGGGAATCTGGACTACATCATCATCAATCATATGGAACCAGATCACACTGGAGCAATGGCTGAAATCGTCAAGCACTATCCTGATGTAGAAATCCTCTGCAGCGCAAAAGCTGTTCCCCTGATAAAGCATTTCTATAAGATTGATAAGAATGTACGAGCAGTAAGTGACGGGGAGACCCTCGACCTTGGGGGAAAGACTCTCAAGTTCTTCATGACGCCAAACATCCACTGGCCTGAGACCATGATGACGTATCTGGAAGAGGATGGGATCCTCTTCAGTTGTGATGCCTTTGGTTCCTTTGGTCGGTATGAGGGTTGCTTTGATGATGAACTGACTGAAGAGGATAAGGCAAAGCTTGCCAGTGAGACTGAACGCTACTATGCAAACATTGTCTCTTCCTTCTCATCCTTTGTGATTCGTGGAATTGCCAAGCTTGATGGGCTTTCCATCAAGATGGTTGCACCGAGTCATGGAGTTGTATGGCGCTCAGAACCTGAGAAGATTATTGAGTGGTACAAGACCCTGGCAACCTACATGCAAGGTCCCAGAGAGAAAGAGGTGGCGGTAGTCTGGTCGAGTATGTATGGGAACACCCAGGCCTTACTCTCTTCAATTGTCGATGGCCTGAAGAGTGAAGGTATTCCTGTCCATGTTCTACAGGTTCCCCAGACCCATGAGTCCTTTGTCCTGGAGAAGGTGTGGAGAAGTGAAGGCTTGATCATCGGTATGCCTACCTACGAATACAAGATGTTTCCCCCGATGTATCATGTTCTGGATATTCTTGAAAGAAGCCATGTACAGGGGAGGAAAACGTTGCGCTTTGGATCCTTTGGATGGTCTGGTGGAGCACAAAAACAGTTTGATGAGTTCTCTTCTGCCATGAAACTGGATTGTCGTGGTGTGATTGAATACCAAGGTTCCCCTACTGAGGAAGACAAGCAGAAAGCCTATGATCTGGCAAAGGCCTTGGCCAAGGATATAAAGGGCTGACCTGCAACCATACAAGAAAAGGTTGTTTCCTCAAGAACGAGAGACAACCTTTTCTTGTACTGTGATGCTCCTTCCTGTACGCTATGAACAGATACTTTTTGTTTGGGGTTCATATGCGTATAAAAATCTCTTCTCTTTGCATTATCAGTCTATTGGTTCTGTTTGTTAGTATTTCATGCAAGCAAGATATTCCTCTTTCTCCAGATCCACTCGCATTCTCCCAAGACGGAGGAACCTATTACCAGAAGGTGAGTATCTCCATTACCAGTAAGCATGCTTCAGCAATATACTACACGACCGATGGTTCTACCCCTACAAAAGAAAGCCCACGGTATCAGGATCCCATTGAGCTAAGCACTACCACCCGTCTCTCAGCAATCGCTCTTGATACCAATGGAGCGGTGAAGCATCAGAAGGTTTCTGATTATATAATTCCTTCCAAACCACTTTCTCCCCCATATCTGGATGTCCCGGAACGGACCATCTACCACGTCTCTCCGCTCTATGAGTACAGCAAGGATGGTGGAGCTTCTTGGCTCTCCTGTGAAGGACCGTCCCAAACATTGGAAACTATTAAGGCGGGAGACCATGTATGGGTACGCCACCAAATTGTATCGACAGATCTTCACGACCTTGGAAAAGTCCTGAGCACCGATGGATATGATTTGGTAGCAGGACGGGCATATGTAGCATATTTCAATGGTGCTGGAATTGCTGAAGAAGATACAGGAGTTCTTGATACAGACCTTTCTGACGGCGATGCGACGATTGTGGTCCCCACCATTATAAACAGAGGCACCCAAGATTTTTATGGATCCATCGACATGGATTTCTATGCATCAGAGGATCCTGTGATTACAGAGGATGATCATCTGTTTCTCTCTGTCTCTACCAATGAATTCCCACTAGCGGCAGGTGCTACCTATGGTGCATCAATAGATGGTTCTCCGCCGACGGATGCCTCCTGGTTTATGAGTTTGGTTAACTTTTCTACAATCTCCTACAATACATCCCTGGATATGGAGGGGCACTACTACATCGGGTATCGTATATCAGAGGGACAAGAGTTGCTCGTGCAGAACAACTGGACACCACCCCAGAGTGTAGACTCCATCTATTTCACTGCTGAAGAGGATGAAGAAATTAGAGGGGCTTTCAAAATTGTAAACTCTTGGGGAGTTGGTAACAGTTGGGAGCATATTCCTGACGGATCGTACTACCTTCCTTTCGATGCAGCTGTTCGGCTCAAATTGCAAGTCTACTACACATTGAACAACCCAGAGGAGGTGTACCATCCTTCTCTGCTTGCTTCATTCCAGATTGCACATCAAGATAGATCCTCCTGCCTTGTTTCGGTTGGGATTGGAGACCCAGAGCATCCAATCATGGAAAAGCGATTACAATCCATCTTTCTGAATCTTGAAATGGAATCATTGGTTGCCGGTACGCAAAATCCATATCCGGAACACCCCATCGTGATGGATATCAGTGAATTTGCCCCCTATCTCGATATGCACGATGTCTTTCTTCGCATAGTCAACACCAGTGATATCACTCATCCTGCTACTATCTCATCGTTTTCCATTGAGCTTTATGATGAGTACGAAGGCCCTGATTCTCCATCTGTTCAAACACTGGATGTGGAAGATGCCCTGCTTGGCACCGTTGAAAGTGGGGAGATGGAAACCTATATGATACAGACAGCAGGGGTCTTGGATAGGTATCAGCTATCCATTGCACAAGATAGGGAGAGAACCTTACAGGCATCGTCTTTTCATGTAGAGGAACGCTCACTCACCGAGGAAGAGATTACACAGCTCCTTGATATGCAGAGGCAAGAGACAATACCTCAGGAGAGGTCTTTAGGCGGTCAGATACGGGCAACAGGATTGGATCCTATGAGCGAATCTCAGATTCGGAGTTTGAAAACAATTGCTTCCCTGGGCTCCCTCTACCACAAGACACTCCCCTCTGAGATGGATCTAAGTAACACCCAGTACTTTCCTCCCATTGGTAATCAAGGGGTAAAGGGTTCTTGTTCAGCATTTTCTAATGCTTACTACATTCACACCTATAATGAAGCACGGGAACACGGGTGGAATCTCTCTAATGCAGAGTGGGATGATGCATTAGGCAGTCCTTCTGCGTCGTACTTGGATAAGATTATGAGTCCTGATTTCACGTATCACCTGGCCTCCATTGGGCCGGGATCGAACCACGTTTCAGTGATATCCATTCTCGACAGGCTAGGCTCTGCTACATGGAAGGAGATGCCATACGAAAATGTGGATGATATGGATGAAGATTCCTATAAGTATCCATGGCCTAGTGAGGATGCTTTTCGTGAGGCAGCTCTCTATCGATCCCAAAGGCCAAACAAGAACTATTTTGACGAGAATTCAGTAGGCTTTATCGAGCTTGATAGCACTGCCAAAATTGAAGTGTTACAACATCTCATTGCTTCTGGGTATTGTCTCAGCACGAGTATTTGGGCAGAGGGCTTCTTCGATGGAAAGGACTCCTGGATGGATGGGAAGGATGTCATATCCCTTGACGGGGCCTCAGAAGAAGAGATTACAAAATTTAAGAATATAGCTGATCATGCCCAAACAATTGTAGGGTATCAGATGGGGGATGCTTGGGATCCAGAGAATCCCTAATGATTGGCATGCTCCACAAACGCATTGAAGAGGGGAAGCATCTCATCTCCCATGCTCTCAGGATGCCATTGCACCCCTAGAATCCAATTGTCACTGGTACTCTCTATAGCTTCAATGCAACCATCGCTGCTTCTTGCGGTACACTGAAAAACAGGGGCGACTTCGTCAATGCATTGGTGGTGAAGACTGTTGACCCCGACCTTCCCACTTCCCAGGATGGATGCAAGGTTGGTGTGGTCCTGGATGGTAACTTGATGGCTTACCTGGTCAAAGTGTTCCAGGTCTGGATGGACAATGTGGTGTTTCTCTCTCAGCATATAGTCCTGAAAGAGGGTGCCTCCCTCCGCTACGTTGACCAACTGACATCCCCTACAGATGCCAAGAATCGGTATGCCTTTCTTTTTTGCAGCATGGTAGAGAGCAATCTGGAATGTATCACTTTCTTTATCGCTTTTCCCACAGGAAGGATGGCGCTTTTGGTGATACAATGATGGCTCAATATCAGGTCCACCTGGTAGTAAAAGACCATCACAGTGGGATATTAGGGTATCAATATCGGTTTTTGTGTGGGGAATGAGAATGACGGAAGCCCCGCTCTGCTCAAGCTTTGAGACATACCCTTCATTGGTAAAAATCCTCCGAAGGGTAGGAAATGCAGATGTAGGCGGAGCCTGGTCATAGGTCCCGCCTATCGCTATGATCGGCCTGCTCATTCTATGATTGAAAGCAGGTGACGGGTGAATCCACTGATACGCTCAACAGAGGGTATGCTGATACGTTCCTTGGTGGAGTGGACATCAAACATGTCAGGGCCAAAGGAGACAGAGTCCATCCCAGGAATCCTGCTGTTGATGATGCCACATTCAAGACCAGCATGGATGGCAGTAATTTCCGGCTTTTTCCCAGTATACTCCTCATACGCCTTTGCACAGAATCCCGTCAATGCTGATTCGGGGTTTGGTGTCCATGCAGGGTATGCCCCTACGAAGGTTGTCTTTGCACCGGCAAGGGTGAAGACTGACGCAAATCTACGGGCTATATCGTCACGCGCAGAGAGTACTGAGGAGCGATGGCTGCTGGTTACATGGAAAGCCTCTTCATCCAGCCGAAGAATGGCCAGATTGGATGAGGTCTCCACGATGCCTGGAATTCTGAAACTCATGGCATCGACCCCATGGGGGGCGGCGTACAGGCTGGTAAGCAGTTGCTTGCTGATCATTCCATCCACAGCTTTCTTTGGGGTAGTCGTCTCCTCCAGGGTAAGGCGAATATCCGGATCATTGAGAGCATACTCGTCACTAAGCATCTGCTGGGTCTGTGAGACAAAAGCCTTCAATGTTTCAATCTCACCGGACGGTACTGCAAAAGAAAGAGAACAGACTGAAGGAATGACATTTCGCTTGGTCCCCCCTTCTGCCTTGAAGACCATACAGGAGTGAATCTGGCTCAATGCACGAGCTGCTACCTTGATGGCATTTGCCCGCTGTTTATGAATCTCTCCTCCGCTATGCCCTCCGAGCATCCCGTCTGCAGTCAGTGTGAAGGCCTTGTAGGAAGAGGGGACTGCTTCCCACTGTACAGGAAGCGTTACATCAACCTCGACTCCTCCGGCACACCCGATATAGAGAACTCCCTCTTCTTCGCTGTCCAGATTGATCAGGAGCCTGCTCTGTACCTTGTCTTGTTCAATATTGAAAGCCCCTGTCAGTCCGGTCTCTTCACTTATGGTAAAGATGGCCTCCAAGGGACCATGTTTTGCTTCTTTGTCTGCAAGGATATCCAGGGCGAGCGCGATTGCAATACCATTATCTCCACCGAGGGTGGTCCCATTAGCCCTGAGAAAGTCGCCATCTTGTACAAGCTCAATAGGATCTTTTTCGAAGTCATGAGTGCTCCAGGCCTCTTTAACACAGACCATATCCATATGTCCCTGCAAGGCGACAGAAGGTCTCTTTTCAAATCCTGGATAAGCCTTTTTCCGCATGATCACATTGCCGATTGCATCAACAATCGACTCAAGCTCATGCTTTTTGGCGAAAGCTAATAGATATTGGCGAACCCCTTCCTCATTTCCCGATTCTCGGGGAATATCGGATAGATCAGAGAAATAGTTCCAGAGTGCCTGGGGTTTCAACCCCTTCACTGCATCTTGCATAGTCATTTACTCCTTATTGTTCTTTCAGGCAAAGCGGTCACGGATCAGATTTCCATCGACAAACAAACCTTTCATCTGCATGTTCTCATCCAGCACAACCACATCCGCCTTGTAGCCTGGAACCAGCATCCCTTGTTTGGTAAAGCTGTAGATACGTGCAGGGTTTGTGGAACTCATCTGGCTTGCTTGTTGAATGGGTATTTCCCAGTCGATTGCATTTTTCATTCCTTGGAGCATGGTCAGTGCAGAACCGATGAACAGGTCTGGGTCCTTGATGCTGACAAAGGCCCCATCTTCTCCCACCGTGCATTCCATTCCATTGGCCAACATCGGGCCGGTTCTTTGTTTGGTGGGCTTGAGACTGTCGGTTATCATGACAATGTTGTCCAGTGGTTTTTCACGGAGCAACATCTTAACCAATTCAGGATGGACATGAATACCGTCACAGATAATTTCACACTGCATGTCTCTTTGGATCAGGATTGCTCCGACCGTTCCAGGGTTCCTGTGATGTAGACGACTCATTGCATTGAAGAAGTGGGTGGAATGGAAGATTCCACATTGCATCCCTTCCATGATATTTTCATAGCTGGCGTTGGTATGGCCGGCAAGTAAAACGATGTTCTTTTCTCTTGCCAACAATGCCAATTCACGCATGTGTTTGAGTTCAGGGGCTACTGTCATACAGATGACCTTACCTTGTCCGGCTTCAATGAGATCATTGAAAATCTCAAGATTGACAGGTATTACACCCTCTGGATTCTGGGCTCCAACACGTTCCATGGAGATAAAGGGACCTTCCAGATTGATGCCCATTATCTTTGCACCTTGTTCACTGCCCATGGCATCAGCGATCGCCTTGGTGCTGGCTTTCATTACATCAAGCTTGTCAGTGTATACAGTGGGCATGAATGCACTCACTCCAAAATCGGCGAGTCGCTCGCTCATTCCGAGGATACTTGAAGCCTTACAGTCCTCTGTCCCAAAACCACCAATCCCGTGGATATGGGAATCGATGAAACCAGGCATGATATAGGAACCTCCTACATCAATCATGGTGGTGTCACTGGGGAAGTGTTTCTCTGACAATCTTCTCATATTGAAGATGTCACCAATTTCCCCTTTCTCATCTATATAGAGGGCACAGTCTTTCAGTTTTGCATAACCAGTTACAACAGTCCCATTGGTAAGTACGGTTCGTAGACTCATGTAGATACCTCTCTTTACTTACAACTATACGTTCATACGCAAGAGAGGTCAATGAAAGGTAGCTGTCAGGTCGTTAATCCATGCCTCTCTCTTGATACGATATAAGCCAATGAATAGCTTGGTGACCTCTTCCATGCCCAAGAGCAGGTAGAGCTGCCAGGTATTGAGATGCAACAGGAATACTCCGATGAAGGCAAGGGGAACGCCGACCGCCCATACCCCGAACATCTCTGCAAACATGGAATATTTGGTATCGCCACCGCTGCGCAGTATTCCCACAATGATGACCATATTAATGCTCTTGATCGGAAGCAAAGCTGCATTGATGGAAAGACAGTAAATAGCCAGTTGCCGTACCCTGTCTGAGATGTTGAAGAAGGAGGTGAACAGTGGGGCAAAGAGGAATTCAAAGATGCCCATGGCAAGGCCTACCAAGAGAGCTGTGGTGATGAACCGCTTTGCATAGAGCAGGGCAAGGTGTCGCTGCTTTTCCCCGATTTTAACTCCGATCATGATCAATGTTGCATTGCTGATACCCATCATCAGGACAAAGAAGAGATTTCCCACCGATTCAGCTACATTTATGGAGGCGATGGCTTCGATTCCCATCTTGCTGTAGGCAACCTTGTAGGTAGCCATTCCAAGAGCCCAGAAAAATTCATTGATGATCACAGGCATGCTGGTAGGGATGATATGCAGCAAGAACGTCTTATTCCACCGGAATGCCTCCCTGCTTCTAATGGCAATGACAGGATGGCGGTGGTAGACGATCCACAAGAGAGCGATCACCTCAACCAGTCGACTTATGGTGGTGGCAATTGCTGCCCCTGCCACACCCAATTCAGGAAATGGACCAATGCCAAAGATGAGGAGGTAGTTACCCACTGCATTTAGGGTGAGTGAGAAGAGAGCAACCTGTAAGGGGATTTTTGCATATCCAATGACTCTCAGTGCCGTAGCAAGTACCTGGCTGATTGCAGTAAAGAGGTAGCTTATACCGACAATCCTGAGATACGCGATACCTTGGTTTACCACCTCTGCTTCAGTGGTGAATATATGCATGATCTGGCGGGGCATGAACAATGATGCCAAGGCAAAAAGCAGAGCTGAAGCTCCTGCCAAGGTGAACGAGAGTCCCAGCACCCGTTGGATATTGGTTTCATTCTTTGCCCCCCAGTATTGGGAGAGGAAGATGGCTGAGCCACTACAGACACCAAAGAACAACACACTGATCAGGAAGAACATCTGGTTTCCCAGCGCAACTGCGGCAATGGAGGACTCACCGAGCTGTCCGATCATCAGCGTGTCGACAAAGGAGAGGGAGTTGGTTAGCAGGCTTTGGAAGACCACAGGCAATGCTATGGTCACCATTTTCTGAAAGAAATCCCTACGTTCTGATATTGTCTTTTCCACCAAGTTTACCGTCTTGTGAGAAGTATCCTCGACAAGTCCTTCCTCTGCGCTTTTTCCAAGGCCTCAAGAACCAAGGGGCGGTTTTCTTTCTTGTTGTACTGCAGGAGGGCTCGCTGCAGATGTCTCTCACGTCCCTTGGGGACGTACACACTGGCAAACCGCTTGCCAGGCCTGGGATCGAGTCCAGTATAGTACATACAGGTGGAGACTGTCCCGGGCGTTGGATAAAATTCCTGCACCTGATCGGGAATGAAGTGGAGTTTGTGCAAATATAAGGCCAGTGTGATGGCATCTTCCAACGTACTGCCGGGATGGGCCGCTATGAAGTAGGGTATGAGGTACTGCTTCTTCCCGGCTTTCTCTGTGGTTTCTTGGTAGAGTTCAGTGAATTCGTCAAAAAGGGCTGCCCTTGGCTTGCCCATGGCATCAAGCACCTTGTCGCTGACATGTTCGGGAGCAACCTTGAGTTGACCGCTGACATTGTTCCGAACAAGATGGTTCATGAATCGTTGTCTTGTCTTCTTGTCACAGACTTCCAGGAGGTAGTCATAGCGGATACCACTCCTGATAAAAACCTTCTTTACCCTAGGAAGTGATTCAATAGCTTCAAGAAGATCGAGATACCTTCCATGGTAGTCCTTGAGATTGGCACAGGGATTGGGATAGAGGCACTCCTTTGCCGGGCAGGGACCATAGATTTGCTGTCTATCGCAGGCCAAGCCTTGGAAGTTGGCAGTTGGTCCACCTAGGTCATGGATATATCCCTTGAATGCAGGATGTTCACTCATTCGTTTTGCTTCCTGCACCAATGATTCCTTGCTCCTGGTTTGGATCATTCTTCCTTGGTGACTGGTGATGGCACAGAAAGAGCAGGAGCCAAAGCACCCACGATTGCTGGTGATGGAGAACTGTACTTCCTTCAGGGCAGGGATTCCCCCTGCTTTTTCGTAGTCTGGATGTGCATCAAGGGTGAAAGGAAGTTCGTGCAGGGAATCGAAAAAGGCTTCTTCCAAGGGAAGGGCAGGTGGATTCTGGACAACCAGGCGTTGCATACAGGATTGGATGACTCGTTTCCCTATTATTGCATTCTCCTGGAGCATCTGCATGCCAAAGGCCTTGGCGTATGCTTTTTTCCCTGCTTCAGTTGGTGTGTTGGATTGTTTATCCCGCTCACTGACCTCTTCATAGGAAGGGAGGATGCTTGTTGGTTCTGCCTCTATCTCAAAGGTGTTGGGATTGGCTGCATACACTGTTCCCCTGATATTCCTGAGCTGTGAGATTGGTTCCCCTTTATCAAGACGTCGGACTATTTCCAGGGTTTGTCTCTCTCCCATACCATAGACCAAGAGGTCGGCCTTTGCATCGAGGATAATGGGTTTACGTACCTTGTCACTCCAGTAGTCATAGTGACTGAGTCTTCTCAGCGAAGCCTCCAGTCCCCCTATGATGATCGGGGTATCCTTACCGTATGCTTGTCTTGCCTTCGCGGTATACACCAAGGTTGGCCGGTCTGGGCGGAGTCCTGCCTTGCCTCCGGGGCTGTATTCGTCCTCACTTCGCGGTTTTGCATTGGCGGTATAGTGGGAGACCATACTGTCGATATTCCCTCCACTTATAAGGCAACAAAGACGTGGTTTGCCCAATTTAAGGAAATCTTTTGTTGAGTTCCAGTCGGGTTGTGCGATAATACCCACACGATAACCTTCCTTTTCCAGCAATCGTGCCAAGAGGGCAAGAGCGAAGGAGGGGTGATCGACGTAGGCGTCTGCACTGATGAAGGCGATGTCAATTTGGTCCCAGGACCGTTGGTGCAAATCTTCTTGTGTTGTAGGAAGAAATGCTGTGCGAGGGGCGTATGTTTTCACAACGCTCATCATAGGTCATCGGTCCTTGGGTGTAAATAGGAATAAGGGGTACTGCCATGGCTGAGCGAGAGCTTTTCGTTATTCTGAATCCACATGCAGCGAAGGGAAGAGCAAAAAAGCAAGGGGACTTGATCAAGGCCTTGCTTTCTCAAGATGGGAATCATGTGGAACTGGTCTATACCAAGAAGGGTGAAGGGGCCGAACAGCTGGCATGGCAGGCAACGTGTGAAAGGCGTGATGCAATCATTGCTGCCGGCGGGGACGGCACCGTCAACGAGACGGTCAATGGAATGTTGAAGGCTGCAGCAGAGAAGCAGCTACCGGTACCGACCCTCGGGGTAATACCGATTGGGCGTGGAAATGACTTTGCTTGGGGTATGCAGATACCGAAATCTCTCAAGGAAGCCTGCTCGGTAATTCTTCAGGGAACCAAACGAACTATTGATGCAGGTATTGTACATGGTGGGAAATATCCACAGGGACGATACTTCATAAATGGCCTTGGTGTCGGATTTGAGCCATTGGTAAACTTTCTTGCCAGTGATTTCAAGCATGTCTCGGGGACTCCAAGCTATGTCTTTGCCCTTATCAGGATTCTGATTCATTATCCAGCTCCGTATTCTGTTGAGCTTACCTTGGATGGAGAGACGCAAAAACTCCAGACACAGCAACTCTCCATTTGCAATGGAAGGAGAATGGGCTCAGCATTCCTGATGGGTCCGGATGCGCTTTTTGATGATGGCTTGTTTGATGTGGTATATGCAAATGCTCCTGTTCCCAGCTGGAAATTGGTTCCTCTGGCGCTTACCTTCTTCAAGGGAGGACAAGTCAAACGTAAAGAGTTCAGTGTCTCAAGAGTGAAGGAAGTGAAGATGGTAAGCAGTGATCATTCGATGCCTGTACATGTTGATGGGGAGGAGATTTCTCAAGGGTGTATGGAGTTTTCTGTTACGCTTTTGGAAGCAGTCCTGCCGGTGTTTTGCTGAGAGTTGGGTTTTTAAGGCAAACCGTGTCTAGATGTTGAGCTCGATACAGAACAATCAGATAAATATTGCAGTTTTACTAAAAAGTAGCCCTTTTCAATTTATCAATAATTAGCTATTATATAAATGATTAAAAATTTTCTTTGGAATCAGGAAGTTTGGTTTTCGAAAAAGAGAAGTGTTTCCAAAACTTGCCTGAATATGATTGACTTCTCCTCTAAGAGAGTTTATCTTTAACAATGCGCGTCTTATGTAGTTTTTCTCGTTTTAGCTGATAACTAAGGAGTTCCCAATTTGATAAAGGATATGGTGCCGTTCGTACATTTTTATGATCAAGATTTTGTCGACATGTATGACAGGTCTTGGGTATGGATAGACGAACTTTGGAAGCAAGGAACCGAAGCCAATGGCATGAGCGGTTCCTATCTTTCATACCCTGGCCAGACAACCTTCAATCAGTATTTATCCTGTTTCTCTTCTCTTTTTCTGGTGTATAGCAACCAGAATAACTCTCCGTTCCCTATGCTTGACTATTTCTACCAGAAACAGGAAGCAAATGGTGCTATTCGTGGGGAGTACTCCATAGAGGATGGGAAGCCTGTCTTTACGGCAGCAAACCCTGAAGGGATTTTCCCTCCTCTTTTTGCCTATGTTGAACATGGCTTTTACCATAAGATTGGAAACAAGAAAAGGCTGAAGGAGGTCGTTCCTGTACTGGAGCGATACTTCTCCTGGATCCAGGCAACGTTCCAAAAGCCCAATGGGCTCTACTCTGTTCCCATCGAAGCATGCCAGAGTGGTAATATTCCCCGTGACCATGTGTACTACCCATTGGACTTCAATGCACAGCTTGCTGTTAATGCCCTGTACATGTCTGCAATCGGTGATATCCTCAACGACAAGGAGTTGAGTTTCCGTTACAAGCGGATTTACTTCTCCTTGAAGACGAGGATAAACAGTATGATGTGGGATCCTGATACCAATTTCTACTATGATCTGGATATCAAGGAAAACCGCATTGACAATAAGTATATCGGTGCTTATTGGACAATGCTTGCGGAAATTCCCAATGATGAACGTGCTGCTTACCTGATTGAGTACCTCAAGGACCCTAAGGAGTTTGGGACTGACAACCCTTTCCCGAGTGTGCCGGTCTCTTCTCCCGCGTTCAGCGAGGATGGTAATGGACATTGTGGTGGCGTTATTCCCATCAATACCTATATGGTTATCAAGGGGCTGGAGAAATTCAACCAGTTCATCTTTGCAAGGGAGTGTGCCATCAGGCACATGTATTTCCTGCTTGATACCCTGCATCCCGATGCTGAAACCATAGGGGATGTTTGGGAGGCGTATCTTCCAAACAAGGAAGGCTTCTCCAAGACAGATGAGATTCCAGGCTTCCCGCGCAGGAGATTGATGCCCTATGCGGGAGTGGTCACCATTACCTTGATGATCGAGAACATCATCGGATTGGAAATTTCGCTTCCCAGAAAGACTGTCGATTGGGTCATGCCCTCCCTTGAGGCCATGGGAATCGAAAACCTCTCCTTGAAACGTAACATGATCACCATTCTCAGCAACAAGACAGACCGTGGCTGGGAAATTCGTCTTGAGAGCGAAAAGCTCTATTACTTCACCATTGAAATTCTTGGGGAGAAAAAGAAGAAGACTCTTCCGATCCCTTCCGGAAAGTGTTCAATGTTGATCGACAAGCTGTAAGTCATGGCGTGGCTCGGTAAACTGTTTGGGGGTACCTTCGGCTTCATGTTCGGAGGACCCTTGGGAATGATTGCTGGGATTGCCTTCGGCCATATGTTTGACAAGGCCGGCGATGTAGGATCCAATCAGACAGCCAGAAGTAGCTATACCACCCTCGATAGGGAGCAGATGCTCTTTTTCGTGGGTGCATTCTCGATGCTTGCAAGGATAGCCTCTTCTGATGGTTCGGTATCATCGCATGAACGTCAAAAAGTACTTGAGTTCATTCGTCAGGATCTTCGTCTAGGGTATCGTGAAGAAGAAGCTGCCATGCGGGTCTTCGATACCGCACTTACCGGTGGTGGAACATTTGACCAGTTCGCTTCCCAGTTCTATCAAAACTTCAGCCATGCACCAAACATTCTTCAGTTGATGATCGATATCTTCTACCGTGTTGCCGCTGCCGATGGAGTCATCAACAATGCAGAAGAAGAGATGATCAGACGTGCAGCAAAGATATTCCGCTTGAGTGATAGCTTTGTTGAGATGCTCTGTAACCGCTATGGTGGTTGCAGTAATGCATCGGACAAATCCTATGCAATTCTCAATATTCCACGTACGGCTACTGATGATGAAGTGAAGCGTGCCTACAGAAAGCTCAGCATTGAGTTCCATCCTGACACCCTTGCCTCAAAAGGCATGGGGGAGGAATTTCTGGGCCATGCGACGGCAAAATTCAGGGAAATCCAAAACGCATATGAATCAATTAAGAAAGAACGTGGAATTCGCTAGAACGTCACTCTCCCTCGTAATGATCTTGCCAAGGTGATTCTGTCAGCATATTCCAAATCCCCTCCAATAGGCAGTCCACTGGCCAGTCGTGTTATGGAGAGCTCTGTATGTTCCTTGAGAATATGTCTGATGTAAAGAGCTGTGGTATCTCCCTCTTCAGTTGGGTTGGTGGCTATGATCAGTTCTGTGAACTGACCCTCCTTGATACGCTTAAGGAGGCGGGAGAATGAGAGCTGTTCGGGCCCAACTCCATCGAGTGGACTGATCGCTCCCCCAAGCACATGATAGAGTCCATTATATGCCCCACTGGACTGGATGGTCAGCACATCCTGGGGTTCTTCCACCACACAGAGAAGGCTCCTGTCCCGGGAAGCATCACTACATACAGGACAAGGATCGGTCTCGGTGAAACTGCCACAAATGGAACAGGGGAAAATCCGGTCCTGTATCGTGGCAATTGCTTGGCTGAGGTTCTGATTATAGCTCTTCTCGGTCTTTATCAGGTGATAGGCGAGTCTCGAGGCACTCTTTGGGCCGATGCCAGGAAGACGGGAAAGGGTTTGGATAAGGTTTTCCAATGCTGTCATGACTAGGCCTGGGGGGTGAAGCCACCCAAAGGACCGGCATATTTCATACCTTCACTCTGGATCTTCTGCTGGATTTTTGCTGATGCGTCATTGAAGGCACTACTCAACAATACCTGGAGTGTTCCTAAATCATCTGGGTCGACAATATCTTTTTCAATATGGATGTCAGTGACAATGAATTTTCCATTGATGGTAACTTCAACCATACCTGCACCGGCACTTCCTGTTGCAGTAATGGTGGGAAGCATTTCCTGCATTTTTTTCACATTCTCCTGAATGCCTTTCATATTCTTCAACAGTTCAAAAGGGTTCATATCCATACGGTGTTTCCTCACTTACATTTCATTGGTTTGTTGGGTGATCTCTCCCCGGAAAATCGAGGCGATCTTTGAGACTACTGAATCTTCAGTCTGTGGGGCCTCTTCTTGTTTCTCTGTCTCAAGGCAGTGGAACCGTATCGGTCCATCAAACCCTGAAATCTCCTTGACCAGGGATCTGAATTTTTCAGTACTCTCTTCTGCCTTGTTCTGGCAGAAGGCAGTGGAAAAGGTAAGATTCAATACTCCCTCATCATTCGTTACTTCAGTAATTGCTTGTACCACTTGGCTGAGCAGTGGTGCGCTTGAGAGTTTGCCTACCAAGGCAGGGAGATCTCCCTTGGTGAATGGGCGACTCTGTACAGGCAACGGCTTTACAGGAACACTCTGCTCTTTGGGTTCCTCAATTCTCTGCCCAAGTGCTGCAACGCTGCTGGAAGGGGGTGTCTTCTCCTTAGGCTTGATGGTTTCCCTGGTGGCAAGTAGGTCAGGTTGGACCTCAAGCTTTTTTGGGGGAAGTTTCACTGTCCCTGAGAGTAGTTCATCCCTCATTTGGGTAATTTTCTTCACGAGAGTTGTTGCTGAAACAAGGGAAGGAAGGCTCCCAAGACGGGAAATGAATAGCTCGAGTTCAAATCGTGGGTTCAGTGAGTACCTGATTTCCCGGTAGAGTTTGAGTAGCAACTCAAGGGCGGCTTCCAGCTGTTCACTCGAATAGGCGTTTCTCAGGGCAAGGGGAATCCTGTCGGATTGTACTCCGAGGATTGCATCATCATGCAAACCTGCCTTGATAAACAGCAAGCTTCTGAAGAAGAGGGTGAAGTCCTTGATGCACTGTTCCACCGATACTCCTGCCTGCAACAAGTCTTGTACAGCGAGCAGTGCCTGGTCGGTATGTTCCTCCAAGAGATGAGAGACTATTTGTGCAATCTGATCAATGCCGACCAATCCCAGCTTGCTGCTGATTTTTTCCATGGTGATGTGTCCCTGGCTAAAGGAGACCACCTGGTCAAAGAGCGTGTAGGCATCGCGCATGGAGCCTGTGGACTCCTTTGCGATCCAGAACAGTGCATCATCATCAGCTTCCACTTCCAAATCACTTGCAGCATCCCGTAAACAGTTCTTGATGGTATCGAGATCAATAAGCTGGAAATGAAACTGCTGACAACGTGATCGTATGGTAGCCGGTACTTTTTGCAGTTCAGTAGTCGCAAAGATAAAGATGATGTATGCAGGAGGCTCTTCAATGGTTTTCAGCAGTGCATTGAACGCACTGGTGGAGAGCATATGCACTTCATCGATGATATAAATCTTGTACTTGCTGGTCTGGGGAGGGAAGAGAACCTCATCCTTGATCTGCCGGATGTCATTCACGCTTGTGTTGCTTGCACCATCGATTTCAATAACATCAACACTGTTGCCTTGGGTGATCTCACGACAGTTGGAACAGACGCCACAAGGAGTGGCTGTGGGTCCTTGTTCACAGTTCAAGGCCCTTGCCAATATTCGGGCAGATGAAGTCTTCCCTACTCCTCTCGGTCCACTGAACAGATAGGCGTGGGCAATTCTTCCTAGTTCGATTGCATGTTTTATGGTTGATACCACGAATTCCTGGCCTACCAGGCTGTCAAAAGACTGGGGGCGTTTCCTGGTAGCTGTTACTTCATATGCCATGAGAGCTCCTCTGTGAACGTACCCTGCGAGTATACCATACTTTGCTATCTAGGAACAGAAGTGCCAATCTGGTGAAGAGGTGATAACAGAGAAAAACCCAGCCAACAAATCGCCTGTGTCTCATGGGCAATTCACTTACCGCTGCTACCTTCCGGTCCTGACGGGGTTGGGCGAATGCACATAGCACAGAATCTGTTGACTGGGAATAAAACGGAGAGGGGGGGATTCGAACCCCCGGTGCCTTTCAGCACACACGCCTTCCAAGCGTGCACCTTCGACCACTCGGACACCTCTCCAAGGAACGAAATAAACGGTAAAAACCTAAAAAATATCCAAGCTATCGGAGAGAGAGGGATTCGAACCCTCGGTACCGTCAGACGGTACAACGGATTTCGAGTCCGTCTCCTTCGACCACTCGGACATCTCTCCCAGTGTTATGACCGTTTCATACAAAACGAACTATGAGACCAAGAGGATTCGAACCTCCGACCCTCAGTTCCGCAAACTGATGCTCTATCCAGCTGAGCTATGGTCTCAATACTAAAAAAAATCAAAAACGGAGAGGGGGGGATTCGAACCCCCGGACCCGTTACCAGGTCAACTCCTTAGCAGGGAGCCCGATTCGGCCGCTCTCGCACCTCTCCATATAGAAAAAAACAAATTCATCTAGATAGATGAATGAACGGAGAGAGGGGGATTCGAACCCTCGGAGACTCGCGCCTCAACGGTTTTCAAGACCGCCTCCTTCGACCGCTCGGACATCTCTCCAAACAGACATGATATTCCTCTATTTACAAGAATATCAATCGGGTTACCACTATAGTGAGTGCCTCAATCTTTGTCAAGAACTCTGATGGGAGAAAAAAATAGTGGTTCTGATGGGAGAAAAAAATAGTGGTATAGAATTCGCTTTCTTGACAGCATAGTCAGCTCTCGTCATGATGAAACAATCATGAAGTTCCCTCTTCCAAGAAAACGAAAGAAGCCGCCTACGCTGGTGGATGGCCAAAAAGAGAAACCTAGGCAAAAACTCGAGACATTGAAAGCCGGTAAGCTTGCCAGCCTTGCCCTGGCCTTCACCAAGACTCTTGTTGATCTCTATGGCCCAAGGGTAGCTGGTAGTGATGCAGGTCATAGCGCTGCTGAAGCAATTGAGGATGCGTATAAACATTTCTGTGATGAAACAACCAATACCAAATTTCCTCTCGATACGAAGGCTCATAGTCAACCTTTCACGATTATGATCATCCTGTATCCTCTTTTGGTGGTCCTGATGTTGGTTGGACTTCCCTGGATTTCACTCTTGCTTTTTATTGGTTTTTGCTATTACGCCACTAGGGAACTCTATCTCTACCGACCTTTTACCCGTAAAAATCGTTGCAACGCAGAAGGGGTGAATGTCCATGGAGTCCTGGAACCAAAGGAAGAGGTACAACACACGCTTATTTTCAGTTCACATCATGACAGTGCACCTTTACACCGATACAACCAACTTGAGTGGATATCCTACGCAAAAAATGTGCTCTTACCGGTTGCACTGTTCATCGCTTGTGGAGTGCTGGCCTTGGTGCAGGTTTTTTCTGAGCTTATTGCAAGTGTTTTGTTATTGCCAAATATTCCTTCCCTTGTGCTTCTCCTTCTCCTTTTCCTTTTTCTGGGAGCTACCCCCCTGTTGTTTCCCCTGCGGTCGATGTATGAAAAGGAGGGATCTCCTGGAGCTGGGGACAATCTTGTTTCAGTGGGGATGACCGTACAGCTTGCCAGGTATTTCCATTGGAGGAAGGATTGTGGGAAGCCTCTCAGGAATACCCGATTGATCTTCTGCTCCTTTGATGGGGAGGAAGCAGCACTGCAGGGATCGAGGCATTGGTACACATCAATGGCCGACTCATTGATTGATCCAATCGTATTGAACTTTGATTCCGTCTACTATGGTGACCAGATTACCTTCCTGGAGAAGGATGTCAATGGAACCCAACAGCTTGATGCTTCCTTGGCAAGGCGCTGTACGGAAATTGCACACTCAATGGGGTATGAATCTAGAAGTGAATCAATTCCACGCCTGTGGGGCGGCACCGATGCTGCAGAAGCGAGCAGGTGTGGTATTTCAGCCACCACCCTGACTGCAGTTGCTTGGGATGACCGTAGCAAACCATCGGTGCAGCATACCCGCAATGATGTCGTGGAAGCGATAGAACCGAGTGCCTTGGAAAGAGCGCTCTCCATTGCCATCAAACTTACTGATATGGTAGATGGTAAACAATTATGGGAAGAGAGTAAGGAAGAAGAGGAGGAATCCCCTCCTGAGGTTTCCTTGATCTTCTCAAAGCTTACAAATCGGTAAGAGTAACCTCACACTGTCCGCCTGATAGTTCTGTAATTCTGGAAGTTAATTGCTCAGTATTGGTTCTCGGAAGAGTGCCTGTGATGGATACATCTGTCGTGAATTCCTCGTTTTCAATATCCGCTTGAAGCAATACGAGGTCAATCTTTGCTAGCTCATAGAGATTATAGGGTATCGTGAAGGAGAATCTTGTTTTCTCAATCAACTCTTCTGTCTTGATAATGGAGAGGATTTCCTTGGCACTATCGCCATAGGCTTTTACCAGACCTCCAGTGCCCAATAACGTTCCTCCGAAGTAACGGATGATGAGTATCAGGATATTGGTGACACTGCTCCCTTTCAGTACCTCGAGTGCGGGTCTGCCAGCAGTATTCTTTGGCTCATGATCATCACTATAGCTATAGAGATCTCCCTTTGGTCCAACGACAGCAGCATGAACAACATGATTAGCCCCTGGATGTTCAGCCCTCGTTTCATTAACCAAATTCTTGATCTCGGAGAGTTCACTGATGGGTTGAGCGATAGCAATGAATCGAGACTTTTTTACTTCAATCTCACACTGTGAGCGTTGCTTGAGTATCTTCATATGCTACCACCTATGTCCGAAAAGATTGTCCCATGAAGGGGGAGCGCATGCACTTAATCGTCCTGCCACTTCATCCAACAACCTTTTCTCTCCTTCGTCAAGGCTGATTACATCGGTATCCAGGAGCGGGAATAGCTGCTGTGGTGAACGTGCTCCAACAAGGATGCTTGCAAAATCCTGGCTCCGGGCCCAGGCCAGGGCAAGTTGAGCCATGCTAAGTGCTTTTTCTTTTGCGAGGAAAGAGAGTAGCTCAAGCAATTCCAAGAATACCGAATAGGCTCTGTCTTGGTAAACATAGAGATCCCCCCTGCTGTCATTGGGCCTCTGGGGGTACTTACCGCTTAGCAATCCTAGACCCAGGGGACTGTATCCCACTAAGGAGATGCTTTGTTTCTCTGCATACTCCTTATACTCTTCCAGTCCCCTTGTCCACAGGAGCGAACAAGGTATTTGCAGGAACGTGATGGGAAGACCCTGCAACCTTTGCACCAAGGGGAGAGGGGTATTGGAAAGTCCAAGAGCTTGAATTTTCCCTTGCTCGATAAGACCTGCTGCTGATTCCACGATTGGGCTAAGGTCTACCGAAGAACTAGGCCAGTGTAGGTACAGGGTATTGATCGAGGCTCTCTTAAGACGGTCGAGGCTTTTCTGGACATCTTGAGCCACCAAGCTGGGGTGCTTGGGCATGAATTTTGTATCAATGATGGCTGATTTTCCAGAGAGGACCGAACCGAGCAGTTGCTCGGCAAGGCCATTTCCATACGCTGGGGCGGTATCAAAATGCCTGATACCTGCCTTGTATGCAGCGCTGATAGTAAGACGGGAAGCTTGTGTGGTGCTCCCGGTCCAAAACCCATGGCTGGGACCGAATTGCCAGCTTCCCAGAGCCAGGTCAGAGCTCTTCTTCATCGTCCTCTTCGGTGGTGACCAATTTGTCTACCATTACCTGTCCATCGAAGATGAAGGAACCTTCAAAGCGCTTTCCTTCCATGGCAAGCGGAAGCCAATGAATATCATCCTCCCACATCTTGTCATAGGGGATTTCACTTACCGGACACCAGAAGGGGCGTGCTTCATCGGTCTCTTGGAGTTCTCCACTGAAGGAGTGAGCAAAATAGACATATCCTCTCTCTGAAAGACCATCACGGAACTGGAAGTTAAGCTTTCCAACCATGCGTAGGTCATCAACCTCAAGGCCAGTCTCCTCACTAAATTCGCGTTTTGCAGCTTCAAGAGCGGTTTCAGTCTCTTCAATATGGCCACCGGGAGCGTTCACCAGTCCAGAGCCCAGGCCGGTTTTCTTGTCAATAAGAAGCACTTGATCATCATTGAACAGATAGGTGATGACACATACTTCCTTAGGTTCCCACAGATCCCAGTCAATGTCTGCAACTGAGGCCGCGTCACGATAGCGTGCATCCTCTTCTGCCTCTTCTGGTTGTGCAAGCTCTTTCTTCTTTTCTTCTTCCGCCTTGGCTTCCTCAGGATGAGCCTTGTAGTGGCACTCCTGGCAAAGATTGTCGTCATGACCAATGATATGGTTGAAATCAAGTCGCTTGTCACACTCAACGCAGTGGAAACGGAAAGGAAGGGCTCTCTTTCTCAATAGGAAGAGAAGCCCTGCACAGATAATGGCTACCAACCAACCGAGGTTGTGGTTCAGATCCCTGGAGAGTATGACTACCACTCCTACTTCAAAAAGAAGCAAGATGGAGGCCAGGTAGATGGTGGCAAACCGTTTTTTATAGGTTCCCGGAATTTTTCGTTGGGCAAGATTGAGTAAAAGGATAGCGATCAGAGCCCAAGTATAGTATTGTTCGATGGTTTGAAGAATCATGATGCTAGGGTATAGGGAGCAGGGTCCTTCGTCAAGCTTGGGATGCTATTCTCGTTGCTCATAGATAATTTTTGGAGTAAGCTAGCAGTAGTACCTAATGCTAGGGAGGATGCCAATGAAACAAGAAGATGTCGCTAAATACATCGATCACACGGTGCTCGCAGCTTCTGCGACTCGTCCTATGATAGAGAAACTTTGCAAGGAAGCAGCCCAATATCATTTTGCTTCAGTATGTGTAAACAGTTGCTGGGTGCCGCTCTGTGTTAAATTGTTGGAAAAGAGCGATGTAAAAGTTTGTACCGTGGTTGGGTTCCCCTTGGGTGCAATGGCTACAGAGAGTAAAGCCTTTGAGGCCAAGACAGCAGTGAAAGCTGGAGCCGAAGAGGTTGATATGGTCATCAACATCGGGTTCTTGAAGAACCATGATGATGATTTGGTACAGGATGATATTGCTGCAGTGAAGAAGGCTTGTGGAAATGCACACCTGAAAGTCATCATTGAGACCTGTCTTTTGAATGAAGAGGAAAAAGTACGTGCTTGTAGGTTGGCAAAAGCCAGCGGTGCAGACTTTGTAAAGACTTCCACCGGTTTCTCCACCGGTGGGGCAACTGCAAAGGATATTGCCTTGATGCGTAAGACCGTTGGTCCAGAGTTGGGTGTCAAAGCCTCTGGAGGAGTACGCACATACGAGGATGCCATTGCAATGATTGAAGCAGGGGCTACAAGAATCGGGGCCTCAAGCGGCATTGCAATTGTAGAGGGGTCGCATGGCGCGAATTGAACAGAAGATTGAAAGTGCCGATTTCCTCAAAAGCCTGGGGTTTCCCACGCTTGATGTCCATGAAACATTCTCGCATTTTGATTTCACCTCGCCCGGGCGAAGGGTCCTGCTGATAGGACCCATGGGCTCGGGCAAGACTGAGTTTGCAGCACGGGTATGGCGGGATGCTGCCATTGCACAGAGGAAGGGAGAGAAGGTAAGAAACCTGACCAGCAGTGGGCCGGTTGATCGCCGAAAGGTCTTCTTCATCCGTTCCGAGATCGATGGTACCCGGTTTACCGATTATCCTGAGGATGCTCTCTGCTACCGCAGCGGATATGTAAGCTGTGGGGAGAATATTGCGAGAATCAGGGACTCTTTTGGTTTGGAGAGAGTGCTTCAGGACAATCCAACTGTGGGAACCTTTATCATTGATGAAGCATCATTCTTTGATGAAAGGCTTGCCTATGTGGTCCGTAATCATAGTTATGAACGTGGGGTTATGTTCATATTCCCTACCTTAATCCTGAACTTCCGTCGGGACCTGTTCAATTCCACTGCACGGTTGATGCTCGATATCGCAACAGATGTAATCCCACTTACTGCGTATTGTGAACATCCAGACTGTATCAGTGATGCCTTCTATACCTATCGATACTACCAGGTGGAAGGAAAGGAGTGCCCGGCACTCTATTTCGATCCTCTGATCATCGTTGGTGGGGATTCCCATAAGGATAGCTCTCTGGAACCGAACTATGCCGCTCGTTGTGATGTACATCACTACCTTCCCGGGAAAGAGTATACCTTCTTCCACCTCAAACCACTGGGTGAGCTTGCATCCCGTGGGGATGAGAAACCATTGAGAAATGAACTTGCTGCACTGAAGGGAGATATTGAGCAATCGATGCTCTATGAGAACTTCTGTGAACGTTACCGGGGTAAGACAGACGAAGAAATCTTCTTCAATGCCCTTCTTCCACAGAATATTGCGGAAAAGGCACTGGTATTTCTCTTCTGTGAGCAGAATCTTGTACCGGAAGAGGTGCTGCTTCGCTTGGTTTCAGAGCTTGAGCTGGATACCAACTACCTTTCCAAGGTCCTTTCTGACAACAAGCGGCCTGTCTCCTTCGAGCAGCCGCTCTTGTTGTAGAGTACGGAAAGATACAAAAACCTGCCATGAAAAGCCCTTGAGGGCTCTTCTGGCATGGTTCAGTATGTAGAGAGCAATGCAAGTGTTTCCTTCAAGGTAGAGACCGTAAGATCTTCGAGCAGGGCAGGGACTTCAATATTTCGCCTTCTTAGTTCCCCAAATAGGAATTTCCAGTCTAGAACTCCCTCTCCTACCGTCAGATCCCCGACCTTTATACCTTGATCGTTGAGTTTGTAGTCCTTGACGTGGATTGCTGCAATCTTGTCCCCGAATGCATCGAGGGCAGAGCAGAAGAAGTCTTTCTGGGCGGCAAAAGAGGGAGTGCCCATAACACTGCCATCTGCCTCGCTTATCCCGATCCATGGGACGAGATTAGCCGGGTCATAGATGACTCTGAGGTGGGGACTGTCGAACTTATCCATCAAGGCTGCCATTCTGGGTATGGTGCTGATGGTATGCTGTTTGCTTACCGCTTCGATGCCAACGATTGCATCATACTTAACGGCAGCTTCAAGGAGCCTTTCTATGCTACGGTAGAAGATGTCGAGTACCTTGGTGCTTGCCGTTTCTCTGTGGTAGGAGTTGTCAGCGCGGAAAGAGCCGGTTTCGGTCCCTACCAAAGGGCATCCAAGGAGGTTGGCATATTTTAGGTGGTTTTCAAATCTTCGCAGCTCTGCATCCCTCGCTGCCTTGTCAGGGTGTACGGGATTGATGTAGCTTCCAAAAACTCCTACGTATGCACCCTTGGCCTTGAGTGCATCGCGAACGGAGATGATGAACTGCTCACTGTAGTCTTCTGCATCAGGAGCATTCTTGAGAACTTTTTTCAATGCGAGCTGAATGGGGATTGAGTCCCCATAGAGGGAAATCTCGCTTGCAAGGTCGCTGATGGTATCGAATGTACCAAGATCGTGAGCTCTGATTCCTAACTGTTTCATAGCTGGTATTGTAGGTGACAGGGTGATAAAAGTAAAGAAAGAGGTAATTGCATGAACAAGGAATATACGCTGGCAGATTTCGGTGCCATCGGAGACGGGCAGTTTGACAACAGCGAAGTCTTCAAGCGAGCGTTTGAAAGCTTGCAAAAGGGGGGTCTCTTGCGTATCGAGGCAGGAGAGTACCTGAGCGGCCCAATACACATCACTGCAACAAATCTTGTGGTGGAATTTGAAACAGGTGCAACCATACGCTTTATTGCCGACGAAAACCGCTACCGACCTTTCTATTCACGATGGGAAGGGGTTAACTGTTACTGTATGCATCCTTGTTTGCTGATCAATGAATCAGATGGTCTCATATTTCGTGGGAAGGGCATCATAGACGGAAGTGGTCCCTGGTGGTGGGCAACCGCTCAACAGAAGCGAAATACACAGAAAGGGCCTGTCTCAGCCATCGAGACTGAACTGGCCAAGTTGAACCCTGGTTATGAGAGACAGAGTGGTGGGGGAGGAGGCCGTCAGAGTCAGTTCCTTCGTCCTCCCTTGTTGCAGATCAGGGAGAGCAATAATGTGAAGATTGAGGGACTGACCATACAGAACAGTCCCTTCTGGACCATTCATCCCCTCTACAGTACAAACATCATTCTCAAGGATCTTTCTGTCATAAACCCACCGGATGCACCCAACACCGATGGGATTGATGTTGACTCTTGCTCATTTGTGACGATCAAGAATTGCTTGATCGATGTTGGAGATGATGGGATTGCCCTGAAGAGTGGAAGCGGGAAGGATGGGGTTGCCGTGAACCGGAAAACAAGCGATATCCTTGTCGAGGGATGTACCGTAAGACACGCTCATGGGGGAGCCGTTATCGGTAGTGAGACCGCTGCAGGCATCCATGATGTGGTGGTACGTTCCTGTTTTTTTGATGGTACAGATAGAGGTATCAGGATCAAGACCCGAAGAGGCCGGGGTGGGCATATTTCTGACCTGCATTTCCAGGATATCAAAATGAAAGATAATCTATGTCCGATCACTATGAATATGTACTATCGCTGTGGTAGTCAGGATCAGGAGGATTTCTCCTTGGAAAAGAAACCAATCCTACCGACCACTCCCCATATTGAGCACGTCACCATCGAACGATGCGTAAGCAGTGGGAACAGATCTAGTGCAGCGTTCATTGTCGGTCTTCCAGAGTCTCCCATTCGTGATCTGGTGATCACACAGTGTAGCCTGGAAGTTGCCAAGGACAATCTCTCTCCCATAGATGAGAGTGAGATGTATGAAGGATTACCAGAGACCAATGGGAGGGGTATCAGATTGCGCAATGTATCTCTGACTGTACAGGATGTTGTCGTGCGAGGCGTTGATGAGCAGTATGTCATTGAAAAGGATGTTATCCTCTCGAGAGAATAGCGGTGAATAACATTCCGCTTGTACGAATTTCTTCTTGTACCAAGCGTTCAGAAAAAACAGGCTGCAAAAGCAGCCTGCCTAGAAAGAATCGGAATACTATTACGCTTCATTCTTATTGAGCAACCTCACACGATCGGGAGTGAAGTCAATTGAAACCTCTTCTCCTTCCCCAAACACCTTCTTTGCATGTGGGTCGTCAATCTGCACCAAGACTTCTCCGAAGGAGGTGTTGATGAATGCTTCCATACTGTTTCCGAGATAGACATTCATCCTGACCTTGCCTTCAATCTTTCCCTTTCCCTTCTCCACAACACGGAGTGATTCAGGACGAGCCATAAGTACCGCCTCAGTTCCGACCTCTACATCGGTTGCAGCACGCTCTACTGTAACCTCCTTCTCTCCAAGCTGGCAGGTCCAAAGGTTTGCTTCCTGCTTCATTACCTTAACAGGGAAGAAGGCAGCCTTACCGACAAAACCAGCGACAAAGCGGGAATCAGGATTTTCATAGATATCGATAGGGGAGCCGATCTGGCGGATATATCCGTCCTTCATGACTACTACACGGTCTGAGAGGCTCATTGCCTCCACCCGGTCGTGGGTAACATAGACAGCGGTTATACCCAATTCCTTTTGGATCTTGCGGATTTCTACACGCATCTGCTCTCGAAGCAGTGCATCCAAGTTGGAGAGCGGTTCATCAAGCAACAACACTGATGGGGTGACAATAAGGCTACGTGCGAGCGCAACTCGTTGTTGCTGACCTCCCGAAAGCTTGGAAGGTGCACGGTCCCCATAGTCTGCAAGGCCAACCAAGGCCAAGGTCTCATTCACCCGATTGGTGATTTCCTCATGGGGAATCTTGCGGAGTTTCAATCCATAGGCCACGTTGTCAAAGACTGTCATATGAGGGAAGAGGCCATAGCTCTGGAACATGGTGGCAGTGTCACGTTTGTTCGGAGGGAGCATGGTTACTTCCTCGTTTCCAATATAGATCTTGCCCTCAGTGGGAAGCTCGAACCCTGCAATCATTCTGAGCGTGGTGGTCTTTCCACAACCAGAAGGACCAAGCAGGGTTACCAACTCGCCAGGTTCAATGACGAAGTGAGAATCATTGACAGCAATGACATCAGACTTTCCTTTTACATCCTTGAATTTCTTGGTTACATGCTCAAGGGTTACCGATACGCTTTTCTTTTCCATACATCACCACCTTAGCGGGTTGAAATAGTTTTCTGGGTGAGCTTGTCATCACGAACCACAACCTGCATCAGACCCCAGACAGAGAGGACGATGACGATGAGGATGGTTGACAAGACGCTGGCGAGACCGAAACGAAGATTCTCAGAGAAGTTGAAAATCAGAACGGTCAGGTGATTCCAGCGAGCCGAAATCAAGAAGATGATGGCACTGACAGCAGTCATGGACCGTACAAAGGTGTAGGACATGCTGGACAGGAATGCCGGACGGATCAAGGGAAGGACGATCGTCTTGAAGACTGTAGGTACATCAGCACCCAGGTCAGCTGCGCTCTCTTCAATTGCCGGATCAATCTGGTGAAGGGCAGTAATGCCATTCTCCAGTCCTACCGGTAGTTCTCTAATTACGTAGTTTATGACAATGATCGCTCCAGTTCCTACCAGCAAGAGTGGCTGCCGGTTGAATGCCAGGATGTAACTGATACCGATCAAGGTACCAGGAATGGCATAGGGAGTCATGATCAACATCTCAAGAAATCGTTTTCCTGGGAATTTCTTTCTTACTATCAACATTGCGGCAAGCATGGCCAATAGCCCTGCTGTCGGTGTTGCGATGGCTGCCAGAGTTACCGTGTCACGAATGGAGGTCCATCCACGAGAGACTGCTTCTCCCCAGTTGGCCAGGGTGAAGGAGTAGTCGATACCCCAGTTGACCACGAAACAACCTGCCACGATGGTCAGGTAGAGAGAGGCAATGAAGCCAAGGAAAATCCAGGAGAAGGTTTCCAGGGCAACCCTGACCGGCTTGTTGGTGAGTTCGGTAAGCGTGGTGGAGGGTTTTCCTGTTACCGTTACATAACTCTTTTTTGCAACCCAGTTGCGCTGCACCAAGAACGCAGTGAGAGTCGGCATCAGGAGGATAAAGGAGAGCGCGGAACCGGCACCAAGATTACTACGGCCGGTAACCAGCATATACGCTTCCGTGGAGAGTACCCGGTAGTCACCGCTCAGCAACAGTGGGTTTGCAAAATCAGCCAAGGAGTTGGTGAAAACCAACAGCCAAGCCGATAGAATGCCAGGAACAGAGAGTGGGAGGGTTATCTCCTTGAATGTCTGCCATCTGGTAGCGCTCAAGTCGAGGGAGGCATCTTCAACTGTGGAATCAATCTGCCTCAATACCCCACTGATCGTCATGAATGCGATAGGGAACATTCCAATTACCTGTACGATGGTCAGGCCACCCAAGCCATAAATGGAGGTATTCAGGTGAAGCAATTGTTTACTGATCAGTCCATTGTTACCAAACAATAGAATGATGGAGAGGGAGAGACTGAACGGGGGAGATATGACCGGCATGGTTGCCATGGTGGTCATCAATTTCTTTTTCTTGAAACTTGTCCGTTCAATCAGGAAGGCAAACATGAAGCCTACCAGCGTGGAAATAGTAGCTGTAAGTACACCCAATCTAAGCGATCCCCACAGCGCCACCATATAGGTAGGGGAAAGACTCTCTTTCCATGTCTGTAGGCTGAATACCCCATCTTTCATGAAGGAGAGCCTGATGGCCTCTATCAAGGGGTAAGCGATAAAGACAATGACAATGCCAAATAATCCCAGTACCATGAATCCCGTCAATGGATCACGGGTAAAGGTAAGTACAAGGAGAATACCCAAGAACACCACTGCCGCGGCAATGAACAGGGTCTTGAGCAAGTTGCTGTATCCAGTGGCAGTACTGGAAGGGACAAGAATCATTGCAGCTCCGGATACCTGATACCCTGTCTCATCTACAACGGGTACAAAGTATACCTGGCTTTTAATGATATCTGCGCTAATCGTACCAGGGTCCAGGCTATAATCAGCTTGATACGTTGATCCAAGCTTCATTGGCTCCAGATAGTAGACACTCTCCATGGCCTTTTGGAATTCAGGAGTGCTGCTATACGCTTGGAATAAAGCATTTACCGTCTCAGATCCACTTTCAGGAATAAAGTTGAAGCTCTGTTCATCAAAGGTAAGGTAGAGTGCCCTCGCCCCTGGGATGATGTCTTTAACCGTTGGAACCCAACGGGCAAAATCCTGTGGGGTCCTCTCGTCGGGAACTGTTTGCGCGAACAGCTCAATTTCATTGAAATTACGCTCTGCTTCATATGATCTGAAATCAGAAGAGAGTGTGCTGTACATCCAGAAATCAGCCAGCAGGAATATCAGCGCTGCAGCGCAGAACTGAAGGATGCGTTTTTTTGTAAACATCGATTCATTCCGTTGGAACTACACACCCTGCAAGAGAGCTTGCAGGGTGGTAGGAAAAGCTAAATTACCACTGGTAATTATCTCTTGTTTCCGATCTCATTGGTCCAGCGGTCAAGCAAACGGGTCTTGTTGACCTTGTCTCCGTCCCAAGCCATATCCTGGTTGACTGTTTTGATCTCATTGATGGATAGCGCATCCGGATGCTTGGCGGCACCTTCGGCTACCAGTACTACGTACCATTCAGTAAAGGTTTTCTGGGCAACCGGACTGGAGAGAACCCAGTCATACAATTTCTTTGCATTGACAGTATCCGGGCCACCCTTTACCAAGGACATGCTTGCCAGCTCGTAACCGGTTCCTTCAGAAGGTGCGGTGATAACGATTGGGGATCCAGCTGCCTTGAGCTTGACTTGGTCATGTGCATAACCGATAGCAACAGGGATTTCACCGGTAGCAACGCTCTTGCCAGGAGCACTTCCGCTCTTGGTGTACTGGTCGATGTTCTTGTCCAGTTCCTTCATGTACTCAATCATCTTGTCTTCGGTTCCAAAAATATCGAGAACCGTGGTCAAGGTGTTGTATGCAGTACCGGAAGAGTTGGGGTTTGCCATGCGGATATATCCCTTGTACTCAGGCTTGAGAAGGTCGGCCCAACTCTTGGGGGGATCGATTCCAAGCTCTGCTGCACGGTCAAGGTTGGTCACGAAGGTGAGAGGACCAACGTAGAGACCGATGTAGAAGTTATCCGGGTCACGGAACTGCTCAGGGGTCTTGGACGTGTAGCGGCTTACATACGGGGTAGTCAAGCCTTTGCTCTTTGCGGTGATGTGGTCAAGTCCAACACCACCAACCCAGATGGATGCCTGGGGATTGGATGCCTCGGCCTCAAGTCGGGCTACCGTCTCTCCACCACTGAGACGAACAAAATTAACCTTGATACCAGTCTCTTGTTCAAACAGCTGGAACAGTTTTGCAGCAAGAGGTTCTTCAAGCGTCGTATAGGCATTGACGCTTCCTGAAGCAGCAGCCGCCACAGGAGCAGCAGTCTCAATTGCAGCTGGTGCAGGTGCAGCCTCTTGGCCACCCTGTGCGAACAGTGCAGGTACGAGCATTGCGAGAGCCAAAACCAAAGCAATAGTTTTTTTCATGCTTTCCTCCAAAATTTCGTATGATGTCCATCAAGATAGACAAAGAACAATGTATGTCTTATGCTAATGCCGCTAAGTTCCTGCAGTCAAGGTAAATCCTCCCAACCGCCAAATTGAAACCAATATCAAAAAATCATTGCATGGTAATCAACTCGGTTAAGCGTACAAAACCCGAGTTTCTCATACAAGGCCAATGCCGGGGGGTTGTCGCTATCAACCTCAAGTCTCACCTTGGCTGTACTTTGCGTAAGCATATTGAGGAGAGCTACCATCATTCGCTCACCATGACCCATTCTTCTGAATGGCTTATGGATTCCTACTGCATGGATCATTGCCACCTCCTTATCTAGGTGGTGCACATTCACTGTACCTACAGGCACTCCTTCAACATAGTAGAGGTATACCTGTCCATCGGGGCGGGAGAGAAGGAAGGTTAGGTGTTGTTTGCTGGTCTGCTCATCCTGTTCGAAAATTTCACTCAGGATTTTCCCTGCAATCTCTTGTGTTTGCGGGGTAACTTCAGTAAGCACACCGGTGGTTTGCCTGGTTTTCCACGCGCTGCTTTTCAGCTCCAGTACATATTCTGTTCGTGCGATGGTCGGATAGCGTTTGTTGAGATACTCCTTGCCACTTTGCGATCCCTTCTCTCTGATAAAAAGTGCTTGATTATACCTTGCCTGTGCAAAGTGGGGGAGAGCGGCAGCAATGAGAGCCGTCATATGGCCCTGTTTTCTTTTATCTGGATGGGTGAAACCATTGAATTCAATTTCTTCTTTGGTAGGAAAGAATGCTGTCAGGACACTGACCAGCTGTGCTGCCTCATACCCAAGGAAGAAGCACGGTTTTTCTGGCTCTACGTTCATGTCACTCACAAGAAACAACTCTTGTGTAAGTGGTTCCTGTAGGCAGCAGTGTGCATACAGCTCTTCAATGTGTTGTTTTTGTTCGCTCGTAAGCGTGTTGCATTGCAGAATATTCATCAATGCAAGTATTAAAGAAAAATGCCGGTACAGCTAGAGGCGTGCACCGGCATAGAATGTAAAAATCTTGATTTAAGCCTTGATCAGGTGGATGGCGAATCCGCTGAGCTCCTGCTCAAGGTAACATACCTTGATCTTGCCCTTTGCATCGCGTGCGATGGTCTCCTCGTTCACGGAGAAGCCGAACTGGGAGAGGTAGGAGAGGGTGCGCTCGATGGAGAAGCACCTGAATCC
>JAQQAR010000086.1 GCA_028532765.1 Sphaerochaetaceae bacterium | reverse complement strand
ATGATGGGCATTGGGGGAGCTTCCCTGGTTTCCCGGCAGCTAGGAGCGGGAGAGAAAGAGGCGGCAGGAAAAACTGCCTTCGTCAGTGTGGGCGGTATGCTCCTTATCTCAGCTACTCTTGGTGTGATGGGCCTGCTGTTTTTCCCACAGCTTGCATCCATGCTAGGCTCTGATGCTGAGACCTACCCGTTGGTGCGAAGCTACCTGGGAGTTTTGCTTGCCGGATCTCCACTCTTCACCCTCTCCACCGTTCTGAATGCACTTTTGCGTTCCCAAGGAAAAGTAAAAGCATCGATGGTCGCCAGCATCATCGGAAATGGGTGCAATATCCTACTTGATTTCCTGCTGATCATTATCCTTGATTGGGGAGTGATGGGGGCTGCTGTTGCAACCGTGGTTGGCCAATCATCCTCAGCTCTGTTTGCCTTTTACATCCTCTCCTCTCGTCGTTCTGCATTCTCTATCAGTAAGGGGGAAGGTGCTCCATTCTTTCTGTTGTTTGGTCGGATTATCTCCCTTGGATCCCCCACGCTGGTGAGACAGCTTGGTACCAGTGTAGTGATCATCGTAGTCAACCGAAGCCTGCTTCTCTATGGTGATACCCTTGCCATTGCTGCCTATGGGATCATCTGGACACTGTTGATGTTTTTCAATATGCCGATTTCAGGTATTGTTCAGGGATTTCAGCCAATCGTTGGCTATCACGCCGGAGCAAAGCGGAATGAGGAGGTCTCGCGTGTACTTAAAGCCTCTCTTCTTGTTACCTTTCTCATTGGATGTTTCTTCCTGCTTCTTGTTACGCTGTTTCCAGTCACGTTCCTTCGTCTTTTTACCAAGGATGAACGATTACTGGAAAGGGCAGTTCCTGCAGCCAGGTTATTGTTGGCCAGTTTACCGCTCTTGGGGATACAGAGCGTAGGGACAGCCTTTTTTCAGGCAATAGGCAAGGCATTGCCAGCCCTCTTGCTCTGGGTAGGGAGGCAGTTTGTTCTCTTGGTTCCCCTGATCTTGCTGCTTGGAAACTACCTCGGTGCACACGGGATCTATCTTGCCTTCCCCATTACCAACTTTCTCTCTGCTCTGTTTAATCTGTATTTGGTCTTTCGCCATCTCCATCAGGGAGCATACAGTACCACGTAAGAAAGTAGGCCATGATGCTTGCACCATCTAGACAAAATTTTTATACTGCCTAAAATTTTTCTTAAGGAGTGCCGATGCACAACCGTTGGATTGTCCTGATTGCCGGACTGATCATGCAAACCATATTGGGGGGAATCTATGCTTGGAGTACCCTTACCTCATGGCTTGCAGAGAGTTATGGTATCAGCAACGGCGAGAGTGGGTTTGTATTCGGTTTGAGCATTGCTGTCTTTACATTGGTCATGGTGTACTCCGGGCACCTGTTGGCCAGGAAAGGCCCAAGAATCCCAGCCATCATTGGTGCACTCCTCTATATGGCAGGGTATTCCCTGGCATCCTGTTCCCATGGTTCCTTTCCCCTCTTATTGCTTGCGGTAGGAGTTGTTGCAGGGTCTGGGATTGGCTTTGCCTATGTTGTCCCTCTGTCGGTTGGGATGCAGTGGTTCCCTCGCCAAAAGGGATTGATCACCGGACTCTCTGTTGGAGGGTTTGGAGGAGGGGCCATCATTCTTTCTTCCATCATTGAGGCAGGTAAGCTCTCCGGTCTTTCCCTGGATCGTTTCTTCCTCTTCTATAGTCTTGTCAGTGGATCGCTGCTCTTCCTTGCCGCGCTGTTGCTCTCTTCCCCCCCCGCGACCACAGGAAAGAAGTCAGGGGAGATGCAAGTGCATCAAGTCCATTCTGAGAAGCCTATGGTACTCAGCATCCTCGGGATGTTCAGTGGAACCTTCGCTGGATTGCTGCTTGTAGGCAACCTTGCTCCCTATGCTCTCTCCAAGGGGCTTGCTGAGGAGATGACCGTGCTTTCGGTTGTCCTGTTCTCGCTTGGGAACCTGAGCGGTAGGATTATTTGGGGACATATATTTGACAGGACGGGCTATCGTGTTATTCCTTGGTCACTCCTGCTCGCTTCGCTCTTCTATGTACTGGTACGAGTTACATCGGGTGGCTTTATGTTTCTGGCCAGCGTACTTGTTCTGGGCTTTTTGTTTGGCTCACAGTTTGTGCTTTATGCAGGGTATCTCTCCAAGACCTATGGGGTAACAGCGTTTTCCAAGCGATATCCCCTGGTTTTCCTCTCCTACGGACTTGCCGGTATCTTTGCCCCTGGCATTGGTGGTTGGATTGCTGATACCACAGGTTCCTACAATACGGCGATCATGCTCTGTTTGATGCTGTTGTCTGTTTCTGGGCTGGTTCTGATTACTGCGAACAAAAAGCGCTAAAAACCAGCACAAGGGGGACAGGGCGCTCGGCTTCGCTGTTGTCCTCATATCGATCGGCAATCTTCAGGTATCTTTTTCCTTCATAGATAATCTGTGACGATCCTCCACCATCAAGGTTGATGATCTCCTGGTAGTGTTGTCGGTCACAAAACTGTGCCAACTCGAGCAAGGAAGCCCCTGAGCTCTCCTTTCCCCTCTGGTAATTTCGCTTGCTAGCTCCTTCAGCCCACACCAGTACGGGCTTTCCCTCTCTATTTGTTCCCAGTGCGATACGAGCAGCCCTGGCTGATGAGAACGGCAGTGGGTAGACGGTTGGAGGAAAGGAAGTCTCAGCAACAAGTGGATTGTAAAAAGGACAGCAGAGAGAGTCGACCATGCTTGATCCCCTCATCATGGGTGGTCCTACTTGTATACCGAACTGGTACGCCTCCAATCCAAGATACCGGACAGAGGGCTCATGAATTGCGATATTTCCACGCAAGCTGAGGACAAAACCAGCCATTGGCACTCTCGTATTTCCTCCCTGCTTCACCGCTACAACCTTATTACCGGTAATGACAATATCGGTACCACCACTACTTGGTGTGATACAGGTTTCGGGGCGGAAGTAAAAGATTGCATTTCTTTCATGTCGGTACTGCACAGTGTCGATCTCTATCACCAAATCAGTCAGTTCAACCTGTGTAGTGTGGCAGGTCCCTTGTGTATCCACCAAGAGGCAAGGCCGATGGTTCAGTGGTGGATTGAGTACCACTCCATCCTTGAGCGCGAGACCGTGAGGGGTCCCAAGTTCACAGAACGGGGAGTCGAGGTCTGTGGGATCCATCAGGAAGAAATGGGAGTTTACGACAAGGGGAGAGTCAAGGGAAGAGGGGAATCCTACCTTCCCATCAATGGGGATGAAGGTAATCTCATCCTTTTTACCCGAAACCATCTCAAGGTGATGCTCTGTCTCCAGCTGGTTAAGGAACAGCCTGGCAGAAGTATCCTTGCTTATCCATGCTCCATCCCTGTAGAGACTACCCTCATCTGCAAGCTTCTGGAGCTGCACTTTGGCGGTGATGTTCCTGGAGAAAAACCACGTATCTTCACTATGAGGAGAAAAAGGAAGATCGATATTCTCTGGTACATGGAAGAAGACCAGTCTGCCATAAGCAGAGGGGTCTTTCTCCACGATGTTGAGCCGGTAAAGCCTTGCAATCTCCCTGATTGATCCTGCATCGAAACCCGGAGAGGCGAATTGCAGGTTTTTCCATGCAAACGCTTCCACGACCTGGAAACGTTGAATTTCCTTGTTTTGATGGGTCTCAGTAATGATGGTGTTTCTCATGCTACCCCTTGATGCCTGAGTTCATGGTGCTCTCGATGATGTACCGTTGGCTGAACGCAAAGATGATGAGCAGGGGAAGAACGGAGAGTACACTTCCAGCTAAAAGTAGGTTCCATTTGACACCATACTGGTTCTGGAACTGGGAGAGGGCAATGGTCACAGTATAGAGTTTCCTGCTCGAGATATAGAGCATGGGGCGTAGCAAATCGTTCCAGTTGTTCATGAATGCGATGATGAAGAGGGTGGCGATAGGACTGGAGGCTTGGGGTAGGTAGATGCGTGCAAACATCTGGTAGGCATTCACCCCATCTATGATCCCTGCATCAAACAACGGGCGGGGTACTTGGGCAAAGAATTCCTTGAGCATAAAGGTCCCAAAGGCTCCAGCAAGGAAAGAGGGTACGATCAAGGGAAGATAGGTGTCCATCCAGTTGAGTTTGAGGAAGAGATAATACTCGGGGATGATGGTCACTTGAACGGGAATCATGAGCGTAAAGATCAGGAGGGAGAAAATGAGATTCTTTCCCTTGAAGTGCATGGTTGATAGAGCGAATCCTGCAAGTGAACAGACCAGTATCTGTCCAAATGCTGCCAATGCATAAACCCAAAGACTGTTGATGGTGTATCTACCGAAGTTGTACTGGGTGAAGACTTCCTGGTAATTATCGAACACCTGGTCGGTGAAGAGAAGGTCGGGGATGAACTTCGGGGGTACAGAGAAGATGTTCTTCTCCGACATGAATGAATTGGAGACCATCCAGAGGAAGGGAAAGATATAGAGAATCGCAACAACGGCAATCAGGAGGAGACGATATCGGTCTGCGTTTTTCTGTTTCATCGTCTTTCTCCTCAATCCAAGTTCTGGACCAGATGCTTCTTGATGTAGAAGTTGAAAATGGTCATCAGTCCCACGAAGAGCAGGAGGATATAGGCTATCGCTGAAGCATAGCCTACCCGGTAGTAGACGAAAGCATTGAGGTAGACATCATAGACCAGGGTGTTGCTCGCGTTCTGTGGGCCTCCCTTGGTCATGGCATAGATCAGCTCGAAGTTCTTGAACGAGTCGATGATGGTGATGGTGAGTACGAAAAACAGGGTTGGCATCAGCATGGGTAGGGTAATCCTGAAGAAACTCTGGAATGCATTGGCCCCATCAACTCGTGCTGATTCCAGTGTATCCCTGTTGATACCCTGCAAACCTGCGAGGAAGATGATCATATAATAGCCGCTCATCTTCCAGACTTGCACCGAAGCTACGGTGTTAAGCACAAGACGGGTATCCCCAAGCCAGTAGGGTGGGGTCAGCCCAATAGCCTCGATAAGGTTGTTCACCAACCCATAGGTGGGGCCGAGCATCCAGTTCCAGATGATTCCCACTGCTACAGCAGAGGTTACCACGGGGAGGTAGATGGCTGAGCGGAAGAAGGAAATTCCCTTGATTCGGACATTTATTAGGACTGCAAGGGCGAGTCCTATCACGATGGATCCTGCCACGTATACCAGGGAGAACTGCAAGGTATTGCGTACAATCAACAGGAAATCTTCACTGGTGAGGAGTTCCTGATAATTTCCGAGTTTGATGAATGCAGGGGAGCTCAAGAGATTCCAATCGGTAAAGCTGAGGTAGAGAGAAGAGACGATAGGGATGAGACGGAATACCAGAATGCCGATTACGGTGGGTATGATGAACACCCAGGGAGTGAGCTTGCTGTGCCATCGGTATGGGGGGTGGGTCATCAATTGGTTTCCTTACTAACAATGTGGTTGCCTGATCTTCCAGGCAACCAACCTATAAAAATTGTAATCTACTTGTAGTACCGCTTCAAGACGGAGTTGATGTTCTCAGTTCCCTTTGTAAATGCCTCGTCAAAGCTCATATGACTGTTGATGATGGCATCAATGGTACCGTTCAATCCAAGGGATTCTGAGCCGCCGTAGCCTCTCCATTCACTCCACCCCATGGTGTAGCTTGTGGTCATTGGACCGCTCGCCTGCTCTCTGAGGAGGTTCATCTCCTCGCCTGGCTGTTTGCTTGGATCGGCAAACAGGGGATCTTCTGCAAGTTTCTTTGCAGAGGGAATCTTTCCTGCCATGTAGACATCAAGGTTGATTCCTTCTCCTGCAACGTACTTGGCAAACTTCCAAGCCATTTCAGGATGCTCGGTGTTTGGTGCGAGGGCATAGCTGTCTGGCCATCCATAGGTTAGATTGCTTGGCCCCGCAGGTCCACTGGGAACCCGTGCAATGCCCCATCGCATGTCATCGCCTACATTCTTTCGGAGTGTATCGACGAACCAGGAACCATCGACCCACATCGCTGCCACTCCCTGGCTGAATACATCCTGCTGCTGGAAGCTGGTCATGTCCTTCTGGGGAGGGGCAACCTTGTCAACGAGAACAAGGTCAGTCAGCATCTTGATGGCATCCATGGCATTCTTGTCAGGATTGAACTGCATGGTGTTCTTATCAATGAGTTTTCCATTGTTTGCATAGACCCAAGGCTCTATATGCGCATAGCGGCCATAGAACCAGTGTCCCCACTGATCGGTTTTTCCGTCCCCGTTCTTGTCGATGGTGAGCTGCTTGGCTGCTTTCTTGAAGTCATCCCAGGTCCAGTCCTCACTCGGGTAGGCAACACCGGCTGCGTCGAATGCATCCTTATTGTAATAGAGCACTGTGGTGACCAATGCAAAGGGAATGGAGTAGTAACTTTCTGTGTTGCTGATCTCTTTACTGGTGTCGAATATGGATTGATAGAAGTTTGTGAAGGTGTCGTCATTCTTGATAAAGGAATCAAGATTGTACAAGAGACCGGCCTTCGCCCACTCCTCAATGTACCCTGAGCTCATCGTGAAGACATCAGGGAGTTTGTTCTGGTTGGCCTGAATGCGGATCTTGGTCCAATACTCCTTGGTTCCCACTATGGTGTTATTGATGGTAACCCCAGGGTTGGCCGCCTCGAAGGCGCTGATGATCTGCTCGTTCTGTTCAAGCAGCTCAGGATCCCATGTCCACCACTCCAATGTGATTTCTTCTGTTCCCGTCTTGGTTTCTGCTCCACCTGCTGCAAACAGGAGACCCAATGTAAGAAGGATTACCAGCGTCATCAGTAGTTTTTTCATCTCGACACTCCTTTTTCTGTAAACGAATTCCTAAGCAACCTTGCTTCCAGGATAGCAGGGGATGTATTGGGTCTCTCATTCCATCCTGTGTTGCAATTGGTTGCATTTTACCATTATATTTTTAGAAAGGCAATCGAGAAACAGTGGGGCTGAAAGGGTTTTTTACTCCGGGAAGATACAACAAACCCGCCTCTTATGAGACGGGTCTGTATGCTGGAGCCAAAGGGACTCGAACCCTCTACCTACTGATTGCGAACCAGTCGCTCTACCAGATGAGCTATGGCCCCCTGAACGCATACACAAAATTATCGCAGAGAAGGCAAACTGTCAACTCTGCTGTCCGAGGGATGCGGCTATGAAGCCACTGAAAAGCGGATGTGGACGGTTTGGCCGGCTCTTGAACTCGGGGTGATATTGCACTCCGATGAAGAATGGATGGGATGCAATCTCCACAGCCTCCACCAAGGTTTCGTCAGGACTGGTGCCACTGATGACCAGGCCTTTTTCCTGAAGGATATCCCTGAACTCGTTGTTGAACTCATAGCGGTGGCGGTGACGTTCTCCAATTTGCTCAGTCTGTTTGTACACATTGCTCATGAGTGTATTCGGCCTCACCATGCAGGGGTAGGTGCCCAGGCGCATGGTACCTCCTTTGGGGATGTTACCCCGCTGGTCTGGCATCAGGGCGATAACCGGATGCTTGGAATCGGGTGCAAATTCTGAGGAGTGTGCGTCGATGAACCCTACCACATGGCGGGCAAATTCTATGACGGCGATTTGCATCCCGAGACAGATTCCAAGGTAGGGGATTCTCTGTTCCCTGGCATACCGGGCTGCAAGTATTTTTCCTTCAATGCCCCGGTCTCCAAATCCTCCAGGAACGAGGATTCCATCTGCCTCACACAGGAGCTTTTCTACCGTATCCTTGGTCACCTCTTCACTGTCCACCCAGTCGATCTGGACTTCGGCCCCATGTTCCCACCCACCATGCTTGAGCGCTTCCATCACACTGAGGTAGGCGTCGTGCAACTGGATATATTTTCCCACCAAGGCGATGCGGACCTGTTTCTTTGCACCTTCGATGCGTTTAAGCATTGTCTTCCACTCAGAGAGGTCAGGCTCCCTGGTTTTCAGTTTCAGCTCCCTGCAGACAATCTCATCGAGTTTTTCGGCTCTCAGCATCATTGGAGCCTCATAGAGTACCGGTACCGTTTTGTTCTCGATGACACAGTCGCGCTTCACATTGCAGAACAGGGCAATCTTGTCCTTGATGCTCTCCTCCAACGGTTCGTCACTGCGGGTCACAATGATATCGGGGAAGATACCACTTGCCATCAACTCTTTCACCGAGTGCTGGGTTGGTTTGCTCTTGTGTTCAGCGCTGCTTTTCAGGTAGGGAACCAGTGTTACGTGGATGAAAATACAGTTGTCTTGTCCCACCTCGTGCCCTATCTGTCTGATGGCCTCCAGGAATGGTTGGCTCTCGATATCACCAGTGGTTCCCCCGATTTCGGTAATGATTACCTCTGCTTCGGTCTTCCTGTCCAGTGCATAGATTGCCTCTTTTATCTCCGTGGTTACATGGGGAATGATCTGGACGGTGGATCCCAAGTAGGCTCCGCTGCGTTCCTTGCTCAGTACGTTCCAGTACACCCTTCCGCTGGTGAGGTTGCTGTACTTGTTCAGGTCCTCATCAATGAATCTCTCGTAATGTCCAAGGTCGAGGTCGGTCTCTGAACCATCCTCGGTCACGAAGACCTCCCCATGTTGGTAAGGACTCATTGTTCCAGGGTCCACGTTCATGTAGGGGTCGAGCTTCTGGGCTGCAATCTTCAGTCCTCTTGCTTTCAGAAGTCTTCCCAGTGATGCTGCGGTAATGCCTTTCCCGAGGCCCGAAACGACCCCGCCCGTCACAAAAATGTGTTTGGCCATATGTATCATTCTCCTTGTCTCTTGTTTCACATCTGGTAGGTCTTCAGTAGGGAAAGAGCAATGGCATACCGACTTTTACGCAGATCCATTGCCTGCTTTTCCATGTAACGGTGTGCTTGCTGCTCATCCATACCAAGGTTTTCGATCAAGACCCATTTTGCCTTGTCGATGATCTTGATCTCTTCAATTTTCTTGTGGAGTTTCTCATTCTCTGTATGCATTGCTGTCAACCGGCGACGCATAGAGCGTGCCAGAGAGAGCGCTTGGAAAAACATTTGGCGAATCACTGGCTTGCTGACCACAAGCACCCCTTGCTCGGAGAATAGAGCCTCACACTGTTCAAAGTACTGGTTCCGTACTACAAGGATGGAACCTGCCAGGCTCTGCTGTACCACCATGACGGCCAGTTCCTCCCCAGATTCATCCAACAGAGGAGCATTGATGACCACCAAGTCGAGTTCCTGGTCAAGTACCATCCGCCTGGCCTCTCCTGCGCTCAGACAGTGAAGGAGCTCAATGGATCGGTCATGCTCTCGCATGAGCGAACACAATGAGTCACATCCTTTCTGTGTTGATGATACAACCAGCGCTCGAAGCATGGACCCTCCTCTTACGTCGTCAGGAAATAGGCTTTTCGACTCGCCTCAAACGGGTCTACAGCTGTCTCATAGGACCTCCACTCCGCTCCCTTTGCCTCAAGGAAACAGGTGAGCAGACGGTCAGGGATGTTGGAACGCACAAAATCGCTGTTCTTTGCCAGTTCCATGGCTTCGGCCAAGGAGGAGGGGAGCAGGCGACCTGTCTTCTTTTGGTATGCTGACCCCTGGTACTCTTCCTCAAGGGGAAGATTCCCCCTGATTCCTTCCAAGGCAGCACTAAGCAGTAGGGTGATGGCAAGGTATGGGTTGCAGGCTGGGTCGGCTGAACGAACCTCAATCCGGCGGTATTCCCCACTGGTGTAGGGAATGCGGATAAGCAGGGAGCGGTTTGCCCGGCCCCATCCCACATATTTGGGAGCTTCGAAAGAACCGAGGCGCTCAAAGGAGTTTGCAAGTGGATTGAGAAAGAGGGAGATCTCCTGGATCCTATTTAGGATTCCAGCGCTCATCGCTGCCTCAAGCTTGTTGTACTGCTCTCCCTCTGCCTTGATGGACAGGTTGAAGTGCAGACCACTTCCACTCTCTCCCTGCAATGGTTTGGGGAGGAATGAGGCGAACAAGCCACTGCGGTCTGAGATGGTCTTTACGACTGATTTGAACGTGATGAAGTCGTCTGCTGCCTCAACAGGAGTTCCATACTTGAAATCAATCTCATTCTGTCCTGGTCCTGACTCATGATGACTGCGTTCGGTATAGAATCCCATCTGCTCAAGGGTCAGGCAGATCTCCCTTCGTACATTCTCCCCCTTGTCCAAGGGTGCAACATCAAGATAGGTGCCTTCATCCAAGGGTTGGTAGGTCGGCCTGCCGTTCTCATCGGTCTTGAAGAGATAGAACTCACATTCAGGTCCCACTGTGAAGGAGTATCCCTGTAAAGCGGCTTTCCTTACTGTCTCTTGCAGGAGGGAGCGTGTGTCTCCCTCGAAGAGGGTTCCATCGGGTTTCTTGATCGAGCAGAAGAACCGCACAACACGGCCTTGGGCTGGACGCCATGGGAGGATGGAGAGGGTGGCAGGATCGGGAAAGAGCAACAGGTCGCTCTCTTCAACTTCAAGGAATCCTTTCACTGAGGATGCGTCAAAACTGATGCCACTGGAAAAAGCCCGCTCCAGCTCACTTGCCGAGATGGAAATATTCTTGATCTGTCCGAAAATATCGCAGAATACCAGTCGGGCGAACCGAACATCCTGTTCCTTGATGAACTGCATC
>JAQQAR010000085.1 GCA_028532765.1 Sphaerochaetaceae bacterium | reverse complement strand
TCCCAGGGCTGCCAAGGCCGGTCGTGCGAGATCCCTCGCGCTCCCAGGCGTTGGCCGGCCCGGTGGCCACAGCAGGGTGGACACACCCGTTCCCATCCCGAACACGGAAGTTAAGCACCCTCACGCCGATGGTACTACGGTCAGCCGTGGGAGAGTAGGTAGCCGCCGGGCCTTTTTCTTTTTCCCTTCATCCCCTCCTTAAGCAGGAGGGTGTTTTTATTTTTAGAGGTCGAAGGTGTGGTACACTTGCTCTTGGGGGTGTGCCGTGTTATTTCTCAGCGTATTTGCCATTGTGTTTGTGGGGGCTTTCCTACAAGCAAATATCGGATTTGGTTTTCCCATTATTGCCATGATCTTCTTTCCTTCATTGTTCCCATTTTCAACTGCTGTGACACTCAATCAGATCATTGCAATCGGTAGTACTGGTTTTCTCACTATCAGGTATTGGAAATCGATTCAATGGAAAGTGCTTATCCCCTTGTTGGTTTCCAGTTTGCTTGTTGGTGCCATTGTCATCGTATCCAGTCTCGAGGTGGAAAGCCGTATCCTTACAGGAATACTTGGTATCTTTCTTATGGCATTGTCACTATACTTTGCCTATTTCAGTAACAAAATTGTTGTCCAGGCATCCCTAGGCAATGGGCTTCTAATGGGTATTATTGCTGGATTGGGTAATGGGTTGTTTGGTATAGGTGGTCCTCCTGTAGCCTTGTATCTTTTTGCTGCAGTGAAAGACAAGAAGCAATATCTAGCTACTATACAGGCATATTTCCTGGTCTGTAATATTCAGAGTATCTTTATAAGAAGTTATCATGGAGCGTTTGAGATATCGCACATACCAATCATTCTCATTGGATGGGTAGCTATCGCTGTTGGAACGTATATTGGCCTTCTTCTTTTTAAGCGAACCCCTGATTACCTTCTCAAACGTATTGTCTATATATTTGTTGGAGCAAGTGGTCTCTGGATTGCACTACAACAATTCATTCTTGGTTCCTAAGTTATAGGGCCTGGGCTTTTAAAGAAACAATTGGTGTAGTATAAGAGAAAATATATCACTATGCACTGAAGAGATATGAACGGTAATGGCATGAACAACAAAGCCTCTGAAACACATTAGTTTGTATCAATGGATACAGTAATTGTTTTGCAATGTCATGGTGAAGAGAGTGCAAATGCAATTGCCGCAATGAAACAAGAAATACTTCGAATGGAACAACTCCTCAGCCGATTTATAGATTCGAGTGATGTATCGAACATCAATCATGCAGCTGGTAAAGCCATGGTATCGGTTTCTGCGTCAACCTTCAAAGTGATCAAGCAAGCTGTAGAGCTTTTTGAGAAAACGGATAAACGGAATGATATCACCATTACCCCACATGTTAATCTATGGTATTTCAAGAATAGGCATACCAGTCCTCCACTGGCAGAGATACAGAAAACCCTCACCTATGTTAATGCTCAGGATATCCTATTTGATGAGCGTCGTATGCGTGTGGGATTGCGTAGATGTGGGCAATGTCTGGACTTGGGTGGTATTGCAAAGGGGTATGCTGTGAATCAGGCAAAACGTATCACTTTGAATCATATAATTACCTCATCGTACCTAAATCTGGGAGGAACTATCGTTGTCATCGGTAATAGGCCCGATGGAAATCCTTGGAGAGTAGGGGTACGACATCCTCGGAAAAAAGATTCATTGCTTGGTGTGTTGCAAGCGGGTTCAACCTCGATTGTGACAAGCGGTGATTATGAGTGATTCTTCTATGATGAACAAGGTAAACGATGGCATCATATCCTGGACCCAGCAACTGGGTATAGCGCGGAATCAGACTTGATCAGTGTGACAAGTGTGAGTGAGGATTCCACACTAGCTGATGCCTTGGCAACTACACTTATCATTCTTGGAAGTGACAATATCCCGTATTTACAGAAACAGTTTCCAATGGTTGATATTATTGCGGTAGATAGGGCAGGTGTGCTCTATTTGACTGAACGTATCACTGATAGCTTTCATCCAGTCTGCTGACAAGAACTGCGGTGAACAGCATAGGATGTACGAAGAGACAACATTATGTGGTGGCAAATTCTCTTGATTATCTTGGCCTTACTGGGTATTGCAACAGGGATTTTTATGTGGTGGGATTCTGCAAATAGGAAGGAAGTTATGGAATTGACCTTTTCCGATCCTGAAGGATGGAACGTACATAGGACATTTCATTGGTACTGCTTCTCATCTGAGGGATGCCAAGGTAGAGTTGGTTGTTGAAGAGGGTACTGTCAAACGTATCACTGGTCTCAAGGGCGCTGTTTCAGAGGTGGGAAGCCGGTAAAGATACAGAAAGGTGCAACCATCGATGACCTGTATCAGACAGCCCTGACCCAACAACGACTCGATGTGGATGTAATCAGTGGAGCAACAATTACTTCAAAGACACATCTCAAGGCTTTTGAGCAGGCTCTGATACAAGCCCAGCAATGAATATACCAAGGAAAGGAATGTATATGTAGTCTATATAGTACTTATTAAATATACCGTCAAAGGTATGAAAAAAAAGTTAATCCAAAGTATTATAACTCAATCCATTGCAGAGATATATAAATTATATGTATAAATTTAATTGTATAATAATATTATAAAGATGTTATAATAATATAGAAAAAATTTTAAATCATATAAAAACATAAGTAGAAAAATATATAAATTGAATTTGATATCAAAAGAATGCCTAGTATAACTTCAGGGTTTTCTTGAGTATGTCATTGACAATCGTGAATGATGAGTCTTTCTTTGGAGACTTAGGTTACATACTGAAATACTTCATCCTGTAAATCCGCGGTTTTGATAAAAGTAAGAGATGTGAGGATGTCTGAAAAGCTTTGCCCACTCTGCCTGCTTTCCGGGACTCTGGCATATAGGCAAATGGATGGAACTAGCATAACTTGATGTACTTCGGTCCTGCTAGACTTTTCATGGATGCTTGGATTGTTCAGGTGCTATTGACTATCCATCTTGTCCATCTTTGGATGGATCCTGGTAGGTGCTGTACGATGTATTTGACTACTTTAATCATCAATGATCGAGAGAACGCGAGATTTTGGAATTCCCATAAAACAACGTTTGCTGGCAATGATGCCTACTGTAAAAGATTCAGGTGTTCTCTTATTTTGAAGGATGCCGTTAGGGGAACATCCACAGCCTTCTTTCATTTTTTGGGATGAGAGATTGGTCTTGACTACAACCAGAGAAGAAAGTTGATTAAATTGCTTTATCTTATAAAAATTGATGATATATAATAAAGAAAAATAGCAAAATAATATAAAAGAACAATAG
>JAQQAR010000084.1 GCA_028532765.1 Sphaerochaetaceae bacterium | reverse complement strand
CCCTGTGGCATCAAATATTTCAGTTTCCGGTCCCTTGTATGACGATACATCCCCGGTGGAGATGATTCGGTCCTCCACGATGGCGACGTCTGCCTGATACATCTCCTTCGACAAGACATTTACGAGGGTTCCTCCCTGGATTATCAAGTCAGCTTTCCTTTTACTTTCGTACACATTTTTTAGTTCACTTCGTTTCATTTATAAACCCTCCTGTGGATTACATATGGTGACAGGAAATCGATTTGGCAATCGTATTCCAGCTCGTTCGCGAATACTATTGGCACGATCTTGTGCTTCACTGAGAATCGCTTTCTCATCAAGGGTGAGAAGAACACGATCCTTCATAAGCCACTGTCCATTACACATGGTGCTTTCAATGTTGGAGGAGTGCATGGATGTCACCAGATTGGCTATGCTGTCGTGCAAAGGATACATTCCTGCGCTTGCTGGGTTGATGATGATTAGATCAGCTTTCTTTCCCGATTCCAGTGATCCAATTTCATGTTCATCCATCAATGCTTTTGCCCCGTTGGTGGTAACCATCCTAAGAATGTCTTGCGCTTTCATCACCGTGGGATCAAGCCTCCATCCCTTGTGGATTAGGGATGTGAGCCACATCTCATCAACCAGGTCCATCCTATTGTTCGATGGGGCTCCATCAGTCCCCAGCGCGACGCAAATCCCTTTATCAAGCATCTGTGGAACCTTTGCGAATCCGAGAACTCTCATTGCAGCCGCTGGGTTGTGGGATACTTTGACATTCCTTTTTGCGAAAAGATCAACTTCCTCATTGGTCAACCAGACGGTGTGGACTGCGAGGAAGTTCTTGTCCAATACCCCGAGGTCTTCCAGATGTTGTACTGTTCCGACGCCGAATTTTTCCTTGCAGTATTCGACTTCTTCCTTCACCTCAGCAACATGCATATGTACTCCGACCCCATAAGAATCTGCAAGTTCCTTCGTTTTTAGGATCAAGGAATCAGAGTTGTTGAACAGCGTTCTCAGGCCGAACCAGACCTGTACCCTACCATCAGCGCTGTTGTGCAAGGCTTTTAGGTCTGCTACCTGGGTATCAAGTTCCTCTTGGGTGCTGCGTTGCCATACTGCAGGAAGGCCGTCTCCATAATACATACATTATTTTGCAAGCTTTGCCCTCAGCCCTGACTGGGCCACGCCTTTTGCCATCGACCTCACGAATTGTCCTCCGGGCTCTGTAAAACTTGTAACTCCGCATCGGATTTGTTCAATGCAACAGAGCAATGTGGAAACATATGAGTCCTCCTCAGTGAGGGAACTCTCATAGGGAAATGTGCGACTGTGAAGCCACGTCAATAGGTCAACATCATCACCGAGACCACGGCCTAATTGCTGGGATGTGTGCACATGTGAGTTTATCAAACCAGGAAGGATGATTTTTCCGGTGCAGTCGTGTCTCTGGACTCCTAATTTGAGCAGTGATTCATCAACGTCTCCAACTGCAGTTATGCGATCATTCTCGATTAGAATGCTCCCATTGAGAAAGACTCGCTCTTCCTTATTCATGGTTACAATGGTGGCATTCGTAAGATATATCTGAGTCATGGATACCGCCTCCTTATATTTGACTATACTAAGTCTAGTGCATATAGTTACTAGAGGCGCAAGAGGAAGTTCTTTCAACTTTCTATTTGTTTTAAAGTATCTTTATTTGTATTTCTGTAAGATACTTACTGGTATCAGGTTCAATGAACTGGTCTATGATGTTGAAGCATACGTTCTGGTTGGATAGTACATGTCCTTTCTCCAGGGCCAGATTCCTGAGAGAGTCTATGCTTGAGTAGATGGACTCATACGAGCCGAGGTGATATCCGCAAAAATACAAGCCTTCAGGGATGTAGGAGAGTTGTGCCAGGGGATGTTCCTTGTCGAAATCATCCGGTACGTAGACGCCGAATGATTTTTTCCCAGCCTCGTGGAATACAACAGTCGGATAAACATAAAAGTAATCATTTCCAAACTGGAATTCGTCACCCTGTGCGGCAATGTATGGCCGAGGGGGAAAACAGTGGGTGTCTACTTTTTGGGAATCGGCAGCTTTAGTCTCAGAAAGTTTTTGTTCAATGAACGAAATTTTCTCGTGGAGCATTGTCTCCACCACTTTCAATTCATCCATGCGATGATGAACTGTCTGCACCTGTTGTTTTAGATCATCCAGAGTACCCTTAACATCACAGGATTCCATGTACGCCTTAATCTCAGAGAGCGATTTGCCTAGTCTTTTCTGGTAACGTATAGTGGTCAGTTTGTACACTTGATCGAATCGATATAAGCGTGTTCCATCGTTTGCTCTTCGCTTCGCTGGTTTGAGCAGCCCAATTTTATCGTAGTAGTGAAGTGTCTGCACATGTAGATTGCACAACTGACTCAATTCACCGGCTGTAACATACTCTTGCATAGGATAATGATAGTTATTGATCAGTATGCTGTCCATGAGAAATTTGTCTTTCCATGTCAATAATTGATGAAGCAAAAGAAAAAGTATCCAAACAGTAAGAGTGATTGCAGTTGAGTGAAGTATAAAACTCTATAGATGGAGAAAGATTATACATAATGTATAATACTTGAAATCTAGATGCACAAGGGTATGCAAATGCTTCGATGG
>JAQQAR010000083.1 GCA_028532765.1 Sphaerochaetaceae bacterium | reverse complement strand
CGGCACATCGCAGTTGCAGCTCTCCCTTGGTCTGGATGCGTCAAAGCTAACTCCATCCTTCTCTGCAAGTTTGAGTCATCGTTACAGCGGTCCTCAGGATAGTGGTTTTGGAACGATTAGCGGAACACTTAACCATTCCATTCCTGCAAAGGTATCAGGGAGTCCCCATTCTACAAATACCACGCTTTCACTCTCATATTCAGGGAGTTTCACTGAGAATGTTCGGTACACGCTCTCAGGAAACCTGCTCTATAATTCAGCAAACCAGGCCCCAGGTTGGAGTGCATCTTTTGCAACAGGGTTCTCTCCTTTCTCTGGATTCTCCTTAAGTGGCTCGGTTACCGCCAATGCAGCAAGTACCACCCCTCTAAGTCCAACCCTTTCTGCCCAAATTTCAGGCAGTTATACCTTTAGTCCAAAGTTGAGCGCCAACACTTCCACAAGTGTTCGCTCCGGATCGCCGTTCTTCGATGGGACTGCATCCTCATCTGCAGGAATGAGCTGGAGACCAACCGGAAACGATAGTGTCAATCTTTCCTTGAGCGGGTTCCGCTTTGAGGACCCAAGGAACCACTCCATTGTTGCTGCATGGGCCCATAGCGGGGAGCTTTCAAACTTCTCGCTGAGGCAGCAGATCAGCAACTCCTATCAGGATATGACCACTACCTTTACGGCAAGTACCGCCCTTGCGTATGCTGATGGAGCATTCGGTATCGGCAAGGCAGTCGGTGAGTCCTTCCTGTTGGTCAAACCGGTCGGGGACCTTAAAGATTCAGACATCTCGATTGCACGAAGCTTGGATAGTTCGCCCTCTGCCTTAAGCAGACCACTAGGAAGCGCATTGTACAATTCTGTGTCTCCCAATGCAAAGAATAGTATTGTGGTATTCAGCAGTGGGATAAGTGAGTATTCAACCGGTACCTCTTTCGTATATGAATTAAGTCCACGAAGCAGGCAATCCTTTGTTGCACGACTTGATGTGGAGCCATCCTTCACTGTCAGTGGAGTACTCTATATGGCCGATGGGTCCCCCTACATCCAGTATTCATCTCCCGTGTATGAAGTGATATTGAATGCTGCAGGAGAAGAGGAACTTATCCGAAATGATTCACTCTACCTCTTCACTGACCAAGAAGGACGGTACATCCTAAGTGAAGTTAGCAACGGTACCTATCTCTTTGATCTACAAGTGGATGATCTGTGGTATGCAGTGAGGTTTGTCGTTCCCGATATTTCTTCTGAGGAATTGGGCCTGGAGAGGGTCTTGTTGCTTGAGGATTTCTGGGTTTCTGACCCTGCCTTTGAGCAGCGGATCATTATTGAAGACGCATTCACTGGAGCACAGGTAGAAGAGGAGTTGGATGTCTTTGGTTCTGAGCTTGCTACCGGATATGATGCTCAAGTTACCCTTGATGTAGTAGAACGTATGGATGAGGAGACATTCTGGACCATTATCTTCCCACCATTTGATGAGAGTGATTTTGGGTTCGAATCGTTCGAACAGGATGGCTTCGTGAGTGAAGATGATTATGCCTTCGATGAGGATATGTTTGATTCCATGGTCGATTCTGAGGCAATCGACCCAACTGCTCAACAGGTTGTCACTGCTGCTCCCTAGGTTTGCTTGACACGTTTATCCAAAAGGTAGAGTATAAAAAAAGATCTATATAACTCGAATAGGAAGTGAAGCCGTGCGTAGCGATATAATCAACGATGTATTATCCGTTGAAGATAGAGCACAACAAATAATACGAGACGCCGAACATACAGCGAGAGATGTAATTTCCGACGCCCAAAGTGCTGCAAATGAACTCATACGTTCCTCTTTGAAAGAAGAACGTGAACATCTTCGTGCACAACTGGAACAGGCTGAGATAGAGGCCAGAAGCGAAGTTGAGGATTATGAAGAGAGTTTGAATGTATCGAGCAATCTTTCAGGGGATACCCTTGAAACTATCGCGCATTCAATCGTGGAGCAAGTCTGCAAGACTGATTTTGATGCTTTTCTGGAAAACAAATGAGCAGTGATCGTGTATCGTTGTATGGGTTCATCAATGCCAAACTTCGGGCTAAGATTGGTTTGATGCGGCAAAGCAAGGTTATTGAAAACCTTTTGCACGCTTCTTCCTTAGTAGAGGCTGTGGGGGTACTTCGTGACTCCAAATACCACGCGGTAGCTGAGGCATACGACCGAACCGGAGACCTTCAACAGATGGAACTGGTACTTCTTGGGATGGAGATTTCCATGTACAAGGAGGTTGCAGGGTATCTTGAGGGAAGTAGTGCTGATCTGATCAACCATCTTCTAGGGAAAATCGAGATAGACAACCTGAAGAACACACTCCGGCTCTGGTACAGCAGCATTATGAGGCAACGACCAATTCGCCATCGCAGTGAGTACCTCTTCAAGGACACCATTCTCTCTCCCATCGACTGGACCGCCTTGATCAATGCAACCAGCTGGGAAGCTGTCGGGACTGCATTAAAGGATAGCCCCTATCATGCCACAGTTACTGCATTTAGTGAGCAAGACCTGCAGCAATCAGGATTGTTCCCCCTCGAGACAGAACTGGACCGAATGTGGTATGTGCATCTGATGGAGTGTGTGAAGACACTCAAGAAAGCAGATGAAGAAGTGGCTACATCCATGATTCTCCTGGAAATTGATCTGCGCAATCTTATGATGTTGGTACGTTACGGATGGTACCACCATATGGACGCTGATGCAGTGAAGAGACTGCTGCTTCCTTGGGGAAAGGTTGTATCAAGCAAGGAGAGTGAGGCGTACTTGAGGCAGAATTCCTCAGAGCGTAATCCTCATGCAATCATCAACCGCTATTATCCAGGCCTTGAGGAGCAACAGCATCCCGGCAGTGCCCAAGGTGATGAGGCGAGCGTGCTTGAGACCTTGAAAATAGAAGGATATTTGGCTGAGCGGAGAAAAGCCATTTACCAACGTATGCTCTCCCAGGACCCCTTTACCATCGGACTCTCCTTGTCCTACTTCTTCCTCTTCAAGGAAGAGACAAGCATGGTGAAGGCTATTCTCAATGGGAAGTATTACGGATATGAAGAAGCGTATATCAGGGGGGTGTTGGTATGAACTTGTTTACACGACCGATGAAACTGCTTACTGCAGTGGTGTTGGAGCAGACCAGTGATACGGTCGTCAAATCCCTGCTCGCTCTTGGTGTCTTGGATTTTGTCCACATCAACAAGCTTGATTCCGGGCAGATGGAAAAACTTTCATTCCGCCAGAGTTCTGTCAGCCGATCAGCCCTACAGGATATGCGACATCGGGTGGAAGCCTTGCTCAGGCAAGGACATATTGCAGTACCAACCAGTGATGTGCTGAATGTACAGAATCTGGAAAAACCTCAATTGGAAGCATTCAGCAAAACGCTGGATGACCTAACGGCAAGCCTACTCTCCTTGAAAGAGAAACAGAAAGAGAGTAACCAGATGGTGATGGGCTTGGAGGAGATGCAACGCTATATCAAGGAGGACAAGGGAGAATACCTTGACCTCAGGGTAGGGCAGGTCACAAAAGGCAGAAGTGAAGACCTCAAGGACAAGATTGCTGCCTTTGGTGGATTACTGGAAAATGTTTCTGATACCGACCTTTGGATCAGCTTGACTCTCCGTCGTGATGTTGGGCAGGTCGATCCACTCCTGGAAAAATTCGGTTGGATGGAATCGAGTGATGTCCAGCTGCAACAACAAGCAGTCTCCATGATCAAGGAACAGCTTAAAAAGGAACATGAGGCAGCAATCTCTGATCGGGAGAAGATCGAAAAAGAAGTTGACGCAATGGTAGCGAGTCAGCAAACCCAGTTGTTTGCCATCTGGGCCAATCTTCGGCTGAATGAGCTCAGCGACCAGATTCGCTCATACTTCGCCTATACCCGCAATACAACACTTTTCTCCGGTTGGGTTCCTTCTGACCAGGCAGAGGTGGTAGAGCAAGCGATCATTGGGGCAAGCGATGGACAGTGCGTCATTGAGTGGACTGAGGCTCGTCAGGTTCCCCGGCGCGAGGTACCGGTTGCTGTTTCCAGTCCCAAGATGCTTGCCCCATTCCAGAGGATGGTCAATAACTATAGTACCCCTGAATATGGAACGGTCAACCCTACCATCTTTGTCATGGTTGCCTATCTCTGTATGTTTGGCCTCATGTTTGCCGATGTAGGCCAGGGCTTTGTGCTTATGCTTGTTGGCTTGCTTGGGAAGTATGGCTATAAAAAGAACCCACTGAAGAAGGACGGTATGATCAGCCGAAACCTGACAGATCTTCTGATCTACCTGGGCCTGTCGGCCATGATCTTCGGGGCACTCTTCGGGAGCTATTTTGGCCTAGAACTGCTTCCTGCACTCTGGTTCAACTATGAGGCAGTGGTAGCAGGACATGCAGGAGAGGGTTCCTTGATCACTGATGTGTATGGAATTCTCGGACTTACCATCAAGTTCGGTATTATTATCATCTATACAGGCTTGGTCCTGAATTGGATAAATCTTTTCAGGAAAAAATCCTACTTGCAACTTACCTTGGATAAGAATGGGTTGCTGGGTGGAATCCTGTTTGGAATAGGCCTCTATATGGGATTTGCTTTCGTGGAGAGCGGATACAGGAGCTTCCCCTCCGATCCATGGATAGCCCCCGTCATTACCATTTTGCTTGTGCTTCTCTTCCTTCGAGGGTTTCTCGCGTACTACATCTCAGTCAAACAAGGTGGAGAGCGCCATGATCTTGGTGCTGTGACCATGGACGTCGTCATGGAGTGGTTTGTGGATATCCTGGAGATATTTACCGGCTATCTATCCAACACCCTCTCTTTCATGCGTGTGGCAGGTCTTGGTATTGCCCATGCGGCACTTATGCAGTCATTCAAGGAACTTTCTTCCTTGGCTGATGGTTTTGGTGGGGTAATGATATTCATCCTTGGGAACATCCTGGTGATCGTCCTGGAAGGATTGAGTTCAGGAATACAGTCTTTGAGGTTGAACTATTACGAGTTCTTCTCCCGATATTTTACCGGTAAGGGCGTTGCCTATCAGCCACTTGGGCTGAAGAGCGTTCCATCCGAGCAGAGATAGTGAATTTTTTGAGGAGGGTCACAGTATGACCAACATCGCATTCAGAAGAAAAGTATCGATGACCTTTGTGGCAACAGCACTCTTGTTGCTTGCCAGCGGCTTCATCTTCGCTCCCAGTGCCTATGCGGCAACCACAGAGGCAGCCAGTCGCGGAGACTATAACCTCGCCCTGGTCTGTTTTAGTGCTGCGTTGGCGTTTGGGTTTGGTGCTGTAGCTGCAGGTTCGGCTATTGGCAAGGTTGGTAGCGCTGCCATGGGTGCCATCAGTGAGCGTCCTGAGATCGCAAGCCAGGCTTTGATCTTCATTGCTCTTGCTGAAGGTCTGGTTGTCTTTGGGTTCATCACCAGTTTGATGATCCTCGGAAAGGTATAACCAATGAAATATTTTGTCATCGGTGACGAAGATACCGTACTCGGGTTCTCCCTGGTTGGTGTATTCGGCATGCAGGCGACAAATGCACAACAGGCCAAGCGTGCCTGGGACAAGGCGGTGGATGATTCGCAGAATGGCATCATCATCATCACTGATGAGGTTGCAAATATGATCAGGCCCATAGTGGACCGATTCCTATTCTCTGAATCTTTCCCGCTTGTTGTCGAGATCCCTTCCCCCCGATCAAAGGAGGGAGGCACAGATTTGCGTGCCCTCGTTAATAAAGCGATTGGGGTAGCATTGTAGGATGAGTTCGTATGGAAACAACTGACAACCGTTTGCTGAGCGGTATCTTGGAACAGGCAGAGCAGAATGCTCAAAAAAAGCTTGAGGATGCCCAAAGACAAGCAACGCGTATCGCAGAGGAAGCACAACTCAAGGTTGAGCGGGAGATAGCCTCCCTGAGAAAGGACCAAGAACAGAAACTCAGAAGTATTGAGTTGAAGAAGCAGGCAAATCTCGCAAGTGCGAAGCGAAAAGCAAATCTCAGACAGATTGATGAGAGTTACCAACAGGTGCTCAAGCGTGTAACCTCGCTGCTTGATGCAAAAAAGGTTGCTCAACATCTAAGTGCCTGGATTGCAGAGGCTGCAATCGGTCTGGATCTCAAGGAAGCCAAGGTTGCCTTCTCACGCCAATGTCCTGTAAAAGAGGAACATCTCAAGGAAGCTTCTTCCTTGGTCCAGAAAGCAACCGGTGCGAAGATTACCTTGCACCTTGATCCAAAACCAGTGCAAGGCCTTGGTGTGATTGTTTCCTCCATGGACGATACGGTTTCGTTCAACAACCAGGTTGAAATCCGTCTCAGACGGTTCGACCGCGTCGTAAGGTCAATGATTCAGGAACATACATGAAAGAAAGAATAATCGGACGTGTTAAACGAGTGAATGGACCGATTCTTATCGTCAAGGACATCACAAATGCCATGATGATGGAAATGGTCCGTATCGGTGAGCAGCAACTGGTCGGGGAGGTGGTCAAACTCTATGATGGATTGGCTACTGTCCAGGTGTACGAGGATGCTACTGGTATCTGCCCCGGTGACAACGTCTATGGAAGTGGTATGAGTCTAAGCGTCGAGCTTGGCCCTGGGCTTATCGGTACCATCTATGATGGTATACAGCGACCCTTGGAAAAGCTCATGGAGGCCAGTGGGGCATTCATCTCACGTGGTCTTTCCTATGATGCGGTAGACCATGGAAAGCAGTGGGAGTTTACCCCGGTTGTTGAGGCAGGGACAAGTGTCCATGCAGGTATGGTCATTGCTACAGTGGAAGAGACCAGCAGGATCCAGCACAGGATCATCATACCTCCCCAGTACCAGGAAGCAACACTCAGTGAAATAGCTCCATCAGGTTCGTATACTGTGGATGAGGTCATAGCGACCCTGGTGTTGCCAGATGGAAAGCAACAGAAACTTACCATGGTGCAGAAGTGGCCGATCAGGTTGCCCCGTCCGGTAGATAGCCGTCTTGCCTTGAAACAACCATTGGTTACCGGCCTTAGGGTTATTGATACCTTGTTCCCTCTCGCAAAAGGTGGAACGGTAGCAATCCCTGGGGGGTTTGGTACCGGAAAGACCATGACACAGCATTCCATCGCCCAGTGGTGTGATGCGGATATCATTGTGTACATTGGCTGTGGTGAGCGTGGCAACGAGATGACCGATGTACTCAGGGAATTCCCGCTCCTTGTAGATCCAAGGACCGGACAGTCTCTGATGGAGCGGACCATCCTTATCGCCAATACTTCCAATATGCCGGTAAGTGCCCGTGAAGCGAGCATCTATACGGGTATAACGATGGCTGAGTATTATCGTGACCAAGGATATCATGTGGCGATCATGGCCGACTCAACCAGTCGTTGGGCCGAAGCACTGCGTGAACTCAGCGGACGCATGGAAGAGATGCCGGCTGAGGAAGGGTTTCCTGCCTACCTGCCTACCCGTATTGCGCAGTTCTATGAACGGGCAGGGTATATGAGAAATCTTTCTGGAAGCGATGGTTCGGTCTCCATCATTGGGGCCGTAAGCCCTCCCGGTGGTGATTTCTCGGAGCCGGTAACCCAGCACACGAAGCGATTCGTACGTTGCTTCTGGGGCTTGGATAGACAGCTTGCAAGCAGTCGTCACTATCCTGCAATTAGCTGGTTGGACTCTTATAGTGAATATCTTGGTGATGTGAAGCAGTGGTGGAATGACCACAGTGAAGGGGCTTGGCACGAGAACAGGCTAAGGATCATGGACCTATTGCAGAAGGAAGTCCGTCTGCAGCAGATTGTCAAGCTTGTTGGTCCCGATGCTCTTCCCGATACCCAGAACTTTATCCTGGAAGTGTGTTCTTTGTTCAAAACCGCTTTCCTGCAGCAGAACGCTTTTGATGAAGTAGACCGGTATTGCTCGGTGGAAAAACAGGTGAAGATGCTCTCGGTAATCCTTGCCTACTATGATAAGGGTCTGGAAGCGATCAACAAGGGAGTCCCAATGGTGAAGGTAAGGAGGCTTCGTGCTGTCCAGGAGATGGCAAGAATGCGTCTTACTGTCAAGGGAGATGAGCTTGAGATAATTGACAAGATCCAGCTACGGCTAGAGCGCTCCATCGACCAGATGGGAGGAATTTATGAAAACTAAGACTGAATCCTTGATGGCCCAGAGTGATCGCAGGCTGCTCAGCGGTAGGGAGTACCGAGGGGCAAGCAGGATTGATGGACCACTTGTATATATGCGTAATACCCATCCGGTAGGTTTTGGGGAACTGGTTGAAGTTGTCACCCCTGATGGCATGCGTCGTTCCGGCCAGGTACTCGATACCAGTGATGAGGTTGTTGTAGTCCAGGTCTTTGAGGGGACTGACAACCTGACACTTCCTGGTACTGGAATGCGGTTCATGGGTGAGCCCCTTACCTTGCCGGTTTCTGAACAGATGCTTGGTCGGGTTATGAACGGATTGGGCAAGAGCAGGGACGGTTCAGGGACCGTGCACGGATTCGCTGAACGGGATGTGAACGGGGAGCCGATCAATCCAACAGCTCGTGAGTATCCCAGGGATTTCATCCAGACCGGTATTTCTGTCATTGATGGAATGACAACCTTGATCCAAGGCCAGAAACTTCCCATTTTCAGTGGAAACGGTTTGGACCATAACCAACTTGCCGCGCAGATTGCCCGTCAGGCAAAAGTTCGGGGAAGTGAAGGGGATTTCTGCATAGTCTTTGCAGCCATGGGGGTCAAGTATGACGTTGCCCGTTTCTTCATTGACAGCTTTGAGGAGACCGGAGTACTGGACAACGTTGCTCTCTTCCTCTCCTTGGCGGATGACCCTTCCATTGAACGAACCATTACCCCCAAGACAGCGTTGACCCTTGCTGAGCATCTTGCTTTTGACAAAGGGAAGCAGGTCCTGGTGATTATGACCGATATGACCAACTACTGTGAGTCCTTGAGAGAGATTGGTACCATGCGTGGTGAGATTCCCTCGAGAAAAGGGTATCCAGGTTACTTGTACTCCAATCTTGCTGAGATTTATGAACGTTCAGGGAAGATCAGCGGACGCTCTGGTTCCATAACACAGTTGCCGATTCTCTCAATGCCCAACGATGATATCAGTCATCCGGTACCTGATTTGACCGGTTACATCACGGAGGGACAGATTGTATTTGAGCGAGGGATGCAGGCAAGGGGTATTTATCCACCGATCAACTGTCTTCCTTCCCTCTCCCGTTTGATGAAGGACGGTATCGGAGAAGGTATGACCAGGGATGACCATCCCCACCTTGCCAACCAGCTCTTTGCCTCCTACAGCCATGTTAAGGATGTGCAGAACCTAGCTTCGGTTATCGGGGAAGAGGAGTTGACCACCCTCGACCAACAGTACCTTGAATTCGGAAACTTTTTTGAGAAGCGTTTTGTGAACCAGCGGTTCGATGAGGATAGGAGTATTGAACAGACACTCGATCTTGGTTGGGAGGCTCTGGGAAAACTGCCTTCCGAGGAGTTGCAGCGTCTCACCGATGAGGAGATTGCCGAACATTACGGCATATAGGAGGAGTTTTGAATACCACGCTTGCTCCTACCCGGAGCAATTTGCTCAAACTCAGTGAAGATCTCAAATTTGCCCAGCTCGGCTATGAGTTGCTGGACCAGAAACGGTCCATACTCATTGTTGAGCTTCTGACTCTCGTGGACCAAGCAGTTGATTATGAGGGTAGGGTTGTTCATGCTTTGGGTGAAGCACAGAAATCACTGAGTGATGCAATCATGCAGATGGGCCGACTTAGGGTAGGCAATCTTGCAGGAGCCGTCAATATCGACTATTCCATTGAATTGGGCTCAAGGAGAGTGATGGGGGTTACGGTTCCCAAGGTCGATACCTCCTTCTCCGACCACAGCCCCTACTTCAGCAGTGAAGATACCAGTATCTTGAGTGAGTTATCGATTGATCGGTATAGGACGACATTGCAGTTGATGGGAAGGCTAGCCGAGCTCAAAGTATCCATCATGAGACTGGCCAAGGAAGTAAAGAAAACCATCAAAAAGGTCAATGCACTCGAAAAGATAGTCATACCGGAAAACAAGGAGACCATTGCTTGGATGCGTTCCCGTATTGAGGAGCAGGAGCGAGAGAATTTTATCCTGTTGAAGGTAGTGAAGGATAGGATGGAGAATGCCAAGGCAGCGGTCCAGGCTTTGACCACTTCAGAAGATGATGATACGATGAAATCACAGGGAGGTTTGCATGGGAGTTCCATTTAAGCAGATCGTCGTGTACCAGGATGGCTCAGAGAGTTCGATGACAGCAATCATGTATGGCATCAAGCTGGCCAAGGAACACGATGCAAAACTGACCGCAGCATATGTTGTGAATACCAGAGCCTTGAGCGAATTGGTCAAGGCAGGCATATTTGTGACAGTGGAACGTGATGAGTACCAACGCGACCTACAGTTGGATGCTGATAGGTATCTACGGCATGCCTCCCGTCTTGCCCAGCAGAAGCAAGTACTCATAGAAACGATTAAACTGGAAGGTACTGTACACGTAGTGATGAAAGAGTTGTTGAAGTCTTCAAAGGCAGATTTGCTGGTGCTCGGAGGTGTCACTGATATCCGTTCCCGACGCGAGGAGCTTGCCAGTGAGACTGACAGGATGCTACGTACCTCCCCTTGCCCTGTACTGGTAGTCAGGGATGATGACGATATCTGGCTGGAGTTTGAAGCATAAGGAGCTTTGCATGAATGTACTGGATGTATTGGACAGGAATTTGGTGAAAGTGCCCCTCATGCACACCGATAAGCAGGGTGTGATCACGGAACTTGTGGAAGTGATGGCAAAGGTAAAAGGGTATTCATCTGAGCAGTTTGAAGCTGTCTTGAACGCTGTCCTCGATAGGGAGAGACTTGGCTCCACCGGCATCGGGAATGGGATAGCCATTCCGCATGCCAAGAGTGATGTGGTAGAACATGTCTCGCTTGTGATTGGTATAAGCAGATTACCTGTTGAGTTCGATGCGCCGGATGGCCAGAAGAGCCGGATCTTTTTCTTGGTACTGGCTCCTTCAAAGGAAGCTTCCGCGCACGTAGAGCTGCTTGCTTCCATTGCCCGTAGCTGTACAAGCCAGGTCTTTCGCAGAATGCTTGAACAAGCCAGGGATAGTGATGAGGTGGTACGCCTATTCATGGAATAGCCGTTTTAGTAAAATCAGAGGAAAGCACTCTCTCCAAGAGGGTGCTTTTCCTTGGTGCTGGACATTTCCCTCTTTCCATCCTATGGTGGGATATCTCATTGTGTAGGTAGGTTTTTTACATGAGTGGTAAGAGCGCTTTTTCAGCTGTTGAGTTGGTATTGCTTGACGCATGTCAGTCTGTGCTCGATACGATGGATACATCACTTGCTTCATTGCTGAGATCAAAGAGAGACGATTTGCATACCCTTGCAGGCATTGTGGAACGATCGAGTTCGCTGGACTATGATCTAGGAATCTCTATTGAGGGTCGCAATCGACAGACCTTGGCTTCCAAATTGACCAATCAGGGTATTGAGGAAGTGATCAATCTTCCTGTGAAGGCCTCCCTGGGGCGTTCATTTTCCATTGCCAAGTTGCATCTCTATGGTTTCCTATTAAAAATTACCGAAAACAAACCGTATTTTACTGTGCACAAGGAAGCTGTGCTCACTCAATATCATGCCTGTCTGTTTTCCCTGATGGCTGAGGATCTCTATATTTCAATCATAGGCGATAGTTCAGGGGATGAGGCTTGGGTAGGGAAGGCAAGCCGGGAACTGATCACCATGTGGGAAGATCGCTCACCTGCAGAGATTGGAGTGTTCGCACCGTTGCTGCAACAACTCTGGGAAGCAAGGAACTCCCTTGTGCCTGTGCTTGGAACGTTGCTTGGTACCGTTGAACTACTGCAGCTATCAATGCAACTGGACCAGCGTTGGCATATGTTTCTCGAGGAAGAGGGAAGCCAGGATGAGGTGGTGTACGCTCTCGATGAGTTCCTATTCTCTCTCAGTTATGAGCAACAGAGGAAGCTTGAGATATGGATGGAGTCGAGTAAGGAACGCTTGGTAAGCAGGAGTGAGGCGGCTGGGTTGCTGAATCTCAGACCAGATCAACAACTCGAAGGCCCTGGTGAAGAAACCTTGCCGGTTGTTCGGTTGTATCGATCATTTCTAAGGAGAAATGCACTGGCAAGAATGCGGCGAGAAACTGATCGAAAGGGTCCTCACCGCACGCTTGAACAGTACTTGTTGCTCTATCTTTGGGAGAGAGACACCTAACCCTGGTTGGCATCCATATAGATATCCTTGATCTCCTTTGCTCCCAAGACGAGGAAATCACCCAAGGTTCTTTTTCCAAAGAAGGTAGCTTTCAGAGTCATCTCGTCAATCTGTTCTTCAGTGGGGGTAATCCCCAATTCCCGGAAGTTGGTGGGCATGGAAATGCTCTTGAAGAAGGTCTTGACCTGTTCAATGGCTTTCAATGCATCTTCCATGGTATCGTTGGTTCTTTCCATGCCAAATACAGCACTACCGAACCTAGCAAACCGTTCAGGCTTCTGTGTATAGACATAGCGTGCCCAGCTGTCCCATATTGCGGCAAGTCCTGCACCGTGGGCTACATCAAACATGCCGCCCATCTCGTGCTCCAACTGGTGTGGAGCCCAATCTCCACGGGAGGTGTTTCCTGCACCAGTCAAGCCATTATGCGAGAGACTGCTGGCCCACATGATGTTTGCACGTGCATCATAATCGTCATTATGATCTTTCAGGATGAGTGCAGCTTTGACTACCGTTCTAAGCAAGCCTTCGGCAATCTCATCAGTCAAATCCATGGTATCGCCAACGATGAAGTAACGCTCCATCGTGTGCATCATGATGTCCGCTGCACCACACATGGTCTGGTATTGTGGTAGGGTATACGTCAACTCGGGGTTCATGATTGCGAACTTGCATCGTGATGAATCATGATTCAGTCCACGCTTGAGATTTCCCTCTTCATTCGTGATGACCGATGAGCTGCTCATCTCACTGCCTGCAGCGGCAATGGTTAATACCGTACCAACAGGGTAGCATCCTTCTACCTGACGCTGCTGTTCGTAGAAGTCCCAGACCTCTCCACCGTGGTATAAGCCATAACCAATAGCCTTGGCCGAATCTATGACTGAACCACCACCCACTGCAAGCAGGAAGTCAACTCCCTCCCTTTTGCCCAACTCAATACCTTCGTGTACCTTGCTGAGTCGCGGGTTGGGAACCACTCCGCCAAGTTCAACGTAGTTGATACGCTCTGCATCTAGAGAGGCCTTGATACGATCGAGCAATCCTGATCGCTTTGCACTTTCTGAACCGTAGTGAAGAAGGACCTTCTTGCAACCCTGTTCCTTGACCAAGGTTCCAACTTGTTCCTCTGTATTTCTCCCGAACACCACACGGGTGGGGGCGTAATAAGTAAATTCTGCTGACATCATTCCTCCAAATCAGTATCCGAGACTCTCACCGATGATGAGAACCTTCATTCTTCCTTCAATTTGCTGGTGACTGAACACCACATAGTTTGAACAGATGGTATGTTCACACGCTCCAGCGGTGAGGGCCATCAGGTTGTTTGCATCGCAGTGGGCATTGATACATTTTCCGCTCTCCACGCAATATGCTCCGGTATCCAATCTCCTTGCGTTTGCAGGGGCTGCAAGCTGTTTAACCCTGAGGATGGCACTTACCAAATCTGGGACGATTTTATCCCACGAGACAACAAGGATTACCTGCTTTGGGCCATAGAGCAGGGCTGCAACCCTGTTGCTGGTTCCATCGACACAGTACAACTCTCCATGTTCAGTAACAGCATTGGCACTTGCAAGATAGGTGTCAACAAAGAAACTCTGGTGCATGACTTCAGTGACTCCCTCTTTATCGAGGCCGGGCTTATAACGGTCATAAAAGGTATAATCCCCATTCCTCAATAGATCGAGGAGGCCGGTTTCCTTGAGGGTCACAGAACCTCCAACTGCAACACTTTCTCCTTTTGTGAGAAGCGATATCACAGATGGAATAACATCATCTATCGTTTCAAGGAAACGGGCATCGATATTGTTTTTTTTGAGTGCCTTGATGGTCCGTTCAACCTGCAAGGTACGATTCGTTTTTACATTTGCATCCATAGGCTTTCTCCCTTTTAATTAGGATACCCAATCAAGCTTTGCATTACAAGGTAGAATGGATTTTGATTAGCAATTGCGCCACACGCACAACAGTCGTATTGTAGTAGTAGAGAGGTACTCACTATGCATATTACGTTTTTCGGAGCAGCACAACAGGTAACTGGTAGTTGCACGCTGGTGGAGGTGAACGGTAAGTATTTGCTTGTCGATTGTGGTCTCCCTCAGGGCAACGATGAAAAAGAAGCGGGGATGAATCTTCCTTTTGATGCACACGCCATAGATTATGTGTTCTTGACTCATGCCCATATTGACCACAGTGGACGTATTCCCCTGCTGGTGAAGGAGGGCTTCGAGGGTAAGATTTTCTGTACTGCCGCAACAGTGGACTTGTGTGAGATCATGCTTGCCGACAGCGGGCACATCCACGAGATGGAGGCGGAGTGGAAAAGCCGGAAAGCAAAGCGTGCAGGTAAGAAGGGTGTAGAGCCTCTGTATACGGTGGAGGATGCAAAGGATTCCATGGGTTTCTTTACTCCCTGCGACTATGAGAAGGTCTGTACGATCGATGAGGGTATCAAGGTGCGATTCAATGATGCAGGGCACCTGCTGGGTTCATCTTCCATTGAGATGTGGCTCAGTGAAGGAAAAGAGAATCGTAAATTGGTATTTTCAGGAGATATCGGGAATTTTGACCAGCCCCTGATCAAGGACCCAGACTATATTGATACCGCTGATTTCGTAGTGATGGAGTCCACCTATGGAAACCGGGTACATAAGAAACCAGAGAATGCTGTTGGTAACTCTGTTCCCACTCAGGTAAGGGCGCAAGAGCTCGCAGATATCATTGAGCGGACTTTCAAACGTGGCGGTAATGTGATCATCCCAGCTTTTGCAGTAGGGAGGACGCAGGAAATGCTCTATTTGATGAGGGTCATCATTGAGAAAAAGCTCTGCCCAACAGTCCATGAGATACCGGTATTTGTGGATAGCCCTCTATCGGTGAAGGCAACTCATGTGTTTGCGGGAAACTTGTTTGGCTATATGGATGATGAAACCATGGAGCTGGTGAACAAGGGTATCAATCCCATTCTTTTTCCCTCTCTGGTAACCATCACTGATGTAGAGGGGTCCAAGGCATTGAACCGACGCAAGGAAAGTTGTGTGATCATTAGTTCAAGCGGTATGTGTGAGGCGGGAAGGATCAAGCACCACTTGAAGCATAATTTGTGGAGAAGTGAATGTACGGTTCTCTTTAGTGGTTATCAGGCGGGTGGAACACTTGGACGTTCCATTCTTGAGGGAGCAAGGCATGTCACCATCTTTGGTGAGCAGATTGATGTACGTTGTGAAGTGAATGAGTTGCATGGTATCAGCGGGCATGCCGACCAGGAGGGCTTGGTGAAATGGCTTACCAGCTTCCAGAAGGAGCCAAGACGTGCCTTCATTGTTCATGGGGATAAGGAAGTAGCCCCTTGGTTTGCTTCCTATGTATCCAGAACTCTGGGTATCAAGGCATATGCACCTAAGGTCCTGGAACGGTTTGACTTGCTCAATGAGGATTCTTTGCCGCTTGCAGAACCTATGGAAGAGATCATGCTTCCATACTTCAGAGAGCTTCATGAGGCCTTGGAGGAGTTGAAAAAGCAGGAAGCAAATCTCCTCTCGGTTGTACAACGTTTGGAGCAGGCTGGGAAGGAGAAAAACATTGAAGAGAAACGTGCCCAGCGGCTCACCAATGCGATCAACAGGCTAGCCAGTGACTTGGAGTATTTGAAGATCAAATGGGGGGTGGATGCTGACTAGATCAATTGTTTCCCAAAAACCGATCCCCAGCTTTGTTGTTCGAGAATGGTAAATCCCATCCTCTCATAGAAACCATACGCACGGGTGTTCCTCCCATCCACTCCAAGGTGGATGCCTGGGACACCCTTTGCCTGTACTGTGTTTATAAAGGTTTCCATGAGACTCCGTCCAAGGCCCTTGCCTTGCAGCTGCGGGAGCAGGTCAATATGTAGATGTGCTGGATACCCCAGATTTTGCCACATCCCTTGTCCAGGTCCTTTGAGCAGTGTTTTGATTACACTCTCTTCTGCTTCACTCTTGAACACTTGTTGATGTTTATAGTGTTCCTGCAAGGGAGGCAGCCAGGTTTTCTGAAGCCAAGAGGTATACGATGCAGTGTCACTTGTTCCTACAATATATCCGGAGGGTATCCCATTTTCATCAAGCGCAATGAAGCAGAGTTCTGGTTCATAAAAAAAGTAGGGAGCTGCATAGTAGTGACCGACACACCATGGGTCATTGAAATATGGGGTACCATCAAGTCCTGCAAAGGCGGTCTTGAGGGCTATTGAGTAAAGATATGGAATATCCTGTGGTAATACTGTTCTGATGTTCTGCATGTTCATTTCCTCATCTCCTCTTACCATATCGCTATTATGGGAAATTCTCAATAAAAATGTAATTTCTTGGACTAAGGTAACTTAGCCTAAGAGCGAAAAATTTCTTCAAAAAGTGCTGGACAAAATGTGAATTAGGGTTTAATATCCCTCCTTGTTCGGCAACGAGAACACAGACTGATTCAAATCACCAAGTATCGCTCGATACTTGACGAAATTAGAATATGTCGGATACTCTGAAAGAACGCCCCTTATGAGGGGATGGGAAAATGTGATGTGTAAACATTAGGTTTTTACCATGATTATTGAAAGTTATTAGCGCAGGGAAGAATAGAGAGATTGGAACAGTGGAAGACCACCAAGATGGGCTTTCCAGTCAATTCACAAGAAATGAGAACGATAGTTGAAAAGCTACGTTCGTGCGAGAATTACAGGGAAAACTTAAAAGTAAAGTAAGCCGGGCCCTCGGGCCCGGAAATGCTATAACGGAGAGTTTGATCCTGGCTCAGAACG
>JAQQAR010000082.1 GCA_028532765.1 Sphaerochaetaceae bacterium | reverse complement strand
AAAATCTTCTTTATAATACCGATCAGCGATAAGATTCTCATCTAATCCCATCGTAGCAGCAATACCGTTCTCCATTCTGTCCTCAGGAATATGACAGATACCAGATTCCCGAATCTGCCTCGTGGTATAACTCGTCAATTCTTGAGCCTTATGGATTACAGTTCCACTCGAAGGCTTAAGCAATCCGGTAATGAGACGAGAAAGCTCTGACTGGCCATTTCCCTCAACACCTGCCACTCCAAGTATTTCACCAGCTCGTAAATCTAGATTTATATTATCCAATGTCTTGATACCTTCGGTATCCACATAGCTCAACATTTCTGCAGACAACAATACATCCCCTACTTCTTTAGTAGCCGGGACTCTTGTAATACTCACGTCTCTTCCTACCATTAAGCGGGCGATTTCACGTTCACTCAGTTCACTAGCATCCTGAGTGGAAACGACTCTTGTGTCTTCATCACCGTAATACGATCACTGATCTCTTTGACTTCATGGAGTTTATGAGAGATGAATAATATTGTTTTCCCTTCGTCACGCAATGTCTTCAGAGTCTTGAATAAGATTTCGACTTCTTGGGGCGTAAGTACTGCAGTAGGCTCGTCTAGAATCAAAATCTGTGCATTACGTAGCAATGCCTTGAGAATCTCGACTCGCTGGCGAATCCCAATTGGAATATCCTTTACAAGTTTCGTAGCATCGACGTGTAGACCATATTGTTCTGATACTTGCTGCGCATGGGAAACCATCGCCTTGTGGTCAATAAACACTCCACGTTTCCGAGGTTCCATTCCCAACAACATATTCTCGGCAACTGTTAGTTCCGGTGCAAGCATAAGATGCTGGTGAACCATGCCAATCCCAACAGCAATTGCATCATTTGGTGTATTGAAGGCGATCTCATTACCTTTGAAAAGTATCTTACCAGAAGTTGGGCGATGTACCCCAAATATCATATTCACAAGCGTTGATTTCCCGGCTCCATTTTCCCCTACAATTGCATGGATGGTATTCTCTTCAATATCAATGGAAATCTCACGATTTGCAATTTTCCCGTTTGGATAGATTTTACTAATCTTGTCGATAGACAATATATGTGCCATGGCTCTTCCCAATATTGACGGGGGAGCGGGATGCTCCCCCGTAGTGAACAAATGCCCAATTACTAGAATGCAGTTTCAACCTTAATTTCGCCAGACTGAATCTTCTTCTCAGCATCCTTAATCTTATCAATGAATTCTTGGGGTGCAATAGCGCGGAAGTTCTCATTATCGGCGAGTCCGACACCCTTCTCTTCAATACCAAGATTCTCCACTTCACCGTACGGAAGAGTACCTGCGATATGCATTTCTATAGCACGATACAAAGTCTCCCCTACATTTTTCAGCATCGATGTGACAATGAATTTTGCTCGGTCAGGATTACTTTCTTTGTACAGCAGATACTGATCGGAATCTACACCAATGGTATAGCGTTCCTTGATTGCTCCAGCATCCAACAAGCCAAGACCAGCTTGTGCTGCGCCATTGAAAGCAATATCGACACCCTGGTCAAACATAGCCAAGGAGAGTTCCTTTGCTTTGGCGGGATCATTGAAATCACCAACATAAGCAACCAAAGTCTCAATTGCTGGATCCACAGACTTTGCACCTTGTCTAAAACCAACCATGAAGTCATTGATTACCGGAATATCCATACCACCGATAAACCCGATTTTCTTCTGTGGGTTAGCATAAGGCAAATCGCTTGTGGTGATGAGTCCGGCAAGCACGCCTGTAAGGTAGGAACCTTCATTCTGCTTGTAGAGAATTGAGTACACATTATCGAGATTCCCTAACGAGTAATCGACTGAGGTGTCATATACGAAGAATTTCTTCTCTGGATATTGTGGAGCCAAATCCTGGATGATTTCTTGAAGCTGCCAGGTACCAGCAATAATTATATCCCAATCACCCTGACACAACTGCTCGATATCCGGAGCCCAATTTGATGGATCATATCCACCCTCGATAGCACGAACAGAGATTCCAAGATTTTCCTTCGCTCTCATTACCCCAGCATTTGCAGAATCAAAGAATGATTTATCTCCAAGATTTCCGTTCATGTAGAGTACTACCTTGAGTTGGTCAGAAGTTGTTCCAGCCGTCTCTGCTTTTCCAGCAGCAGACAATGGCATCACAAACAACACAACCAGTAGAGTAACCAAGAGAACAGTATGTTTTTTCATGTTCTCCCTCCTTTTTTGTTTTCTAACTCCTATTCTAGGCTAGCAATTCCCACAAGTCAAATAATAAATAAATAATTTTAGTTTTCATTCGAATTTTAATTTTTCTTTTTTATAAAAGTAATTATATATAGTTTTAGCAGAATTTTTACCATTCTGCATAATTAATGATAAACTAAATTTTAATAAACTATTTGACACAGTATTAGGGAACGGATATGCTTCACTCATGGGCATCAAAGAAATTGCCGAGAAGGCTAATGTATCTAAAACGACTGTCTCACTTGCACTCAATGGGCACAAGGGAGTAGGTCATGAAACACGGATGCGAATTATTGCTCTTGCAAAAGAGATGAATTATCGGGTCCCGACTGAAAGAACTACCAGTCATCCAAGTCACGGATATATCATGTTTGCCCGAATCATAAAGCATGGTTCAATTCTCAATGAAGATCAGAATATCTTCATCATGCATTATATTGACGGTATGAATAAAGTTGTTCGTGACTCTGGTTACACATTCGAGATTTTTGACCATCGACTCAAATCCATCGATATATTAGTAGACTCAATCCAAGAACGCCAGCCAAAAGGTGTAATCATCCTTGGTACAGAATTGGACGTAGAAGATATAAAAGCTCTGGAAACACTTTCTATACCGTATGTGGTAATCGATACCTATTTTGAACAGATTGCCTGTGATTTTGTTGATATGGCAAATACAGGAGCTGTTTATAATGTAGTGGAACATTTGGCTTCTACAGGACATAAAAAGATTTGCATGATTACCAGTACGGTTAAATCTGGCAATGTACTCATGAGAGAACGCGGATTTGCCTTGGCGATGAACGAATATAAACTGAAAATGGGTGCTGATTCACTTCTTGCGGTACGCCCCGGATTTACTGGTGCATATGAAGATATGAAAAGATACATACAGAAAGGATTCTCTCTACCTGAGGGAATATTCTGTTTCAATGATGTGGCAGCATTTGGAGTTATAAAGGCATTGAAAGAGTCTGGCAAAAAGGTCCCCAGGGACATCTCAGTGGTAGGGTTTGACGATTTACCAATGTCCTCAATGATGGAACCTCATCTAACATCCTATAAAGTTTCCAATCGCCAGATTGGTAGTTCAGCAGCACGACTGTTATTGGATCGGCTGCAAACAAAGAAAATCCTTGCTCCTACGGGAACGCTCGTGAGCGGGACGTTGATGATTCGTGACAGCGTCGCAGGACGTTGATGACAAGGAGGTGTCACATATGAGTAAGTATTCGATAATTTTGGGCAATCTGGGTAATACATGCGACCGATTTCTCTCTTCAGGGTACAAGGATGAATTGCCCAAAGAAACGCTCATCCGACAAGCTTCAGAGATAGAAGGTGTAACAGGTGTTGAATTGGTTGGAACATGGGATGTCTCGCCAGATAACGTCGACAAAGTCGGAGAGTTATTGGATAAATATGGATTGCAATGTGTCTCAATCATTCCTGACCACTTCAGCCAGAAGCGCTGGGGAAGAGGAAGCTTGGCGGCAAAGGATCCAGAAATTCGTAAACAGTCACTTGAATACACCTTTGAGTGTGTCGAGATGGCTCGGAAGCTTGGTTGCGGGACCCTAAACATTTGGCCGGGACAAGATGGATATGATTATGTACTGCAATCAAATCTCGTACAAGAGAGAAACTATTTGATGGAAAACATCAAGAAGGTTGCGGCTTCCGCTCCCGATATCAAATTTGCCCTTGAGTACAAGCCCAAGGAACCTAGAAACTTCTCCTTCATGGCTCGTGCTTCAGACACCCTTCTACTGGCAAAGGAGACTGGACTGGATAATGTTGGGGTGTGTATAGACACAGGCCACGCATTTGTTGCCGGTGAAAATGTTGCTGAATCGGTAGTCATCTTGCAGGAATACGGACGGAAGCTTTTTCACATGCATTTCAATGACAACTATGGGTCCTGGGACGATGACATGATTGTAGGATCGGTCCATTTCCCGCTCTATGTGGAGACCTTGTTCTGGCTCAAGGAGACTGGATACAACGGATGGTTCTCTATGGACCAATATCCCTACCGAGAGGATGGGCAAGGTGCACTGAGGGAAAGTGTTGAGTTCCTTCTGATGATAGAGAATAGACTGACCCCTACAGTGATGGAAGAGATAAGAGAACTAGTTGCAACGGGAGATGCAGTAAAAACACAACGCTGGCTTCGTCATACGTTCTTCAAGTAAAACTCTCCATACAGAGAAGAACCCCGGAATTCCAGTACCATCAGGTAAAGGAAACACCGGGGTTTTATTTTCTGTGCAAGATCATTATCCCATCACAATCTGAGGATAACGACTAACCTTCCCTACTGAATCAAGCTTCCAGGAATCTGAATCGGGTTGGATGCTGGTTTTGGCCTTTAGCTGAGAGAAGGAACCTAGAGAGTATCGGAATTGGCGTGTCCGTAACTATTTTGGTGTTTCACTAAAGCTTAATCAAGGCTAGGAACCTTTCTTTGAATAGAAGAGGCTCCTAGCCTTCTTTATACTGAAAACTTACACCTAAATGAAAGGACTTCTGTTTATGGATTCCTCTCTTGCTCCCCCATATTCATGAGAAAGACCTGGAGATTAACACCCTTATTCTTCAGGCCAAGCTTCTCCCTGAGATTATTTCTATGGTTTTCTACTGTCTTCTGGGTGATCTCAAGAGTATTGGCAATATCCTTGCTGGACATACCCATACGAATGAACTCAGCTACTTTTACCTCAGATGGAGTAAGCACCTTATAGAGTTTGCCCATAGTACCAGAAGCATCAACAATCTCATCAAGGTTCTTCTTGATGATGTCAAGACAAATGAGGGTAAGAGGATCCTTAACCAACTCCTGCTGCTTCTCAAGTTCTGGAAGAAAATATTCTTTGACCTTCTTTCGGTTCTCTTCTGAAGGCTCAATGGTTTCGAGCTCTTTCAACTCCAATAAGAAGCCTTGTACCATCTGCATATCCTGAATCTCTTGTTCTGTCTGTTCCCTACTCTCCTCACCAACAGGCTGTACCAGAGGAGTCGATTCAACAGCAGGATGCATCTTTACCTGGAGAAAAAACTTCCCAGGCAGTGAAGCTTGAGAAAAAAGAATAAATTCCAAGAAACCATCATGGGTGGTAATCTCAATATCATCATCGATAGAGAGTTCCATTAGCTTCCGGATCTTGTCGATATTCTTCTGTTGAAGCAGATACGTAAGATCCTCGATCCGTTTGATTCTATTACCGTTGGGAATGTTCTGAAAGAGAATGGTCCCTGTATGATCAAAAACCAAGAAGAAAATATTGTTCTTCTCTATCAATGTTTCTAGAATCGAAACATATACCGCCCCCTGTGGGGGCACATGACTTGTATCTAGAGAAGGTTCTTTCTTCATATGCTCTCTTTCACTAAACATATCCACAGTATAGTTGTTGGAACAAACCAACTGCAAGGCGTTTTATGCGAATTCCGATTCATCAATCCTGATGGTAACCGGAGTTCTGTTCTGTTGAGCTTGCAACGATCCTTCTAGGAGGACTTGTGCAGTCGCTTTTGCAGAACAGGTTCTGCTTGAATAGGCACAAAGATAGGTAACCTGTTTTGGATAGAGAGCGAGCTCATAAGGGCTTCTCAGACCTACAATAACAATTTTTCCTAGATATCTTGCACACAAATCTTGTACCAACTGTTGTTGCTCCTGCTTCATGAAATCTTCTCCAGGAAGCGGATAATCCTCCGTAACCACAATAAGAGCTGTAGCTGCTTTCAGAGAAGCCTCTTTCTCTTGTACCTGTTCATAGGAGACTATCTGTATCCTACGGTAGGCCTCAAGCTCATGAACAAAACTATCAAAAGCAGGAGTCTCCTGATTAGGTCCAATGCCTCGGCTGTTTACCATGTTTCGGTAACTGGAAACAGGTGTCGCATTGATGCAAATAATCTCACCTTCGGGAGGAATAGGCCAAAATCCTGTTTGAAGTAAGGACACGGCCTGTTTGGCTAGACCTAGTTCAATTTGTGCATGTTCCTGAAAACGCTGACTTGGTATTCTAGGAGTACGCACCTGCATTTTGTTGAACTTATAATCAAGAATCCTCATAAGCTTATCCGTCACCAGACTGTCATTGAGAATACCGGTCTCAATAGCTTCCTCCACAAGATGAAGACTACGAAGTTGTTTACTTAAATAGTCACCTGTCTCGAAATCATAATGCTCTTCACTGAGCATCACGATATCGACACCAGCTTGTAGAGCGAGTAGCGTTGACTGGGCAGGATCATAGGTTTTCCTGATTGCTCCCATGTTCATGCTATCAGAGAGTATCAACCCAGAGAAACCAAGATCCTTTCTTAGGATATCCTGTAAGATTTTCTCTGAGAGGGTTGCTGGGTTGTCCTTATCAATTTGTGGATACCGAATATGACTGGTCATGACTATCTCTGCACCGGCCTCAATACCAGCCTTGAATGGCACGAGGTCGGAGGAAAGTAAGGCCTCATACGGTTTATCAATATAAGGGATCTCACGGTGGGTATCGCCACTGGTGGCTCCATGGCCAGGGAAGTGTTTCAGACAAGTAAGAATGCCTTGCTTCCTTGCTCCCCTAACAGCTAGAGACACGGACTTAGCCACTTGTTCAGGATATTCGCCAAAGGATCGAGTGCCGATAATGGGAGAACTGGGATCGCTGTTCACATCAGCGCAAGGGCCGAGCACTGTATTATACCCAACACTTAGCATCTCTGTTGCGATGATTCCATACATGGAAGCAACAGCCTCAATATCTTCAATTGCATTGAGTGCCATGTTTCCAGGCCCAGGGTGGGATTCAGGAAGCAGCACCCCCCAAGCACCCTCCTGATCAACTCCCAGCAAAAGGGGAATTCCATGCTTCTCCATACTCATCGTCTGAAGTTTCGTCGTTATTGTTTCAGCCTCATCGAAGGTCTGGGCATTGTCCTGGCTGATATAACATCCACAGATTCCATATTGCTCTACAAGAGGACGAATAACTTCAGGGTCCTTACCAGGGTAGGCAAGAAGAAAGAGCTGTCCAGCTTTCTGTGCAGGACTCATGGATTGGATAATTTGCTCAATTTCTGCTTTGGTTTTCTTCATTTTGCTTTCTCCCTCATCGTTAATGCCACTGAAACAATGATGATCAAACCGCGGAAAATCATCTGTTGGTCGACGGAGAATCCCATAAGTATCAAACCATTGTTCAGGATGCCCATAATGAGGGCCCCAAGGAGAGATCCTATAACAGATCCTTTACCACCGTTCATGCTGGTTCCACCAATGATGACTGCAGCAATGACGATCATTACATCGTTTTCCCCCAAGGTATATCGGGCACCGTGCAACCTTCCTGAATAGAGAATACCAGCAAGTGCAGCCATGACAGAGTTCAACAGCATGACAGAAATCTTGATGTTGGGCACCTTGATGCCTGAATACATGGCAGATATCTTGTTGCCACCAGTTGCAAGAACCCTTCTTCCGTATGGGGTCTTCTTCAGCAAAAGATGCCCAATTATCGTTAGACTGATTGTCCAGACAAAGAGAATTGGCAGCGGTCCTATATCCCCTGAACCAAAGATAAAGGTAAAAACATCGTTGTTAATCGGGATTGACTGCAAATTACTTACCCAGCGGGCAAGTCCCAACACGATTCCATTCATGCCCAAGGTCACCAGGAATGACGGAATATTCATCTTGGCAACCAACAGCCCATTAATTAGCCCGATGAGAGCTCCGATGGCAAGCCCACAGACTATGGCCAGTAGAATGCTACCAGTACTGTTGAGGATTTTTGCAGTGATGATAGCTGAAAGAGCTACCACCGAACCGAAGGAGAGATCAATCTCACCGGTAGAGAGAACAAACGTCATTCCGATCGCCATGATGGAAGTCATAGCAGTCTGGCGAGCGATGTTCATAAGATTGGATCCTGAGAGGAACCCCTTGTCAAAGAGTAGCACAGAAAAAAGAAGAATCACCCCGAGAAAGATGTAATAGATGACCAGCTCTCTCCATTTTACCTGTTTCATTTTTTGCGATAGCATCGTATTCATTCGTAGTTCCTCACATCACTGGACCATATATAGGAGATTGTCTTCGGTTGTTGAACCGGACATACATTCTGAAAGCTTTCCGCGCTTCATAACATAGATGGAATCGCAGTAGTCTGCCAATTCGTTGAACTCAGAGGACACCATCAAAACGGCATTGCCCTTTGCAGCATAGGCATGGATTATTTTCATAATCTCATGCTTCGCTTGCAGGTCGACACCAAAGGTGGGGTCATCAAGCAAGAGTACACGAGAATCACTTGCAAGACATTTTGCAACCACAATCTTCTGTTGGTTTCCCCCTGAAAGATACCTTACCACTTGCTCAGGACCCTGAGTCTTAACACCAAGCTGTTTGATATATTGCTTGGAGATGGAGTCTTTCTTCCTCTCATCAACAAACAGGAGCCTTTTTATCCTATGGACAATTGGCATCACCAGGTTTTCAGAAACTGGATAGTCCAGTACCAGTCCCTGCTCCCTTCTATTCTCCGGAACAAGAGCAATCCCATGTTCTATAGCATCAGAGGTGGAATGCAAGACGATGGGTTTACCATCAAGACGAATCTCTCCTTTTAGTAGTGTATCTATACCAAAAAGAGCTCTCAGCAATTCTGTACGCCCACTTCCCAAAAGACCAGCAATCCCCACAATCTCACCTGGGTACACGGCAAGGGAAACGCCATTGATGGAATGGGTGGTAATATTCACAGCTTCTAATAGTGGTTTTGCTTCTCGTAGACCTTGTACATGTTCCCAAGAGACTTTTCCACCTTGATCATTGGTCATTGCTGCAACAAGTTCTTCCAAAGTGATTGCTTTTGTTGACTTGGAGAAGACAACTCTCCCATCACGAATCATGGTCACCCCGTCACAGATCTTAAAAATATCCTGCAGGTAGTGAGTGATATAGATGATGGTAATTCCCTTCTTCTTCAGAGTATTGATGACTGAAAAAAGCCTTTCAATTTCAGATGTAGACAGAGAGGCAGTCGGTTCATCAAGGATGAGAATCTTGGGATCATTTGAAAGAGCCTTGGCAATCTCCACCAGCTGTTGCTGCCCAATGCTCAGATCAGAGACGAGGTCATCCGGTCTAATTTCTGCATTCACACCAATGCGCTCGAGCAACTGTAGGGCGTGTGCTGCACTGACTTTGTCATTGATGAAAGGGCCATATCGGAATGGAATAGATTTGAGAAAGATATTCTGTGCCACTGTCATAGTTGGAACCAGACTGAGGTCCTGGAAAACCATTGCAATGCCAGCCTGGAGAGCTTCCTCTGGGCTGTGATAATCGCGCTCTTCTCCATATAAGGAGATAGTTCCTGCATCCTTGGTATACACACCATTGAGAATTTTTACCAAAGTCGACTTCCCTGCTCCATTCGGACCCACCAAGGCATGCACTTCCCCTTTCTGTACAGAGAAGTCAACATTGTGAAGTATCTGGATTCCGTTGAAGCCAATGCCAATTCCTTTGGCTTCGATTGCATAATCATTCATGTCTCTTACAGTCCTTTCAAAGTATGTGCTTGCCAAAGTTTCCTTCGGCAAGCACGGTTATGGTTACTTCAATGCCTGAGAAATCTCAGAAGGAAGGTCTCTATTCAGGGACTGCTTCCATGCTTGCGAAATATTCTCCTTTGTGATGGAGATAGCGGGTACGGTTACAAATGCAGGGGTTTCTTTACCGAGCATACTCAGAGCCCCCATCTTTACCAGACTCTCTCCCAGGACGAAGGGAAGATCTGCAACTACACCCTTCATGTTTCCACCCTTTGCCATATCCATGACGTTATTTGCACCAAGGTCGATAGTGAATACTCCCACGTCTTTATTTCCAGCAGTTCTCGCTGCTGCAACAACACCTTCAGCAAGAACATCCCACGGTGCATAGATTGCATCCACTCCTGGGTATTGGGTAAGAATGGCGGAAGCCAAAGTCTCAGAGTCATTTGCATTTACAATACCACGCTTGGCGACAATCTTGATTCCAGGATAATCCCTTCTGAGGACAGCCTCAACAGCCTGATCGCGTTGATTGGTAACATAGTAGTTTGCATCATGGAACATGAGTGCAACCTCTCCTTTTCCATCCAAGTAGGTACCGATCATGTCAGCAACACTTTTTCCCATCTGGAAGAGATCATCGGTAACGATACCAGCATAATCTTTTCCATGAGTGAAGTTGCTCGGCAAGTTACTGATAAGTACGACATTAACTCCCTTGTCGATAGCCTGCTTAAGAGCTACGGACCCGCTGACCGGGTCAAGAACCAGGGTGATGATAATATCCGGATTGAGTGCAAGCGTCGTCTCAATATCAGTGCGTTGCTTATTCGGGTCCTGTCCGGCATCTGTAACAGCAACAACATTCATATTAAGTTCCCGGCTCATAGAGCGAGCACCTGCGATTACTGCATTTACCCAGTCAGAAGATTCGTGCATGAGAATGGCTACTTTATAGCCTGACTGCTTAACAGTCGCTTTCTCTTCATCACTGAGTACTACGTTTGAGTAATCCGTCGGAGCTTCCCCATTAGGACCTTGTGTCTCATAGACATACTGAGAGGTATCGACAGCAGCTTCCTTTGTTCCCTGTGAATAGAGAGGAAGAGTCATCGAAATGGTAAGCAAGATTGCTAGAATCAGAACGATAGATTTTTTCATTCGTTTCTCCTTTTGTTTGGTTGATATCTCTATGCTACCCTGCTTTTTTCTATCCGTCAAACTTTTTCTAGGTATTTTCTAGGTACTACCTAAGCATCACTACTCACAGTTACTACCCAGTACAAAGAGAGTATTTTCAATGAGATGAGTGAATCATCAGTAGTGTATCTGTCACGTATTCTTCAAGTAAGACTCTCCATACAGAGAAGAACCCCGGAATTCCAGTACCATCAGGTAAAGGAAACACCGGGGTTTTATTTTCTGTGCAAGATCATTACTAGAAGCTGATAAAATCAAATACCCCATCCTCAACACCTATCGTGATGACTTTGCTAAATATCAGACACGGATAGATATTTCAAAACTACAGGAAGTGTTTGACAAACTGGGAAGCACTGTCGGGAAGAAAATCAAATATGTAGAGCTGCTCCCCCAATGCCGAAGCACGGTCACTGACAGGATACTGACCTTGTTCGAGTATGCAAGGATTTTGTATAGAACCTATCATTCGAGTGCAAACAACCTCCCCTTGAAGACAGAGATCAATCAGAAGTATGCCAAAGGCATCCTACTAGATATCGGCCTCTATCTGACACTGCAAGGATTATCAATCGCAGATATTGTCCAAGACAAGGGTCTGTTTTTCTCATGCCAGGGAGCCCTGGCAGAGCAGTTCATCGGACAACACCTGCTCTACAGCCAGCCTGGCTACATGAACCCCGAGCTCTATTATTGGAACCGGGAGAAAGCCCAGTCCAATGCAGAAGTTGATTTCCTCATCCAACAGGGCAATACCATCCTTCCCATCGAAGTAAAATCCGGAAAAACAGGAACCTTGAAATCCTTGCATGTATTCATGGAAATAAAACAACGTTCCATGGCTTTACGGTTTTCCACCGATACTCCGATAGTAGAGACAGTGAAATCTCCCCTACCAAAGTCCGACTACCGTTATACCTTGGTGACGCTACCACTTTACCTGGTAGGACAGACCAGACGCCTCATGAAAACAGCATCGTACAAGGAATGAAATGTATCAATAGAGAGTACAGTCATTGGAATAGCGTTGGTGAAGGCCTGGGGCAGAGACTCTTTCCACTTCCTGGTTAGAAGAGGCCAAACGCATATAAGCACCACCAGCAAGAATCCCTACTGCTGCAGTTGCTCTAGTTCTGCAACAATCTTATCAGGGATGTCGTGCAGTGGGACACCTTCAATGCTGACTTTCAGGTCAGCACGCTCGTATGAGCTCTTGAAGTAGTTGTAGTCTGCCTTGATTTCCCGTAGGTATCGCTTTCTTTTTTCTGGAGTCATAGGTTCATCGATAGGGTTTGAATCTATGTCGTAAAACGTCAACCTGTTCAGTACATTCTCGCAGGTATCGAATAGATAAATTGAGTAGAGTTCCTTGTCCTTCTTATGCCGCTTGTAGACACTGTTATAGGCAAACTTCAAACCTGCTGGTGTCCCTGCGACCACACAATCAATGTTCCGGGAAAACAGTTGATCCAAGACCACACTGGCTTTTTCCCTGAACCCATACAGCGTTAGGAACTCGTTCTGTATTCTCTCTATCGGCTTCTGATAGAATTTCTCTACTTCATTATCCAAGTCAAAGAATGTAAAACCAAGCTTCTCAGCCAGCAACCTTCCTATTGTTGTCTTTCCTACACAACCCATACCGACCAGATAGATGATCAATCTTTCCTCCCAACGTAGTAACTTTCAGCTCTCATGGTTAGTTTTGTACCATTTCTTATCCTGAAAAGAAATGGAGGTAATCCTCATATAATCCATTTTTTCTTACAAAACCAGAAACTTTGCTAAGATGAGACAAAGGCCAATGGCCCAAATGATCCCTGATCAAATGGTGCATTGGCCTACGTAGCATGAATTTCCTATTCTCAGAAACATCCATGAACTATTCACTTATAGATACTAGAAGCTCTGTTGCATCAACATCAGTTAGATTCAAACTTGAAGCTCATCTTCCAGCCTTCATAGGTGGAAAGCATATCGATGAACTGGGATGCACTGATTCGCTTGTCATCAATGATGAACTGGACTTCACTATCCCCATATTCGTGTTCATCTACGGTAATTCTGGCACACCCCAGAGAACCTAAACTATACGTACGCCCTTTGTAGACAACCCCACTACCACTGGAGACCCAATCACCTTCGATGGCACGGACCGGACTTGGAGACAAGGATTTCCCCCCAACGCCAGAGCGTATGAGTTGCTTGAAGCGTTCAAATTCAGCTTCCCTATCTATCGTTCCATCTGATAGATACACATTCCTATCGGGTGAAAGCTTGTCGACGATTGGATCACCACAGTCCTTTGGGATCGGCAAACCGCTATAGAGAGCTATCTCCTTTGCTTCCCTGTATCGATAGATATCACCAACTCTTCCATATTCAGTATCCATAAAATCATAAGGGGAGAACATCCTGAAAGCATACGGCACAAACAGGCAGGTATCCTTTGCCGTCTGTCTGGGGTTGTATTTTCTCCCCATCTTCTCCAACCGCTTCCTGAACTCAATCTCTGTATGTGGATCTTCCAATTTCTCAAGATTAGATTCACTACGTTTCACCTCAGTTGCAACCCACTCATACCCAGAGGGTATGCACTCAACTGAAATAGAAAAAGTATATGATGTGGTTGGATAGAGCTGGTCATCAGTATGCAGAATACTGTCAATATCCCTCATTTCATTGACCGTGAATGAATATTCATAATTACAGGCTTGAAGAATTTTCTTTATCTGCTTGTTTGAGCTAGCGATGGAATCAGTCTGATCCAGTGTAAAACCAGAGAATTCGTCAAGAGAACGCTTTGGAACAGGAGCGGCAGAAGAGGTTACACCCAAAGGCTTTGCCTTCACACCATAGAGAAGATACTCCTTGGTGGTATTGAACTTCTCAGCGATCAAATCGCAAAGAGCAGCAGATATGATTGCACCTTTCTCCACCCTGGAGAGATGCCCCTGAGACATATTCAGCCTATGAGCGAAATCTTTCTGACTGAGGTCATGAGAGACCCTCAATTCCTTGATCCTTTTACCTACTTCTTCATAGTTGATAACTTGAGCATTACCAGTTTTCTGCATAGACGATTCTCCTTATAGAGTGACTTCAGTAATCTATAAGTTTATTTACGCATGCACTGATTATAATGTCAAGAATATTAATAATATTCTTTAGTAATATTATATTACCATACCTACCTTCTTTTCCCGCACTCCAGTAGCTGTCAGGTTCCTTCCCGTAGAATATTCAGATATTCCTTGTAACTGAATGTTCTATTCCTCTTATCCCCACCAGATTGTACCAAGATACCGATGTCGACCAGACGCTTGACCGAACTTGCGACAGTATTGAATGAAAGGCTCAAGAACTGGGCAGTTTGATTGATTTCCATGATGGGATTACGTTCCAGGTAAGAGAACAGCTGAAGAGCTGTAAGCCTTGCACGCCCCAAGGTATTGATACGAGCCACATGCTCATCGTGGAGTCTTGCCAGGCGCATTATGTTCTCATAGGCATCCTGTGCCGATTCAGAGACAGCGCTCAGGAAAAACTTGATCCACTGTTCATATTCTCCCTTCGAGCGAACCAGAGTCAATCGATCATAATACTCCATCCTGTTCTTCTTCAAAAAGTAGGAGATGTACAGGGCGGGAGTCGTCAGGCATTTCTGCTCCATGAGAAACAGGGTGATCAATAAGCGTCCTATGCGCCCATTCCCGTCCAGGAATGGATGGATAGTCTCGAATTGGTAATGGATCAAAGACGCCCTTACCAGCACATCAAGATTATCAGGAGAATTCATATATTTCTCCAGATCAGACATTGCAACAACCATATCATCCGGATGAGGGGGAATGAATCGCGCATTCTTCAAAGAAACCCCTTCTCCGCCGATCCAATTCTGCGAGGTACGAAACTCCCCGGGGCTCTTTTCTTTTCCTCGTACCCCTTTCATCAACACTGCATGGGTTTCCCTGATCAAACGATTGCAAAGTGGCAACTCCCCTAAACGATTGATCGCGTAATCGGTGGCCTTGATATAGTTGATGACATCCGCAACATCTCGATTCGCGTTTGAATCCACCGTCGGATCGAGTACATCCTCCAGTGTGCACTGGGTACCTTCAATCTGGGATGACATCAAGGCTTCCTTACGTACATACATTGACACGAACAATGCGATATGCGGGATCAGCGATGCAATGCTTTCCAGTTTGGCGATCCATGTGTGCGCCCTGACCAGCAATTGTGTCATCTCATGGTCGTTCATGATTGCAGGACTCGGTGGAAGGGGGGAAGGAAGGAACGACTGGTACGCCAATTCCCCATACAGCTTTGAAGCAAACGACCCTGCCCTGCTCTCCATTGTTCTCTCTCCTCCACAGTATATTGAAATAACACACCTTACAGTAGCATGATTTTTTCAATATGTAAATCTATTTTGAAATAAGGAGCGAAAATCATGGTCGTTATTGCAAGATAGTTTTTCTCATCGATTAAGGAAACATACGAGAAAGCTGATCAGCATTTCACTTTTCCGTGTACTTTTACAACCCATACTGGTACGTTAGCAGTAGCTGTCACCTGTCTGGAACATTAGGCCCACTTGGAATAGAACAGATAGCCCTATGTCCTTCTCCCCTTTTATTATCCTTCCAACAACTCTATAGCTTGAACCGCATACGCAAAAGCCTCAGCGTCAAACTTTCTCAGCGACGATAATTTGGCATGCTTGGTATTCCTGATGTTTGCTCCACTGAAACTTGATGGATCAGTAACCCTGTTGAACCTATCTCTTTTCAACAGGCATGCTCACGTGTAAAACAGTCAGGTTTCACCATACATCACCCCTAAACCATAAGTTCAATCGTAGTCTTGTCTCTAAGGAAGTCAAACACAGTCTTCACCTTATTCCTCCTTCGTGCATAACGAAGCATTGAGACCTGGTCGATGCGGTATTTCGTGAACATCAGCTCGATTGCAGCGGGATAATCACCTTTGGAGAGCATCAGATTCTTGTTTGCAACCAGATCAACTAGTAATTTTTCCAAAGGCACCTGATACCGTTCGCCGTCAGACTTGGGAGCCTCTGTGACCAGATGGTTGATGATGATCCCATCATCAGTACCGTACCGCAGTATCTCTTGGGCTTTGGGTTTCAATAACACCTTGCCTGGGAATTTTTCTGTAAGCATGGAGAACACAAAATCACCACTGTCCTTCTCCACTTCGAGGAAGATCTGATTATGTGCCAACTGGTGATTGAAGAACTCGTTTAGCCAAGACAGTTCAAAACCCTGTAGGAAAGCAGGGGGAACTGCTCTTGCATGTACCCGATCACCTGCTGGGCTGCATGAGAATATACCCCGGTGAATACACCTTTCTTCGAATCCTTCCCAACTTTCTTGTATTGATTGCGTCCAACCCTAACTATCAGTCTGGAATTGTGCAAGGTTCCCATTAAATATCTGAGCTGCGTCTCCTTGAAGGAGGGCTCGACAATCCTAGCTGCACGTAGAATCTGCTGTCTCGTACACGTGCCATCAGGTAAATTTCGAATGATTGCATGCTTGTTCATACTCACCACCTCCTGAGCCATTTCGGCAAATTTTTTATTTTTTTGCCGTTCTGGCTTTTTTTGACAGAATTATCTGGGTTCTTCCTCGAATACCTGATATAACCATGCACCTATAATTACACTTGATACAAAACTGTAATTACAAATGCTAGTACAAATGGAGGTCGTTGACAGGTTGAGTGTAATACGAAACATTATAGACACGTGTAAAGAATTTATGGACATATGATTGTCATCATCGTCCTTCGTTGCAAAGGGGGGCGTGTTCATCTACAGGAGGATCAACCATGAGAACAAAAGATTCCTTCACACCATGGGACAAGCTGTATCCCTATAAGGGCACGATGTACCATGCAACGTGGCCTACCCTCAAGGAACTTTTTGAGATAACCGTCGAACGCTTTGGCAGTAGGGTCTGTTGGAAAGAGTTCGTTCCAAAACCTGTTTCCTATACCTATAGTGAAGCCCTTCCCATCGTGAAAGGAATTGCCTCTTGGCTCCTCGGTTCCGGCATCAGAAAGGGAGACAAGGTCATTGTCAGTGGAAAGAACAGCGTGGCATGGGGATTCGGATATTTTGCTGTCATATTCGCAGGAGCCACTGTGGTACCCTTGGACAATGCATTAAGCGACGAGGACTTTATACGACTCGCAAAGTTCTCCGATTCTGTCGCGATGCTTACCGATAGCAACAGACTGAAGAACGTTGCTTCAGAACTTCCCATGAAGGCAGTTGCATGTCTTGAGGAGAACGGGCCGGCTGAATGGATCATGCACAAGAGCGCCGAATATGTCGAGCCTGAACCATGTGGTGAGGATGATATTGCACAGATTCTCTTTACCTCCGGGACAACCGGGACTCCGAAGGGAGTCATGTTGACCCATAAGAATCTTGTCTCAGACATCTTCCTCTCGCAGGCAAACATGAATATCTTCGAGACAGACGTGTTCTATGCAATTCTGCCGATACACCATGCCTATACGCTCCTTGCGGTATTTCTTGAAGCTGTGGGTGTTGGGGCATCCGTGGTATTCGGCAAGAAACTTGTTGTATCGCAGATGCTCAAGGATCTGAAGGAAGGAGAGGTAACCATGTTCCTCGGCGTTCCAATGCTCTTCAACAAGATGTATGGAGCTGTTATGGCTGGGTTGAAACAAAAAGGCAGGCTTGTATACGGAACCATACGGGGCCTTATGGGCATCTCTGGGTGGCTCAAGAGAACGTTTGGCCTCAACGTGGGAAAGCATTGGTTCAAGTTCCTGCTCAAGAGACTCTCGCTCGACACCAACAGGATCTGTATTTGCGGGGGTGGACCGCTTCCTGCATCGACGTTCAGGGGATTCAACGAACTCGGTATTGATTTCGTACAAGGGTATGGTCTTACCGAGACCTCGCCCATCACACATCTCAATCCCATCTATGCGTTCAAGGAATCCTCTGTCGGGAAGGTGGTTGCAGGTACCAAGTGCAAGATAGTCGACCCTGACGAGGATGGAAACGGACTGATCTTCATTCGTGGCCCCCAGGTGATGAAAGGATACTACAAGCATCCCGAGGCCACAGCTGAGGTTCTTGACCAGGATGGATGGCTCAATACAGGGGATATTGGACAGGTGGATGAGGAGAACTACCTTTTCCTGAGTGGGAGGGCAAAATCAGTGATTGTGAGCGAGGGAGGG
>JAQQAR010000081.1 GCA_028532765.1 Sphaerochaetaceae bacterium | reverse complement strand
TAATGAAACGAATCATACTGACTATCATTCTGTTGCTTGCTACCACTACGCTCCTATGCGCCTTTGATATCTTCGCTGAGGAAGAAGCACCTACCAGAAATCTATATCTGCAACAAGAGACCTCCTTGAGCGTCTATCGTGACAAATCCGTAGACCCTGGGGTACTGCTTGCCCTCTCAGTCGATTATGAAGATGAGGCGTATAGAACAAAAGCCACATTAGCATATGATGCAATGACAAACATCCTTTCAGCAGAGCACCTCTCAATCAGCCTCTACTGGGGCAATCAGACACTTGCTGCAGGCTGGATGACCCATCCTTGGGGAAGAGCTTCGCTTTCCCATGTCGTAGATGTGCTTAATGCCCAGGACCTTAGTCAAGGTATCATAGATGACCTGGAAGCAATGAAACAGAGGGAACTGATGTTCTCCTTGACTACTTACTGGGATCGAAGCTCCCTGGATATCGTCCTGAAACCAGGGTTTCTCCCTACCAGCTTGGAAAACACTGGAATTTGGTCACTTATACCGGCACAGTTTGCGTCAGTCACGTTGCAGGAAGAAGAGACTGAGAGCCTTGAGAAATTTGGAGGTGGGGCACGCTACCGAATACAATCAAGTGCCATCGACCTTGGACTTCTCTACTTCAATGGGTACTGGCCGCAGAGTGGGTATACCAACATTACCTACGACCCTTCGACATTTGCTATTACTGGGGCCGATACCATCCATACCCGCTACCAACTTATTGGGTTGGAATCGAGCAGCTTGGTGGGACCCTTTACCCTTGCTTTCGAGGGGGGATTCTTCCTCAGTGAGGATACCGACGGGAGTGACCCTGGTCTCTACAACAGCAAGTGGGCTTATCTGGCAGAACTCTCCTATACCCATAGCGCGAGTGGCACATTTCTGGCAGTTGCCTACCAGGGACACTATATTCAAAATTTCCCTTCCTCGCCTATGGATGTAGATGTTCTCGCTGCCTATGGAGGGAAGGCCTATGCCAATACAATCATTGCCGCAGCAGAATCCAAATTCTTCCGGGAAAAACTCACATGCAGGGTAGCTGGGACCTACCAAGTAGAAAGTACCGGATACCTTTTACTTGCCTCCGCTACCTATGCCCTGAGGGACAATCTCTCTTGCTTCCTCAAGACTACCTGGTATGGTTCAATCGAGACGAAAGAGAGTATATACCACACCTGGGATGCAAACGATTCTCTTCAGATAGGGCTGAAAGCATGGTTCTGAGCAGAGGTATATGGTAGGATTCTCCTAGGAGGAACCCAATGGTAATCCTATCCGATATCCTGCTCTTCCTTACCACCGCTTTGGTGGTTTCCATTACCTGTCTCTGTATTTTGCTCTTCTACCGTGTGCGTGATGCATATATTGGTTCCTTCCTTACTGTCCTTGTTCCTCTCTCACTGCAAATGTGTCTCTCTCTCTTGGTCACCTACCTGACCAGGACACTTCCGGTGGGAAACCTGGATGCCAATGCTTTCCAGGTATTTGCACTGGGAGCAACCATCTTTTCTGTCCTGCTCACTACCACATTGTTGCTTATGATGAGCAGATACCTGATTCAACTCTTACCGGCACAGGAAGACCAGAAGCACCTGGGAAACCGTATCCTTACATTCTTGATCCTGTTATTTTTCCTGATCAGCCTCTGGGTAATCATTGCTGAAAGCAAGGGAGACTGGCAGAAAGCCCTCAGCGACACCATAGCCTATCACTTCTTTGCGGGTAGCATGTTCTTGGTAATCCACGCAGTCCTGAGTGGCATCTTCGTCAAGAAAGCGACTACCTGGGAGGAAGAGCGCCTGTTGAAGGGAATCATCTACACCTTTCTACCGCTGTTCTTCCTGTTTCCCCTGGATTTGCTGTTTTTCAGGAATCTTCCTTTCAAGCTGGTCTATCTTAGTTTTTCCACACTCTCAGTCTATCTCTACTATTTCATCAGCCGTAGATATTTCTTGACTTGGGAGCAGACCGACCAATTGGATGCAGAGGGGGGCAAGGAGTACGGGCTCTCACTCAGGGAGGAAGAGGTATTACGACTACTGGCCGCAGGATGCAGTAATCAAGAGATTGCAAAGCAGCTCTACATCTCACCAAATACCGTTAAAACCCACATCAAGAACATCTATGCAAAGATGGGCGTGAATAACCGACTCCAGCTCTTCTCCCTGCTCAAGAAGTGATCATGACTTGCAAGAGGCACAGATACCGGTGAGAAAGAACGTGTGGTCGCTGATGGTGAATCCATACTGTTTTTCCCAATCTTTCATCTGCTCTTGGTATGCACACCCTCCAAGATCGATGAATGTATGACACTTCTCACAGTGGAACCAGTGGTGATGGACTCCTTCACTGCGGCTGCGATAGCTATAGTAGCGTTCGGTGCCGTGTTCAGTGCAGTGTAGGATGAACGATTCAGCAAACCCCTGCTCCTCAAGGTAGTGCAGGTTACGATAGATGGTTGCTTGGTCAAAGGGAAGTGAGGGATCTCCGCTCAGCATCGATGCACTGACAGGTTCCTTGCTCTCTTTGAGCAACTCCAGCAGGGCTTTCCTTGCCTTAGTCATGGTGTTTCCTCCATTTTTTCAGCAGGTCACCAGCCGACCGCCCCAAGTAGAATGCACCGGCAATAACGACAACGGTTGCTCCCACAGGGATATCGAATCCCCAGCCCACAGCAAGCCCTGCAAAAGAGAACAGGAAAGAGAAGAGCGTAGCAAAGGCCATCATGGAGGCAAGATTTTTCGCATTATACCCTGCTGTTCCTGCGGGGAGCGTGAGCATGGCAATCACCATTACGATACCCACAAATGTCTGCAGCAGGACAACGGCTACCGCTGTTATCGAGAGGATGGCGAGAAATACCACATGGGTCGGGATTCCTCTCACCTGGGCGAACTCCTCGTCAAAGGCAGTTGCTTCAATCTGGGGATAGAATCTCCAAGCGAGTACAATGACCACCACATCAAGAATAGCAAGCAGGATGAGGTCAGAGGGGGCAATGAGCAGGATATTTCCAAAAAGGTAGCTTGATGGATCGGTGTATCCAGGGGTCTTTGCCATGAACAGCACACCAATACTCATCCCGATTGCCCAGATTGCTTGGATGACCGTATCCTCACGTTGCTTGGAACGAAGCGAAACCGTCCCAATGATTGCTGCTGAAAGGAGCGCAAAGATTATGGCTCCTACCATTGGGCTTAGATTGGGGACCAAGCCGGTGGCTGATAGATAGAGAGCAATCCCGATACCACCAAGCACTGCATGGCTGATGGCTCCGGCAAGGCCAGCTATCCGTTTCACGGTAACGACCGAGCCCAGCACCCCGAAGAGAACAGAAGAGAGTAATCCTGCGAAGAATGCATTTCTCACAAAGGGAAAATCGGGGTTGAACAATGCAGAAAAGAATCCTAGAAGATCGTTCATACATCCTCCCTTGGAAAATGGCAGAAGTCTCCGGGAATCTCTACATCGTGACGTACCCGTTTCCTTGTGCCTTCTGCTGCTTCCTCAAGTGCATGCTGGACGACAGTCCGACCCAACTTTCCATCCCTATGCGCATCGATACAGAACACCCGGTCGATCAAGGGGGAGACCTCTCTCATATCGTGGGTAACAATCAAGATGGTTGTCGAACCCTTGAGCTTCCCAAGGGTTGCATAGAGTCTTTGTTCGCTCTCCTTGTCCAGATTGGCCGCCGGCTCATCAAGAATCAGCATGGTGGGTTCAGCTGCAAGGGCACGGGCAACCAACACTCGTCGCCTCTGGCCCCCGCTCAGGGCACTGTAGGGCCGCTGGGCAAGGTGCTCAAGCTCAACCTGCTTGAGTGCTTGCAGTGCTTTCTCCGTCTGCTCAGCTTTCCCTCCCCGCTTTGATGCATCAACACGCCCCATCCTCACGACTTCCAATACGGAAATAGGGAAATTGGGATCATAGTTGGTGTGCTGGGGAACATAGCCTACAAGGGCTCGGCTCTTTCTTGGATTCTCACCAAGCAACCTGATCGCACCAGATTGGGGAGCCTCCAGACCAAGGACCAACTTCAGCAAGGTACTTTTCCCTGAACCGTTTGGGCCGACCAAGGCGATAAACTCCCCTGCATGAAAATGAAAGGATACATCCTCAAGGACTCTTAAATGGGGATAAGAGAAGGCAACTTCATGGAATGAGAGTGCAATAGGAATAGTACTCATAGGCTTTCCTTCAGGGCATTACCCATCAGGCGGATATTACCCAACCAATCATAGGCAAGGGGATCGAGTGCCACTACCTGTGCACCAACCACCTGGGCGACTTTCTCTGCACTGCCGGAGGGAAATTGCTTTTGTACAAAAATTGCCTTGGCCTGTTCATCTTGTGCCCGCTCTATCAAGAGAGCCAAGTCCTTTGCTGTAGGTTCCTTCCCTCCTGTCTCGACAGCCTCCTGATGAAGGCCGAATGAGTCAAGGAAGTATCCAAAGGAGGGATGGTAGACAAAGACGGTACTGTCAGAGAGCCCCGCGAGCTCTGTTTCCAACGAGGAGAATTCCCCATCGATCAGGGAGAGGAGTTGCCTAGAACTCTCTCCTATCTCCACTTCAGGTAATCCAAGGTGGGTGGTCAATGCAGTGCTGATGTTCTTCACTAGCACCTTCGCCTGTTCCCATCCAAGCCAGGTATGTCGATCAATGTTCAAATCATGAACAGGCTCATCTTCTCCTGCTTCCTCATCCTCATGGTCATGCTCTTCCAAGGTTCGAAGGGTCATTCCTTCTGTCCCATCTATGATCACAAGATCTGGATAAAGGCTTGAGACTTTGTCGATTAGGGCATGTTCAAAGTCCGTGCCACTGAGAATCCAGATACTGGCCTTTGCCAACCGAGCCATTTGGGAAGGAGAAGGTTCATAGGAATGTGGATTCTGCCCCTCCCCAACCAGTACAGCAGTTTCCACCAGGTCACCAGCGATCTGGTCGACAAAATATGCATGGGGAAGAATACTAACCATCACAATAGGCTTGGAATCCTGCTCAGTATTTCCTCCTGCAAAGAGAACGAAAGGGGTTAGGATGAGCGCCAGCAGTATCGATAATGCACGTGTTCGCATAGTACCTCCATCAAGTATCTACAACATAGTAAACCTAAGATGATTTTGCAAGTCATTTGCAAAAATATTTCAGACTGTACAGAATCATTGCATTCCGGATATAGTCAAACCAGAGAGGAAACCGACTATGATGTACGCATATAATGGTAAGTCACCGAGTATTACAGAAGGTTGTTACATCGCACCCAGTGCTGATGTCATCGGCAATGTCACATTGGGGGAAGGGGTCTCCATCTGGTTTCATGCCACACTCAGGGCAGATGTGAATACCATCCATATTGGTGCGCAATCGAACCTTCAGGACAACGTAGTTGCACATGTAGACAAGGGCTTTCCGCTTATTGTGGGAGAAAGATGCACTGTCGGACATGGTGCCATCATCCATGCCTGCACCATTGAGGATGACTGTCTTATCGGTATGGGAGCAATTGTACTCAATGGGGCAGTAATTGGGAAAGAGTCCATCGTTGCTGCAGGGGCTCTGGTTTCCCAGAACAAGGTTTACCCTCCCCGCTCATTGCTGGTCGGCACCCCTGCAAAACTCATCAGGACACTCAGTGACGAGGAGTTTGCCAAGGTGAGGGAAAACACCCAGGAGTACTGGGAGTTTGCTCACGACCTTGCAACCGGCAAGCAGACGATCAACTAGGCTTCATTTGCCTGTTCAAATTTCCTGATTGCATCGTTGGTCCCACCAACAACCAGTACATCATCCTCGAACAGCTGTTGGTCAGGCATGATCTCACTGATTGCTTTCTCGTCTCGAATAATTACAATAATATTCAAGTGATAACGCTTGCGGAGATTCAAGTCAGCCACACTTTGATCGGCGAATTTTCCGGAGAGTGTGACATTGGCAATGGAGAAATCATCACAAAGCTCAAGAAAGTCCAGTGTCCCAGTGGAGACCAAGGAACGAGCTAGTCGCTCTCCCATCTCAACCTCAGGAAAGACAGCCTCAGCCCCAATACGCTCAAGCACCTTACCATGATTCATGCTTGTTGCCTTGGCAATGACCCGTGGGATGCCCAACTCGATCAAGCTCATTGTTACCAGAATATTTGATTCAATATCCTTTCCTATGCAGACAATTGCAGTGCGGCAGTGGGAGATTCCAGACTCATGCAATACTTCTTCAGTGACTGATTTCACTGGATAGATATTCTCCAACTGATCCTTGACTGCGTTTAGCTTCTCTTCCTCAATTTCCAGGACAATTACCTGTTTGCCTGCCTTAGTTAGTTCAAGGGCCAAGGACAGGCCGAACCTTCCCAGCCCAATAATCCCATAGGCATCAGGATCATACTCTTTCTTCATGGCAAATTATCTCCTATCCAATAAACACCTGCTCTTCAACATAGCCCAGTTGTGAGGCTTTCCTCGCGAAACTGGTGGCTATGGTGATAGGGCCGACTCTTCCAGCAAACATTACTACCACCAATACGAGCTTCGATAGTGTAGCTATTTCGGTGGTGATTCCCATTGAAAGTCCAACGGTAGCAAAAGCGGAAACCGCTTCAAACAGTACCTCAAGAAAAGTGAACTTCGATCCTTCAATAATCAACAGCAGAAAGCTCCCACCACCTATAAGCAGAATGGAAAGCAAGAGGACCTGGAAAGCCTTGAGAATACTTTCACCACCTATCTTGCGCTTGAAGGCGGCTGTCTGCCGGCCAAACATCAAGGAGCCGAGGCTGAGAAACAGCGTAAAGATTGTGGAGGTCTTGATACCACCACCAGTCGATCCAGGACTTGCTCCGATGAACATCAAGACAATGGTAACAAGGAGTCCAGCTTGACTCAATCCTGCAATATCGACGGTATTAAAACCTGCTGTCCTGGTAGTGACACTCTGGAAGAATGCCGCAAGTGGCTCCAGATGTTCGACAAAGAGATAGAACAGGAACCCCCCGATGAGGAGAATACTGTTCATGGTCACCACAATCTTGGAGTGCATGCTCAGTTTCTTCCAATTGCGGTTTTTCACTATATCTGCGATTACAAAGAAACCGGTACCTCCGATTATAATCAGTAAAGCAGTCGTAAGATTCATCGCAACACTATGACGGTACATGGATAAACTCTGATACTTTCCCATGAGGTCAAAACCGGCGTTATTGAATGCAGAGATGGTATTGAATACCGCGTGCCCCAAGGCATCAAGAGGACCATACGTTGAACGGAATATGAAATATTCAATAAATACGCCAACGCCCTGCACCAACAAAGCTGCCAAACCAACAGCACGTACCACCATCAGTGTTCCTTGGACAGAAGAGAGGTTGTAGGCTTCCTTGATGAAAGACCGTTGACTGAGTCCGATGTTCATGCCTAAGAGGAGACTAAAGGAGATAACCATTGAGGCAAATCCCAGACCACCGAGTAGTATCAGAATGGCAATGACCGTACGACCAAAGAGAGAGAATGTCAGCGCTACATCAACCGTAACGAGTCCAGTAACACAAACTGCACTGGTGGATATAAAAAGTGAATCCCAGTAGGAAATTTTTATTCCTTCGTTGTGGGAGATGGGAAGTCGCAACAGCAACGAACCCACTAGAATGATAGCCATGAAGCCTAGCAGCAAATAGTGATTTGCTCGTAGCGGCTTTTTCATACGCTTTTCCATGGAGACAGAGTCTACTGCGTCTTTTCCTGATGTGCAAGATAGCGAGGCAAGTGACATATTGTCGATACACAATATTAGTTGTATCTTTGTATTAGTAAAAAATAGGAGATTCATATGCTATCAAAAGAAATCGCCACATTATTGAATGAACAAATCAACAAGGAGTTCTATTCCGCATATCTCTATCTTGATATGGCAAACTTCTACGCTGAAAAGGGACTGTTCGGGTATGAGAACTGGTTCAAGGTACAAGCAGAGGAAGAGATGAGTCACGCCATGCTCTTTCGCCAGTACTTGTTGAACAATGGACATGCCGTAACACTCTCCGCTCTGGCAGATCCCAGCAAATCATACGAAAATACCAAGGATCCTCTTGTTGAGGCTCTTAAGCATGAGGAATATGTTACAGCCTCCATCAACAACATCTATGAGGTAGCGGTCAAACAGAAAGATTATCGCTCCCAGCAATTCCTTGACTGGTTCATCAAGGAACAAGGTGAAGAAGAAGCCAATGCTCAGGAAAACATCCAGAAATTCGAGGTCTTTGGCTCTGATAACCGTGGCCTGTACATGCTCAACAAGGAGCTGGAAGCAAGAGTCTTCTCACCTCCTTCCCTGCAGCTGTAAAACAAACAAAAAGAAGTTGTATGCACCCACGTCCTACGTGGGTGTTATACTATGAGCACAATAGAAGGAGTGATCATGCAGAAACGACCAATCAAGCGCATCACAGGCGGAGCGGTACAGTACGACGGAGCCGGAGTCAAGCTGGTTAGGGTCATTGGATACAATGATACCAAGGATTTTGACCCATTTCTTATGCTTGATGCATTCGATTCAAAGGATAGCGAAGACTATATCAAAGGATTCCCATGGCATCCCCATCGGGGGATAGAGACGGTAACCTACCTCATCGAAGGTGAGATTGAGCATGGGGATAGCCTGGGAAACAGTGGCTCCATAAACGAGGGATGCTGCCAGTGGATGACCGGGGGTAGTGGCATCATCCACCAGGAAATGCCGCAGCCCAGTGATCGTATGCTTGGATGTCAGCTCTGGATCAACCTTCCCAAGAAAGACAAGATGACCGATCCTGCGTATCGTGATATCAGGAAAGAACAAATCCCTGTTGTCAGGGAGACTGGGAGTGAGGTCAGGGTTATCAGTGGCTCCTATAATGGGACCAAGGGGCCGGAAGAAGGTGATTATGTAAAAACCACCTACCTCGATGTCAAGCTGGAAGCAAATCAATCCTGGAGTTTGGAAGTTCCCTCTGAAAACACGCTTTTTCTCTATATAGTGGAGGGATCACTGCTCACAGATGACCAGGAGGTGCCTTTCCATAGGGCTGTACTCTTTGGAGAAGGGGATACCCTTTCACTCTCATCGGGGAAAGCAGGTGTTCGCTTCTTTCTCTATGCGGCAAAACCGTTGAAGGAACCTATTGCTTGGGCAGGTCCCATTGTCATGAATACTCCTGAAGAGCTACGTCTTGCACGACAGGAACTCCAAAACAACACCTTTATCAAACATAAGCAATAAAAAAAGTTAATAAGCATGTAAGCTGCTTCCTACGGGAGGCAGCTCTTTTGTTTCTGAACAGACTTATGATTTTGTTGACATTGTACTAATACACCAGTACAATAGTACAAGAAATGAGGAGAGCAATGGTGGCCAAGATCGAGCCGAAGTTGGAATTCAGTCTGGATGTAAAGAGTGGTGTGCCTTTCTATAAACAGATCATCTTCCAAGTTGAGATGGCCATTGCCGATGGAAGATTGGAAAAAGGTGCTCAGCTCCCTACTGTTCGAGCCCTTGCGGTGGATTTAAGCGTCAACCCGAACACGGTTGCCAGAGCATACGCAGAGATGGAAATCAGAAATATCGTGGTGACACAACAAGGTTCAGGAACCTTCATCAGTGATAAGGAAGTCAGTATTGATGGGATTGAACGGGAACGTATCCTTTCCCAGATCACCAAGGAATATATCACCAAAGCTTTTTCCTATGGATTCCAGCCGAGCGAGTTGATCGCGGCCATCAAAGACATGGGAAATGAAGTACATAGACAAGGGGAATAATCATGAACCTGTACAAGAAAAAAATTGAACGCATCAAGAACATGAAGGGTTTCGTTTTAAAGAAGGACTTCAACTACGGAGCACTTTCCTTCTTGGTGTTGGCACTCTTTCTCGCTGGAGGGGCTATCCTTCAACTCCTGCTCTACCCTTCCATGCCACATGAGGCGCTTGTCTTGGTGAGCACCGCGACATTTACAGCAGCAATCCTCATCGCCCTCTTCCCCCTATGGACATTGGTGATGGCGATCATTCTGATCCTGTGGGTCTGGGTAATCGGAGAACTTTCATTGTATCTCTATCCGATCACTGCCCTTTCCTCGCTTGGGCTTCTTATTTCATCCTCTTTCCAGTTGGTCTATCACTGGGACAAGGTGATCATTCTGAGGTTGGGAAAGTTCCAGACGGTCAGGGGCCCTGGGCTATTTTTCCTTATCCCCTTGATCGACCGCGCTGCTGAGTTCATCGATACCCGTATCAGGGCAACTGATTTCAGTGCCGAGAAAACACTTACCAAGGATACTGTTCCTGTCCATGTGGATGCCCTGGCATTCTGGATGATCTGGGATGCAAAGAAGGCCATTCTGGAAGTAGAGGATTACACTGAGGCGGTCATCCTATCGGCTCAGACAGCACTCCGCGATTCCATCGGTAAGCACTACCTGAGAAGTCTACTCAGTGAACGTGAGGAACTCGGACGGGAGATTCAGCAAGCGTTGGACGCCAAGACCAATCCATGGGGTGTTACCATTCTCTCAATAGAGATTACCGATATCATCATTCCCAAGGAACTGGAGGATGCGCTGAGCAAGCAAGCACAGGCTGAGCGTGAGAAGGAATCGAGAATCATATTGGGTGCTGCAGAGGTGGAGATTGCCAAGAAATTCACCGAGGCTTCAGCTGAATACGCCAATGACCCGATCGCACTTCAACTCCGGTCGATGAATATGGTGTATGAGGGAATAAGGCAGAACAACTCAATGATGCTGATGCCGGCCTCAATCCTGGATCATATGGACTTTGGTGCGGTTATGGGAACAGCGGCAATACAGAAGACAGAACAGGCTAAACGAAACAATGAGAAGGAAGTAACAGAAGATGAGCATGATCAGAATTGAAAAAGTATCGAGAAACTACAAGACAGGTGAAACAGTAGTCAAGGCATTGAAAAAAGTCTCCCTGGATATTGAAGCGGGTGAGTTTCTCTCCATTGCAGGGCCCTCAGGATCTGGAAAGACCACGTTGCTCAATCTTATTGGTTGTATAGATGGCTTGGATGAGGGAGAAATCTTCATCAATGATGCTGCGATCAGTACCATGGACAAGGTAGAGAAAACAGCATTCAGGAGAAACAATCTTGGTTTTATTTTCCAGACCTATAACTTGATACCAGTCCTCTCCGCCTATGAGAATGTCAGCTTTGTACTCTCCTTGCTTGATGTCAGTGAAAGTGAGGTCAAGAGACGCACCTATGAGGTACTCAAGGAAGTTGGTCTGGAAGGGATGGAGGACCGACGTCCCGCCAAGCTCAGCGGTGGGCAACAGCAGAGAATAGCCATCGCCCGAGCGCTCGTAAAGAACCCACAGATCATCCTCGCTGATGAACCGACTGCCAATTTGGATTCCAAGACTGGCGAAGAGATTCTCAAGCTGATGAAACGCATGAACGAGAAGTATCACACCACGTTCATTTTCTCCACACACGACCAGATGGTCATGGATTACGCCTCCCGCCTTGTGCAACTGCATGACGGTGCTATCGTTAGTGACGAAAGGAGACAGTGATGAAATTTATCCTGCAACTGGCAGCGAAGAATCTCAGTCGCTACAAGCGACGTACGATCATCACATCGGTGGCCATCGCAGTTGGGTTGATGATGTACATCATCGTTGATTCCATTCTCGGGGGAGCTACGCTGGAATCGATGCGCAACCTCCGTTGGTATGAGACGGCCTCTCTTCGTATCTATGCCGATGGGTATTGGGAAGACCGTGCATTCCTCCCCCTAGAGGCCAGCATAGAAAATCCTGAATCCATCATTCCATTGGTAGAGGAAGAACAAGGGGTGGCGACCGTGAGAACCACCTTCGCCGCTGATATGATTCTCTATAGTGATGATTTTGGTGAAGACGGCAATATGAGTGTAAGAGTGACGGCCATCGATCCAAAACAAGATTTCGAAGTCTATCGTTTCGAAGATACCTTGGTGGAAGGACGACACCTCGAACCGGGTGAGATGGACGGAGTGGTATTGGGCAGCTGGTTCGCTGAGGACATCGGGGCAGAGGTTGGTTACTGGGTTACCTTGCTTACCAGAGGCAAAGGAGGCTTCTACGAGGCCTTCGACATGCAAATTGTCGGTATCGTCAATTGCCCCAACCCAAATGTGAACCGAACACTTATCATGATGGATATCACAGCTGCAGACATGTACCTAGGAATGGAAAACTCGGTAACAAGTATCGATATCGTCCTCCCCGAAAAAACCAACCTTGAACAAGCGAAATCCACCTTGCAAGCAAAACTCCCTGAAGGGTTCAGTGTCTTCACCTGGGAAGATCTTGCTCGAGACTACCTGGCACTGGTGGAAGCTAAACAAGGGGGAACAGGGATGATTCTCTTCCTTGTTTTCATTATCGCAGCTGTTGGAGTCTCCAACACCATGTTGATGGCAATGTATGAGAGAATGAGAGAGCTTGGCATGATGCGGGCCCTAGGGATGAAAGACCGTGACATCCTTCTCTCCTTTCTCTTTGAAGCCGGAGGTATCGGACTCATTGGGTCAGTCGCGGGTATAGCTTTGGGAAGCCTGGTGAATATCTATCTGGTAAACACAGGATTGGACTTTGGCTTCATGTTCAGGGATATGGATATTGGGTTCAGGATATCGAGTATCATGCGAGGAGCTTGGAACTTTGCCACCATACTCAAGGCATTCTCTGCTGGTATACTCCTTTCCATGCTTGTAGCAGTTTTTCCCATAAGAAGAGCTCTGAAACTCGACATCCCCACGTGCTTGCACCATCAATAGGAGAAGACGATGACGATAAAATTACCAGCTGTAGCTTTTCGCAATGTGTTCAGGAATCTCCGTCGCTCCATACTCTCTGCTGTAGCAATTGCTGTTTCAGCAATGGCCATCATGGCACTGTTGGCCTTGCTTGAGACCATGGAAACAGACATGGCGACCAATCTTACCAGCTACTACACCGGAGAGGTGAGGATCAGACATGCAGACTTTGAGAAGTATGAACGATACAACCCTTTGCATCTAAGCCTGGAGGCCGAGAAGGTGATCTCTGTAGCGTCTGCTGTCGAGGGAGTAGAGGCAGCTACCCCGCGGATCAATTTTCCTGCCAATCTGTACATCGATGAGAAAAACAATGGAGCCATGGGAGTTGGTGTTGACTTCAACACAGAACAGGCCTTCATTGATTTTCCTGCAATCATAGATGAAGGGAGAATCCCTGAAGCTGGAGCCAATGAGCTGTTGATGGGCAAATTCCTTGCCCATGACCTTGGTCTCTCACTGGGAGACAAGGTGACCATGCTTACCTCCACTGTACTGAGGGGTTCCAATGCCATGACATTCACCATTGTCGGTATTGCATCCTTCCCAGTAGGAGGACTGAGTGCCAAGACGGTGTATGTTCCCATCGATCGGGCCCAATACCTCCTGAGGATGGATGGCCATACCCAGGAAATCCTATTGCTCACTGAGGATGGATACAAAGAAAGAGATGTAGCCAATGCAGTGGAGACTGCCCTTCAGGAACAGCTTTCCCTTAAGACTGAAACACGAGCATGGAAGGATCTGAATATGATGTATACATTCCTCTCCATTGCCAAGTTCATCTACTACGTGATGGGAGCAATCTTCTTTGTCCTGGGAAGTACGGTCATCATCAATACCACGATGATGGTTATCTATGAGAGAGTTCGTGAGATTGGAACCTTGGGTGCCCTTGGAATGCAAGGCAAGGAACTCACGAGACTCTTCCTTCTGGAAGGAACGTTTATAAGCATTGCCGGTTCCACCCTTGGTACACTCGTCGGGGTTTTGATCGTCTACATACTCAGTAAGACTGGAATCAATTTCACTGAGGCGATGAGTGGTGTCGATATGGAGATATCCTCCATTCTCTTCCCTCGGGTCAACTGGTTCACCGCTCTCTTTGTATGGATCTACGCGATCATCATCTCATCGCTCTCTACGCTCATTCCATCCAGAAAAGCTTCAAAAATAGAAATTGTGGAGGCACTACGCTATGTCTAAACGTATTATCATGGTCCTGCTTGGACTTACCATACTCTTGCTTCCTGTTTCCCTGTTCGCAATCACAGCCGAGGAGATTGTCAGGGAGATGGATGCACAAGCCACCTTTGAAACCTCCTACTCCACCGGATCAATCAAAACGACTGACCGGTTTGGAACAAAGGAGAGTACCTTCAAGGCCTGGGCCCGAGGAACTTCCGATTCCCTTATTGAATTCACCAGCATCGCTGAACGGGGGCAGAAGATACTCAGGACCAAGGGAAGCCTCTATCTCTTCTACCCTGATGCCGAAGAGTTGATCAGGCTGCAAGGAGCAGCACTCAGACAGTCAGTACTTGGCAGCGATCTCTCCTATGAGGACATGACAGAGGAGAAAACCACCCTTGATGACTATACCGTGACACTCGATGGCAGCGAGACCATCAATGGAAGGGATTGCCATATCCTGACCCTTACGGCAAAAACAAGGCAGGTCGCCTACCCTGTCCAGAAAATCTGGGTGGACAAAGAGACCTTCCTGACATGGAAAGGTGAATATTCCACCAGCCACGGTCGCCTGCTCAAGGAGATGGAGGTGCTCGATACCTTGGTGGTAGATGGAAGAACCCTACCAAAAGAGACCCGTATCGAGGATGCGATGAAGAGTAACAGTGCAACATGGATGACCCTCGACACCTTGGAAGTAGACATCGCACTCGATAGGAACCTATTCACCTTGGAGAATTTGACATGGTAAGAAAGTCTCTACTCCTTTCACTCTTCCTCATTATTGCTCTTTCCCTGACAGCGGCTGAGAACCCAGTGGTTGAGATGCAGTTGCTCAGCGCAATCAGCTACACGCCAAACACTAGCCAGTGGAATGAGACAATGGCTCCCGCCCTGAGTCTCTCGATCAGCTCAGGAAGGAGTGGCAATGTACGTGGGGAAGTAGTTTTGAAAACACCGAATCCGTATCTTCTCACTTCTTCTTCCGCTCCAGCCATTTATGAAGAAATCCTCCACAAGGCCTACTTCAAGGCACGCTTTCCTTCCTTCCGCCTGACGGCAGGAAAAACCCGCCTCTCTTGGGGGGATGGAATGCTTTTCAATGCCGGGGATGTGCTCTATGGGAGCAATGACACCTCGGTAACATTGACTCAAGCAGAGCTTCGCAGTGAGACGGGGCTCCTGGTAAGTCTGAATTATCCTCTGGGGTTCTTCAGTTTTGCTGAGGCTGTTTTACTCCCATCGCCGGATATGCAGATTGAACATATGGGAGGAGGGGCTCGCCTCTACACTACCGTTCAGGAGACCAAGGTGGAAGCAGGCTATCTCACCAGTTATGAGAGTGAGCGCCTGCATAAACCCTATATAAGCCTACAGGGGAATATAGGACCGGACTGGTACCTCTCTTCTTCCCTTGCCATTCCACAGAGTGGAGATATCGGGGAAGAAACACTGGATTCCTGGGTAATTACCGGTGGATTGTTCCACATCCAATATCTGGAGGATGATAAGAACGTAACCCTTCGGCTGGAATTCCTGACTCGCCCTGCAGGGAACTGGAAACTAGAGAGCCAAGACGATGCAGACTGTCCACTCTTACTCTACCCTGAGGTAGTGTATACCCCTTCTTCCAGTATCTCCTGGTCACTGAGGACGATCATCAGTCCGTTTGATCTTTCCTTCAATGCAACACTCGGGGTAAACTGGGCAGTACTTGAAGGCTTCAGCCTCTTGGGTTTCCTCAGTGCTCCAATAGGGGAAAAAGATGACATGTTCAGCTGGAAGGGTAAGGTTCCTTCTCCTTACGGTCCCAAGGATGGAAGCATCTCCCTCTCCCTCGGAGCTTCCTGGATCTTCTAGCGGAGAATTTCCCCTTCTGTGGAGAGTGTAACCACAGCAAGGGGGATAATCTTCCCACTGGCTGCAATGGCACGCTTCACTGCCCCATCGAGGCCACCACAGCAAGGAACTTCCATTCTTGCGACCGTGATGCTCCTGATATCATGATTGGTAAAGATCTCGGTGAGTTTCTCTGCATAATCCCCTGCATCGAGCTTGGGACAGCCTATAAGGGTGACCCTGTTCTTGATGAAGGTATTGTGAAAATCACCATAGGCGTAGGCTGCACAATCAGCTGCAATAAGCAGGTCAGCATTGTTGAAGAACCCTGCATTTGGGGCAGCCAGTTTGATCTGCACCGGCCACTGACGGAGCTGGCTCTGTAGGGGAGCAGCATTCATGTTTTGTGAAACAGGTTCTCTCTTTTCTTCACTTTTCATCACCTTGATTTTGCTTCCAGGGCAACTGAATACCGGCTTCTCCGCTTCCATGAACTTCTCTACCGCTTCATGGTCAAATGCAGGAGCCTCTCGCTCTTCGAAGGTGATTGCTCCAGTTGGGCAGACAGGCAGGCAATTGCCCAACCCGTCACAGTAATCTTCCCTAAGCAGGACTGCTTTACCGTTTACCAGACCAATTGCTCCCTCTTGGCATGCACTCACGCACAAACCACACCCATTACACAGCTCTTCATCTATAGTTATCATCTGTCTGATCATATTGACTCCATTGTCTTGTTATATGGGTTATGATACCATGTGCTCATCTATTGATATGTTGGATTTACAACAAAATATAAGGTGGTTTATGAATATCTACGAGATAGTACACCATTCTCATCTTTTCAAGCAGATAGGAGCACAGGAGCTGCCCCACTTGCTCGGTTGCTTGAAGAGTAGGACCAGTAATTTTCCCAAGGACTACACCATCATTGATGAAGGGGATTTCACCGATGAAATGGGCATCGTACTCCAGGGATCAGTAAATATTGTCCGTCACGATTTCTGGGGAAACAGAACAGTTGTGACCAATATTGGGGTGGGAGACACCTTTGCAGAGACTGTTGCCTTTACCCAGTCCCCCAGTGAAGTTGCTGCCATTACATCGCAGCCTACCACCATCCTATTCCTGAACATCAATAAAATTGTAACCACCTGCAGCATGAACTGTGTATATCATCATATGTTGATCGAAAACCTAGTGAAGTTACTCAGTCACAAAAACCTGGAATTGATGAAAAAGATCAATCACATCACAAAGCGTAATACGCGGGAGAAGCTACTCTCCTACCTCTCTGCTGAATCGAAGCGGCAAGGAAACAAGAAGAGCTTCACCATTCCTTTTGACCGGCAACATCTTGCAGACTATCTCTGTGTGGAGAGAAGTGCGATGTCCAGCGAACTCTCAAAGATGCGCAGTGAAGGATTAGTGGATTATCATAAGAGCACATTTACCCTGCTTGAGGAGAACTGATGATGAAAAGAATTACCGTATACGCGATACTTGCAACCGCCTTGTTGTTGCTCACCTCCTGTGCCACCGTAAGGAAGCCTGATGCAGTGCCCCTCTCCATTACAGAGTCCCCAGCTAAGCAACTGTTAAGACTCTCTGTTAATCGAGGGATGCTTCAGGACGCGGGATACTCCTTGGGCGATATCGTAACAATCGAGCTGGAAGGAATACTGATCCATGCCCGTTATAGCCTTGAAGCCAGAGAGGGGTACACTACCTTGGTGTCAACTGAAGAGTACTCATTGTTGCATCTTCCCAAGGAACTTCAGAAAGGAAGCACCGGTATCCTGTTCCCATACCGAAAGGATTCCTCCAAGATCAACACCAAGCTGAATGTGACAGGAAACTTTGTGTTTACGTTGTAACCTGCACTGGCTCAGAGAGTATGTCGAAGGTGTCACAGACTGTTTCAAGGAAGAAGATCCTGATGCTTTGCAGGTCCATATCCCCATCATAGATTCCTTGGTCCTCACGGGTACTATCAGAGTACACAAAGCCCCTGAGCTCCGAGAAATTTCCTTTGGTCTGGTACTCATCCTGCAACTCCCTCAGGGATATTCCCATCGTATAGGAGAGTGCTCTGAGGTCTTCCTTTTCAAGAGAAACAGCTAAGATAACAGCTCCATCTCTCTTCACTATCATCGAGTAAGGTATGGAAACAAGTTGCTCACCGTTCCTGCATGCGGGATTCTTGAGTAAGGTGCAGACCAAGGGACCACACTTCCATATTTCATCAGGCATGATACCATCTCTCTCATCTGGAAAAGTGTGCCAGATAAGGGGATCGATCATGGGCTGGGTAGTAGCATCTAGGTTCATAAGAGCCTCCTCATATAGAGTATCCTTTGTTGCTGGAAAGAGGCAAGCACTCTCTATATTCTTTGCAACAGTTGTTCAATCGTAAGATTCCCCAACGCAGCAACGCCCCTATCCTGGACCTGCTCAGCAACCGCCTCACCGGCAGTATCGTGCTCAACCTCATCGATGGTTTCCATACCATATAGCCCTTTTACCAAGTCCTGGAGACGAAGGGTATCAAGCGGTTGCTTGGGGATATAACTGGTTTGGCTGCTGTTGGTGGGGGTGATGAACTCTAGTTGGGTCAGGAGCCCAAGGAAGCCCTGCAACCGATTGTATGGGATTGCGAGGCGGTCAAGCAACTCCTTGGTGGAAGTCGCACCCTTCCCTTCACGAAAATTGCTCCCGATAAGCATCATGATGTTGGTTCCTTCAGACAGCTGAAGTGCTGGACTTTGGGGAAGTCCACGAAAACTGGACACATCTGGCCTGAACTGATGCACATAGGCAAGCTCGACACTGAAGAAGACTGTTGCCCAAAAAACATAACAGAAAAACAAGAACAGGAAGATGGCTGCAAATGATCCATAGATGACAGAGAACCTGCTCGCCATTGATGTCAACAGTGAGGTCAGCTTGCTGAATATATTGATCACCAACAACCCTGCAATGCTTCCAAGAATTGCTGAATCGAAACGGACCCTTGTATTGGGAACAAGGTATATAAGCAGGAAAATAACCAAGGCCACGATAAAACTCGGGGCTATGGCTTCGACTGCAACAGACCACCGGCCCAGGGTCACCCCAATCAGATTGAGGTACCAGGAAGTAAGAATGGATTGAGCACTTACATATGCTGCAAGCAACAAGGTTGCTACGATCAAGAATGAAATATAGCCTGCAAATCGTTTCAGGGCGTTCCGACTTCTGCTTGAACGGTATATACGGTTGATCACAATCCATACCTTATTGATCAAGAGAACCATAGTAATCAGGAAGGATATGAGACCAACAACGCCCAAACTGGTCGCATTACGGGTGTACTGGGTCAGGAGGATCATCAACTGTCCACCAGCCTCCTCTCCTGCCAATTCCGTGAACCACTGGGAGAGAAAACTCACCAACGGTTCCATGACACCAAAAGCATTGAAGAAGGTGAAGAGGAAGGTTGCAGCAGGTACAATGGCCAAAAGCGTGGAGTAGACCAACCCCGAAGCAGAGTTGAGAAAATTATCTTTCATAGCCTGCCTAAACACGGCTGAGAAAAAGGTACTCAGCCGCTTAAGATTCTGCTGAACGATACTTTTATAGGACATGATTACAGCCTCTGCTTCATCCAGGAATAGAGGTATTGTGCTGTCTGCTCCCTATTGGTTTCCTGCAATAATTCATGCCGTGCACCCTCAACCAAATTCAGGGTGATATCAGAAATGCCACAACTACGGTAGAACTCGTATACCTTGCGTACGCCCTTGGAGAATCCTCCTACAGGATCCTCACTCCCACTGATGATCAAGAGAGAGAGATCTGAGGGAAGCTTCTTCGCCTTCTCAGCATCATTGGCAATCTCCACCCCATCCAACAAGTCAGCAAAGAACCCCGAGGTGCAGACAAATCCACACAAAGGATCCTCGATATACTTCGCTACTTGTTCAGCATCCCTACTCAGCCAATCGAATGACGTCTTTGCATCCGGTATTTTCTTGTTGTATGCGCCAAAGCTCATCTTATCCAGTTGTGTATCGGGATGCTTTGAACCATGTTTATTGATGTGACTGCGGGCAATCATCTTGCCAATTTTTCCAAGCAATCCTTGGGAAGCACCGGTACCCATAAGGATGACACCATCAAAAAGGTCAGAGTATTTCACCATGAGACTTCTTGCGAGGAAAGAGCCCATGCTATGGCCAAGCAAGAAAAGACTATGACTGGGATATTCAGCAAGGATCACGTTCGTTAACTCATAGGCATCTTCAACCACTCGTTGCCAACCATCCCGCTGGGCAAACCAACCAAGGGTTTCCCCATCATTTTTCACAGTCTCTCCATGACCACGATGATCGGGAGCATAGACGGCAATTCCCTTGGAATTGAGAAATGTGGCGAATGCATCATATCGGAGGCTATGCTCAGCCATACCATGCAGAATGAGAAGAACAGCCTCAACCTGTGACCCCTCTGGAACCCATACGCGATACATTACGCGTTTCCCATCGCTGCAAGACAGCTCTCGGATGGTAGCCATTTGAGCCTCCTTCCCTATATATTTTTTTATATAATTCTCGTATTATACTACCAGTATTATTCATACATCACAAGAAGCATTTGTCTTTAGCAAAGAAAAATCAGGAGATTTCATGCCCAAAACCCTCTTGCTTGCCAGCGATATACATGGTTCGATTGATGCCCTCTCACTTCTTGATCAACGAGCACATGAGCACCAAGCAGAATCAATCTTGGTCGCCGGTGATCTCTGTCCCTCAGGCCACGCACATTTCCAGTTACTACTCAGGAATATCTCACATCTATCCCTGGTAAGGGGCAACTGTGACAGCAGCTATGACTTCAGCAATGCAGGGATACCCTTACCTCCCCAGAAAAGACGCATCGACTGGCAGGGACGAACCATATTCATGACCCACGGGGATAGGATTCACTCCCCTTTTGGTCAGAACCTGAGACCAGGGGACATTTTTATCAGCGGTCATACCCACACGCCAAAACTCCAGAGAGGAGAGGATGGGGTCATCTGGGTGAACCCTGGGTCAACAACCTACCCAAGAACACCCCTCGGTCCTACCTACGCACTATTGGTTGAAGATGGTATCAGTATACGCTCTCTCACTGATGACCAACCAATATCCGGTCTTCAATATCATTTTCTCCCAAGTGCCGACCAGTAAGCATCAAGCAACCGAGCCAAGGGAACTACCTGGGCTGAGCGAAAATTGCTTTTCCCATTAACCAACAATTGGTCAGGAAGCGATCCATAGCGACCTTCGCGATGCAGAAGTTTGTCATCAAGGGTTGTCTGCAGGTGCAGAGCCTCATCTCCATAGGAGCGTATGGCATGTGCACTGATCTCATAACCCTCTCCCAATGAGGCTAACAAGGCCAACCTTGAGAAGTTCCTTCTTGCAAATGAGAAATGCGGAAAGTGAAAGAGTCTATGATTGAAACTGGGAAGCGTAACCAAAGGACACAAGCCTACGCTTTCACAGGCATAGGTGAGCTTCTGTACATATAGGGCCCAGGAAACAAGGCGGCGCTCCCTTCCCCTGTGGTAGTGATTCCCCCATAACATCTCTCCTAGTACCATGCTTCTCCTTCCAATGGATACAAGCAGAGCTTGCACAGGGAGTGCACGATAGTCATAGGGAGGCAAGGGTAATCCATCAACCATGAAAGCATGCTCTGATCCCCCATACTGATTCACCAGTGCACTGAGTCCTATACCCAGTTGCTCTCCAGATCCTCTTCTATAGGCAATTGCATCAAGAAGACGGAGGTAGAGTACCGCTGTTGAACGTTGCATGTCGGGAAGGAAGCTAAGCTTCCCTTCCCTTCGGCATGATCTTGCCCAAGCAAGCACTGCACCGGTACTCACTACTTCCAGACCATTTTCCAAACAACGGTGGGCTACCTGTTGTACACTTCTGCTGTCAAAGAGTTCCAGATTGGAACCCAGTGCCATTGCACTTTCCAAATCCAGGGGGGCATTGTTCTGGCAGACAGGGAACGAGGGATCATCAAGGGGAATCCCTTTCGGTACACTACGGGTACATAGTCCCCAAAGCCTTCCATCGACGCGCATGGAGTAGGTATCAATTGCAGCCCAACCATGATGGTTTGCCTTTGAAAGCAAGGCAATTGACCCCTCTTGGGCTATCATCTTTCCTATTCTGGTCTTTCCAAGATCCTTCAAGTAGGATTGGTTCAGGAGGCCCAATCTATGGGAATCATAGGCTTCCCTGCCATGACTATGGGGAGATAACGTAAAAAACTTGATATTCTTCATCCCGCAGACACAACCAACCCCGCCTTGGGTTATGTTCTGGTTGTTTGCATAGAGAGAGGCAAAGGGCACAAAGTGTTCCCCTGCAGGGCCTATAACAACCATATGCTCTTTCCCTACTTTCTTTGCAACCTCGATTGTGGTGAGATTATGATATGTCTCAGCATCGCAAAAGGTAACTTCCCCATCACTAATGGAAAAACTGCACAGCTTTCTGCTACGACCGGTTATCACCAATGCAGCGTACCCACAGCCTACAATGGCCCCTGAGAGAGAAGATGTTGCGCTGGAGACTGAAAGTGCCCCAGTAACAGGACTCTTTGTTACCACGGTTAAGGAGTTGCAGTAGCTCAGTGGTGTATCAACTGCAGCACCAGGTGCAAATACAACAGGATTACCCCGCTCATAGCACTCCTCCCCCATCTGGTCATATTCAGCAAAACGGTCCCAGAGCATCAGGGCAAGCAACCTCCCTCCGAGGTAGTGCTTTGCTTCTTCCTCTTCCATCGGTATGCTTGTATATGTTTCTGATCCCAAATCTATATGTAGTATAAAACGTTGGCGATAGGGAAACGCCAGATGAAGCTTCTTCCTCATGTACAAAAGGTACCTACCTCCCAGTCGGCTGTCAATCCAGAATCATGACCCTGGATTGAAACAGCAGTATAGCACAAATCCGACAAAAACGCTTTACTCTTGTTTACGGACAGACCACCCTGTATTATAGCAACATGAAGAGCATTACCGTAACCATCAAACAACAACATCTGGAACTCCCCACTGGATCCACCGTAGAAGATGCCTTGGTTGAGGCAAAGGTGGTCGAATCATGCAAAGAACAGGCCTACAGAGAAAACCCGTATATTGGAGCATTGGTGAACCACGAGCTCCACTCCTGTTCGAGGGCATTGGTCGCAGATTGTACCCTTGAACCGGTACGGCTTTTTGGAGACATGGGAAAAAGGATGTACCGACACTCCCTCTGCTATCTTCTCTGTGCTGCTGTATCCATGCTCTACCCCAATCGGAGATTGGTTATAGGACACTCCCTTGGTGATGGGTATTATTTCAGTTTTGACGATGACCTTACCCTGAACAATGCAGATATCAAAGCTATAGAAAAGGCCATGCGCTCCTTGGTTGAGCAAAACCTCCCCATTGAGGAGGTCTTGCTCCCCTATGAAAAAGCACTCTCTTACTTTGAGAACAACCACCATGAACAGACAGCCGCACTACTCTTCACCCGCAATGACCCCAAGGTAAATCTCTATCGATTGCAGGGCTATATGGATGTCTCATACGAACCTTTGCTCAGCAAGACAGGCCTGATGCAGGTCTGGGAACTCAAGCCATATCAGGAGCGGGGGATGCTTCTCCGCTATCCACGTTCACACAATGTCATTGGACTTGACCCCTTCGTTGACAATCCACTGCTTTTCTCCATCTATCGGGAGTATAAGGCTTGGGGATCCATTCTCAATGTCCAGTCATTGGGCCAGCTGAATCAGATGGGCAACCAGAACACCGTTGAGTCCTTCATTCGGCTTGCTGAAGCACTGCAACAGAAGAAGATTGCGAGCATCGCAGATCAGATACACCTTCATAGCAGTGTAAAAGCAGTTCTTGTCGCGGGGCCTTCCTCATCAGGCAAGACCACATTCGCCCATAAGCTGTCAATCCAATTACAGGTCCTAGGCAAGAAAACCATCAAGATATCATTGGACAACTACTATCTTCCTCCAGATCATGCACCAAAGGATGAAGAGGGAAAGCCTGATCTTGAAGCTCTTGAGGCACTTGATGTTGCCCGCTTCCAAGAGGATTTGGCAAATCTATTTGCAAATAAGGAAGTACACTTACCCCTCTATGATTTCAAAACACTCACCCGTACCTATGAAGAGCAACCCGTACACCTGGATAAGCGAACCATTTTAATCATTGAGGGCATTCATGGCATGAATCCTAAGCTGACCGCTAGCTTGGACAAGGAGTTGCTCTTCAGGGTCTACATCTCGGCCTTGACCCAACTGAATCTCGATGACCACAACCGAATCAGCACCACGGACAACCGTATCATACGGCGTATGATACGTGACAACAGAACCCGTGGGGCAAATGCAACAGCCACCTTGAATATGTGGCCTTCGGTTGAACGGGGAGAAAACAAGTACATCTTCCCATACCAAAACAATGCCAATGTCATGATCAATAGTGCATTGGACTATGAACTGGGGGTACTCACCACCTATGCACAACCGTTGCTGAAGATGGTGAAACCCTCTGCTGGTGCTGCCTATGAGACAGCCAGAAGATTGCTCAGGTTCTTGGAGCATGTCAATCCGATTCCCGATACCTTGGTACCCGAGGACTCCTTACTTAGGGAGTTCATTGGGGGAAGTGAATTCGGGGTTATTTGAGTAGATAGGAGAATCTACATGGAAATCTATGAAGAACGTACATTACATATCCAGCGTCTGGAGAGTCGGCTGAAAAGCAAGGTATCTGTATATGAAAAATCACGCACCAACCTTGGAAGTTGCACAATTGCCATGATCAAGGCAGGAGAGAAACGGCATCTCATCGCCTCTGGTTCTGGTCCAATATTCGACGAGCTGGAAGGGGAAGCAGAACAAGACTGCAAAATCTGCCCACTGAGCCATGAGAATCGCCTGGTCTTGAATACGTATCTGCCGTTTACACATCCGGTTGCAAACACAACCAAACGGCCTTCCATTGGCTTGGGAGACCGCCTCGGTGTGGCCACCCCTGGACATATCAGGGCACTGGAGGGCACTTCGGTCTTCCCCATTTTTGCACAACAGAGCATCAGGGAATTGAACTTCACCAACAGGACCTTCAATGATGTGATTGATGCTGCTTCATATGCAGTATTCCAAGAGGGGTACACCTATGGTTTTGGTGCCGATGGAGACCACTTGAAAAAAAGCGAGGAGATCAAGAAGGCCCTGGAGGACGGAGCTACCATGATCACCCTGGACTCATCAGAGCAGATAGACCCCACCATCCAGAACCTGGATGATGAGGAACTTCTAACACGCTATGAAGCATTGGATAGTGAGATACGGGAGGCTTATGAGGGTTTGTATGCGAAGCAGGAGTTTTCAATCGGAACCTCAACACTGAAGCTTGACCTCCCCACGTTAAGGCGCGATATCCTGACTTACCATAAAGCGCTCGATTTCATACAGATCATTTATGAACAGCATATATTGCACTCAGAGCGACCGATAGACTTTGAGATTTCCATTGACGAGACCGACACTCCAACCGACCCAAAGAGCCATCTTTTCATTGCGAAAGAACTCAAAAGGCGACATGTGATCATCTCAACCCTTGCTCCTCGGTTTGTAGGGGAATTCCAGAAGGGCATTGACTATATCGGGGACACTGCTGAGTTCGAGAGGCAACTGGTCTTGCATGTTGCTATTGCAAAGCAGTACCGCTACCGACTCAGCATCCACTCAGGCAGTGACAAATTCTCCATCTTTCCCATTCTAGCTCGTACGATCAAGGGAAGCTTCCACGTCAAGACAGCGGGTACCAATTGGCTTGAAGCGGTTCGCCTGGTCGCCCAGAAGGATCCCGCTCTCTATCGGAGGATGCATGCACATGCAACCAACCGTTTTGGCGATTCAAAGGCTTTTTATCATGTTACTACTGATATTGGGAAGATACAGGAATTGGAGTCAATGAAAGATGAGGACCTACCCTCCTACCTCAGCGATGACAATGCCCGGCAGTTGCTTCATATCACCTACGGGTATCTGCTTGAGGATGAGGATGAAGAAGGAAAGAAACTGTTCAAGGATGCCTTCTTCAGCTTGCTCTCCAAGGAAGAAGAGCATTACAAACAATTACTCGATACACATATAAGCAGACATCTTTCCTTGCTTGAATTCAAGAAGTAAACAAGGTACTCAGAGAGAAGGCGGCCCAAGGGCCGCCTTTTCATGTGTATGTAAGGATAGGTTCTTATACGTTATAGATGTGCTTGAACTCATCAAACAGATCACTGACCTGTTGCTTGCACTTGCCACAGACCGTACCAAACTCGGTAATCTCCTGCAGCTGTTCCAGGGTCTTTGCTTCCCCTCTCTTCACAAGATCCTCAATCTGTACATCGGTGACTCCCTTGCACTCACAAATGGTTTTTGCCACATTACTCTTGAAAGGATTGTCACGTCCCGCTTTCTCAAGATAATCATCAATTGCAGCCCTGAGTGCTTTATCTCCCAGAACAGAACAGTGGAACTTATGTTCAGGGAGTCCGCCAAGAGCTTCGGTAATCATATCGGGAGAGAGGTTGTAGGCTTCCTCCAGACTCATCCCTATTGCCATCTCACTCATCATGGAGGTGCTCGCGATTGCCGAGGCACACCCATAGGTGAGCCACCTCAGGTCAGCTATGGTATCATTCTCGACCTTGATCAAAACCTGCATCTGGTCGCCACAGGCCAAGGAACCGACTTCACCGATTCCATCTGCCTGGAAATTTTCTTCTTCCTGCCAGGTATTCCTGGGATTCATAAAATGGTCTTTCACCACAGGGGTGTAGACCCATTGACTCATAAAGTTGGTCATCGTGTGGACATCTCCCTTAATCGCTTGATAATCGGCGGTAGTTTCTCCAGTACATAGGCAACATCTTCTTCTGTGTTGTATCTTCCGAAACTAAATCGTATTGAGCCGTGGGCCAGCTCGATATCCACTCCGGAGGCCAGTAATACGTAACTGGGTTCAAGCGACCCACTTGCGCAGGCACTCCCTGTGGAAACCATTATTCCTTCCATGTCGAGATAGAGCAATATCGATTCCCCTTCTGCATGAGGGAATGACACATCAAGGGTTCCGGGAAGGCAGAACTCTTGGTTACCGTTTACCACCACATTGGGAATACGCTCCTCAATGCCCACTCTTAACTTCTCTCTGAGGGTCCAAAGTTTCTTGCTCTCTTCCTCAAGATCACGTTCAGCGAGAGCAGCAGCAACCCCGATACCAACAATGGATGCTGTATTATAGGTTCCTGCTCTCTTTCCTCCCTCCTGATGGCCACCATGGACCAGAGGGGTATGTGGTGCTTTTGGCTTTACCGCCAACACTCCGATACCTTTTGGCCCGTAGAACTTGTGTCCAGAAAGGCTGAGATAATCGACGTCCCAAGAGCGCATCGAGACAGGGATTTTTCCGATCGCCTGTGTTGCATCGGTATGCATATATGCCCCTACCTCATGGGCAAGCTGGGCGATCTCCTTTACCGGTTGGATGGTACCAATCTCATTGTTCCCTGCCATGACAGAGACCAAGGCTACATCTTCACCGAGATAGGTCTTCATTACTTCCGTGTCTACCCGCCCACTTCCATCAACTGGACACTCATCAACCTTGTACCCAAGATTCCTAAGATACTTCACAAACTCGTTGATCGAAGGGTGTTCGATGGTTGTGGTCACAATTCGGTTACGTTTCGATCCTAGGTCGATACGCTCACGAAAGATATTGAAGACGGTATTGTTCGATTCACTGGCCCCGCTGGTGAAAACAATCGATGATGGATCGCAATCAATCAAGGAGGCAAGTGCTTTCCTGCTTTCTTCTATTGCCATAGCGGCTTCACGACCATAGCTATGCATGCTCGATGCATTCCCAAAGAGGACATTGGCCTGGTGTACAGCCTCGATTACATCCTCATGCATGGGTGTGGTCGCATTATTGTCCAAGTAAATGGTTTTCTGTTCCATAATTAACCTCATAGAAAACGATAGTGACAGATACCCCTTAGGGTCAAGCCACACTGCTGTTACGCGTTGAATACCTCGTAAAGATCGCTTTCGTCTGAGTCCTCATCAGGACAGGTCTTACTATGGATGAATCGAAGGATTCTCTTTTTCGCAAATCGAATATGGAATCTTCGTGCCCATTGTACATAGGCACAGTTTTCCTGGAGATATGATGCAAACATGGCACGAATCGGTGTCATTTTTTTGCATCGGGTAGATTGGCTGAAGCGTTCAGCGTAAATTTTGCACTGTTTTGTTTCAGGATCAAAATGCTCACACCAGCTGTCCAGGTCAATGACTAATTCACGACCATAGACTGCTTTTTCGTGGCAGCAAAGCCCACACTTGTGGCATTTATTCTCCCAATTCTTACCCACAACTCTCCCCCTTGCTCAATAATTCAAGCTTGGTCTGGGATACCGTATGAACCGGGGGAAGGATGGAGATTGCAGTAACACTGATATAGCCCTCTCTTACGGCCTGAAAATCGCTACCTTTGGTGTCACAACGCTGAATCGGTTGCACACCACCCTTCATAGAAAGCACAACAGAGGTACCAAAACGTACTGTTGCAGTGTCATAGTAGCGGTTTTTTTCTTGTTGCTTTGTCTGTACTGCATCATGGTAGTCGAGATAGCTCAACACTCCACTCTTCCATTTTCCATTCCCCTCTCCAGGGGCATTGATATTGATGATGCACTCACTGCTCGTGAGGGGATAAAATTCCTCAAGATGTTGTACTACAAAGTCCGCAGTACGCTGGAAGGGGTAAGAACCATCCTCGCTTCTTGCACAACTGACTGCCATGGACCGCAATCCAGTCAAAGCAGCCTCTCTGGCAGCTCCCACAGTACCCGAGTACAGGATATCCGTGGAAATATTATAGCCATGGTTGATTCCACTGATGACCAAATCTGGTTCTTCTGGGAAAATCTTGCCTTTTGAAGCATAGAGGATGCAATCTGCTGGAGTCCCACTGCAATGATACCGGTTCTGACCGTATTCAGTGATGGTAATATCTTCACGAAGCGTCATTGAGTGGCTACTCGCACTTCTCTCTGCATCGGGAGCACATACCCACACCTCATGACCAGCTCGCAACAGAGCCTCACTGAGTGTGTTCAGTCCTTCACTTTGATATCCATCATCATTTGTCAGTAGTATCTTCATTAATGCGCTTGAAACACAACCTTTGCAGGATCGCTTCCCTCAAATACATACCAACGAGGGTGGAATCCAAAGATGTGCTCGTAGTCCTCCAGACGACCAATATAACTTGGAAGTGCTTGTTTACTCAAGAGGACCATGATATTGCCGCTGAAGCCGTTTGCTACCTGAACCGATCCAAGGCACCCATTAAGTTCACCAGCTCGCTTGGTGAGCCAGTCTACCTCAGGGCAAGTTACTTCAAGAAGGTCCCTGAGCCCAGCCTGGACACGATTCATCATCTTCCCATAGGGTACAGCATCCTTCTCAGTGAGCAATGATGCGGCATCATTGGCGAGCCTGGATTCCATCAGGATATACTCACAGATGTGGCGGTCTTCCTCATCCAATGGCACCACACGGCCAGAAAGGTCACTCTCAGGAAAGTCCCGCATGAATCCACCACTCTTGTACTCACCTAGCCTCTCAAATGCATGTTTGATCGCTTTTCTCTTGCTTCTGATCTCTTCTCGCATCGCATTCGGGGAAATCTTGCTATCCACGATGATTGCCACATACTCTTCATTCTTGTTGGTGAATGGAAAAGGCAACTCCTTGTAGGTCACATGCTGAAGATCATAGAACAGTACGGTCTCCTTCTTTCCATTGAGCATGGTAAGAAGATCACTGATTGAGCATACTTCATTATTGAATGTCGTACATGCCTGATAAGCGATTCTTATCTGGGAGGAAAAACTCAGCTTAAGACCAAGCAATGCATCAAGGGCAAGGCAGGTCCCAAGCGAGCATGCAGTACTCACCATCTGGGTATCAGCATGGAGGAGGCTTCCTTCGACAGTTATATTCATACCTGTAAACTCAGTCCCTTCGCTTGCAAGAACCGAGAACACCGCTTTCAGGAAATTTCCCCATCGGTCTTCCTTGCGATACTTGATATTGTTTAATGAGAATCGCTTCCGGTCATTGAGGGTTGGGTTGTACAGCCTTACGAGTTGGTCATCCCGGTAAGAGATAGCAACATACAGCGAGGAGTGATCGGTTCCCACCAAGGACCATCCTCGACATGCGTCCGCGTAACTACCTAGCAAGGTACATGTTCCAGGTACCTGCGCAATCACCAGCGGAGAATCGCCGTATTCCTTGATGTGTTGTTTTCTGATGTTGTCCATGCCCCAACCTAATTTCTATGGGTCAATTTTAGGATACTTGTCAGCATAATGCAACAAAAAACCTACTTTTGTATAATTCGGGACTCGTGCATTTCCCCACATGACCAACAAATGCGTGAACAGGAATCCAAAACTTACAAAAAACCCCCTTTCCTGGGTACTCCAAAAAAGAGGGTCTCTTGTATCACTAGACAGGATAATAAAACTGGTTAGTTGTTCATGCCATAGCGCTTCTTGAAGCGTTCGATACGACCGGCAGTATCAACCATCTTCTGGGTTCCAGTAAAGAATGGGTGACAAGCGGAGCAAATTTCAACTTCAAGATTCTTTGCGGTTGTCTTGGTCGTGATTACGTTACCACATGAGCAACGAACTTCTTTCATTTCATAACGGGGATGAATTCCATCTTTCATTTTAGGTCCTCCAAGGATATGTGTTCTGCTGGCTGTAGGCAGCAGACAAATTTCTCTTTATCTCTTCCTGGTCTCTAGTACGCTGCCGAATTCGAAGGAATACCGGTATTGATAGAACGCAAGAACGACTCATTATCCTTTGTCTTCCGAATTTTGTCAATGAGGAACGGAGTCATCTCTTGGTCGTCCATATCATTGACAGCATTACGCATAAGCCATATTCTGGCAGCTTCATCAGAAGGCAACAACAGGTCTTCACGACGGGTCCCACTCTTCTTGATATTGATCGCTGGGAAGAGTCGCTTGTCCGCAAGACGACGGTCCAGGATGATTTCGTTGTTACCAGTTCCCTTGAACTCTTCAAAGATAACCTCATCCATTCTGGAACCCGTCTCGATTAAACCAGTGGCAACAATGGTAAGGCTGCCACCGAATTCGATGTTCCTCGCAGCACCAAAGAATCTCTTTGGTTTGTGCAATGCATTCGAGTCTACACCACCACTGAGTATCTTACCACTTGCGGGAACTGTCTGGTTATAGGCACGTGCAAGGCGGGTAATTGAATCCAGAAGGATAACAACATCCTTCTTGTGTTCAACGAGCCGTTTTGCTTTCTCAATCACCATCTCAGCTACCTGCACGTGCCTGCTGGCTTGCTCGTCAAAGGTGGAGGCAATTACCTCTCCCTTGACATGGCGACGCATGTCAGTGACTTCCTCAGGGCGTTCATCAACCAGCAGGACCATCAGGACCACTTCAGGATGATTCGTACTGATGGAGTTTGCAATCTTCTGAAGAAGCACTGTCTTACCTGTACGGGGAGGGGCAACGATTAAGGAACGTTGGCCCTTTCCGATAGGGCAGAACATATCGATAATTCTTGTCGACATATCCTCTTCAGCTGTCTCCAGCTTAAGTCTTTGGTCAGGAAACAAGGGAGTCAGGCTATCAAACGGTACGCGCATTTTTGCGGTAATCGGCTCATCACCATTTACCTTCAAAATTTTCAAAATGGCAAAGAACCGTTCATTCTCACGTGGAGTCCGGACCTGTCCATATACCACATCACCGGTCTTCAGATAGAGACTCTTGATCTGGGCGGGAGAGACGTAGACATCTTCCAAACCTGAGAGATAACTGTTTGAGGGGGAACGGAGGAACCCAAATCCATCTGGAAGGATTTCCAAGGTACCTGTTCCTACAATCACTCCGCCACTTGCGGTATGCAAGCGAAGAATTTCTGCAACAATTTCCTGCTTGCGCAAGTCAAGGATGGTATCTGCATTCAGCCCACGATCCAAACCTACCTTGCGAAGTTCGTCAATGGACAGGGTGGTGAAATCTTCAAGCACCAAGACAGGAGCCTCAGGATGCTCCTCGATATGTAAATCATTGGAAGATTCTTCTTGATGATTCGGCCGTCCACCCCTATTGGAACCAAAGCTCTGGCTCTTTTGATAGGACCCTTTTGAATGGTTTCTGTTCTGGGAATTTCGGTTGTTTCTATTGTTATAGGGTTTGCGATGGTTCTGGTTCGGGTTTTGGTTCTGGCTCTTCTGCTCCTGTTTGTATTGTGCAGGAGGACGAGAAGTATCTGTTATCTGCTCCTGTTCGGGAGCAGGACTATTCTGTTTATCCTCCAACTCGAGTTGAGGTTGGTCAGAATCAGAAGAGGTTTTTTTTGCTGTACTCTTGTCAGATTCGCTCTTTTTTGGTCTCCCTCGACGTTTTTTTGGCTCAGGAGCATCCTGTGTCTCCACTTTCTGCTCAGCCACATCACTCGTGCTTTCAGGTGCTTTCGCTCCTACAGGGCTCTTTTTTCGGGTCACTCGCCGCATCGGCTTCTTTACAGATTCCTGCTCAGATGCAACAGCCACGCTGGCTTCATTAAACTCTAATTCTTCGGAAGACATAGGATTAACTCCAACGGAAAAGGGAAATGTGTTGCACCTCATCTATATAAAGGTGCACCTAGTGCCCAGTTCCTTAATTTGTAATACAGAATGTAAGAATATGCGGAATTGGAACGTACTTACTGATAATTCTTTCCGCTGTTTGGTTCTTTAAATATATTGCCACTTCTTAACAGTGTCAAGCAAGCAGGCTCCTTTGATGTATTGGCTTGCAAGAATTAATGCCATTACCGAGGCTCTTCTTCTTACCGAATCTCTCCCGTAGGATGAGATATGTACTTGTACCGCTGCACTCTCACGAGTTTTTGAGGCAAAGCCAAACCATACAGTTCCTACCGGCTTTTCAGCTGTCCCTCCATCGGGTCCGGCAATACCACTTACAGAGAGTGCCCAATCAGTTCCCGAGACACGCCTCATTCCTTCAGCCATCTCCAGAACGCATGCTTCACTGACTGCCCCATATTGCTCCAGGGTCTCATCTCGCACACCAAGCAAGTGCCTCTTTGCCTCATTCGCATAGCTTGCAACCCCTCCCCAGAACCATGCAGAACTACCAGCCTGGTCGGTGAGTAGCTTTGCAATGTAACCGGAAGTACAGCTCTCAGCTGTGCTTATCGTTTCTCCTCGTTCCTCAAGCAACGAAGTGAGCAAGCTAGAAGGCTGGACGTCCCCATCCACCACCAGACACTCCCCTACCAGTGACCGAAGACGGTTTGCCATCTCTGTTCGGTCAGATTCACTGCTATCAATGAGATACAAGCTTATCTTTAGATCCTGGAACCGGGTACCCCACTGCATCCCGTTGAAGGAAATGGATTTGCAGAGCTCTTCCAGTTTGGATTCAGGGATAAGGAATGTAGAATACTCGCTACGAGAGAAATCGTCATGCCCTATCAATTGGGCAAGCCAGGGGATTACCTGGTCAAAGAACATGGGATTCATCTCCCTAGGAGGACCTGGCATTGCAACACAGGCAATCTGTCGTCCTCCATCGGGGATGAAACCTTTGAAACCAGAGGCTGTCCCTAAAGGGTTTGGAATGAGCTCAAAGCCCTCAGGGATCATGGTCTGTTGCTCGTTGGCACCCCAGATCCGCTGTCCAATTCGTGCATACAAGGTATCGAATGCTTCCTGGTTACGGACCAGGGGAACCTTGGCAAGATTGGCAACAATGGTACGAGTCATATCGTCACTGGTTGGCCCAAGCCCTCCAGTCATCACTACCAGATCACAATTATCGATGCAGTCCCTTAGGACATCTCCGATGGTACCATCATCAGGGACAAGCACCATCCGATCAACACGATACCCCAACTGGGTCAACTGACTTGAGATGACTTGGGTATGGCGGTCAGCAATGACCCCCCGAGTCAATTCGGTTCCAATGATAAAGAGTGCAGCACTGGTATAGGTCATTCTGGTTTCTGCCTGTCCTTGGTGAAATATCGATACAAACGATACAGCATACCTCCTGCAAGAAGGATTGCTGATAGATAAACGGTTAGATATGCAAACCAATTTACATACCGGGTATAGATGGTATTCCCGTACGATTCTCCGCTGAATACCGGTACATCATAGATATGGTAGCCAACGGTAAAGGGTTCCATAGGATCAACAATCTTTCCATTCACATCAATCACACAGGTCATTCCGCTATTGGTGCCGCGAACTGTGGTTCTTCGGTTCTCAATTGATCTAAAAACTGCCAAACCAAGGTGTTGCATCTCAGCCGAGACAGCTTTCGACCACCCATCATTGGTCATGTTTACGATGACATCAGCGCCACTGGCAACAAAGTCAGCGTTCAGATACCCGAAGACATCCTCGAAGCAGATCGGGGTAGAGAACTTCACACCCTCCTCAGTCTCAAACACCACAGGGTCATAGCCGGTCTCCCACCAGTTATAATCATTTGCAAGCAGGAGATTATAGAGCCAAGGCATCTGCTTTTCATAGGGGAAGTGTTCTGTGAAGGGCACCAGATGTTGCTTTCTATAGGTGTTCTTGATCCTTCCATCTTCAAAGAATATGACTGTGTTGTAATCGGTACGGTTCCATGAGCCATTCTCACTGAAAGCTGGCTTACTGGGGTCTTCAATGACTCCCTCAGGATTACCCGTTACCAGGGGAATGGGAAGCGACTTACCGAATTCAACAAACTCCTCTACCAAGGCGGATGTTGCAGGGTCGGAAGGATAGTTTTCATGCCAAGCTACTGATGGCACGAAGGCTGTCTCAGACCAGAGAATAATATCGGGGTCTTCGCTCAATGCCTCCAGGCTCATCTTACGCAACGTGTTGAAGTTCCGCTTGTAGGTGGCATACCCGCCCTCCCAGGTATCTGCACTATGCTGAATGGTTGCCACTCTCCAGGTTTTATCAGGTTCCTGGGCATTCCAGTACGCCATGGATGCAAATCCAAAGATCAAGGTTGCCAGCAGGGCTACCCCATATGTGATGATGAACGCAAAGTGTTCCCTCAGGTAACCCCTCAAGGAAAACTCCCTGTCATGGTACCATCTGTGAAGATAGGAACCAAGAAAGGTCTGAGGCATCACCAATAGGAAGGTGACTCCCCAGATTCCAAAAATTTCGGAAATCTGGATAAGAGGAAGATAACGGTAGACGGCAGACCCCAGGGTCCCATAGGGGTACCCCGCAAACCAATCCTGACTCAGATAGGAGTATGCGACCCATACCAAGGCTTCAACCAAATATCCGTATTTCTTGAACAGCTTCTGCGCTGCCTTAAGTACGGGGAAGAGCATCAGCATCTCCCCTCCCTTGATAATCGGTACGATCAGGATTGCAAGGGGGTGGAAGGTCTTGAGCCAGTAGTTGAAGAAGAGATAGAACATGAAACCGTAGAAGAAACCATAGATTGGGGTCAACTTCCAGCTTGTGTTCCTGATTACTGCAAATACAGGAATCAGTGATACCATTGCGACAAACCCAATGCCATTGGCCGAAATGAGACCAGGGAAAGCAATTGAGTAGACAAATGCCGATACTAATAACACAAGAACCTCAGAACAAACCGTTCTGAGGTTCCGTCTTGCATGCAAGTCAACCAAGAGATTTTCTCCTAATTATTGGAAATATAGAAGGTTATTCCTTCTCCGATTTATTATCACGCAAATCCCACACATAGTCCTTGAGTTCTTTGCCTGGACGGAAAATGGCAACTCCATGTGTTTCGACGGCAACAATGGCGCCAGTCTTTGGATTACGCGCTCTTTCACGGCCCTTACGAGTACGAACCTCAAATGTTCCAAATCCACGAAGCTCAATGACCTGATCATTCCTCAGTCCGTTTTTCACTTCTTCAAAGAACTCATCAATGATTGTATGAATGTCGGCCCTATTCAGTCCATGCTTCTCATGGAGACTCTCGATTATGGCTGCTTTTGTTAACTTTGGTCCTGCCATGGTTACTCCTTAAACACGTTCTATACGCATGTTTACATACCGATCAACAATCGGTACGTTCATCATTCTGACTTACTGATTATACAGCAGCCTGATCGGTCATCTTATTGAAACGGCTCTGCAATCTGGATTTCTTGCGGTTGGCTGTGTTGTGGTGGATGACACCCTTTCCGGCAGTTGAATCAAGCAGCTTGAGACTTAGAGCCAAAGCAGCAGCGGCAGCTTCCTTGTCGCCGGCGGTTACAGCAGAATCAAATTTCTTGATTGCGGTGCGCATAGTGCTCTTGGTTGCGCGGTTTCTCATTTTCCGGACTTGGCTCTGTCGCTCTCTTTTTTCAGCAGACCTGTTAATCACGTAATACCTCCAAACATATTACCTTGAATACGTATTTCATTTATTAAAGTTGAGGTCGGCAACAAAGTGCCGACGGTCTAAAAACATATCACAGTCTATAAAATGGGTCAATACAATGCTTTATATCAATTTGACAAAAATTCGTTCGCAAACTCCTTCTCAAGCTCCCATCGCTTGGTGTCAATATTGAAAAATACCGCATTCTGCGGGATGGTAAGCATTCTCCCTTCACTTCCACTGAGCATGATACGCTTTGACAGTATGTTAACTTCATGAACTTTCATCAAGTCATAGCCAACCTTTAATTTGCTTCCCTCAGGAGGATAGTTACGTTTTTCCTCCACATAGAAATCATATTCATAGGAAAGACAACAAAGCAATCTCCCACAAGGTCCGGAGATTTTCATGGAATTCAGTGAGAGATTCTGCTCCTTGGCCATCTTGATGGAGACTGGATTGAGTTTATCAGTCACACTATGACAACAATAATCACGCCCACAGACAGCAAGACCGCCAAGTACCCGGCTCTCATCCCTGACACCAATCTGCCTCAGCTCGATTCGGATACGGAAGACAGAGACCAAATCCTTGACCAATTCACGGAAGTCCACACGTACATCTGCAGTGAAAAAGAAAATAATCTTCGGTTCTCCAAGCAGGAAATGGGCGGTCACCAGTTTCATGTCAAGCTTATGATGAGCGATCTTCTCTCTGCAGATTCGCATCGCTTCATCCTCTTTCTCTGACTGCTCCTGGTAGCGACTCATATCTGAGGGAGTCGCAAGACGGTCAATCCACACAACATCACCCGAGATATCAACCTCTTCAGGTTCTCTTGGAGGATTGCACCCAGCACAGGATTCGCATGGATCCTCATCTTTTTCCGGAGAGAAAGAAGGCAACGCTTCCTCCGGCTCCCCAGCATGGATCTCTTCCCGCTCTTCCTTGGGAAGACAGGATTCTGCATGAAAACATGCAGATCTCGGTTGGTCACAACCGGGTTCGTAGGACTTACCCAGTTGGTCTGCAGCGGAGACGATGACCCCAAGGTCAAGTCCATAACGGGTGGGAGCAACCACTGAGGTTCCTGGATACAACACAGAATCCCAAGCGCAGATGCTCATCTCATTTGAAGAAGGGTTCTTAACCAAATATATATAGCCTCTTGATGGCCGGTTCTTCTGGACACGGCTATCGGCATTCGTTCGTTCTCGTTTCATCTATATCCTTTGCCATTTGACTGTGGCACTGGAGTAAAGCTACCACGTCAATAACAAATTGTCAAACTCTCTACATGTGTATATAACTATTTTGCTGCATATGAGTTACAACGTTGACTGCTCACACCTGCCATGCTATAGTGGACCCATCCTCCACACAGGCTTGTAAGCTTCTCAAGGAGTCGGTATGCAACTGTTTGACACGCACGCCCACATAGGGCTGATCCAGGATGACAAAATGGAACAACTGCTTGCTGTCCAACTTGCCAAAGTCAAGTCGGTCAAGCATGTAGTGAGCATCTGCAACAGTTTAAGCGATTTTGAAAAGACCTACACCAATCTGGAGAGTGCAAAGGATGTCTACCATGCAGTAGGGGTTTCCCCTACCGAAGTAGCCCATCCAGGACATGATTGGGAAGAGAGGGTCATCTCCCATGCAAAAAAGAAACGTGTCATAGCCATTGGAGAGACAGGACTGGACTATTACCATATGTTCGGGGGCGATAAGACTGCACAGATTGAGCTGATGCTCAAGCATCTCGAGATTGCAAAACATCTGGACCTTCCTGTGATTATCCACAATCGAAACGCAGGGGAAGATCTGCTACCCATACTCGAGGAAAAACTTCCACCAAAGGGTGGAATTCTCCACTGCTTTGGAGAAGATTGGTCATTCGCACAACGAGCATTGGATATGAATCTTACCTTCTCTTTCGCAGGGAACCTGACCTTCAAGAACAGCCGAATGCTGCAAGAGGTAGCCATACGCCTTCCTGAAGACAGGATTGTCATTGAAAGCGAAGCTCCCTTTATGACTCCCTACTCCCACAAGGGAGAGCGTAATAAAATGCAATATATTCTGGAAACGGCAACTGTTCTTGCAGCACTGAGGCAAACCTCTCTTGAAGCGCTTTCACAAACGCTTTATGCTAACAGCCTCAGGGCCTTTGCCCTTCCGAAGGATATATGAACAGAAAGAATCTTTATCACCCCGTAACAATAGGCTCGACAACGCTAGGCGGAAACGTGTTTCTTGCCCCACTTGCCGGGTACACAGATATTCCATTCAGAACGCTCTGCATCGAAGCAGGAGCGGACTTTACGTTTACAGAGATGGTCAGCGCCGAAGGTCTTGCAAGAGAAGGTGAGAAAACACTTGCACTCATGGATCGTGCCCCAAACGAGAGGCAGTACGCTGTTCAGCTATTCATGGGAAACACCGATTCTCTCAAGGAAGCCCTTGCCCAGCTCCAGCCTTACCATCCCGAGGTGATCGATATCAATTGCGGTTGCCCAGTTCCCAAGGTTACCAAGACAGGAGCAGGTTCAGCCATGATGAAGCAGCCCAAGCTTATAACCGAGGTGGTCCGCACCATTACGGAAGAGACAGACATCCCTGTATCGGTCAAGTTTAGAACAGGATGGGATGCACAGAGCGAGAACTTTCTTGAATTTGCACAAGCTGCCCTGGATGGAGGGGCAAGTGCATTGACGCTCCATGCTCGGACCCGCAGCCAAGGCTATGCGCCATTTGCTGATTGGAGCAAGCTCACTGAACTCAAGCAGTACACACACCAGCACAATTATCAGGTACCAGTCTTCGGTTCCGGGGATCTGTTCAAGGCAGAAGATGCCAAGAGAATGCTTGAAGAAACCGGTATCGATGGAGTGATGTTTGCACGGGGAGCTATTGGCAATCCATTCATCTTCTCCCAGGCTAAAGCCATCTTGCAAGGCAGGGAACCTAAGCCTATCACCGTGGAGATGAGGAGAGTTGCCATTCTGCGTCACCTGGACCTCATGATCGATACCTTTGGAGAAACAACGGCATGCACGTTGATGAGAAAACATACCTGCAGTTACCTGAAAGGAATTCCCAATACCTCAACAATTAAGCAAGCGGTGGTACATGCCTTTAGGCGTGAACAGTATCTTGAGGCTCTCAGCCCACTTGTTGACCTGTAAAGCGGTAAAATGGTACGTTTATTTGAGCAATCACATCGGGAAGGAAATGCAATGAGAGTATTAGTGTTAGGGTCCGGAGCGAAAGACCATGCCATTGCATGGTGGTTCTCTCAAAGTCGTCTGATTGATGGTCTATATGTAGCACCTGGCAATGTAGGAACTAAGACAATTGCGGTAAATCTGTCAATTGACCCTTCTGACCCTGAGCAGGTATACGAGGCTTGCCAAACCCATGGTATCGACTTCGTCTTTGTGGGTACTGAGGCACCACTCTTTACTGGTGTCATCGACTTCCTCAACGAACGAGGAATAGACACATTCGGAGCACCCAACCGGGCTTTGAAGCTTGAAGGCGATCGAAATTTTGCCCGTATGTTTTCCGACCGCCACAACATCCCTACCTCTTCCCACGTCCTGTTTGACGATGAAGAAAAACTCTCAGAGTATTTAAAACGTCACGAAGGTGAACGCTTCGTGGTAAAGAGTAATGCTATTGCACCCAGTAGGGTCATGGTAGATTCCACTGATTACTCCACCCTCATGGATTTTTCCAAGGGACTGCTTGCCACTGGCCCGATCATTCTGGAAGAACATCTCAATGGCCTTCCTATAACCATCACTCTCTTCTTGGACAACAAAGGGTATCTTATGCTTCCCACCTCAAGTGACTACATGAAAGTCGAGGAGGGAGGACTGCCTACCGGAGGTATGGGCTCCATTTGCCCGGTCCCACTCCAGAAAAATCTTAGTGAAGCTCTCGTCGAATCAATTATTGAACCAGTATTGTTCGGCCTGAAGGCAGAGAAAATGTCCTACAAGGGTGTGCTGACCATCAGTGTCATCATTACCAAGAATGGGCCGATTCTCGTCGATTACCATGTTCGCTTCAACGATCCTGCCGCACAGGCATTCGTACCGCTCATCAATACGGACATTGTTGATATTCTTAATGCCATGAAACATGATACGCTTTCATCTCTCAATCTTGAGGTTTCCAATCAATCAGCAGTAGCCTTGGTGGTTGCTTCTGATGGGTATCCGGAAAAACCCATTATTGGGAAAAACCTTGAGCCAATGCCGGCTCCCCTGCTGTACAACAGCTTCGAAGGTGCTCCTCGATACTTTTTTGGAGGAGTCCAGGAATATGAAGGCAAATTGGTTACCACCGGTGGACGTTGTGTCACTGTGGTGGGAATCGGCTACAATATCATGAATGCAAACAAGAATGCATACAAAGGTGTCAAACAGGTAAATTTTGAAGGTGCCTGGTATCGGCAAGATATTGGAAACCGGTTTTTCGAGAACTAAAACCAAAAATCCAAAAAAAAAGCAATGAGACCTCACACCCCACAGTGAAGTCTCATGCTCTACCGTTCCATAGTTCCTCAAGACTGACGGCCACCTCCCCAGGTAGCCGTCAACTTTTCGATTCCCCCCACGCAAAGGGAACGGTCAGAAGAAATCGTCTCAGAACTCCAGAAGAAAGACCATTGTTAGAAGGAAACACATAAACAAGGTCCATCTCTACTTTCATCCTACCCTCAGATTACCCTTGCCGTCAATGAATACCGGTTAACTTGTGACATAATTTTCTCACTGTACATTTGCCATTAGAAAGTAACTGAGGTTCCCAAAACAACTTGGAGGTCCCAAGAATCTAGAGTAAACGTATGACTCGATTGCAAATATTCCCCAAATGAGAGACACGAGAGACTAGAATAAATTTCCCATCGCTCAATACCTGATAGGCTTAGTTCCAGCTCCTTCTTTCCTGAGAGAGTTGCACAAAAAGCTGTTGAGATCATATTTTGGGAGAACAGAACAGCACCGTAATCAGTGGTACCACCAATACTTGGTGTGTACATATCTATTTCGCCTTTCAGGGCAGCTGTGAAGGTAAGAGAGAGGGTACCAACAGAGGGAACATGGTAGTTTGTCTCAGAGAGAAACACCAAGGCATCGCCCCCATAGGGGGAACCGATGTAGTCAAGCAGATGCACGGTCCTCCCAAGTCCTGCATACCGCCGGATCATCAAGAAGTCAACATGATCTCGGCGATACATACTTGGTAGAGCCATGGAAGCTTCCAATACGCTGGAGAGCACACCACTTTCCAGTGGCTTTGCCACCTCCAGTCCCAATGAAAGAGCCCAGGCTGTGTCCTCTTCATCAGGGTCCTCATTAGGGGCAACTGCCTGATCCAAGGCAAACTGTCCATAAAGACGGACCCCCGAAACAGGGACATAGGCCAGTTCAGCATGTGCTATTGCATTGAACTTACTCTCCTGATGCAGGTTATGATAGATAAATGATGGGTTGAGAAATCTGACATCCAGGAAATCGTCCTTGTACATGACATTCTCACTAACTGCAAGCGTCAGTTTCTCCCAAGGTCGGAATTCCAGACGATGAGCGAGCAACATACGGATATGTGGTTCATTGGCATAGTAGGTATCGAAGAAAATCGTCAAGGCCTCATATTTAAAGTATTTTGAGAAGGCAGTGAAACGAAGATACTCATGAAAATCTACATGATCATCCAAAACAAAATTTCCAATCCGGGAGTTCCCCCATGAAATCCTATCTCGGCTGAAGGTAAGATTCCAATGCCCGGAACCAACCGAGAATACTGCGCGTTTTGGCCATTGGAAGTCAAAATGCTTACTTGCAGGAATCAGGTTGTTTGCAAAGCGTTTCTGATATTGTATGAGGGGGGTAGACCCATCAATATAGTATATATTATTGGTACTTGCATCAGGGATAAGCGCACCAAAGGAATCATGATCATCCCCTAGATGAGGAATGACATCATCGTGTGTATAGAGTCCATATCCATATTGCAAATCACTATAGGTGTAGAAAAAATCTGATATTGCCATATCCAATCGGAGTCTAGCCAGAGGTTTTCTATCCGGAAAAGCATAATCCCATTGTCCCAAGGAGTTATACGATGGGTTATGATGGGCATAGCCCTCTAGGGAGATATCAAGGTTCGCCGAGAGAGCAAAATCGTCAGGAAAAATCCAACGAAGTGATTCATATGCCGTTTGATGTATGGAAGCATAGAGCACATGCTGCGTGCTCCCCTCCTCCCCAGCGTTGATATTGGAGAGCAGCTTTTGTGCTTCAGCTTTCGTCCAAGGCCGGGAAGCGGAAGGTGTTCCTGTTCCTGTAATCAAGTACAGGAGGTCCATCTCCTGATAGATGGGATCAGAGAGCGGTATCACTTCCTGCGCACCAGTGGTGGCAAGAAGTGGTCCCAAGCATATTCCAATCAACAACAGAATGATGGATAGTCGTCTCACACGTACTCCCTTATCAGATTGTGTAGCTCAAGCCAAGGGTAAGCTGAATATCACTTGCCTTCTGTCCTAAGATATTCTGGTAGTTGTTGATGGTAATGTAGTCCAGCTGTCCGAATGTCCTCATTGTATCGGTAATTTGATACGAGCCATAGAGCCCTGCAATGAG
>JAQQAR010000080.1 GCA_028532765.1 Sphaerochaetaceae bacterium | reverse complement strand
CACCTCCCACGTCACTACCAGGATACCTTCAGTATAATCTGAACTAATAATCTGACAATATCAAAGATATGTATATTCCCGTAAGTAGCAGTAGTTTTTTACCCTAGGAGAAACTCATTCGTGTATATTGAAGCAAGGAGTTTGTTCGATGCATCTACCGTACCACGGGGCTGGAATCATATTTTGGACAATCAGCGAAACAGGTGAAGTCTCCTTCCTGATGGGAAAACGTTCCATGCCGCCTCAAAACCATAAGTGGTCTTTTCCTGGGGGAACATGGGAGAGAGCAAGAGATGGGCATGATACCAAAGGAAAGATTTCCTACAAAGAGACAGCAATAAGGGAGTGCCAGGAGGAAGTGGGACTGGATGTCCCATCCCCAGAAAAACTGTTCCCTCCTGGTCTCTTGATATGCCAGGTTTTCACTACCGAGTCTATACATACCGTCTCCATAAACAGGTAACACCACCCTACATCTCTGAATTCACTGAAGCAAGATGGGTTACCTTCTCCACTGTCCCTTCTCCTACGGTAACCTTCGTACGGACACAGATCCGTAGGCTGGATCGTTATGTTGAACAGACAAGGAAAAGGACCATCGGTTTTGTAAACCAATGATCCCTTTCTGACTGTTTTAGTGAATACCTACGGCTTGATGTGGCAGAAGTAGTAGTGGTCCTCGGAGAGACGCACCATGGGTGGATACTCCTTCTCGCATATCTGCCCTACCTGCTTGTGACATCGACCGGCAAATGGACACCCCTTTACCTTCTTGGCAGGGTCTGGAAGCATTCCTTCCAGCTCAATAATCTCCTTCTGCTTGGTCGGGTCTACCTCAGGAACCGATGAGAGCAGTGCCTCGGTATAGGGGTGGTGGGAGTTTTCCATCACCTCATCCCGCTTACCATACTCAGCAATCTTTCCTGCATACATGACCATGATGTAATCACTGAGGTAGTTGATGACATTCAGGTCATGGGAGATGAACACGTAAGCAACATGCGTATCCACCTGTAGGTCATTGAGTAGGTTGAGTACCGATGCCTGGACAGAGACATCTAGAGCACTGGTTGGCTCGTCACAGACGATCAGGTTTGGAGAGATGGACAGTGAGCGGGCAATTGCCACTCGCTGTTGCTCTCCTCCACTGAGCTGACGGGGTTTCTTCTCCAAATATTCCTTCCCCAAGTCAACCTTCCTGAGAATATCGATGATCTTCTCACGCCGTTCATTCGGATCATTGATGTTTGCAAGCTTCTGCATGGTTCGACCAATGATCTTCTCGACAGTATGGGATGGGTTAAGACTTCGACCAGGATTCTGGAAGATAAGCTGAATGTTCTTCAGCGTCTCTTTGTCCCGCTTGTTCCAACCAATGGAAATATCGGTATCACCAAAGAGAATCCTACCCTTGGATGGCGGGAACAAACCACTGACCATATGTCCGGTAGTAGATTTACCACACCCTGACTCACCCACTATTCCAAGAATTGAATGAGGCTTGACTGAAAACTCAATGCCATTTACCGCATATACTTTTCGTCTGCTGCCATAACTCTTATGTAGGTTCTCAACCTTCAGCAGATCTCGTTCACTGTCAAAATCAGGATCATCCTTACGTGGAGTCGGTGTAAGACGCACATGGATTGTATCAGGGATATCCTCTGCATATGCACGGTCACATGCCGCATAATGATTTTCACCAATTTTCTTGGTTCCATATTCACTGATACAAGTATCATTTTTCTTGTCACATCGGTCAGCGAACGGACAACCGCCTTCATTCGCACCACGTTTCCTTACATAGCCTGGGATGGTATTCAGTTTTGTCTTCTCTTTCACAACACCACCACGGGGCATACAGTTGATCAAGGCACGGGTGTATGGATGTACGGGATTCTCAAAGATTTGTTGTTTGGGACCACTCTCAACAATCTCTCCGCTGTACATAACCACGATGTTCTCCGCAACTTTATTGATAACACCAATATCGTGTGAGATGTACATCATTGACATGTTCAACTTATCCCTGAGTTCTGCAATGGAATCTAGGATGACAGCCTCTGTGGTAACATCCAAGGCGGTCGTCGGTTCATCAAGTATCATAAGGTCCGGCTTGCAGAGCAATGCCATCGCAATACAGATCCTTTGCTGGATACCTCCACTGACCTGATGAGGATACCTTCTTACAATGCTCTTTGGATCCCCGAGATTCATCATCTCCAAGGCTTCAATCGTTGCTTTCCTTGCCTGTGCCTTGTTCAGTTTCTGGTGGTGCATCCCCACCTCATCCAGCTGAAATCCTATGGTAAGGGATGGATTGAGAGAGGAGTATGGGTTCTGGAATACCATGGCAATTCTATTACCACGCACCGATTCCATCTCTTTTTCCGATTTCTCAAGCAAATTATCACCCTTGAAACGGACGGCTCCCTCAACTTCTGCATTACTGGCAAGATAGCGCATGACCGTGAACGAAAGCGTACTCTTACCACAACCTGATTCACCGATGATACCGATCGATTCATTGTATCCCAGATTCAGGGATACATTATTGACCGCCGAGAAGGTTCCATCAAAGGTGCTGAATCGTACATGGAGGTTTTCAATTTCTAAAATATTATCGTTCATGTATCAATACCTTACTGACAAAGTCAGAGAAAATAGAGATGGCAATCACTAAGGAAGCGATAGCCAAGGCTGGAAACAGGACCGCCCAAGGCGCTTGTGCAATGATCGGCTTGTTCTCGATAACCATCATACCCCAGTCAGGGGTGGGAGGCTGCAATCCAACTCCCAAAAACCCGAGGGAGGCAACCATCATAATTGAATACGCAAATCGTGCAGTCGCTTCAACGATGATGGGTCCCATGGTATTGGGAAGTATCTCAACAAACATGATGTACAGATGGTTCTCACCACGAATACGAGCAGCAGAGACATACTCTTGGCTCTTTTCCGTCAAAAGCACTCCACGGGAGACACGTGCCGTAGCAGGTACGAACGCAATGGATACAATGATTGTCAAGCTCGCAATACTGGAGTCTCCAAGAATACCAAGGATAACCATGGACAATACCAAGGGAGGAATGGCCATAAGAATATCCATTGCTCGTAGGAACGCGGTATCAAGCTTTCCTCCAAAGTACCCTGCTGAAAAACCAAGTAAGATACCCACCAATGTGGAAAATATGGAGGTCAGTAGTGCTACGGTAAGGATTGATCGACTGCCATAGACAATTCTCGCAAGAATATCCCGGCCAAGCCCATCGGTGCCCAACACATGACCATATTCACCAGGGGAGGCCATCTGATTCTCAGAATCCATCGCAGTATGCGTGAAGGGAATCATGGAGGGGCCTACTGCAGCGGCTATCAACCAGAACAAGATAATTGCAATACCAACCATGGCCAATGGACTTTTTTTCAATTGATAGAAGAAATACTTCATTTCTGGCCTCCTTGGTATCTGATCCTCGGGTTGAGATAGCTATACATAATGTCGGTAATCATCGTAGAGAGTGAGTAGATGACGGTTATCAAGAGTACACAGGCCTCAATAAGCGGCACATCGCGTGTCTTGATTCCTGTCATCAACAATGAGCCCATCCCTGGGAATCCAAAGAGTGTCTCAACTACGACAAGACCACCAAACAACCAACCCATATTCATACCAATAATGGTAATGGTGGGAAGCATTGCATTTTTCAATGCGTGTCGGAAAATGACATACTTGCGCGGCATACCTTTCAAGGTAGCTGCCCTGATGTAGTCAGAATTCATTACGGTGATCATGGAAGAACGTTGCATTCTCGAGATATATCCAAACATAACAAACGTAATGGATAATGCAGGGAGAATTACAATGTTCAGGTTCTGCCAAATGCTTTCCCCGATGGGAATGACGCTGACAATGGGAAACCAGTCCAACTGAACAGCAAAGACGGTAATAAGAATAACACCGGAAACAAACTCAGGGAGGGCCATCGTCGCCAAACCAAAGAAAGAAATGATGGAGTCTGTCGGTTTTTTCTCTTTTACCCCGGCCAATACCCCAAAGAAGATAGATAGTGGAACAAAAATGATGAAGGCAGTCATAGCTAATATTACTGAATGGCCGACCTTCCTCCAAAGTATGGAATTGATCGAAACACCCTTCATATAAATGGATTCACCTAAATCACCGACCGCGACACCTTTGATCCATCTTCCATAGCGTTCCAGCAAGGGATCATTGAGCCCCCTTGCCTCACGAAGGGAAGCTACGGCCTCCTCTGTAGCACTCTGGCCCAGAATCATCTGTGCGACATCACCTGGCATGATTTCAACAAGCAAAAAGATGATGAACGACATGACGACCAGGGTCGCAAGTAGCGACCCCAGACGACGAAGAAACATTTGCATCAATCTCTTCATAGAATATCCATGTACTTATATTGTGGAAGCATGGTAATCGGCTGCCGGTAACCAACAACACTGTCATTGATCGCCACCAGATACGGAACCTGTACATTGATCAGAGGACCATTATCATAGAACCATTCCTGTAGCTCATGGTAGTAGCTCATGCGCTGATCAGGATCTGCCTCACCGGAAATCTTTTCGATTAGATCGTTGAGAGCAGGTGCATCCAGATGGGACTCATTCCAAGGACCACCGCCCTTGAAGGCAAGTCCGAGCAACATGGATGGGTCAATACGACCACCCCAACCGGTGAGGGAGATGGGAACATTCAACCAGTACTGTGAGAGGTAGACGTCACGGGTATATCCCTTCAGTTCAATATCGAATCCAGCCTCAGCAGCCAATTCCTTGACCGTCTGGCTAAGCTCCTTACCAAATGGGTGGTCAGAAGCGTAGTAGAGTTCAGTGCTCAAGCCATTGGGATAACCAGCATCTGCAAGCAATTCCTTTGCCTTTGCAATGTTTCTCTCACGCAAGGGAATCTCTTTGTACTCAGCCAACGCATTCATGATCGGGGTCTCATTGTAATAGACTCCATTGCCCAATTCCATTTTGGCGGTACTGCGGGCAATTACCTCAGGGTCCATGGCATACTTGAAAGCCAATCGAACACGGTTGTCATCAAAGGGAGCCTCATCTACGCGCATGGAGATAAATCTCTGTTCCTGATAGGGAGAGATGACGGAAATGCCATCAACACCATCAAGACGCTGCTTGATCTCCGGGGTGATGAAGGGAACAACATCTACACGATCAGATTCAAGCATGGAGATGCTGGCATCGATATCGCCCACAAAGTAAATGGCGATCTGGTCAACCTTTGGAAGTCCTTCTGCCCAATAGTTAGGATTCTTCTCAAGCAGTGCTGATTCCTTGGGAACCAACTGACTCATCATGAATGGACCGGTGCCCATTGGCTTGGTTTCACCATAGGAGTCATAGTCATACTCGCTGGAGAGGATTGCCATACTGTAGTCGGTCATCTGATACACAAATGTTGGGCGAGGTTCTTTGAGCGTTACCTCAACAGTGTAATCATCAATGACACGTACAGATTCCATGACCTCGAAGTCAGACTTCTTCAAGTGTCCAAGATCAGGATCCTGAGTTCTTTCGAGTGTGAATTTTACATCCTCAGCGGTAAAATCAGAACCATTGTGGAACTTGACACCCTCTCTCAGCTTGAAGGTCCATACCTTACCAGCGTCGGTTTCCCAGCTTGTAGCAAGCACAGGATCAAGTTCACCGGTTTCTGCATTGATCTCCATCAGATACTCATAGATGGATGAGTTCATGGAGAATACCTGACCATCCCAAACACCCGGGGTAATCAATCCAGGAACTTGGTCTGCCACACGAATCTGTTTAACAGGAGCTGCTTTCTCAGCGTCTCCTCCTGCAAATACCATCATGGGTATCGCAAGCAAAAGTACTAGTAATAATGTACGTCGCATAATTCCTCCTCAAAGTTGTTTGAATCTAGACGTTTTCTTGTCGGAAGTTCCCACATTAGGAACCATTATTCAAAATCATACAGGCCGCTAGTGCAACCAATGCACATAACATAGTTTGTGAAATTCCTGTATCCGACAACTCTATTAAACTATTAAAGTTGGCACTTTGTCAAGAAACATGCTATAATTACTTGCTATTAGCAATCTTTTACCTTATCCAATCCTTTGCAATCCCTCTCTAGTTAACACCTTATCGTGACATCCCTCATCTATGAACAAATTTTTGTGCATATTTTTCAATGTCTTCGGGGGATTATTAAAGAAATACAATAGATTCATAAAAAATCATTTTTTGATTTTTCTAGACATATTTTTGATTCAATGATAGCTTTTTAATAGAGTCACACCAATGGAACACTGAATAAGGAGAAATGACATGAGAAAAATCACGATGTTTGTGAGCATACTGTGCTTAACAACACTGCTCTTTGGGGCTGGAATCAATGAAGGGCAGTTTATCGATCATAGCAATCCAGAATACCTCGAGCACTATTTTGGGATCACACTTCCCAGCAATTCGGTTGAAATTGCATCCTTTGAGAAGGCACTCAACCAACTGAGCGGAACAGTGATAGAAATCAATGAGCAGGATGACATCTTCAAAGCACTGGTGGCTGCCGCTGACCTCACTGAATTGGCCTTGACCTACAGTACAGAGAAAGCATCGAGCAGACTTGCCTTCCATGGCATCATGAGTGAGGTTCCCCAGAATGTACTACCCTATCTTGCATGTGCCCTGGATGCATCATTGCTTCCCCCTTCTGTTGCCGAGGAAATCATGGGAACATCATCACTTGACAGCATAACTGCTGCAAATCTGCTGATGAGCATTGCCAATGCAAACGGTGTAAGTAGAAACTATATCGGCAATATACAGGATAGCGATATCCTTATGCGAATTTCCAACGCTTTTGACAGCTATACCCTCTTCTCCGACAACAATCTGGATGCAATCGGTGCTGAAGCGGTGCAGAGAAAGGCTTCCACCGGATACAACTTGAAGAGGGATGCTGATGATGCACAATTCCTTTCATCCCGTACCATCCAGTATGGCCATAGCGATGAGACCCACCTGAAACAGCTTGTTGTTCTTCTTGCCAGTGAAGGAATGAATGCCAAACTGCAGATAGAACCAAAAGTCTCCATCTATGAATACCTGCTTGACTGGGGTCCAGTACCTGAACCAAGTCCCTACTACATGGTTCTGGAAAATAGTGAAGATTTCTATCTTGCCTATGCAGTTGAGTATGACGCAAAATTCGAGTTCGAAAAGGAAGAAGATCTATTGAAATTTGACCAAATCATCAACACATATGCAAAGAAAAATGACAAGAATCAAGCAAAGGGCAGCAACATAGCATTGCTCCAAGGTGCTTGGTGGCAACCACTGTACAGCACAACGTTCAATGCCGACCCCCAGGCATACCAGGAAATCGTCGACTGTATCCTGATGGAGGACGGATATTCCATCCACCCCTTCTCCCTGCTTGAGAACAAGCACAACCTTATCAATACACTGGAAGACCTGAGTGGATTGGAAGTACAGGAGAAAGCACTATTCGTAAATAATGCTTTCTACCGCTATCTAACCGGTGCAGATTACCAGTAAGATACCATAAGTTGGATAGGCAGCCGCCTAAGGGCTGCCTATCTTTACAGAACTGAGATCAGATGGAGGTCACTGTTATGATTCCCTACGTACGTCAGAACCAGATATATTCATATATTAAAATGAAGCAGATTGCCTACATTGAGGAGTTGCTGGAATTGACAAACGTCTCACTTCCAACCGTTCGTCGTGATCTCAAGAAACTGGAGGAAGAAGGAAAGATCATTCTTCTCAATGGCGGCGGGGTAAGGCCAAATGAAGAAGCCGAACACTCGGTAGTAGCCAGGCTGGAGGTTAATTCTGAAGAGAAATACCTAATCTGCAGTAAAGCTGCAAAATCGCTTGAGAACAATGAATTCATATATCTTGGCCCGGGTACTACGGAAAACTACCTTATTGGGTTTCTGGCAGGCAAGCATTGCACTGTGGTTACCAATGGTATTTTCCATCTTCCGAAACTATTGGAGTACAAGATCAAGACGATTGTTATTGGAGGAGCCCTCGATCATAGTTATGGAATTACCCATGGTCCTGAGGTATATGGAAACATTGATACAATGAATTTCAGTACATGCATCATCGGTGCAAGTGCAATCACGAAGGGGGGAGTTTCCTCCTTTGACCATGATGTTTCAGTCATCAACCAACTCGTGCTTAGTCGTTCAAAGAAACGTATCCTGATTGCAGATTCCACCAAGTTCTCTGCTTTCAGTCATCACGAATTTGCAAAGGTTGAAGACTTCGACTGTATCATTACTACAGAAAAAGCCGGGATAAAAGAGTCTGACATGAAGAATCTTGTCATTGCTCATCCCTCGGATTTATAAAGGAACTACCATGCAGTATTGTAGAAAAGCTATCATTGGAGGAACCGGGGTCGGCTCACTAGCCAACTTGAAAGGGCCTTTTATTATAGAAACAACGTATGGGAATGTAGAGACGTACCGTTTTACTCTTGCTGAGGAAGAGATTCTTTTCCTTCCCCGGCATGGAAAAGCTCATAATACACCGCCCCATGCCATCAATTACCGAGCCCAGATGAAGGCACTCCAGCAGGAGGGAATTACCCATATATTTGCGTTGCTCACCAGTGGGTCGATGGATGAATCAATCCATGAAGGATCACTGGTTGTTATTGAGGACTTTCTCGATTTCACCACTGGTCGCAACAAGACCTTTTTTGATGGGCATGACAACAAGGTAGCCCATGTTGATATGAGTGACCCTTATTGCCAAAATCTGAGGTCGCTGTTCGTAGAAACAGCAGAGGAAACTGGCATACCTATCCATACCCAAGGTGTATACGTCTGTACGGAAGGTCCCCGATTTGAGGGTAAAACAGAGATCGCCATGTTCCAAAATTGTGGAGGCACCTTGGTAGGCATGACAGGTATTCCAGAAATGTTCCTGGCTAAAGAACTGGGAATGTGCTATGCCGCCATCGGCCTTATCTCGAACATGGCTTGTGGTTTGAAAGGTGAGAATCTTGCACACATCGACCACGGCCAAAGGATTGCCCAGGCGAAGGAGTCTGCCTTGCAGATCATCAGCAATATTTTTACGACAGAACCATTAACCCAGGACCATTGTGGCTGCTCCAAAGCAGTCCTTCATTTATAATATAAGGAGAATTAATTACATGCCCACCACTATCCCTGTTTACTTGCAACATGATCCAGTTAAGCTCGTAGTGCTCGACCAGACAAAACTTCCTATTGCAGAGGAGTTCCTCTATCTTGATACACGACAATCCATATTCGAGGCTATAAAGAAACTCCGCGTCAGGGGTGCTCCTGCCATCGGCATCGCTGCTGCCTATGGGATCTATGTGTGTCTGTCACAGAAAGAGTACCAAAGTCTTGAGGATATGGAGCAGGACATGAAGGAACTTACAGAGTATTTTGCATCCAGTCGTCCCACTGCAGTTAACCTGTTCTGGGCGTTGGACCGCATGAACAAGACCTTCACTGATGTCCGTAACAAGCCAGGCAGCAAGCAAGTAGATATACTTGCATCGTTATTGCAGGAGAGCAATACCATTTTCAATGAAGACCAGGAGATGGGCAAGGCAATAGGAATGCATGGGCTGTCCCTCTTTGACAAGGAGAAACAGTGGGGTGTGATGACACACTGCAATGCAGGAGGATTGGCCACCAGTGGATATGGAACCGCTCTTGCCCCACTCTACCTTGGTCATGAACAAGGGTATCAATTCAAGGTCTATTCGAATGAGACAAGACCGTTGTTGCAGGGAAGTAGACTTACTGCCTACGAACTTGCAAAAGGTGGCCTTGATGTCACTGTTCTTTGTGATAATATGGTATCATTGGTAATGAAGGAAAAGAAAATCGATGCAGTAATTGTAGGTGCTGATCGAATAGCCGCTAACGGGGATACAGCAAACAAGATAGGCACCAGTGGTGTTGCGATACTTGCACGCTATTACCACATTCCTTTTTATGTGGCTGCTCCAAGTTCAACGTTTGATGTTTCGACAGAGACAGGCAGCGATATTGTTATTGAGTTGCGTGACGGAGATGAGGTGATCAATGGTTTTGGAAAACGTACGGGTCCGAAGGATGCACAGGTGTACAACCCAGCTTTTGATGTTACCGATGCTTCGCTTATTACCGCCATTATCACTGAGAAAGGTATCATTGAGTCCCCAAATGCAGAGAAGATCAAACGTCATCTCAGCAAGTGAGTAACAGCAATCAAGAGAGAGATTACTCATCATGGAAAATGATGGATATCACAAAATAGGTAGAAGGAGATAGAAATGAAGAAATTTGTTGGTTTTATCGCAATGGTTCTTATTGCAGGTCTGTTGTTCGCAGCAGGTTCAGCAGAAAAGACATCACAGGAAACAGGTCTGAACATTGCCATTATCACCACCCCAAGTGGTGTCGATGATGGGTCTTTCAACCAGGACAACTACAACGGTATCCTGGCATTCATCGATGAGAATCCTGAAGCACAGGTAACGGCTATTCGTGAACCCAGTGGGGATGTTGCTGCTGCTCTAAAGACTGCAGCTGATGTCGTAGCTGAGTATGATGTGCTTGTATGCACAGGATTCCAGTTTGCAGGTATCGGTGAGTTGGCAAAGGAAAATCCCGAGACAAAGTTCATCCTGGTAGATACCTACCCCACTGATGCCGCAGGAAACACTGTTGAGCTTCCCAATGTATATGCAATGACCTTTGCAGAACAGGAAAGTGGATTCTTTGCCGGCGTAGCAGCCGCCCTTGAAACCAAGACAAACAAAGTTGCGGTAGTCAATGGTGTTGCCTACCCTTCAAACGTCAACTACCAGTATGGCTTTGAGAGTGGTGTTATTTATGCAAACAAGAAACTCGGAACCAAAGCTGAACTCGTTGAACTGGCCTCCCAGGCAGGTACCGATGTTACCGGTGCGAATGTAGGTGGTAACTATGTCGGTTCTTTCGCAGATGAGGCAACTGGCAAGGTAATCGGACAGCAGCTGCTTGGACAGGGTGTAGACATTGTTTTTGTTGCAGCCGGAGCCAGCGGGAACGGAGTCTTTACTGCAGCAAAAGAGAGTGATGGCAAGCTGCACGTCATCGGATGCGATGTTGACCAGTGGGATGACGGCAAGGTCGGAAACGACAACATTATCCTTACCAGTGTCTTGAAGGTGATGAGCCTGAATGTACATCGTGCACTTTCCAGTATTCAGGACGGTACTTTCGAGGGCGCCAATGTACTGCTGAAAGCTGACACCGATTCAACTGGGTTTGTGAAAGAGAATGGTCGTCACCAGCTCGCCTCTTCCACAATTGAAAAGCTAGATGAAGCTTATAAGCTGGTTCAGGATAAGACAATCGTTCCTGCCTCCAACTTTGGTGGGTTCACTCCTGAGGGATTCAAGGTAAACTGATTTTACGTGTATTCGGTACTGGTATCGACTGATACCAGTACCTCTATTTGTAGGGAGCAACAAGACGTGGACACGGTGGTAGAATTTAGACACATTACCAAGCGATTTCCCGGGATCATTGCGAACAATGACATCTCTCTTTCCATCAAGAAAGGGGAAATATTAGCAATTCTCGGTGAGAATGGTGCTGGCAAGTCGACATTGATGAGCATGCTCTTTGGTATGCAGACACCCGATGAAGGAGAAATCCTGATCAGGGGAAAGAAAGAGCATATCTCCAGTCCACTTGTTGCAAATGATTTGAACATCGGTATGGTACACCAGCACTTCATGCTGGTGGAAAACCAGAGCATCACAGAAAACATCATCATGGGAATAGAACCAAAGAAACGATATCTTGGGCTCTTTCCATATGTAGATGTACAGTCTTCAAATGATAAGGTTCGTGAACTGTCGAAGCACTACCAATTGGAAGTAAATCCAGAAGACATCATCGAGGACCTTCCCGTATCGACACGACAACGTGTTGAGATACTCAAGATGCTCTACAGAAATGCAGAAATTCTCATTTTTGATGAACCAAGTGCAGTTTTAACCCCACAGGAGATTGAATCCTTGTTGGGTATCATCAAGAATCTCAGGGACAGCGGAAAAACCATCATTCTCATCACCCATAAATTGGATGAAATCAAGAAGATTGCCGACCGTTGTGCCATTCTCTGTAAAGGAAAACTGGTTGGTGTACTAGATGTACCCTCTACCACTACACAGGAAATGAGTGCCTTGATGGTGGGACGAGATGTTTCCCTTACCCTTACCTCCACAGAGCATTCCCAAGGAGCCGAAGCACTTCGTGTTGAAGGGCTTACTGTCGAAACGGATGACCATATTCGAAAAGTTGACAAGGTAAGTTTCTCCCTCCATAGGGGGGAAGTACTTGCTATTGCAGGGGTAGCCGGTAATGGACAGGTTGAGATCGCGGATGCCATTGCAGGGCTCCTTCCTGTAAAAGAGGGTTCTATTACGCTTGATGGGCAGGATATTACCACGTATACCGTTCGACAGCGTATTGAGGCAGGAGTTGCCTACATACCTGAAGACAGACACTCTGTTGGTCTGGTACTCGATTTTCCTCTCCGTGAGAATCTCTGCCTGAAGCAGTATTACCAAGAACCGTACAGCAACTCACGTGGAGTGCTGCAACAACAGGAGATGGATACTCTCGCTACCGAGCTTATCTCCTCTTTTGATATCCGTAGTGGTTCGGGTGCCTCCACCTTGGCTCGAAGTATGAGCGGGGGAAATCAACAGAAAGCCATTATTGCTCGTGAGATCAATCTGCAGGCAAACGTATTGATGTTTGTGCAACCTACTCGTGGGTTGGATGTAGGAGCAATCGAGACTATACATAAGAAAATTGATGAACTCAGGGCACAGGGGAAGGCAATTCTGCTCATCTCCTTGGAGCTTGATGAGATCATGGAGCTTGCTGACACGATCCTCGTTCTCTACAACGGAAGAAAGCAGACGATCAAGCCAGCATCAACAATGACCAAACTTGAGGTTGGGGAGTATATGATGGGGGTACATGTTGAAAAAGCCTAATCTTGTCAAACGATTATTTATGTCCTGTTGTGGTCCAGGCAAGCATCAACTACTCAGGGTAAGTCTGTTCTGTATATTTCTCAGCCTGCTTGCTGGAGCGGTATTGCTGTTGCTGCTCGGAAAAAACCCTCTTGAAGCGTACCGGAGCATTCTCCAAGGTTCCGGCATTCTTCCCAAGGCACGGTATGCTGGAAAAAAGAGTCAGCTTACCGACTTCATGAGTTTGCTTAATTACACGACTCCCATGATTTTCGCCGCACTCTCTGTTGCGGTTGCCCTGAAGAGTGGAATCTTCAATATCTGCGTTTCCGGCATTATGGTATTCTCTGGATTCTTGGCAACTGTCTTGGTGGGATATTCATCACTTTCCCCGATTATTGCAAAACCTTTGGTTATCCTGATCGGGATCTTGGCCGGTGGGCTGATCGGAGTATTAATCGGATATCTGAGACACCGCTTCAACATGAACGAGGTGGTTGTGGCAATCATGCTCAACTATATTATCAGTTATGTGGTCAGCTTTTTTATCCAGACCAAGTTTGTTGACCCGATCACTCGTCAGTCGGTTGAGGTTGGACAGAATGCACGTTTGACACTCTTCGACTACCCGATCATGAATTTGAAGATGGAAATCAACTTGGTTTTCCCGCTTGCTCTACTCACTGTGTTCTTGATTCGTTACTTCATCAACCGAACCCGTTTTGGGTTTGAACTGAAGGCAGTAGGACTGAACAGCAAAGCCAGCAACTATGCAGGGATCAATGTCGGGAAGACTATGGTAACAACGATGTTGATCAGCGGAGCTCTTGCAGGTTTGGCAGGTGTTTCCTACTACCTGGGAAGCAATGCCTCGATCCAACCAAGGGTACTCCCTTCCCTAGGGTTTGACTCCATTGCGGTCGCTCTCCTTGGCAATACAACCGCCATTGGAAGCTTCTTCGCATCCCTATTAGTCATGGTATTCGACTCAGGTACGACTTACATGTCATCAAGAATGCAGGTTCTTCGAGAAATTGCTGCACTCATCACCAGTATCCTGCTGTTGTTCAGTGCAATTGGTATTTTCTTCAGGGCTCTTGGAAACCGCTATGCCCGCGAAGCTGAGGAGGTTTGAGTATGGACAGCATTATCATTGAAGGAATCGCATTCTCCATTCCGCTCTTCATCATTGCAATCGGGGGCATTTATAGTGAGGGAAGCGGGGTGATAAACCTCGCCCTTGAAGGACTGCTTGGCTTTGGTGCCTTTGCAGGAGGGCTGAGTTATGCTCTTCTGAGCAGTGTTATCACAGGGAACCCATTATTGCTTATCTATGCTTCCTTGGCGTTTGCCATGGCAGGAGGAGCGTTGCTTGCATCACTTCATGCACTGATGTGTATCAAGTTCAAGGCAAATCAGGTTATCAGCGGTGTGGTTATAAACATGCTTAGTGTAGCTCTCACTGCCTTTCTTGCAAACCAGATCAATGCATCAGTTTTTGGACAACCATCGAACAAGTTCCTCTTGGAGATCTTCCCCAAGGTAACGGTTCCCTTCCTATCAAGAATTCCTATCCTGGGAGCTGTGTTTACTGATCTGTACACTTTTATTCCGATTATTGTTGTAGTTGCATTCCTTATGGCATACATCTTCTACAAGACTCCGTTCGGTATGCATATCAGAGCATGTGGCGACAACCCCCATGCAGTGGCTGCCGCTGGTGGCAATGTCATGAAAATCCGCTTTATATCGGTATTGGTCAGCGGTGCTCTTGCAGGGCTTGGGGGCATGTGTTTTGCCTACTCCATCTCTACCACGTTTTCTCCGAACATTTATATGGGTTTTGGCTATCTTGCCATTGCTGCCTATATCTTCGGTTCTTGGAAAATTAGCCGGACATTCCTTGCTTGTATTCTTTTCGGCTTTGCCCGGAGTGCTGGATATGTGCTGGTACAGAAACTGGAATTGCCATCTTCCTTTGGAGATCTCGTCCTTACCCTTCCCTATATCGTTACCCTGGTCTTGTTGCTCTTTTTCTCATCAAAGACCAAAGCACCAAGAGCTCTTGGGGATGTATACGAGTGATTACACAGGGAGTCGTGAGACTCCCAGTGCTATGTATCAATTTTGAACGTGTAAGATAGACAAATAAATCCTTGTTTGTAAAACTTCTTCCCTACCTCTTACGTTTTTCTTGCCTACATGTCCTACAGACCGTATGATTCTGATAGGATATACGACCAAGGGAGCATCAATGTTGCAGGGAATCATCATCCAAAATGTGTATCACTTCTTGTTTTTTTCGGTCATGTGCTATGCATGGATTATTTCAAAACGACAGGTTCCAGGAATTGGTTATTGGACGCTCAATTTATTTCTTTACACAATTGGTCTGATACTGCAAATGGTGTTTGTACAAACAGGACTCCAGTTCTCCAGAATTATTGCCAATCTGATGCTATTCAGTGGGGGGCTGTTCTTTTACATCGGCTTCGCTCATTATACTGCACGTCCAGTTCACTGGAAAATTTGTTACGCATTGATACTTTCCATGATTATTTCCTCTCTCACTGAGATCTTTCTTTCACTCCCCTTGGAAATTTTCATCATCATCAATGCACTTTATTTTCTTGCAATCATCGCCCTCTATTATACTGTTTTCATCCCAAATTTTTCTGGTTGGTTCGGGTCACTCATGGTGATATTGTTTGTGATTTACACCATCTTAGGATTTACTCAGATCTACAGGATAATCACCACACTCGAAAATATCATCCATGGCAACCCCTCTACCAATGGATTCGATCTTACGGGGTATGCCCTTACAGCGGTCGTCAATCGATTGATGCTCTTTATTGTCAATTTCATAATCCTCCTACTGGTCTATAAGAAGTTATTACATGATCTCCAAACGCAAGTAGAAAACCAGAAGACCCTTTCTCTGCATCTGAAGAACCTTGCCGAGCATGATGAACTTACTACCCTCTATAACCGCCGTACCATCGAACAACTCATCAGTCTCTATGTACCTAAGAAACAAGATAGTGCTTTTGCATTTCTCTTTATGCTTGATATTGATTATTTCAAGAACCTGAATGATGCCTACGGACATCAGTGTGGTGATGTCGTATTGCAGCATACTGCACAAGGTTTATCTTCTCTGCTTGAAGAGCAAGATCTTTTGGGTCGTTGGGGTGGTGATGAGTTCTTGCTTTTAGTGGTAAGGAGGGACAAGGACACAATTGCACCTCTTTTACAAGGAATGAAAGAGATGATGCGCGATATTTGTAAGCAATATCCAGATACTCACGGATGTTCCTTAAGCGGAGGCTTTACCCTGCTTACGACTGATGATACGCTGGATAGCGCCATACAGCGTGCAGATGCCTTGCTCTACCAAGCAAAGGAAGCAGGACGAAACCGCATCATTGGTAACCTGACAGGAGATTCAGAATGACAGATGACGACAAGCTTGCGATGTGTTATCAGGTTATAGGGGATACTGCAACAGAAATATCCCAGGCATATTCAGATTTCGGAGACCTTGTAGGGTACTACATGGGCCAAACCTCAACCACATTGCAACTCAGGCTTTTTAGACCTCTGGCTTTGGAAACCTCACTCTATCTCTTGTCGCTGCTTGATAGCACCAGTGAATTCTACGCTGATATCCATCAGGAAACAGAGAAGCTTGCAGAAGAATTGGAAGTACCATCTCTTGAAGAACGACTTGCCACATACAAACAGGGAACTGATAGCGTCACGCTCTTTGTTTCTGCTTGCCAGCAAGTCGTAGGAAGCGATGCTCTCTGGCTTAGTATGAGACGAAAAGATTCACCTCCCCAGGAAACCATTAGCGACAGGGGCTATGTGGTTATCAAGAGCGCGGCAGAGAAGATTGAGGAAGTTTTAACGTCGTTGAAGTAAGGTATCAGCCTTATGCAATAGAATGAAAAACAAATCGCATACAAGAAAACATTTTTGTCTGGTTTTTCTTATCAAAACCCGCCTTTACCTTTTTCGGTTTGTTCGTTACAACTATATGCACAATGCAAAACAAAAACCAGTTTTCTGAGAAACCCACATATGAGCGGGTAGTATTAACACAGCAGAACCAAATTCAGCGGACGGTCTACATCAGCCTTCTCTGTATTCTTGTTGGAGCCATAGCAGGATTGGGTGCTGCCGGATTCAAGTACTTGATCGAGTTCTTCCATAATCTTTTCTTCTCCGGTCAACTCTCCTTCCAACATAATCGTGGAGGACTTATCAGTTCCTGGGGTCCCTTTGTTATAGCTGTTCCTGCAATCGGTATTACCCTCGCCCAATGGATTACTACAAAATGGGCACCGGAGGCTAAAGGACACGGAGTTCCTGAGGTCATGGTCGCAGTATCAGAAAACCGAGGCAAGATACGCCCCGTCGTTGCTCTGGTGAAATCATTTGCATCTGCAATAACGATCGGATCCGGGGGTTCTGTCGGTAAGGAAGGCCCCATTGTCCAAATTGGGGCTAGTTTTGGTTCTACATTGGGGCAATCACTTAAGCTCTCATCCAGGGAGACTATCATCCTTGTAGGTGCTGGAGTTGCGGGAGGAATCAGTGCAACGTTCAACGCACCTATCGGCGGCATAATGTTCGCCTTGGAACTCATTCTTCCTGAATATAGTATCATGACCATTATGCCATTGGTCGTATCGGCAATTATTGCCACTACTGTGGGAGCGGTATTCATGGGTTCACACCCTGCTTTCATTGTTCCTGAATATACGATGGTCTCCCATTATGAACTCATTTTCTATGCACTGTTAGGGTTGCTCGCAGGATTGCTTTCTGTTGTTTTCATCAAATCTGTGTATGGAATGGAAGACTTTTTTGATGGACTGAAAATTCCTGCTACAGTGAAATCAATCATGGGTGGACTGATCGTAGGAACCATCGGCTATATCAGCCTCCGCCTTTTTGGTAATTATCATGTATTCGGAGTTGGTTATGACTTCCTCGACTTGGTTCTTGATAACAAGATCACTGCATTGGTGATGGCATTCGCCCTTATATTCATGAAATTGCTTGCTAACTCTTTGACCCTTGCCTCTGGAGGGTCTGGCGGCATTTTTGCCCCATCACTCTTTCTTGGTGGTGCCTTGGGTGCAACGGTTGGCATTATCGTGAACACGCTCTTCCCAGAGACAACTGGTCCTATCTCTGCATATGCCATTGTTGGGATGGCCGCAATTGTCTCGGGGGTAACTGGTGGGGTACTTACCGCTATCATCATGGTTTTTGAGATGACACGGGACTATGCAATCATGCTCCCCCTGTTGCTCAGCGGAGTACTCTCTTTCTTTGTTGCAAGGCTTATCTACGGTGAGACAATGTACACGCAGAAACTCACCAGGAGAGGTATCCAAATACAGTTTGACAAGCGAATTCCGACCATGAAGACTCTCTCTGTTGGAGAAATCATGAAAAAGGACTTGATCAGCTGCAAACCCTCCGACACTGCAGAAACTGTCTGGAACATCATGCATGACCATGGAATCGGGTTACTCCCTGTAATTGATGGGGACAATGTGCTTGGAACTATAGGATACATCGGATTGCATCAGAGTAAAGAAAAGAGCAAAGAACCAGTCTCCTCGTTGATGAAGAAAATCGACATATCCATCCCCTACTCTGCAAATCTGTATGATGCACTTCAGGTAATGGAAGAGGAAAAAACCAATATCCTTATTGTAAAGGACAAGGATGGTAAGGTGGTTGGGTTTGTTACTACCAATAGGCTTATACAAAACTACCTACAAAAGAAACGTCTAAGTTAATAGTTCAGGTTTTACAGGAAATATCCAACTAGCACGCTTATGTGCCAGTTGGATATTTTTTACCTTGAAAATAATTCACATCAATACGTATATGATCTTAGTAAATCACTTTGTCATTAAAATTGGTGAATAGTGAATAATCCTCGTTACTATCTACTATATATAAGGTAATTCATACTAGTTAACCAGAATATTTTTCTTTTCCCATGGTTACATCAAGAATCGATTCACAATATTGACAGAAAGAAAAACAGGTTCAATATGGTAGATATTACAGGTTTTTAAAAAGGAGCAAATCATGGACCGCAACGCCAGAAAAGGGATACGTCCCTTTCTTATTGGCTTCGTCCTGTTGTTAATGCTGCTCTCCATTTCCTGCTCACACACACAACAAGAAACAATTGAAGCACTGTCGTACTCTCCATCCTTTCAGGAACTGGAGACAATGCCACTTTCCGTCCCCGAATCCGTTCAAGGATATGGACGGGAATACGAACTCTTGGGAGTTGAGACTTTCTCTACTATCATGCGTGCCCCTACCCCAGGTTTTCTGCTACAAGAGGCAGGCCTTTTTCCCAGTGACCCTGAAGACTACTGGATTGTGGGGAGGTCACAAGGAGAACGTGATTATCGGCAATATTATTCCACTGACCTCGAGGCTATACAACTCAAAGCAAATGGGCTCTATGAAGTAAAATTCACGTATAAGGTACTGGAAACCCCAGACAAAGGATTCGAGGTAATCTTCTACTCTGATACCGGGGCCTCTCGAAACGACTGGGTAGGTGACAGTATCTTCATTACAGAATCCGAGGGCAGCCAAGGAGAAGCATCTTTCACTGCACGACTTAAGAACTATCCTGACTACATACTCCTTATGAATATTGTCAGGAAAGGTTCCATTGCTGTTCGTGATATTGTGATAACTGACTTAGAAACTGGAAAGGTTGTCGCAGAGGAACATGGGGACGCCGTGAGACACGGTCATTCACTTTTCCTTCGAGGTGAAGGAAATTTCTCAATCAAACCGAGTACTATCATAGAAGACGGTTCCAGTATCTTCACCAAAGGATTCTCAAGGGTCTGGACTAACCCTGAGGTAATGACCATACCCAAGGATAGTATCATTCTCTTTGAATTTGACTACAAGGTGAACAAGAATATTAATAACCGGGAACATCTTGGCTGGGTACGACTTTTCCTCGAGTCTGATACCGCCACAGATCGTGGCATGCTCAATGTACCTGCATATAATGTGCAAGAAGGACACTATACAGGTGCAGTGAAAACAGGAACAATGGATGGCACCTATATATTGGAGTTGGGAATCCATGATGATGTAGAGATGGAATTCACCAATATCAAGCTATCGAAACAGATACCGGTACAACCTGCCCCTGAAATACCTGCCTTGCAGGCAGTATATCCTCGCCTTGGTGATTTCTTTACAGCATATGGTGAATGGGTCGCTTCTGATGGAAGTGGATCCGCCCAGGGGGAAACTCCATGGATGAGTCTCTTCGAACTTGAAAAGAAATTGGCATACAACGATGTTCTGCTCGCTCTGCATGAGATTACCAGCACCAATGATCCCGCATTTGCGGTAAGGATGCGTACGCAGAATCCTTCGATTCTTCTTCTTCCCTCGGTAACCACACATACGTTCTGGGAAGGTGATGAATACATGCAGGAGCAAATGACCAACGAGCTTGCCAATGCTGAAATTTCTTTCATCCGTGGCATTAATCCGGATTGGATCCTCACCACAGTAAAAGGGAAGAGAATCAACGACACGGATGGCGTCGATACATTGTTGTTGAATATATCACCCTTCTGTCCCCCAAACAGTAGCGGGCAAACCTACCTTGATTACTGGAAGGAAACCATGTTCGATCTTCACGTTGAAGACGGTACTTGGGATGGGGTGTACCTTCATCAACTCCTGGATCGTGGTAACGATTTGATTAAGGGGATTAGCTATAAAACCAAGGTGGACGCCGACTATAATGTAAACCAGAAAAAGGATGAGACCCCTCCTTGGATCCATGAAATGACAGTTGCTTCTTCTCTGACAATGATCAGATCTCTCAGAGAAAAAGCTGGAGCGAATACATTACTTATTCCAGGACATCTGATCGATCCTATTCTTGCCCCTTTCTGCAATGGGGTGACAATACGAAATTTCAACTGGGGCTGGTATCATAAAGATGGGAAAAAAGAGTGGTTTGGAGAAGCACAATGGAGTCATCTGGTAAACCATATATGGGAATTGGAAGACATGCTTCTTGACCCAGCAATAATTCTTCTGGAGGCAACTCCTCTAGAGTTTACCGATGGAAAACGTGAGCCACTCGAATCCGATTACCCGCTTAATCGGTTTGCACTGGGGACTGCACTTTTGACCGATTCCTTCTATGAGTATGACTTGGTAGATGGTCGTAGTGCTCCCTTCTTCTTCGACGAGCTTCTGGTCACTCCCCAAGGTCGAAGTACTGATGATATCTCCGGGAAAGGTTGGCTTGGAAAAGCCTTGGCAGATACGGAACACCTATCCAGCAATGAGGAGGTGGTATTTAGCATCTCTGAGCCCATAATGCTGGGGAACCGAAGAACCAAGTACATTGATCTCTTCAAACAAAAAACCAAGGAAACGGAAAGTAAGCAATATACCATTGAGTTAGATTGGAAAATCTTGGAAACATCAACTTCCAATCCAACGCTCAATGTCTCACTGGACAACACTTGGATAGACTACTACCCTCTTTCCTCTGTTTTACAAGGCTCCTCCGGTCATGTGACTTTCCACACTACCGTACCCGCCAAACAACTCATGAGCTGTATGCTCAATATAGGCAAGCAAGGAATCGTGGAAGTGTCCAATGTGAAGATCAGCAGGAGCGATAGTGGACTCTACAGAAGGGATTTTGAGCATGGCATTGTCATAGTCAATGCTACCAATGAGGATAAAACGGTATCATTAAGGGATATCAAGGGACCTTTGAACAGGACAAATCCCAGACACATCAAAGGCAGATTGGATACAGTTACCAACAACGGCCAGATGGTTAGTGGGGATGTCACGATCAAGGCCCATGATGCCCTTATTCTCTTGGCAGACTGACATTCAATCTTTTTCATGTGATGACCGGAGTTCTCTCCGGTCATCATTCATCTTGAGAATATGAAATACAATGGTCCTTACTTATTCAGGTAGTACCTGTATCACAGACTCCTTCATGAATTCCGTGAACGCTTCACTCTCTGTGTATATTCCGTTATGTCCTGAATGTTCCAACCATAGCATCTTTTTTTCAGGTGCTTCGACGCTTTCATACCAACGCTCGGTGATACTTGAAACGCACGTCATATCGTATGCCGCGTTGATTACAAACAGTGGTATGGTGAATCAATTGGCTTCCTCTTCCAGACTTCTATGCCGTATCTTTGGGTAGACAGTCTTTGTCCCACGGACCACCCCTCTGACCAGATTTATTTTAGAGAAAAAAGAGTGCTCAGGTGCAAGAAACATTTTCTCTGAGCGAAAACCATGATCACTTGGAGCACTGGGACTGTATGAATAAAGGCGTGAAAGTAACGCATAATAGGCTTGCCCGTCTCCTACCAGATTTCCCTCTTTATCAATCTTTTCGTAAGGAGGTAATCCAATCTCCTCAAGTGTCTGGATTGTTTTTGTATCTCCTCTTCTCCTCGCACCCTCCAATATCATTCTGTATCCTATGGTGTCGTTCTCAGTAGAGTTGATATGTGGGGAGGCAGCAATGAAGGCATGGAATAGATCAGGTCGCTCTACAGCTGCAAGAGAACCCAGAAAACCACCCCAGGAGTGCCCAAGGAGAAAGATTGTCTCTTTTCTCTCCTGCCAAATAGATGGCCTGTTTTGTACCATTGATCGATACACGTTCCCTGCTATCTACTTCCAACTCCAGCCTATTGCCTGCTTGATCACGTATAGTCGCTGTATGAGTACAGGATGAAATGATCAGAAGGGATGCAATGAGAATGTTTGCAATAGGAATAAGTCGTTTTGTTCTTTTGTGCATAAAAATGCTCCTCGTTGTTGATTTTCATCAGCAGTGTAAGGAGCATTGCGTTGTGTATCCTATCGGAAGATTGTCTGAATTTGGGAAAAACCTTCTCAGTATATGTTCGTAGACGACCAGAAAAAGAGCATTTCCTACACTTCTATGCTCTTTCCTGATCATTTAATACGTGTCTGAACCACGGTATCAACTCCAGAGAGCAAATCCTCAACAGTAGGAGTAACGAATACATCTGGCTGAAGGGAACCACCCTGGTGTGACTTGTCCATGACAAAGAACTTTGTTGAGTACTGCACGGGAATCCCACTGTTGGGAAGGGTGAAGGACTTCACCTCTCCAAAGTGATTCACGCTCCCTCCCGTGGGTGTTCCCACAAGCGTTGCGTTTGAGTGCTGCTTGAGTTGTACTGCATTCATCAAAGCTGAAGAGAATGTACGCTCTCCAATCAACACATCCAGTGAAAATCCCTGTGTTTTCTGATACGTTGCCAATCCATCAATCATGGGTTCAAACAAACTTGAATCGCCTCCTCCATTATATCTGAGATCAACGATAATCTTGGCAGGTTTCTTGGAGGATACAAGGGCCAAGGTCTCCTCAATGAAGGCATCTATAGGGAAAGCAGGGTCTGAGGCACAGACATTGTATTGTATGAAGAGTATATCTTCTTGAGTGTCAAGAAATTCAGTTCGGTAGTAGACACGCGCACTACCGGTACGGGAAGGATTGTCATACAGGGTCACGAACTCTTTCTGGTAAAACTCAGTGATTGAAATTGGTGTGATTGAAGATGAAGAGACATTCTGACAAGTGCGATGGTCGATGGTAAGCGTTATTGGATCACTGGGATTCTCAGCTATCCCCAGATATGAGTAGAACTCTGCAACGTTAAGAAGCTGGGAAACATTTTGGCTGAACCAAACCTGATTGTCATATCCAACCAGCGGTTCTGCCTTTTCCATTATCTGCTCAATCGATACGCCATTGAGGCTGAGCACCTCAGAACCAAGCATTGGCTCTTGGCTCTTCTCTACCACAATCAGGCGCCATGCATTGTCGATATATGCAATCTGGATAGGAAGCGCATGCAAGCTTGCAGCGATATCCTTGGGAAATCCAACCATCGTATGGGAATCACCTACCTGGGCAACGATTTCACGTACGGCAAAATAGAATTCAATATCTTCCATTTGGGGAGCCGATACCAGTATTTCATCATACAATGTCTTGAAAGCTTTTTCCTTGGTCACGCTATACAGATCAGGATGATTATGCTCAAGGGTAGTCATAAGGAGCTGTAGGTCCTCTCTTCTGGGGTCAGACATATCTATATCACTGGATAGTTGTGTCGAAGCACAAGAAGAAAGAAGCCCAAGTATAAGACCAAAGCCAAGGATTAGAATATTTCTCATGGTTTTCATGAAAGGCAATATACCATACATAGGAGACTTGGTATAGAAAGTAAAACCGGGCATTCCTGTTCATCAGAAAAGCCCGGCTTGCTTATAAGCAGAACGATTAACCCCTCGCCATCATATTATGCAGACCACCACCATTTTCCACATTGGTGAATCCCATCTGGTTAAGGATACGCATGCCATAGCTGGATCGGGCTCCTGAAGCACAATAGATGATGATCTCTCGATCTTTATCTTCTATTCCTTCAGCCCACTCCTGTAGGGAATCGAGTCCAACATTGATTGCTCCTGGGTATGCACCCATTTCAAATTCCATAGGAGTACGGACATCCAGGATGATTGGTCCTTCAGAAGCAAGCGCTTCAGACTCATCAGCTTCTTCACTCTTTGTCTCCTTGGAATCCTCTACAGATTTCTTTACGATCGGGAACTTTCCTACCTGTAGATACTGGAAACCAATAGCTCTGGCATGTCGCTCTAGACTGATGTAGCCACCACTCACGTTAAACACACGGTCGAACCCTGCACCCTTGAGCATTCTCAGTACTACGTGACCCTTCTGCCCATCATCACTGATAAGGATGATTGGATTCTCCTTGGGAATCTTGTCCAGATTCTCCCTGATCATATCCTGGCTCAAGTTGTTGGTCCCACGTAGATTGGCTTTTCCATAGCTGATCGGATCACGAAGGTCGATTGCAATAGGCTGCTGTTCCATGACAAAGTGTTCAAAATCCTGTGCAAGGATAGAAGGACTGAACCCACTGGTATGGTTGATTGCGGTAAAAGCTGCCATATTGACTGGCCCATTCGGTGAGTTGAACGGAGGAGCATACGCCAAGTCGAGTTCAGCAAGATCATCAAGTGTCAGTCCACCTGCAATAGCAGTTGCGATAACATCGATTCTCTTATCTATCCCTACCCGTCCAGCGACCTGGGCTCCAAGTACTTTCTTGGTCTTTTTATCAAACACGAGCATCAAGCTCACTTTCTCTGACCCGGGGTAATAAGCAGTATGACTGGCCTTGTGCACGACCACAGCATCAACGCTGAGACCTGCATCCCTACCTGCCTTTAGACTCATTCCTGTAGAACCAGCAATAGCCTCAAATACCTTAACGATCGAGCTACCGGAAACACCTTTATAGGTACGGTTCCCTCCAAGAGCATTCTCTCCAACAATTCTTCCCTGTCTGTTTGCAGGACCTGCCAGTGGCATCCTCACATTTTTCCCAAGGATATTGTGAGAGATCTCCACCATATCCCCAGCAGCAAAGATGGAAGGATCACTGGTGCACATATGCTCGTTAACCTTAAGACCACCGGAAGTGCCCATCTCGAGGCCTGCATCCTTTGCAAGTTGCAAGGTAGGACGCACACCTACTGAAAGCAGAACAAAATCGGTATCAATGGAGGTACCGTCGTTGATGAGTACCTGTTTATCTTCGATAGCCTCTACTGATTTACCCAGTTTGAGCTTCACACCATAATCCAATAGTTCCTTCGTGATAAACCCTGCAAACTCCCCTTCCAGGTTGGGCATTACCTGGGGTGCCATCTCAACCAGTGTTACAGCAATCCCACGCTTGGTGAGTGCCTCAACCATCTCCAGGCCTATGAAACCACCGCCAACTACTACTGCTTTCTTAGGGTCTTTCTCATTGATGTAGTGGTCGATCCTGTCCATATCTGCAAGGGTCCATAGTTGGAACACATGTTCCTTATTCACGCCTGGAAGAGGCGGTACGACCGGCTTTCCACCTTGGGCGAGAATCAGGGAGTCGTAGGGGAACACATGCTCCTCTCCAGTAACATTATTCACTGCTCTGACCTGCTTCTTTTCACGGTCTATAGCGAGCGCCTCTGTATGGGTATGTACCTTAACGCGATACTGTTCATGAAACGTCTCTTCACTTGCAAGAATCAAGGAAGAACGGTATTCAATATCCCGTCCAAGATAATAAGGAAGGCCGCAGTTTGCAAACGAGACATCTGCTCCAGCCTCCAAGAGGGTGATATTCACATCATTATCTAGTCTTCGTGCTCTTGCTGCTGCCGTTGCTCCAGCTGCAACACCGCCTATGATCAATACATTCTTCATTAATAACTCCTCGTGTAACGAACGGTGAAAAAATAATATGTATAGTTGCTAGTGTCAAGTATTCATACTAGCAATCGTTATTTTTTTCTTGAATGAAGAATTTTTCTGTTCCAAACGCTATATTTTTGTGCTAATTACCTACTTCAATACAAGAGGAGGTGCTGCAAAGCACCCCCTCTTGTTGAGAAATATGTGTATGAAAGGATTAGATACAGCGAACTGCGTGGAATCCATGGTGCACTGCAGAGAGAATATTATCTGGATTCTCGGCATCCCCTACCAAGGCACAGTCGACCTTGTCAGAAAGTGCATCATACAACTCTGTATTTGCCTTGTATCCAGCAGCAATTGCAACGGTATCGGCTTCAAGGGTATGTTTCTTGCCGTCCTTCTCATAGATGACCTTGCCATCTTCAAATGAGAGCACCTTTGCAGAAGTCACACTCTTCACCTTGCAGTCCTCGATCAACTGACGAAGTGCCTGGTCATTGTTCTTGCAGTGTCTTGTGGTTGCAAGAATCTCAGGGAGCATCTCGATCATGGTTACAGAATCTGCCTTCTCTGCACAGTGACAGGCGGTCTCACATCCGACCAAGCCAGCTCCAACCACAACAACCTTCTTTCCATAGGTTTTCTTGTTGGTCAGTAGGTCATTTGGCCCCGTTACCCAATCCTGGTCAATTCCCTTGATCGGAGGCATAATGGGCGTTGCTCCGGTAGCGAAAATCACCTTGTCGTAACCGCCAGCAAGAACTTCTTCAGGAGTTCCGTCCTTCATAAGTGAAACCTTCACGCTACTACGGTGCAGTTTTCCAACCAAGTAGTCGACGTAGTCCTTCACGTCCTTCTTGAAGCGTGGTCCGCCTGCTGCAAGCAACAATCCACCAAGCACGTTACGTTTCTCCCACAATTCTACCTGCATGCCTCTCTGCTCTGCAGTCAGTGCAGCCACAATACCACCAGGACCACCACCGATGACCAGGATACGCTTGCTGGAATCATCTTTACCGACAGGATAATAATCCTCAGCGAAAGCAAGCGGGTTCACTGCACAATGCAGAATCTTTCCACTGAAACCAGCGAAGAGACACTCATTACAGCCGATACAGGGAGTAATGTCGTAGGTTTCATGTTTCTTGACCTTCTGGACCCAGTAAGGGTCAGCGATAGCCATATGCCCCAGTCCGATCATATCAGCTTTTCCATCCTGCAAGGCAGCTTCTGCATCTGCAGGATTCTGCATTTTTCCTTGTGACAGTACAGGTACCGTTACATGCTTCTTGATCTCTGCGGCAACTGGCAATTGTACCATTGGTGGTTGATAAACGGTATTGATTGCCTTGTACCAAGCCTCATAACAACCAACATCAACATGGAGTGCATCGACACCAGCTTCCTCAAGTATCTTTGCCATTGCAGTTCCTTCGTCAAGCTCCCTACCCCCTTCCACTCCGTGGTACGGGGTGAACTTGTAAAGAATCGGGAAGTTCGGTCCTACAGCCTGACGAATTGCCTTCACACACTCTACTGAGAAACGCATACGGTTTTCCAAGCTACCACCATATTCATCAGTGCGCTTGTTCCAGAGGGTTGACTGGAACTGGTCCATCAAATACCCACCATATCCATGTAGCTCGACTGCATCTGCCCCAGCGTTCTTGGCAGTTGCAGCTCCTTCTGCCATCTTTGTGACGAGGAACTGGATATCTTCTTTGCTGAAAGCCTTGCATTTCACTTCAGGAAACCAGAATGAATCGACTTCACTTGCAGAGTATGGTCGTACATCACCGGTGGTGAACTGCATTCTTCCCAATCCTGGGGTAAGCTGGATACAAAGTTTTGCACCATGATTATGGATACGTCGAGCAAGGAAATTCATCTGCTCGAATGTTTTTGCAGTACCAAGTACATTACATGCCTTTGCTTCATACTCCATGGTAACCTGATTTGCACCAGTAATAATGAGTGCAAAACCACCCTTGGCGCGCTCTTCATAGTAACGAATGGATCTGTCGGAGAAGGAACCGTCAGCGTTTGTCTGGGTTCCCATCGGTGCCATGTATGTGCGGTTTCGCAATTTCATGCCTGCAATGCGTGTCTGTTCTAAAAGTTTCATCTTTCGTTCCTCTCCTGTATTGAGTTTTCTGATTACGTACTTGGTGGTTATATTACTCGGGTAATTCTTTATTGTACTTGGGTACACCTTAGCAAACCAATCATGTGTTGTCAATACTATTTTATCGATATATGGCTATCCATCATGCACACTTGTTGAATGAGGATGCTTCTGGTAGAGTTTGGAGCGAAGGGAGATCGTGGTATGGACATGAAGGCACAGATTATTGCCAAGGGGAATGAGCTTTTCAAAGATAAGGGGTATGAGAAAGTTACCGTGAATGATATCTGTGAAGCCTGTGGCATTACGAAGACCACGTTCTATTATCATCTGAAGTCAAAACAGGAAATTCTGTTGCAAAGCTATGATATTATCGTTGACAATCTGACCCCAATGCTAAGACAGATGCTGCACTTACCTTCCTGTTGGGAGCAAATAAAACACCTCTTTGATTATCTCATCACTCAGTTCATAGCATTGGGACCTGAGTTGAACACTCAACTGTTGATCGTGAATCTTCAGAGGAAAGACCGTGCTCTACACCTAAGGAAACACTTAGAGGAGATTGCAATAGATATCATCTCCTTAGGCCAAGAAAAAGGACAGTTTCTCAACAGCAATGAACCAAAGGTACTCTATGAAGCGGCGGCTTATATGTTTACTGGTTATGAGTATATGTGGTGCACTCTTTCTGGTGACTTTGCATGGAGGGAATTGTTTTTCCAATCCTTGGAAACATTGCTTGTGGTAACACCAGAACCGGTTAACTGCAACTAGGTAAGCGGTTTGTAAGTATAAAAGATTCACAAACTATATAGTTTATTGATGCTTTATATCCTATTTATAGATTCTAATTATTATATTTATTATTTATAGTATTTTATATCTATATTGACAGAGAAATCGATCAGATGTAATCTACTCTCATGGACAACACACAACACTACGTCGCTATTATTGGTGACATTATTGACTCTCGGACTCTTACAAACCGAAAACAGGTCCAGATACAACTGCAGCAGGTCTTGCAGAGAGTAAACAGTTTTGCTTTTTTGGATACCTACAAACAAATCCTAGATATCTCACCCTTTTCATACTCTACTAAAAAACAAGTTCAGCTCACAAATGAGAAGAATTCGATTACTTCCTCCTTCACCATTACCCTAGGAGATGAGTTTCAGGGATTACTAAGTGATTGTTCTCATGTAGTTTCCATTGTTGATTATATTGAACGTCATATGTGGCCGGTACGTATCCGATTTGGTATCGGTATCGGAGAAATCCATACTGAAATCATCAAGGATTCACCGTTTGGAATGGACGGTCCTGCATATCATATTGCACGTGATATGCTAACTCACCTGAAGCAAAGCGAAAAAAAACATAAGGAACCATATACTACCACTCGAATCGGAATTATTAATGATGAGAATCTTTCTCTTATGCTCAACATGGCTTTTTCCCTCCTTTCAACCTTGAAAGAAGGCTGGACAGAAAAACAGCAGAAAACATTGCACACGTTCATGGAAGGAGGACAATATAACCAACAGAAAACAGCTGATTTGCTCGGTATCACACAACCAACGGTGAATAGCGCATTATCTTCGGCTCATTTTTATACCTACTTGCATACGTTAGCTGGAATAACGAGCAGACTAAGTGAGGCATGTTAATGAATACTGATATTTTCCTGTTCTATCTCCTGTTACATATATTGGGTGACTACTACCTCCAGAGTGAAAGACTGGCAGCGTCAAAGAGAAACAAATATCCAGCGGTACTGCTCCATAGTCTTATATATGCACTCCCATTTTTTACCTCACTAGCATTTATGCACCCTTCCCCGTCGTTGGTCAATTCACTTGTATTTCTCATCATTCTTCACGTTTGTATAGACACGGCAAAGTTCTTGTTTCACAGACTTGGAAAGTGCAAGGAATCCACACTATATCTGGCCGATCAAACAGTCCATCTCATCTCACTAGCAGGAGTGGCAACACTACTCATTCCAGCACCATTAGCTCCAGCTTCATGGCTTACCGGTCTGCTAAATTCCAGTAACTTTTGCCCTGATACCATCCTTACCTGGGCTGTCAGTATCTTGATACTTGCTAAACCTTCCAATATTACCATCAAACACATTATTTCACGTTTAGGAAAGAAAGAAGAGACACCCCGAAATAATGCCGGGGCCATGATCGGTACCCTTGAGCGCTATATCATGATAATACTGCTCAGTCTTGGGCAGTTTGGTGCACTGGCTTTGGTGATGGCGGCAAAGTCAATTTCTCGCTATGAGATGCTCAAGGATAAGGATTTTGCAGAGTATTATCTTCTGGGCACTCTCTTGAGTATTCTCATTGTACTTGTAGTATGGCTACTTCTCTTTTTTTGACATAGTGGCTTGTTGCTCTGTTCTCCCTGCATGACTTGTCTGATTCCAGGAGAGCAGACCAAATACCTGTTCCCCTATGAAAGCGAGCATGCTGATTACGATGGTGCCGGAGAGTACCAAGGCAGAGTTACGCAGGGTAAGTCCACTAATGATGATAGTCCCGAGTCCTTCCCCACCAATTACTGCTGCGATGGCGGCAGTCCCAAGATTGAGGATATAACTGTGTCGTATACCGGTGATTATCATGGGCAACGCTTGTGGGAGCTCAGCAATATGAAGTTGCTGGAACCAAGTCATTCCCATTCCCTTTGCAGCATCGATTACAGCTGGGTTTACTGCATTGAACCCTACTATTGTGTTTCCCAGGACAGGAAAGAGAGAGTAGAGAAACAGCGCCAACAAGGCTGGTTGCCAACCAAAACCCAACACGGGAAATGCAAGTATTATTACCGCTGATGGAGGAAAGGTCTGGATAAAAGCATTCAGCTTAAGTACCAGGTGTTGGAACTCTCTTCCTGCCCTTCTTGTAACCAGGATGCCAATGAATATGCCAAACACACTGGCAAGCAGCGTTGCTGCAATCGTTAGGGTAATGTGGGCACCGGTCATTTGCAGAATGTTCTTCCTTGAATGGGTGAACTGTGTCTCTGAAGGAAACAAGAACGAGAGAATCGTTGTTTGCAATGCATCAGAGGAAATATAGAGGGCCAACCCAACAGAGATCAGGAGAAGAGGTACCCATCGCTTGATCATTTCTCTAGGAGATGCTGATTGTTTGGATTGTCTCAAATCGAACCTCCCCGAATAACAGTCCTTCCTCATCCACCACGGCAGCTGCAGGCAACCCCAAACTCAGGATGGCAGCCATACACTCTCTCATTGATGAATACGTCTGTACTGTATGGTTTGCGCTGTGTACCGCACGCGATACGAGACGGCCCTTCACCCACACAAACCCTTTGATAGGTCGCCCTTTTTCATCAACTTGCCAATAACACCTGTGTGAATCCTCAGGTAATACTGATGTGCTCGCCTCTTCCATCCCAGAGAGTACTTCTTGTATGCAACAATGGTCGGCAGTAAAGAGGGATAGGCGTTTGAGTGACCGATCGGGGCCGAGAAATCGCTCCACGAAGTCATCCTGTGGAGCGGCAAGAATCTGCTCCGGGGTATCAGCTTGTACCACTTCCCCATCCTTCATGATCACCAGATAGTCAGCAAGACGGATAGCCTCATCAATATCATGGGTGACAAAAATAACGGTCTTCTTCAATTGCCTTTGGATACGGATAAACTCATCCTGGAGCTGTTCACGGGTAAGAGGATCCACAGCCCCAAAGGGTTCATCCATCAGCAGTACAGGAGGGTCTGCTCCAAGGGCACGGGCAACCCCTACACGCTGGGCTTCCCCACCGGAGAGTTCATGGGGATATTTGTTCCGGTAGATCTTGGGGTCCAGCCGCACCAGAGTGAGCAATCGCTCTACCCGCTCCCCTCTTCCTGACCGTTCCTGTCCAAGCAATCGTGGAACCAGGTCAACATTCTCTTCTACACTCAGGTGAGGCATCAAACCAACAGATTGTATGGCATACCCCATGGATCTCCTGAGCTCAGTCTCATTCATGTTCTGTATAGACTCATCACCATAGGTTATGACTCCAGAGGAGAGTTTCTCCAGTGCATTGATACACCTGAGCGTAGTTGATTTCCCACACCCACTTGGGCCGATCAACACGGTTACCCGATTAGTGGGAATCTGTAAGGAGACTTCCTTGAGGGCCTCTGTCTCTCCATATCGCACAGAAATACGGTCTGCTTGTAGGAAAATGGAAGTATCAGAAAGGATAGGATGGGCAGGCGATTGCATCAGCGTTCCTCCCTTGCCAAGAATGTAGGAGTGAAGAAAATAATCAGGAGCTGGAATAGCCGGTCAGAGATTACGGTCAGGGCAATGATAAGCAACATACCTAGCAAGACCATATCGACTGAAGCTTGGCCGAGTCCCTCAAACACCAAGACCCCAAGTCCATCCCCTCCGATCAACTTTGCCAGTGTGGCATTCCCTATTGTTTGTACCAATGCTACCCGAATACCATGGAGGATCCCAACCGTTGCCAGGGGAAGGCGGACGATCTTCCATAATTGTGTTGAGTTCATACCCATCCCCTTCGCGGCAAGGACCACTTGCTCATCAATTCCAGTAAGAGATGTGTAGGTATAGCGGATAATCGGATAGAGTGCATACATACTGAGCGCAATGATTGCTGGTGCATTACCTATTCCCTGGATTCCCCACTGTCGAAGAACCGGAAAAGCCTGGGAGAGAGCGGCAAGTGGAGCAATCAATAGACCAAAAAGAGCAATTCCTGGAATGGTCTGCAATACATTGAGGATGGGGAATACCACACGTCTGACAGCTTTGTTCATAAAGGCGAGAAATGCAATTGGAATTCCTATAAGCATACTGATAAGCAGGCTTATACCGGTAATCCTGATATGAGATAGAATCTCACGGGCCAAGCGTGTGCCCAGGTTCCTTGCTTCCAGGAGAATTCCCAGGCGATCGAACATGCCAAGAAAGCCCATGCCTACTATCATGGTCAATACCAGGAAGAGGGCAATCTTATCACGTCTATGCAAGGTTTTTTGCATGAAGTAAAGAATGGAGACAGAGGCAAGATACACATACATCCCTGATGCTGGACTATAGCGGGCAAAAGCCCCCAGATCTTCAACCAAAGTATTTCCAGCAATCCCCAGAACCAAAATGGGAAACAACACCCCAAACGCCATGGAAATAGATGCAAGGTGCCGAGCATGGTTTTTCTCTGGAATGATTACACTTACCAAGAGAATGAGTGGGGGCGTAAGCAAGAGAAGTATGGAAATAAACCCAAGTGAAAGCACATATACTGTAAACTCTTCAGATATCCTGTTTTCCCGTGATTGAATAAATGGCAGGGTTAAGCTCACAAAAAAAAGGAACAGCGTTAATATCACCTGTTTATCGAGGGATCTCCACTGGAGTACGTTCCGATTCAATGACTCTCCCCTCTGTGGCTAACCGCCTAGTAATCACAATCTATCCCTCGCATGAAAGGGCCGCTCGTCCCTGGTTGATTTGAGAATAACAGGAGAAAGGGAGGGAATCAAGTTTTCACGGGGTCTATTTTCTTGTGTGGGTGAGCAATCACCTTTATAGTGCTAGGTATACTGAAGCTCTATCAGGAGGTAATCCCGATGAAACAGTATGATGTGATTATCATTGGAACAGGGCAAGCAACGGGGACCAGACTTGGAGAACTTCTGAAGCAAAACCAATCTGTTGCTGTGGTTGAGTCAGATCGTGTTGAAGGAAGTTGCGTAAACTGGGGGTGTACCCCAACCAAGACCCTTATCGCAAGCGCCCGCACCGCTCACATGATTCACAGAGGAAGTGAGTTTGGCATCGAAGTAGCATCCTACCAGACCAATTTTTCCAAGGTCATGAAACGTGTCAATGCCATCCGTGATGAAGCAAACAAAGGGTTTACGGAATGGCTAGAACAAACAGTTGACTTCTATGCTGGTTTAGGGTCATTCATCGATTCACATACCGTCGAGATTGAGGGAACACGTATCAATGGAGAGAAAATCGTCATTCATACGGGCACCAGGGCAAGGGTTCCTGATATCCCTGGTATCGATGACGTTCCTTGGTTGGACAACAAGGGAATCTTGGCTCTAGGGGAGCTCCCTTCCCATCTCCTGATCATAGGAGGGTCGTATATCGGGCTGGAATTCGCCCAGGCCTTCAGGAGACTCGGCTCCAAGGTAACGATATTTGAGTCATCTCCACATATCATTTCCAGGGAGGATGAAGAGATCAGTGAGATTGCCCGTTCGATCTTGGAAGATGAGGGAATTGAAATCGTTACCTCCGCCGCCATCAGCTCTGTCTCAAAAGAAGCTGACAAGTCAATCTCAGTACACTACCAGGGAGGAACCATAACAGGGTCCCACCTTTTGGTTGGTATTGGTAGAGTTCCAAACAGTGACGCACTCAACCTGGGCAGTGCTGGCATCGTGATGGATGAAAGAGGATTCATCACGGTTGACGATGAGTGTAGAACATCCGTCCCTCATATCTTTGCACTCGGGGACGTAAACGGACGAGGTGCCTTTACCCACACATCCGTCCATGACGGCCAGGTTTTCCTCTCGGTGCTTTCTGGAGGTTCGAAAAAAATAACTGACCGTATTCCCACCTACTCACTATTCATCGATCCACCACTTGCAAGAGTAGGTTTGAGTGAGAAAGAAGCAAAGGATAAAAATATTCCATATTTGGTGGCAACCAAGGAGATGAAAACGATCAGTAGAGCGAAGGAGAAGAATGAGACGAAAGGACGTATCAAGATTTTGGTACACAAGAGGAACGATACCATTATTGGGGCTGCTGTATTTGGTGTGGGTGGAGATGAAGTGATCAGTATGATCGCTCTCGCCATGCAAGCAGGTCTTCGCTATCAGACAATCCAGGATACCGTCATTCCTCACCCTACTGTGGCGGAATTGATTCCCTGGGTATTCTCTTCATTTCAATCGGAGGCGTAATCATGAAACTATTTGCAAAGAATGTACTCTTTCTCTCATTGGCACTTTTACTGTTGTCCATACCTATTTTTGCTGCAGGTACAACGGAGCGTGGGGATAAGCCAGAGATAACTGTGGGTTCCAAGATAGATACAGAAGGCGCCTTGCTGGGAAACATGATTGTACTTATGCTGGAGAACGATGGGTTTCGTGTTATCGACAAGACGCAAACTGGGTCCACACCCATTGTCCGCTCTGCCATCATCGCTGGTGAAATCGATATCTACCCAGAGTATACTGGCAATGCCTACTACTTCTTCTCTGGAGAGAGCGAAGCAGAGCTCTGGAAGGATTTCCAAGCTGGCTATAAAAAGGCTGCTGAGCTCGACCTAAAAGCCAACAACATAGTCTGGCTCACTCCTGCCCCTGCCAACAACACATGGGCAATCTCAGTTCGTGGGGATCTCGCTGAAAAGGAATCCCTAAAAACCTTGGATGATCTTGCCGTCTATGTAAATAATGGAGGTCATTTCAAGCTTGCCGCAAGTGAAGAGTTTGTATCCAGTGAGGCAGCACTCCCCAGTTTTGAGAAGGGATACGGATTTTCTCTTGATGAAAGCCAGCTCTTGGTATTTGCAGGTGGGAACACAACCCTCACCGAGCAGGCTGCAGCTTCTGGTCAGGAAGGGGTCAATGCTGCTATGGCATACGGAACCGATGGACAGCTTGCTGCACTTGGCTTGAAGGTCCTCACCGATACGAAGAACATCCAACCGGTCTATGCTCCCTCCCCGATCATCCGCTCTGAAGTGCTTGAGCAAAATCCTGAAATTGCGACTATTCTAGAACCTGTTTTCCAAAGTCTTGACCTTGAAACACTGCAGTTGCTTAACAGCAGGATTGCTGTTGAGGGACAACCAGCCAGGATGGTCGCTGAGAACTATCTCAAGGAAAAGGCGTTTTTGTAGGAGCATATATGGATATTCTTTCCTGGGTATTGATTGCATTTATCACCTTGGAGACTCTCAATGTGGTGTTACTCTACAGGATGCCTTCCTCAACACGGGGGAATGCCGTGGGAGTGTTCAAGGCATATGAGAAATCACAAAAGGACCCAGAGATTGGGGAGTTTGTTACCTATCTCATCAATTGGGTTGCAGGCACCAAGTTGATTTTTATCGTGCTGATCATTGGGATTGTCATCACAGGAGGGCAAGAGACCAAAGTATTCAGCGTAATCGCCCTAATTTTCTCAATCATGACCTTTTATTCACAATTGTATCCTAGACTGAAACATATGGACACTGAGCACCAGCTTAGTGTCAGTGGGTAGTCCAGGACGCTGGCAATTATAATTGGTGGGTTTTATTTGGTATTTACCATTGCAGTAGTTTTTGTCCTCTGTACATTATGATTGGTCGTTTTGAGTAATGAGGTAGGCACAATGCACGAATTGAATCGATGTACAGGAACACACTTTAAACCATCATCCGTTCGTGTCTTTCTCGATTCATATGAAGAGTTCAACACATAGGAATGAGAATAGTGAACGTTTATGAAATGATATCTCTGTGGGCGTAGAGTCTGCATACCATGCCAGGAAATCCAAAATTACCGCTCCTAATGCGAACATTTTCCCAAGCACAGCAAAAACTGTGCTATATATTTCACATCAAGTTATCAGTAATCAGGAATGGGTACAATGGAATTTTCTATACAGAGCAAAGAACAACTGAGAGAATTATGGACCAATATCTACAATACAGAGGGGAAGCCCGACTGGTCCCACATACTACCTTACTATGATGAGCATATTTTCTTTTGGGACAGTGTCCAGAAAATCCATGGTATTGCAGAATTCACTGCAATGACCGAGCGCTTGATCGCCAGGTCCAGCGACCTGAAGATGGATATCAAGAATATTGCCCAAAACGGCAATGTCATGTTCCTTGAGTGGGAGATGACACTGAGTTTCAAGAAATACCCCAATTCATCGGTATATGGCGCAAGCAGGGTCACCTTGAACGAACTAGGAAAAATCATAGAACAACGCGATTACTATGACCTATGGGGAGATATCTTTGACAACATCCCCCGCTTCGGCAAAGCCTATCGCAAGTTCATGCATAAGAAATTTGGGTAACACAAGAGGTAGTCATGAATCCCTATCTGAAAGAGTACGAATGGTCACATATTGCAGCCATGCTCAAGAACAACAAGGCAACTCCCAAAAGCGAAGAGAAAGGCTTCACCGGAAATTTGGTTGTCATCACAGGAGCTACCTCAGGCATCGGGTACGAGACAGCCAGGCTTTTCGCTTCCCACGGGGCCTCTCTTCTGTTAATCAACCGAAACAAGGCGAAGTCAGAACAGCTGAAACAAGAAATAGAGCATGAGTTCAAGGTACCCTGTACTTACTTTATTGCAGACTTCTCGCATCTTGATCAGATACATGCTGCCGCTACCATGCTGGCAGGACTAGCACAAGATATCGCAGTGCTTATTCATAACGCCGGGGTATACAATACCAAAAAGCAGTTTACTGCCGATGGCTTGGAGGAGGTCTTCCAGGTCAACTATCTTGCTTCCTTCATCATTACCTACCTGTTGATGGAAAAACTCAAACGACATGAACGTGCAAGAATTTTGTATGTCAATTCTGAGGGGCACAGGTTCGCACTCTCAGGATTGCATCTCGATGATCTAGACTGGAAGAGGCACCACTATAGTGGACTGAAGAGTTATGGCTCAGCAAAAACTGCACAGCTGCTCTCTCTTTTCCCCTTTACCGAATACTTCAAGGATAGTGGAGTTACGATCAATGCGATGCACCCTGGTGATGTAAGGACCAATATGGGTGAAAATAACGGGAAGCTCTATAAATGGTTCAAGCATCACCTGATCAATCCTTCAGCCAGAACCCCCCAGCTGTCAGCCCAGGCGTTGTACTACCTGGGAGTCTCTGCTGATGTGGAGGGAATTACAGGAAAGTTCTTCAACTTCACAACTGAAGAAATTCCCGCACCTCATGCACTCGACCGAGAGATGGCTGCAAAGCTCTGGCAGAAAAGCCTCACATTCTTACCAAACAATGAGCATTAGACATCACTGAAGGTAAGTTTTCTTGTCTCTAAATTGCATTATTGTAAACGTTTACAAATTTTCCTTGACAGATAGGAATTGACGTGCAAATAATACAAATGTACAAGGAGATGCGGAGTGAGTAACGTAATCCTGTCCATGAAAGCGATTGATAAGCGATTCGCCGGTGTACATGCACTCAAGGGTGTAGATTTCGATCTGTATGAAGGTGAAATTCATGCAATCGTCGGTGAAAACGGGGCTGGCAAATCAACATTGATGAAAGCCCTCACTGGCATATTTCCAAAAGACTCAGGTGAAATCCATTACATGGGTAAGCTGTTTAATCCACAGGGCCCTAAGGAAGCATTGGATGCAGGTATTGCAATCGTGCACCAAGAGCTGAATATGATGGAGCATCTCACTGTAGCACAAAATCTCTATATTGGGCGTGAGGCTACCAAACACCATGGCTTGTTTTTGGATGAGAAAGCACAAAACAAGATAGCCAGGGATTTGTTTGCTCATCTGAATATGTCCATAGACCCAGAAGAAAAGGTACGGGACCTTACCGTTGGCAAGCAACAGATGGTTGAGATTGCAAAGGCTGTTTCCCATAATCTCAAGATTCTTATCTTTGACGAACCTACTGCTGCCTTGACCGACAGAGAGATCAAGGACCTGTTTACCATCATGAAAGATTTGGCAAAAAAAGGCGTTGGTATGATCTACATCAGCCACCGTCTTGATGAAATCGGCATTATAACCGACCGAGTTACCGTCCTCAGGGATGGAGAATATGTGGGTACCAAGCTAACCAAGGAGTTAAGCAAGGATGAGATGATCAACATGATGGTTGGACGGGTTATCTATGAACAGCCTAAAGCAAAAAGCAATGTTCCCGATAATGCACCAATTATCCTGAAGGTTGAGAATCTTAATGCGGGCAAACTTGTACAGAACATCTCATTCGAGTTGCATAAGGGAGAGATCCTCGGATTTTCTGGACTCATGGGTGCGGGCAGGACTGAGACGATGCGTGCTCTCTTCGGTGCAGATAAAGCCTCTGGTTCAATCTATATTAATGGAAAGAAGACACTCATTGAAAGTCCGGAAGATGCCGTGCTCAATGGCATTGGATACCTATCAGAAGACCGAAAACGGTTTGGCCTGGCGATCAAGCTCTCTGTCGAATCCAATGCCATCATGGCTTCGTACGAAGACCTCTGCCCCAACCTCTTCCTTCCTCGTTCCAAACTACATCAGATTGCTGCAGAGAATGTAGAGAAACTCAATGTAAAGACACCCTCACTGGACCAGCTCGTACAAAATCTTTCTGGGGGCAACCAGCAGAAAGTGGTTATCGCAAAGTGGCTGATCAAGAACTGTTCCATCCTCATTTTCGATGAACCAACAAGGGGGATTGATGTAGGGGCAAAGAGTGAGATCTATCACCTGATGAATGAACTCGTCAAGGAAGGCAAGTCCATCATTATGATCAGCAGTGAACTGAATGAGATTCTGAGAATGAGTGACCGAATTGCAGTAATGTGTGAAGGAAAACTCACTGGGTTCCTTCCAATAGAAGAGGCAACCCAGGAAAAGATCATGGAATTGGCTACACAACATGGATAGGAGTAACCCTAGATGAAAACGAAGGATTTGGTTGAGTTGAAAAAAAAGAAAGGATTGAATCTCCAAAAGTTGCTTGCACCACTGGCTCTCGTTATCATCTACGCATTCTTTGCGCTCTTTGGCAGGAACTTCTTCTCCTATACGACATTGGTAAACATCCTTGACTCTTCCTATTATATTGGGTTTCTGGCCATCGGGGTTACCTTTGTCATCATTACCGGTGGAATTGATCTCTCTTGTGGTACAGTGATGATGGCAGCGACAATCATCGGCGGAACAGCATACAAGACATGGGGATGGCCAATGTGGATTTCATTGATCCTCATCATTGTGGTTGCAACATCCTTTGGTCTTTTCAATGGCATCATGGTAAGCCGACTGAAGTTGCCACCTTTCATCGCAACCCTCGGTACCATGATGATCAGCTTAGGTACCGGATCCATTGTATCGAATGTGCGCAGTGCTACCTTCCCGGCTCGTGGGGCAGAAGATAGCTGGTTCAAGGGAATATTCAAGTTTATCGCGGAGGATAATACCTCCTACCCCACCGGTGCCATCGTACTCTTCGGTACAGCATTCATTGCTTATATCATTCTTACCAGAACAAAGATGGGGCGATATATTTTCGCCGTTGGATCAAACAAGGAAGCAGCACGTCTTAGCGGTATTGATGTCGCAAAATGGGAAATGATGGCCTATGTGATCAGCGGTTTCCTTGCCGGTATCGGCGGTATTGCCTTTGCTGCAGTCTACACCACCGTTATGCCTGCCCAAGGCCAGGGTTTTGAATTGTATGCTATAGCAGGAACCGTTATCGGGGGAACCAGTCTTAGCGGAGGGGCTGGTTCAGTCTTCGGGACAATGATTGGTGTGTATATCATGAGTGTATTGCGCGCTGGATTGCCATCGATGGATCTACAGTCACAATACCAGACGTTCTTTACTGGTGTAGTTGTTCTGGGTGCTGTCATGCTCGATATCTATCGAACGAAAAAATCTTCTGAGGTTCGCATTCTCTCCGAGTCTGACAGGTACAAAGAGGAAATGCTGCTCAAGATTTCTCAACTGAAGGCTGAATTGTCCTCTGCTGAACCAGCAGCCAAAAAAGAAATAGAGAAAAAACTTGCCGAGCTTCGCCTGGATATGCGTGCACAATACCGTGCTCTGAGACGGGATGAAAAAGAACAAAGAGCAGAGCTACGCAAGAAGGAGAAGGAATTCGTGAAGAGATAACGGAATAGATCCGTTGTATATAGCAAATCCGGGTTATTGGATCCGGTAGAAAACAGGAGGATTAGTATGAAGAAGACCTTAGTCGTTCTAATGGTTCTAGTGTTGCTTACTTCCACTGTTCTGTTTGCGGAAGGAGTAAAGGAGCAAAAGCCTTATATCGCTGTTGTTTCAAAAGGAGAACAACACGACTTCTGGCAGCAAGTGAAACTGGGAGCCAATGCGGCAGCAGCAGATTATGGGGTTGATATTACCTTTGAAGGCCCTCCTTCAGAAAGTGATGTACAAATCCAGGTTGAGATGCTCAATAATGCAATGGCAAAGAACCCTGTGGCAATTGCCTTGGCGGCATTGAATACCAGCAGTGTGCTTGACCAGCTCCAGCAGGCCAAGAACCAAGGTATTCCTGTCATCGGATTTGACTCTGGTGTACCGGAAGCTCCAGCAGGATCAATTTGGGCAAATGCATCAACCAACAACTATGCCGCAGCAGGGATGGCTGCCGAGAAGATGTTTGATGTGATCAAAGGCAAAATTGAAGCTGCTTCAATCGCCAACCCCGTCAAGATTGTCGTCATGAATCAGGACGCTTCAGGTGAATCGCTGCTTAGCCGTGGAAAGGGCTTCAGAGACACCATGATCAAGTTGATTGACGAGAACACTTCACTTAGCAAGAGTGATATTGCAGTAATTGGAAACACTGCATACATTGCTGCAGACAGCCCAACCAAGGGAAGAAAAGTCTTTATTGAGATGATCGTCCCCGCTTCTGCCGCCATGACTGATGCAACCAATGCAGCACAGGCAATGCTGAACAAGGTGACCAGTGACAATGTTCTGGGAATCTTCTGTTCCAATGAAGCAACGGTCAAGGGTCTTCTTGCTGCAACCAACGATGGAGCAACCTTGAAGAGCAATTCCGCATTCAAGGATGTGGTGGTTATCGGGTATGATGCAGGCGCTGCACAGAAGAATGCGGTTCGCCAGCAATACTTCCTCGGTTCCATTACCCAAGACCCCTACCAGATTGGATACAAAGCAGTCGAACTGGCATACAAAGCCTACAAGGGTGAACCTGTTGCTGATGTAGACACCGGTGCAAAGTTCTACAACTATCAGAACATGGATGATGCAGACATCAAGGGTTTGATCTACGATTGATGAACCGTTGAACAGAGATTGCATCTCATAAGTTTGGGGGGTCACCGGCATTTGTACCGGCTGACCCCTTTTTCTGAGGAGACCAACATGGCATCCCCTACCATCAAAGATGTTGCAAGAGCAGCGAATGTGTCTATTGCTACAGTTTCTCGTGTCCTCAACCATGGGGATTCTGTGAACATACACACACAAAAAAAAGTATTGGACGCCATGGATACGCTTGGCTACAACCGTAATGAGGTGGCACGTTCCCTCAAGTTTCGGCATACCAAGACGATCGGTATTATCGCTCCAGAACTCTCCAACATCTTTTTCATGGAAGTTGTCGAGGCAATGGAACGCTGCCTGGCTCCGCACGGATATTCATTGATCATCACCTCTTCCAACGATTCAGTGGAAGAGGAGAAGCGAAAGCTCCAGATATTCATTGAACGTAATGTGGATGGGATTGTGGTGATGCCGGCAGGGGCAGATGGCCGGCACTTCCTGGCAAATGCACTGTCAAGAATCCCTTTGGTCATGGTCGACCGATGTATCGATGGACTTAAGGTTGATTTTGTGGAAACCGACAGCCGATATGGGGTTCGTCAGATGATCAAGGCGCTCAAGCATGAAGGATATAAGCGAATCGGGTATATCGGTGGAGACCTCAGTATCCATACGGCACATGAACGATTGTACGCATATCTGGAGGCAATGAAGGAGCAGGGGCTTACAGTCGAAAATCGATTCGTCTATCATCAGGATGCAATGACCCAGGCCTCTGGGCGGTATCTCCTCAGGCAAGCACTTCTTGAAGTAGATTATCCAGAAGCCTTTTTCATTGCCAATGATTCCCTGCATCTAGGGGCAACCATCCAAGCATTAGAAATGCTCTCCCCTCATCAGCTGGGGCAACTGGTTTTTGCAAGTTTTGACTATCTCAGCTATGCTCCACTGCTCAAGCTCTGTCATTATGCAGTTGCACAACCTTGTGAAAAGATTGGGAGAGAAGTCTCCACCCTTCTTCTAAAACGGCTGGGGGGCAGTTGGGAAGACTTTCCCGAGCATGTAAAGCTTCGTCCTGAAATAAAGGTGATTCGGGCAAATGGGGGAATCCCCTACCCTATGACAGAGAGAGAATCAGACACCTGTCCTATTGCATAGCTTGAACTATTCCCGATAGAATTCGTTGCTCACTTTTGTCAGATCTTTAATGTTAGTCAAGCGATAACGCATGGATGTATGATGAAGATACTATTGTATCTGTTTGTTTTAGGGAGGGCCGGTGATGAACTATCTGATTCAGTTCCAGATCAACATATTTGCCTTCGCTATCTTGGTAATCCTCTATCTATTCATGCAGAAATCAAGGATCAAGACATTCAGTAAACATCTCCTCAATTGGTCCCTGCTCACTACCAGTATTGCCATTATCGATGAACCTCTGACATGGATAATTGATGGCGAGCAATTCCTTGGTGCATTTCTCCTTGAATACTCCACCAACTTCCTGCTTTACCTCATTGGTCCTGTCATCGGGGGACTGCTCATGTCCTATGTGGATTTCAGGATGTTTCATGACAGGAAGAGAGTCCAAAAGAGATGGTACTATCAGCATGCAAGCCTGCTTACACTCTTTATACTTATCATGAATACCTTCTTGCCTCTCTATTTCTCAGTAAACCCTGAGACCAACAGTTATAGTAGTGAACCTTTCAAGTTCATCCACTACATCTTGCTTGGCTTGCTGTATGGGTATTTCTTTGTCTTTATCACCATGAATAGAAAGAATATTACCCGCAATGAAACCTTGATCTATCAGTTTTTCTTTTTCATCCCCATAGCAGGAATGGTACTTCAATTTTTCAATTCCAAGTTGCACTTTTCCTGGACATCAATTGCATTGGCTTTGTTTGTCATCTATGTCTTTCTTGAATCTACACCATCCGATGAGGATTACCTAACCAAACTCTACAACCGCAGCAGCTATGATGCGTATATGCAGCACCTGTTGCAAAGCAACAAACAGTTCTCACTGATTGTGTTTGACCTGAACTACTTCAAGGAGATCAATGACAAATATGGCCATGAAATGGGAGACTATACACTGATCTGCTTTGCCAAGGCACTCAAGAGAGCATTTGCCCACAAGGGACTTGCCTTCAGACTTGGAGGGGATGAATTTGCAGCAATATTTGACTCTGGTAATGTTGAAGCTATCATCGAGATGATGAAGGGGCATTTGCAGCAGAATGACAACCAACTCATCAAGAACCTACGGTTCAGCTACGGGTACCATTCACCCCTGCCTGGGATGACTTCTGATGAGCTAAGCAATATTGCAGACCATAAGATGTATGTACAGAAGCAAGAGATGAAAAAGCACGATCCCAGGGGGATGAGATAGAGAATCCCCCTGGTCTCACCTTCACCGAGTATTACAATGTTTCAGCTGTAGTAAAAATTTCAGCTAATCCTTCAGGTATTTCTTCAGTGAAAACATAGTCCATATAGTTCAGATCATGGTTGTACCCTTCATGGACAGAGATGGTTAGGTTCTCTTTTCCCAATTGCTCAAACAATTCCTTGACTTCATAGACGCCCTCTACCCGAGCGTTCTGGTCAAAGGTCCCATGGATGATATGGATCGGAATGTCAACAAATGGAAGGATTTCTTGGTTGGTGGGCATCATCTTGTGTGCATCAAACCATTCTGGGGTAAGATATACCCCATAGGAATGCTTTAGGTACTCTCGATCTCTCTCTTCGATGGCCCGGTATAGCTCATTCCTGGTTGGTTCAAGCATGATGGCAAAATCTTTTTCATCCATGACCCCGCTCTTGTCCTGGTCCATGTAATCATAGGTAACACCGAAATGTGCTGCAATCCCGTTTCTGTCTTCAACAAATTCTTCGGGTGATACAATCCCATCCTTGTTGTAGTCAAAGTAGTTGCGGTAGAAGACCATGCTTGACCCACCTGTTTGCTGCCAATCGAGAATACTCATCATATCGTCATACATAAAGCCACAGAGGATAAGTCCGTCAACATACGTCTTCAGTGACACCAAAGGAGCGATCAAGGTACCTTCACTCCATCCCAGGAGGAGGACCTTTGCATTCTGTAGCCCTTTGTACTCTCTCAGCTGATCAACAATTGCAACAACATCATTCACACTTGCATGAGGGGTATAGCTTCTGTAGACAATGTCATCAACTGAAGTAAAGTACGGTGGTTCATCTGAAGGGGTTACCCCACGGGTATTGTAACTGAAGAATGCTATATCACGTGCATTGAACTCATCGCGGAAGAGATCAAAATAGGTGAACTGTTTTTTCTCATCCAGCATTCGCTTGTTATCATAAGTGTTCGGTCCAGAACCATTGACGTACACAACCAGCGTTTCAGCATTCCCATCATCGGGCATGGAGAGGAATCCTTCGATTAAGTACCCATCACGTGAGGGTATTTGCACAATCCCGGTCTCTGCTTCGCCTACGTACGTGGTGGTACAAATCGAAAGACGCACAAACAATGAAATAATCAGAACCAACATGTTTTATCTCCCAGAACATAGTATTGTATCTATTTGTATCGTATCAGGGCAGAAAAATATACTGTATAAGGGTAGATAAAATAAATAATCAGCTATTGATACTTTGGTAAATTATCCCTTCCCATTGGTCGATTTTACCATTCAGGGGTAGTCACCATGTGATGAGCAGGTACTTTTCGTTCTATTTTCCATGGTTTCTTGCTTTGGCACGGTTGTTGCAAAGTACAAGCAGGAGTTCGTGAAGACCTCCAAAATTCTATGGAGAGATAAGCATTATTATGAACAAAAACAGTACGAAACAGCTTGCTGTACTCATGATCATCGCATTCACCACGATGACAACCCTTTTCGCAGCAGACAGGTGTGTATACCTATCGCCTCGTATCTACCTCGGCATCGATTATGGCCATAGTATGGTAGAAGAACAGGAAGTACCAAATGTTGGTATTACCGTTGGAAGCAAGCTTTCAAGCCGGACATCCACCGAAATATTCGCAAGAATTGAACCGCTTTCGAATTTTCCTGGAGAAGATTTTGGTGTTGATATCACCGAAACAGAAGCAACGTTTGCTTTCAGCAGCGGCTTGGCAGTAACTGCCAGAATGTTCCATGATGCAGCATTCAACCCCTTTGTCCAAGCTGGAATTGGAACCATGGCTATCGGGCACCTAATCAGTGAGGATGATGAGTACGTCATGTCAAACCTCGAATATGTAATGCATGGCACGGTCGCTACCGGACTTGAAGTGAACATCTTCCAGGGAGTCTCCATCCAATTTGTGCACGGATATCGTTACATTCCACATAGAAGAATATTTGATATAGAACCTCACACATTAAGCGGTTCCTTCAACAGTGTTGCATTCAAGGCGTACTTGGATTGAAAACAGGGTTAAGATCTTTTCTGTGCACCTCCTTTCCCCAGGAGGTGCTCTGTATGCTGAGATTTGGTTTCATGATATGATTCAGCATCCTACAGCTAGTGAGTGACAACATGAAGAAGTATCCGGTACATGAAGATTTTCATACGTTGCAGATGAGTATTCCTTTCTATGCACCTTTACTACCATTGCTGCAAAGGTTGACCCGCTCTGCATATGTACGGCGATCCATCCCTGAGACACTCACGCATAAGAGAGAAACCTGTATTGCTCATGATGGATATCCCATAACAATAGAGTTGTTCAGTCCCAAGTCTATTGAGCCAAATGCTCCTTGCATTCTCTTCTTACATGGAGGGGCATTTGCACTCCCTGCTGCCGACCACCATAAGCAATTGATCATTGATTTTGCTCTCGGATGCTCTTGCAAAGTAGTCATGGCTGATTATCGATTGGCACCAAGGTATCCATACCCTTACGGACTGGAAGACTGCTTTTCAGTCTATCAATGGACTACTCAACATGCAAAGGAACTCTCCATCGATCCTGGTCGTATCGCTATCTACGGGGATAGTGCTGGAGGTGCACTGGCCTCTGGATTGACACATTTGATCAGGGATCGCTCACAGCAGATGCCACAGTTCCAGATGCTTATCTATCCGGTCCTTGATGCAAGGTTATCCACTGATTCCATGCAGCAATATGTTGATACCCCTATCTGGAACGCAAAGCTCAATGCCAAGATGTGGAAACTCTACCTTGCAGGGAAAAAGGGTTCATATGCCTCCCCAAATGAGATTATCTCATTGGAGGGATTGCCAAATACCTATATTGAGGTCAATGAGTTCGATTGTCTCAGGGATGAGGCAATCGAGTACGCAAAGAAACTCCAAAAGACCGGTATTGAAGTGAATCTGGTGAAGACAGAGGGGACTGTCCATGGGTTTGAGCTGAACTATGAAAGCAGCTATACCCAGATGATCATAGGCCAACGGATAGCGTATATGAAGGAGCAGTTTGCCTTAAGATGATTGCTCTCCTTCAAACACATTCTTTGTCATTCATAGACAAAATATGCACTGTTCAGTATCGCATCACCAAACAGTGCATAGATTCCAAAAAATTGAAAAAGTAACACAAACTATCGTAACGTCAATCCCAAATCCTCAAGCATAGCCTTTCCATACTCGATCGAGATGGCATAACTGAAACTTGATTCATACCCTGGAAGGGACCCCCTGACAAAATCCCCACCCTCTTCTTTTGGAACAAAAAGGCCCATCATGATACCAATGACTCTTCCGTCGTCATAATTGACCAGCGGACCTCCTGCCATCCCAGTATGCATGGCTCGGTCGAACAGAAAAAGATTCACAGAATCCCTGAGTGAAACTTTAGAGGCAATAATTCCACTCTGTACAGCAAGGTTCTGTAGGTCCTCATGTCCGAAAGGGAATCCAAATCCTAGTACCGAAGAACCCAGTTGTACGGACTCGACATTTCCTACCATATGGTCAGGAGTATCGATGATTAGGGGCTTTGTGAAGCGAAGCAGCGCAGTATTGGTTGTATGATCGGCTTTGATAACCTCCACAGGGATTGCCTGGACCACATCAAGACTGAGTGGAGAGAACGCCTCTGGATTGCTGGGTCGAGCTACCATCAACCCCTCATAGTTCTCTTCCAGCAAGTAGGTGGCAGTAAGGAGGTATCCCTGTTCATGTACGAGAAAGGCCGTTCCCAGGAAGACTACTACATCTTCTTGTTGTCGTAACAAGAAAAAACATCCACCTGCATATTTTTGACTGATCTGTTTAAACATCTGATTTCTCCTGTTGTTTTTTCTTGGATTTCTTATGGAATCTCACAAGAGGAGCCTCTCCACTCTCAATCTGGAAATGACGGGTCTTCAGTTTTCCCGTTTTCACAGAGAACGTCTGCACCCCGGTATACTCGTTCAAGCCCTTCTTAAGGCTATAGGTAAGCAGAAGCAGGACTACCGCAAAGGGGAGCCCAGTTGCAATGACCGCTGACTGGAGCGCAACAAGGCCTCCACTGAGTAACAGGGCAGCTGCCACCACACCTTCCAGGATTGCCCAAAAAAGCCGCTGGGGAATTGGTGGATCTGGATTACCACCAGCTGTAATGATATCGATTACCATGGAACCGGAATCAGATGAGGTGACAAAGAAACTCACCACAACCAATACCCCAAGAACAGATAGAACTGAAGAGAGCGGGAAATGTTCCAACAGAAGGAAGAGAGAAAGCGGTACATTCTCGGTTACCCCTTGGCCAAGATTACCTCCCTTGAATAGGTCAATATAGAGGGCAGAATTACCAAATACAGTGATCCACAAGAAGGTAACGAGTGTCGGGATCAAAAGTACTCCCATAAGGAATTCCCGGATGGTCCTGCCCCTGGAGACACGAGCGATAAACATGCCTACAAAGGGAGACCAAGCGATCCACCAAGCCCAGTAGAAGACAGTCCAGTCATTCTGCCAGGATGCATTCTCAAATGTTTCATTCCATGTAGCTATCTCAGCGAACGAAGTGAGATAAGCACCAATATTCTCGACAAACCCGTTTGCAATAAAGAGTGTGGGGCCAAAGACGAACACAAACACCAATAGGGATAAGGCGAGCCAAATATTGAGCTCTGAGAGCTTTCTGATACCAGCATCAAGTCCCCTGACTACTGAGATTGTTGCAATCGTGGTAATCCCTGCTATAAGAAACAGCTGCACAAGAGGGCTCTGCTCGAGACCGGTGAGGTGATTCAGTCCTGCATTGATCTGCTGTACACCAAATCCGAGGGAGGTGGCAACACCAAACAACGTAGCGATGGTTGCCAGGATATCGATTAGATTACCCCATCCCCCGTTGATCTTCTCACCAAGAATTGGATAGAAAATTGATCTGATGGACAGCGGTTGGCCCTTATTGAAACTGAAGAAAGCCAAGGCAAGCGCAACCAGTGCGTAAATTGCCCATGGATGCAGACCCCAGTGGAGGAATGTATACTTCATGGCATTCTGTGCAGCTTCGGCCGCAGAATCAGCAGGAACCGGGGGAACCATGAAATGGAACATTGGTTCGGCTACACCGTAGAAGAGCAAGCCTATTCCCATTCCAGCAGAGAAGAGCATGGCAAACCAGCTGAGGGTACTGAAATCTGGTTCAGCATCGCCCCCTCCCAGTCGTATATCCCCATAACGGCTGAACATCAAATAGAGTACGAACAGCAGGATAATGTTCACTGAAAGCGTGAAAAACCAACCAGCGTTGGTGGAAATCCCATTAAGAAGAGGGTTGAATATATTCCCCAGCATCTCGTTGAAGAATACCGAAACAATGACAAATCCTATGATAAGGGAAGCGGAGGTGAAGAACACCACGGGATGGATGTCAAAGTCAAGTTTACGTTTGGTAGATGGTTTTTTCTGTTTGATATCAAAGCTCCTTATATATAGCTACTAGCATAATCATAATTCTGCTCTGATTGAAAACCAATACAGGATATCTGTCAATAGGCGTAAATTGTCCCAATTTTATTCGCTAGAGGACAAAATAACTATATTGTATCTATTAGTAATTACGTACAAATATGTTTATGATGTGCTACCTCTAACGATTATTGGATGAACAGGCAAGCTTCGCATACTTCTTCTTGTACACATAACGCATCAGATGGGTATCCAGATATGGAAGTGGCTTCACCTGCGCACAGGAGAGTTTAAGCAATGCAGCTTTGCTGTTCTTTTGGACCAGTGTTGCAACCGCAAGAGCCTCTGACTCACTGCTGCCCATACAAAGTGCACCAACTCCTTCAATAAGCATTGCATCACGATGCTTGAGGTGTAAGGATCCTATTCGATTCTGTTGGTATATGTGTACTGAAGGGCCGGCTATCTGTGCGAAATCGTCGAGATACGCGTTCAGATTTTTACCTCTCTTGCTTACCTCCAGAACCTCCTGGGAGGTAAGTAAGAGGATAGAGATGCAATCCTTCTTACTCTTCATTATCAAATTCGCCATTGCCTGCAATGAAGGAAATTCATTGCTTGTATACGTCACTTCCTCACCATCTCTCTTAGCAAAAGTACGTATATGCACTTCCCCATCGAAAGAGGAAAGAAGTGGGGCGAGATTGAAGACCTGATCCTTGCATAACCCTTCCAAGGCTTCAGCAATACTGAAAGCCTCTTGCGGACTGGATCCAAAACAAAGCGCACCATGGTTAGCCATCAGGACTGCAGGGCTTGCACAGTTCTCAAGAACCTTTCCTACCCGATTCCTCAAAGCCTTTGTACCTGGTAATCCGTATCGTGAGGTGGGTATGGTCTCTCCAAGCAATTCTCTCCACTCATCACTAATGGATAGGTCATTGCCAACCAGACTCATCAGAGAAGCCATCTCCTGATGAGTATGTATGACACAGTTTACATGGGGATGTTTTCTATAGACCAAGGCATGGATTCCTTTCTCGGAGGAAGGTTTCAGAGAGCCTGTATACGCTAGTCCCTCCAGCGAGACCAATACCAATTGGTCCTCCGTCAGGTGCTCATAGGACTTACCGCTGGGGGTGATAAGGAAATGATTACTCCCTACCCTGCAACTGATATTTCCCCATGTTCTTGCAACCAATTGCGAGGCAACCAATTTTTTCGTTGCTTCCAGTACCGCCTGTTTTGCTTCCTGAAGTTCCATACGTCAATCCTTGATACACTCAATCTGGGAAAATACCCGGTCGAAGGCTTTCAGTGACTCGTCAATCATTTCTTCAGTATACGCTGCACTGGTGTAGAGTCTGCTTCCCGCCAACGTTACCAACCCTTCGGCCATGTAGGCTGCACCCATATACTCCATCTCTTTCTTTCGTTTTGAAGTTTCTGCAATAACGTGGGGGATTGTCCACGGTTTCTTCCAATTGACGGAAAAGTGCATGGTGCCTACCGTCTCCAGATGACAGATGGAACCTTGGTTGAATGCCACAAATGGAAGAGAATGCTTTTCTATAAGTGATTGCAGTCCTTTGGTAAGTCGGTCCCCCATGAGGCCGGCCCTCTGGCAGGCATTACTCTTGTCTATCTCCTCCAAGGTATAGTACCCGGCAACACAGCTCAGGGGTGTTGCGGCCATCGTACCCCCAACCAGGGCCTTGTGGATCTTATCTCCGGTCTGTATCCCTGCAGCAAGATATTTCATATAGTCCTGTTTCCCTCCAAGCCCACCAGCACCAGGATACCCCCCTGCGATGACCTTCCCAAATACCGTAAGATCTGGGGAAACTCCAAAATATCCCTGGGCTCCTGCCATGCCAATCCTGAAACCGGTTACCACCTCATCAAATACCAGCAAAGCATGGTAGGCATGACAGAGCCTCTCCACTTCCTTATTGAAGTTCTTGTCCAGTGGCCTGGTACCACTCTCTGGTCCTACCGGTTCAATAAAGACTGCAGCGGTGCCTCCCCTGAGTTTGTTCAAACGCAAGGTCCGCTCCAAGGCATCAAGGTTGTTGGGAAAGAATTCCTGGGTGTGCTTGAAGAGATAGGAAGGTACTCCATGAGCCTGCATCCCCTTTGTGCCCGGCAGTCGTATTCCATAGGCAAGTTGGTCACTCCAACCGTGGTATGCACCCCCCATCTTGATGATGTTCTTCCGACCAGTAGCGAGCCTGGCAACCCTTATTGCTGCCATACACGCTTCTGAACCTGAGTTGAACATCCTGAACATCTCAACGCTTGGAATGCTTTCACATATCTTTTTTGCAAGCTTATACTCATACTCGTGGAAGAGACCTGTAGACGGACCACCGTCTTGCAGGAGTTCTACAACCTTCTCCCTAACAGATGGGGGATTGGAACCAAGAACCGTAGGACCTCCTGCTTGCAGAAAGTCGAAATACCTGTGCCCATCGATGTCATACAGATATGCTCCTTCTGCCTTATTCATCACCAATGGGAAGGGATGATTGAAGGCAAGATTGTGTTGTACTCCACCTGGGATGTAGTCCTTGGCCTTTCCTATCATAGTTTTTGAAAGAGGGCAAGATTCATCAAAATAATTTCTCTCGTAGTGTGCCAAGGCCTCTCTGGAAATACTGTAGATGGGGCTCTTGATCAATGCATCAAGTTTCTTAGAGATTTCTGCTGCATCAGGGTAGGTTGAGATTGCAAATCGGGTATCCATATCATTCCTCCTAGATGGATGGTGTTTTTGCCGGTTTTACACGGGTATTCATGGAAGTTCTGTAGATGATGAATCGATTGACACAGAACTCTGAGATCAGGTTGACCACCATCGTACCGCCAAGGACAAGGTAGTCAGAGATACCAAGGCCAACCAAGGCATCGCCCCACCATGTTGAGAGTGGGGTAAAAATCAGATAATAGATTCCCAGCTGGGTCATGGCCTTGGGGATATTGTTTGCACTCTTGAACGTAAAACGCCGATTCACTGTGAAGTTGTAGAGTACACTTGCAATGAGGGCGGTAAGATAACTGGGCCAATACTGGAGATGAAACACTTCCTCCAGGAGCGTAAAGACCAATACCTGAATGACTCCCGCACTGATGGAGAAGAGTACGAACTTCCCAAATTGGATGAGATTCTGTTTTCCGGTCATCGCAGTATTGTTGTTTTGTTCCATGAATCTTCCTTTCCCTATGCATTCAAGGCAGCAAAGTGCTTCTTGTTGGATCTATAGAGTTGTGTATACACCTTGTAATTACGTTCATACACTCTCTGGCTCTCTATCCTCGGTTCATATACCCTCCCCTTTGGGATTGCATCTGTTGCCTCTTTCTCACTCTGATAAATCCCGAGACCAAGTCCTGCAATAATGGCAGCTCCCATCGCTCCTACATTCTGCGGGTTCTCAATACTCTGTATCCGCCTTCCCAAGATGTCACTGAGAATCTGGCAGGTAACGGGAGAGAGAGCCCCTCCCCCAACAAACCGGATAACCGAAGATGTCTTGACTTTTCTCTCCTGTACTTCCAGGAACCAGCGCATATGCATGCAAACCCCTTCGGTAACTGCTCTGATCATCTCTGTCTTTCCTGTTTCAAGGCGCAAATTGAAGAACATTCCCCGGGCTTTGCTGTCCTCAAATGGACATCGATTCCCGTGCAACCATGGGGTGAAGATCACTCCATTGCTTCCAGGAGGTACCGTTTCGATTACCGAAGCCATATAGTCATAGAGGTTTTTGGCAATAGCCTCAGGAGAATCTGTTATCAGTTTCTTCTCCAAATACAGGTTGATCTCATCCAGTGCAAGATGGTCCTTTACCCATTCAAGACATTTTCCGGCTGTCTCGAGTTCAGAGAAATAGGTAAATCGCCCAGGAAGTGCGCTCACGATTGCTGCCGTTTTTGATGCAGGGTCGACCATGCTCTTTTCAACCACAGTAGAGAGCCACCCTGAGGTACCCATGTATATATGGGTATCCCCTGGGTTGGTGGCACCAGAACCCAGACCGATTGAAGCAGCATCGCCTCCCCCACCGAAGACCGGAGTGCCAGGCAGCAACCCAAGCACGCTCGCTGCCTGCTCTTTCATTGTTCCAGTCTGCTTCGTCGATTGTATGATATGAGGCAAATGATCTGGGTTAACCTTGAGCATCCTGCACATTGCCTTGCTCCAGGAGCGTCTTTTTGTATCAAACAAGAGAGTTGCAAACGCTGAGTCTTCAGTCATGATAAACGAACCTGTCAGTTTCGCTATCAGGTACTCCTTCACATCCAGCCACTTGTAGATACGTGAAAACAGTTCCGGTTCATGGTTCCTTACCCAGTGATATTTCCAAACCGGGTCTTTCACACTGGTTGCAACCGCCTTTGTGATGGACAGAGAGACAAGAAGCTTCCAGATATTCGCTCCTGCAATCTGCAAACCATGCGCCATCCCTTTTTTCAACTCTTCGGTTGCACGTTGGTCCAGGTAGCTGAATGCATTCCTCAGTGCATTTCCTTCTCTATCCACAAGCACCAAGCCCTGCATCTGGGAACAAAAGGAGATTCCCTTTATGTCTGCAGGATCGATTGCAGACCCAGAGAGAATCTCACCAGTCGTGCTTACCATCGCCTTCCACCAATCCTCAGGATTCTGTTCTGCTCCTCCGTCTTCCAAGAGATACAGAGGATATGTTTCGAGAGCGGAAGCAACAAGCCTCAAGTGACCATCAGTGGAGAACAAGCAGGTTTTCATTCCCGTGGTTCCAACATCATAGGAGAGCAGGTATGTTGTTTCGTTCATGGTCACTCCTTATGCAAGGATCATCACCCTTTCAGGGCAGCGCAGAGGAATCGTACCGTCTGATTCAGGACAAAAGCATCCAGGTCATTGATATCGTCCCCCAAAAAAATATTGAAGCGTTGTTGGTAGTACTCACTGGAATAGGAGAACTGGAGCGAGATGAAGAGGTTGTCCATAAGAAAGGCTGCCATCGTAGGGTCAATATCCCTTCTAATCTCACCCGTTCTCTGGCCTTCCTTTACCAGCTCAGTATACATCTCGGCGGAGATGGATTCGATCTCATAGGAGAGTTGCCTTACAAGTTCACTGTTTCCCACTGAGGTCAGTTCACTGTAAAGACGTATCAGTTCCTGTTGTTCTCTACTGGTTTTCTGGATTGCCTTGACCAATTCCCTACACTTCTCTTCAAAGGATAAATCGGAAGGTACAATTGCCTGCAAGATGGTCTTCAGCACCTCAGTTCCTTGATGTATAGTCACAAGAAAAAGGTCTTGCTTAGACCCAAAATACTTGTATAAGGAGCCAACACTAATTCCTGCTTTCTCAGCAATGGTATTGATGTTCGCATGGTCAAATCCCTGACAAGCAAACTCACTGATTGCTGTCCGTAGAATCATGAGTTTCTTCTCTTCAGAGAGATTGTCAAACGTTGGTTTGGTGAGTTTACGTTCTGTTTCTCCCATAGTATATCCTTGCATTCTCTCAATAGTGAGTGAGTACTCACTCACTATCCAAGTATACCACAAGCCCTTCTCAGGTCAAGAAATCTTTTTATTGCTAGATAGTCAGTTACATCCTATCTGATTGTAGCTGTATTCGTATGTATTATCAGTACACCATGAAAACCAAGGTCATCCTCCCCTTTACGATTACCTTCTGGGGGACTACACTAATACAAAACAAATCGTAGTAACGATAAGGAGTCGGTATATGGCTAAGAATCCAAAGGACACACTCGGAGTACTCGCAACAACAAAGATACAGCAATTGCTTATTGCCCTCTTGTTCATAGCAATGGGATTAATGGGATTTTCTACTGCTTCAGGGGCTGGAATTCAGCTCTCCCGTGAGCTCTCCAACATGTTTGGAGGAGACCGGGAACTCCTACTTTACATTCTCTCCGCACTTGAATTGCTCTGCGGTATCTTCCTTGTCGCCCAGTTCTTCATGAAAGGGATCCCAGAGAAGTTCGGCAAACTCGCACTGACCATTATCCTGGTATTCTGGCTTGCCCTGATTGTCATCCTGGACATCCTGACCATTGACTTTGGTGGTTTCAGAGGTTCTGACTGGTTTTCCTGGATAGAGCAAGTCGTACTGCATCTCATCGTATTGGCAAGCATAGTGCAATTGCAGAAGTGAGAATGCTTACCAAGTAGCTTATCAATACCTGTATTGATACAACCTAGCGCGAAATACCAGTACTGATCTGGGTGTTCGCGCTCTTTTTTTTTGTTTCATAGGGACTTGTTTCTCTGGTTTACGATTCGTAATTTATTTTGTATATTATAGTTAAAAATATTGACGGATGCGACGTACTACGAATGTAAAAGGAGAAAAGCATGGCATATGAAATTGCACAGCGTTTTCCAGATGAAGTATTGTACCAAGATGAAGGTCCCTTTGTCTCGCTCTATCAACCAACGCATAGACGCTTTCCGGAAAACAAACAGGATCCTATTGTATTCAAGAATCTACTTCGAACAGTAGCAACATCACTGAATCAGAATTATAAGAAAGATATTGTCACCCAAATCATGGAGCCGTTCCATGAACTTGAAGAGGATGCCCCATTCTGGAACAACACATCAGAGGGCATTGCTGTCCTTGCAAGCAAGAACAGGTGTGTAGTGTATAATCTGCAGATACCTGTTAAGGAATTTGCCACGGTAGCAGACAGTTTTCACATAAAGCCTTTGATCAAAGCGTTCCAGTCAACGGAAAGCTATCAATTATTAGGGTTGAGCAGCACTCATTTCACGCTCTATCAAGGTGACCGTAATGGATTCTCACAAGTCACCCTGCCCTCTGGTACACCGCGTACATTGGAAGAGGTGCTAGGGGACCAACTGACAGATTCCTATCTGTCTCATGGCTCGTATGGTGGGACTGGAAGCCATACCATGTATCATGGACACGAAGATGCAAAGCAGGAGAGAGACAATGATACCGAAAAGTATTTCAGGTATGTCGACCGGTTCATACTCGACCACTACTCAAAACCATCCAAGTTACCACTCATTGTTGTCTCCCTTCCAGAATTTCTTTCCCTTTTCAAGAACCTCAGCAATAATCCGTATGTATTGGATGAGGGTATTGAAAACGCCTATGATTCATTGGACAAGGATACGCTAAAGGCCAAGGCCTTGGAGATTATCAAACCGATCAATGAGAAGAAGATACAGAAGGTAGCTGAATCCTATAAAATTGCAGAAGCCGAAGCTTTGGGCTCATCTGATGTCAAAGTGATAGCAAAAGCAGCCTTCAATGGTCGAATTGCGACCTTACTTATTGAGGAAAGCAACATAGTACCAGGAAAGATCAACCGAGCGACTGGAGAGGTGGAATACGGAGACATAAAAGACCCAGCATTTGATGACCTCCTGGATGATATTGCTGAATTAACCTTGATGCGAAAAGGAGATGTGCTTGTCATTCGGAAGGATATAATGCCAAGCACTACTGGTGTTGCAGCGATATTCAGATACTGATTTTTCCTATCTGACAGATAGAGGCTCTTCATGGGAGACCAAGTGGATACCAATTGAGCTAGGAGAGATTTGCATATTCCTCCATTTTACCCTCAATGTCTTCCATTGATAGAGCCTCATACTGTATTGCATAGTTACTATAGGGTTTCAATAATCCCTCTACTTTTTTCTGTAGCTTTTGTATGCTGATCTTCTCTTTGTTGAGTTTAATTTCTGCAATGCTCATCGTTAGATGGAAATCATCAATCGCTACGAGGTCTATTTCATTTTTATTACCCCGTTCCCAATAGATGCCAATGACAGAATAGTCTGAAGATCGAGAATAGATATCAAGGAATAGACGCTCAAGTGTATGTCTTGAATAGGTAGGCAGATCTCGATGTATCAGTTTCATTACATAGGTGAATCGCTCATTCTCGATTTGAGAAAAATTCTTGTATATAAATCTAAACCAGAATCTCATGAAATGGTCTTTGATCTGGTACTTCTGATTTCTTGAATCTTTCTTGGCGCCAATGGGACGTACTTTTCTAACTATATCATATTCATCCTCAAGACGTTGGAGGTGTCCACCAATACTTTTGGTAATTACCGACTCGATTTCTTGCCTTGATGTTTTTCCAGAAGCAATCAACTCAAGTATTGAAAAATAGATTCCATACTCTTTCCCGAATTCCTGGATAAGGAGATTTTTTCCTTCCTCTAAGAAAAAGGAATCTTTACTCAGTATGTACTCAAGTACCATTTCCTGTGTAAAGCATTTATTTTCAAGAAGTATCTCTATATATCGTGGAACTCCCCCAGTAATGAGGTAGTATATAAACAAGTTATTAACAGTATATGCATCGTACACTTCAAGAACTTCTTTTACAGTGAATATTGAAAAAGGTTTTAGATAGAGGATTCTATCTGCTCTTCCAAAGAGAGGTTCTTTCTCGTTCTGAAAGATGTTAACCATCATGGAATATATTGATCCAATAAAAAGAATGTGCACATGTGTCCTGAATTTATAAGAATCCCAGATATTCTGGATCTCCGAAAAAACACTTGGGTTTATGTGTGCATACTCCTGGAACTCATCAACAATAAGAACAAATGGTTTAGTGATTCCATATTTCATGAATAATTCAAAAATCTCAGAGAATCGTTCAACACTTCCGATATAAGGCTCCCCAGTCAATTGTTCATATAATGGAAGATACTCCTCACACAACATTTTCTCCGTTTTCCTACTTGTAAACAGATACACAGAATCCTTGTCTTTTGCGTATTCTTTTGCAAGAAGCGTCTTCCCTATTCGCCTTCGTCCGGTAATTACCGTAATCTTTCCATATGAGGATTTGCACTGCATGTATATAGTGTTGAGGATATCGAGCTCATAGTCCCTTCCGAAAAACTTCATTATTGCAACCTCCATTACAGTAACTTTGGTTGCATTATATGATACCTAGATCAATTAAGCAATGATTGTACAAACCTATTAAATGAATGCTCCACAGGTTCCAATCATCCAGCTACTACCACACCCTTTAATGATTTACGGCTGATAATAATACTGTAGAGAACAGAAATAACAAGGATGGGGGCGAGCAGCATTGCTTGCAATTCTGCATCCTGGCTGGTCACCGTTCCACTGAAATTGAACAGGGCATGGAAAATTGCACCAGGAATAATGCTTCGCGTTTTTGCCACGAGAAGAGCAAGCAGTATTCCTACAGCTATTGCTACTGCTATCTGGGAGAGTAGTTCAGGACTGCTGTAGCCCCTAAGCAAGTTTACTATATGGCCAAAACCAAAGGTAACACCACTTATGATGATTGCCCTTTTAGTAGTGGAATTCTTCTCGATTGCCAGAAACAGCAATCCACGAAAGAGCACTTCCTCTATAAACCCTACCGCCATCATCAATAAAGCTGCAATCAGGATATCCGAAAGACCCAAGGTAGCTTCCAGTCCTACAAACCACTGGATGAGTGCAAGTATCAGGAGTGGTATAAAATACCATACACTTGCGTAGATATTTCGCTCTGGCAATCGTAGTAAGAGGTCCTGCAGATGATGGGTTTTCAGTAGCACTCCCGAAAAACCGACCAGTATCAATGCAGTGATGAGACTTCCCATGCCTGTTTGTCTCCCAATTTCATCCCCGATATTCACCAATACGATGTAGACCAATATCCAGAGAAGTGCGCGCCGTACTACCGTTTTGTCTTTACCTTCGTTCATTTCATGTTCCTTCTTTACTGTATTCATTTTTCAAACCTGTAAACGTATGCTTTAAAAGCTGGGAAATCTGTGCATCTTCAAGACTGCACTCATTTGTTGCCAGCATTGAGGCAATGCCATGCACCATGAGCCAAATACCCAGGAATATCTGTTCTGATTGCTTCTCTGTAAGTTGCGTCATTTGCGAGATAATGCTTATGATCGGTTTATTTGCATCATCCGAGGCCAGGTCAATGACTTGTTTTCCTCGAAATCCATCCGACATGAACAATAACCTGAACAGGTGCTTCTCTCTCCTAGCGAAATCAATATATGAGAGCCCCATTCCAAGAAAAGGTATTGCGTTTTTTTCCAAGCCTTGGAGCAACTGCTCCTCGAAAAGGGAATCAACCTTTTGATACACAGCCTCTCTGAGATGCTCCATCGAGGGGAAGTTATGAAATATCGGCTGTACGGAACATCCAAGTGCCTTGGCGAGTGAGCGAGCATGCAACGCCCCTTCACCCTCGTCCCGAATAATCTGGATTGCAGCATCCACAATAGCTTGTTCTGATATTCTTACCTTTGGTGGCATATGCTCTCCTTTTTATAACGTTTGTTATATAACGTATGATATGTTTTAAACAAGTACTTTCCTTTTATTATTTTGAAAATATTCAAATTCGGTTACCTACACCATATTCTTAGGTACTTTTCTATCTGTTGGGTAGCTCACAGCATGCTCAAGGCGTAATCGTACATGACAATATCCCTAGTCAAACGATATCAATAATTAATTCATTTTACTGGTGCTGTCAGATTCCATTCCAGACAAGCATGCTCTACAGTTATGTCTTAGATAGTATACATCAAAAAAGGTATAACCAATGAATACAGCTCCTTTACAACAACATAGCTTTTATAGGGTTTCCTTCTGGGCCTGTCTTGCCATGTTGGTCCTCATCCCGATACAAATTCTGATATTTGTGCTTTCACCCCACCCTACTACCGTACTGGGATGGTTGGAACTATTCAAAATGAGTTGGGTCTTGGGCGTTATTCATTTCGACGGCTTATACATCATCAATAACATTATCCTAGCCATCATATACGTAGCTCTTTTCTTACTATTGGTGGAAGAACATCCAACCCTTATGATACTTGCCACCCTTTTAGGGTTACTGGGAATCGCCTCATATTTTGCATCCAACAAGGCAGTGGAAATGTTCTTTCTCAGTAAAGAATACTGGGGAGGGAGGACCAACCTCCCTGACGAGGTTTTCTTTGCCTCGGTTCAGGGGTTGCTGCTTGCTTGGAAAGGGACTGCATTCGATATCTATTATATTTTGAATGGAATTACCCTTTTCCTTATTTCATCGGCCATGCTAAAAAGTCACTTATTCAAATCCAGTATTGCAATCGTTGGTTTCATCTCCGCTTTTCTTATGATCATCCCATCAAACTTCGGAGCTGTGGGAATGGTATTCAGCCTGCTTTCGCTTATACCGTGGTATCTATTTACGATCATGATAGCGAGAGTGTTCCATTTTCATGCAAAAACGTGATATGTGCATACTTTCATGATAGAAACTATGCATACACTACCCCTCTTTGGGGGCAAAGGCATGGAGCTTTAATTCTTTCACTGTATGCAATATACTTTTAGGTAATTTGATTGGTTTTCAATATTGACTCTATATTACTTGCTTGGCTGGTACTGAATCTCATGCATAGAACATCAGCTATCAAGGAGCAGTGATGAGATGAATAGATACAAGCAAATACTCTGCTCAGGTATTCTGCTCCTTTTCATTCTCCAGTCTGTATTCTCTGTACAGACTTCCTTGGGAATAGAACTTGGGTTGCCTGGTACTACGGGTATTGTTGGACAGTTTGAACATCAGAACCTGCGTAGCGAACTTGCCTTGCATGTATTCACCTTGGAATACTTGCGTGCACCCCTCAAACAAGAGGGGCTGCAGATGGTAGAACAGAATCAAATCATAGGGAAAGCCATCATCTCTACCAAGATCACACCAACCGAACGACATGTATTGTATGGAGGTGTGGGGATGCTTAGTTACCTTGATTTGTACGATGACGAGTACATGGTAGGGGTTGGCCCAGTTCTTCAATATGCCTGGAAATTTCCAGAGAAGCATTGGGAGTTGAATTTTGATTTTCTGCTCCCACTTGTTTTCAGAGATACCTATGAAGAGCCCATTCCTGAAGACGACTGGCCTTCCACAGCATCGTTTATATATGTGATTCTCATAGCGATGGCCCCAACGATTGGTATTTCCTGGTCGTTCTAAACCTAAGGAATCCTTTCCGGATAGAGCCAATCATCCACAGAGCAGACTACGCTACTCCCACACTCCGTTGTTGAAGGTGTATGTCACTTCTTCTGGAGTCTCAGAGCTTGAAGGGAACTCTTCATCAAAGAGCAATTTCTTCTCTTCCCATTTGCTATGGTCAATTTCACTGGGTGCTACATACCACGAAGACTTATCAGTATGATCAATTGTGTTAGTGGTAAAGGAAGGTGTGCCATTTTCAACATGTACATCGTAGGTGAGAGACAACAGCCTTGCAGTTCCTGTATCGTTGTCATCACTTGAAGAAGTCACCTCCCAAGCCCTTGCAATTCCGCTTGTTCCAGAAATGAAATCCCCACTGATCTCACCATCTTCAAGTGATGATTCCACCACAAGTACGGTATTATCTGATTTAGTAAACAACATAGTTCCCGTATATGAGAATTTACCATTAGCAAATACTGTGAAATCTAGATCAATGTTTTCATTTGCCCCAGTAAATCGTACATAATTATTACCCTCTTCAATGGTACAAGAAACTGTAGTACCAAAGATTTCGATATCAATAGCACTGGTACCAGTGGGAACCACTTCTGTTTTCCAACCCTCGATAGGAGGAATGGCAAAGGAATAATCAGAAGCAGAGGAACGAATAGAACGCTCAAATGGTAATGCACTTCTGAATATAGGTATCATGTGGGCCGATCCTTGTTCAAGCGAACATGACATAAAGACAAGACCAATAGAGAGAAGTAGTAATGCAACGAGAGCAATATTGATTGCTGACTTTATAGAACAATGAGACACATATGAATGCTTAATCACCAAAGACTCCAAATGCTTGTTAATAATTGTTTGTGAATGGTCATTGTAATTCAGAACATAGGGCATTGCCACCCTGAATTTTTGATTTTCGGTTATTGTACAAACAGGGACCACCATTACTATAATAGGAATATCCATGTAATGGTGATCCCCTCAGTACCTATCAGGCTATTGTTTGTTGATAGCAGTTTCCCAGACCATCCGTGCATACAAGGAAATTTCTGGACCACTTAGTCCATATTGTGCTATTCCCATAACCTCCTCGTTTGCAGCAAATTGCCATCCTCCGCGCAGTGCTAGTTGCATATATGTGGTTATATTCAGCTCAAGGCCAGCAGATACGGAAGCAAAAGCAGATCGATGGGAGAATGCGACATCATACCCCTCCTTACCGTCAACATCCTCAAGATACCCAACTGAGATCCCTCCAACTGCCAAGCGCATGATGGGGTGGACCAGACTATCAGGAGAGAATGTGAACAACATCTCCATTCCCGACATCATTGCATACGCTGCGTCGGTATTCGCGATAGACAACCCTAAATCTGCGTGGGCAAAATTGGATAATGGATTGACGGCAATGAAAGCACCAAGAGATAAACTGGGTGAGAGTCTAAACCCATAGGATACATCAAGTAAAATGGCCATTTCATCTTCGATGAATGCTTCTCCCCCTCCCACATGGAGATAATTCACAAATGAACATGTGGGGCTAGAACCTTCAAACACTGTTTGCGATGCAAATACCACGCTTCCACCACATAGAACCACCAAAACCAACAACCCGATTCTTACATTCTTAGTCATACTTCATTTACTTCCTTATATATTGTTAGTGACTATTCTTTTCTACCAATTGATCAAGCATTCCCACCAATTTAGACTGCCTATAAGGCACACCTTGTACAACACCAAGATTGATATCCCTCAGATTGTTAATGTCCTCAAGTGGATTACTGTTTAAGACCAATAGATCAGAGCGCCGACCTGCCTGTACTGTTCCGAATTCATCTGATTTTTCAAAGCATTCAGAAGCCCGTACCGTGGAAGCAGCAATTGCCTCCCAGGTGGTCATGCCCAACGCAACCAATCTTTCCAATTCCTTGTGCAGTGAAGAACCTGCAACTACGTTCAGGGTTCCACTGTCCGTCCCCGCTGCAATAGGAGCGTTTGCCCTGATAAGTGCCTCCACGATCAAAGCAAAATCTTCCATGTGATCAGAGGGCAATACAGAGTACCCCTCCACGTTTTTCTGTATGAGCTTGGAAAATGATTCTACTGATGCAGACCAGAATGCCCGATTTGACGGAGATATATAGCGTGTCCAGGGATCAGCATCAATGGCATCAATATGTTCGGGAGCAACGATATTCCTCCAGACTTCCAATGTAGGGATATTCCAAATTCCTGCCTCGGCAGTACGGTTTGCAATTTCATCAAGTATTTCGGGTTCTATCTTGAATGTGCCAAATGGGTTGATATAACCGGTCAGATGTTCAATGGAGTGCATCAAGGAACCATCGACTACCTCTTCAATTCCTACCTCATGAGGAACATGCCCTACCACAGGAAAACCCAACTTCTTGGCCTCTTTTGCAATACTGTAGAATGCGCTTGAGGGAAGCTTATTGTACACTTTGAAATATTCAAATCCTTTCTCATTAGCCCTCCGGACAGCATCCACCCCTTCGTTGGCCGTCTTTGTGTCCAAGTAGAGCGACTTATCAAAGTATTTGCCCGTTCTCGCTTCATGAATGGGGCTTGCTTGGTACACCCAAGGTGAAAGCACTTCTCCTTTTCGAACCGAGTCCCGGAATTCCAGATGGTCACTGAAGGCAAACCTTGCATCATCCCGACCGGCATCAGTAAAGGACGCCATATTGCGAACTGAAGTCACCCCATTTGCCAAGAACAGCAAGGGATCCAAGGCATTGAAAAGGAGATGCACATGCGCATCCGCCAGGCCCGGAACTATCCACTTGCCGGTACAGTCGATACGATCTGCAGATGCAGGGATTCTTTCATAATCAGTACCCACATATACAATCTTTTTATCTTCTACGATTACCACTGCATTCTCGATAATCTTGTCAGGCTCAGTCATGGGAATTACTGTTGCATGAACAAAAGCCTGTGTGGCATTCACCTCCTTAGGCTTTGGAAGCTCCAAGCGAACCGCACGGGGCCCTGTTAAACAGGAGGTTATAAACAAGACGCAAACCAAAAGCAATCCTATTATCCAAAGCCTATACTTCTTCCCTACCATAATATTCTCCTATTCACGTATGATGGTAGAAAGGATATCGCTCAGTGATGGCTGATCCTATCGGAAAAATGTATGAGAAATGGAATAAACAGCTACGTATTTAGTTGTAATTAGGATGATTTCAGGTACTAGATACATCATCTTTTCATTGAAAAGAAGAACAAAGGAGGAGAATGCTCGTTGATTTCTTTAAAACAGCATTCCTCATGTTTGCGAAGATCTCCAATGAGCAATAGGTGGCCATTGGTGTTCTCTGATGTTGGTAGAACAGATCAACTTGTGGATTGCTAGTAATAATTATTCGCAACATTATAAAAATCGGTATCTCAAAAGATTGACTTATGACATATATTATGAAGAAAATTGTGTATGAAAACAAAAAATAAAACGAAACTAGTATGTGCACTTGGGGTGATCGGGATCATCGTTTTATTCTTCACAAGCTGTATAGTCACAGAAGAATTTATGAATGAGTTACTGTACGGCACAGGAGGCACTGGTGAAATGGCCTCCGCTCAAGAGGAGAACAATACAGGCAGTGAACTTGATGGCAATATTAGCGGAACATACTTCAGTGAAAACTGGGGTGAAATTGTTTTTATTCAAAAAGATAATCAGGTTACGGGAACATTCCCAAATGGTACGATAGAGGGAACATTCACTGGAAATACGTTGGAAGGAAGGTGGACAGGACCTTGGGTAGCTGGAAGGATGCGACTGAAATTTTCCTCTGATGCAAGCAGCTTTAATGGCTATGAGAGCATGGGCAACCTAGAACCTAGCCCTGATAATCCTGATGCTCGTCCTTGGAGTGGAACAAGGACGGGATCACTACCCGGCCAAGAAACAAAAACACAGGAACTTGTGTCACCTCCAATAGCAGAAAAGTCTACTGCTACCACATCATCCAGTACAGGATCATCCTCAGCGTTCAATGCCACTGGAGTTTATAGGACAAGCTTAGGTGAACTGACTTTATCCCAAAATGGAAGTACAGTAACGGGAAGTTATCCTCAGAGCACACTTACGGGACAAATGTCCGGTTACGAACTTACTGGGCAAATCTACTCACTTGGAACAACGGCTGATATCCGCTTTACCTTCGCTTCTGACGGCAGTGGTTTTCAGGGAGAGATGTTGTACCAAGGGGAGAGCCATGTATGGAATGGTACGAAAATCAGTGGGAATGCCCCACCCCAACAAGGGGTAACCAACAAGCAACCTGAAACTGAATCCAAGCAAACTACTCCATTATCTGTGAGCGGCACCTACTACAGTGACAACTGGGGGGAGATTGTTCTGGAACAACGAGGAGAGTATGTATCTGGTACATACCCAAATGGGATAATTGCAGGCACACTTACGGGGAATACGCTGGAAGGAACCTGGGAAAGTCCTTGGACACGAGGCAGAATGATATTGAAATTTTCGCCCGATGCAAAAAGCTTCAGTGGATATGAGAATACTGGTTCAATCGAACCAAATGCGAGCAACCCAGATTCACTTCCTTGGACGGGGGTAAGGACTGGCTCATCACGCCAGGTGAGTACGGATACGGGAACTACGCAGGTCGATACTGATGAATTTGATCTGTATTATGGTGGTTGGATCGATGTGAATGAAGACAACTCTGGCTTTGTGTTCGGTGCCGATACGTCATTAATCCTGTTCTTCGATGGTGAAATTGCTGAGGGATACTGGACCACAAATGGCAAGAACATCACCCTATTTGTAGAAGGTCCACAAGGGGATTATGTCACCTTTGAGGGTACGTATGATTCTAATGGGACTAAGCTTCTCCTCACACTCGATGGTGATCAGCTGGTCTTGGAGCGGCATTGGATCAGCAACAAGGATGATGTAATTGCATTCAACAACCAATTTAAAACGGAGATACCTGTACAGTCAGGTTCCATAGCGGGAGTGTATGATACCAATTTTGGGAAAATGACACTTACCCAGAGAGGATCATCGGTAACAGGAGAATATCCGATGGGTGAGGTGCAAGGTAACTTCTCCAACAATACGTTCTCTGGAACCTTTTCCTCCATGGGAATTGAAGGTACGTTCAATCTTGTTTTTACCCCCAGTGGTGATGCATTCGAGGGAAAGATGGTGGTTGATGCATATACCGACTATCTCTGGATAGGTACGAAAATCTCATCTGGAGAACAAAGTTCACCAGCTACAACAACCGTACCCGCACAGCGCACCGCATCTTCCTATACTGTTGGCATGAATGGTCCAGCCGGAGGAATAATCTTCTATGACAAGGGTGAATTCAGCAATGGATGGCGATATCTTGAGCTTGCTCCCCAAGGCGCCGAAATGACTAAAATGTGGGCTCCAAACAACGAGATGACTGCAGGCGTATTTGATGTTGATGATGAAATCGGTAGGGGTGAAGACTATACTGGGAAAATTGTACGTACCTATGCGAACACTACTTCTGGAAATGAATACGCCGCGCAAGCTTGTGAGAGTCTTTCCTATGGTGGATTCAATGATTGGTTTCTGCCTTCACACGCAGAATTGGTTGAAATCTACAGCAAGGTACATAAGGAAGGTTTGGGAGGGTTTGCCAGAGATCTGTATTGGTCATCTACTGAATGGAAAGATGGAAGCAACAGCTATGCATATTATCTTAATTTCGATGATGGATCTCAGTACGTGAGTTCCAAAATGGATTCCTTGAAGGTTCGGCCGGTGAGAGCTTTCTAGGGCGTATGCATAGGCAATTCAACGGTGGCAGTGCCACCGTTGTTTACTTCTATAAGCTTCTAGCCAGAAAGAGTATCTCCTCACAATATCCATTTCTCATCAGTAAGGAGCATATATCATTAGGTAATGGAAGCCTCGTAGATTTCTCGTATTGAAGTTTCAAGTAGCTTGTTGAACTCCTCGTCACTCTGCGTAACATGCAGATCTTGCGCGAGGGCTCTTGAGAAGCTGGCGATAAGTCCATGGTTCTTTGCAAGGAGTTTATTAGCCTTATTGCGAGGATACCCTCCAGAGAGAGCCACCACACGAACCATGTGTTTCTCTTTCTGCAGTTCAGCATAGAAGTTTGGTTCGGTAGGTATGGAGAGCTTCAGCATGACCCGATCCTCTTCATTGAGGTGTTCAAGCTGTCTTGTCATCTCAGCCTTCAGTATCTTCTCTGATGCTTGCTTGTCCATACTGTGGATGTCGACCTCGGGTTCAATGATCGGAACCAAACCTGCTTTCAATATGATCTTGGCATTTTCAAACTGCTGTTCGACTATCTTCCTGATTCCCTTTGGATTGGATTCCTTGATGACTGAACGCATTTTGGTGCCAAAAATCCCCTGCTCGACTGCTTTCTCTAGCAGTGGTTCAAGGTCTGGCATAGGTTTCATCAACTGAACTCCTTCAGAGAGTTCTGCAAGACCTTTGTCCACTTTCAGGAATGGGACTATTCTCTTGGTTTTCCAAAGGTATGCAGCCGTTGGCATTCCTTCAATGGTCCGGTCCATGGTGTCTTCAAACAGAATAGCCCCCAGAATATGGGCATCGGTAAAAGCGGGGCTCGTAATGATTCTGGTGCGCATTGCATGTACAAGATCGAACATTTCTTTATCCGTTGCATAGGCATCTTCAGGGATTCCATAGTGCAACAGTGCTTTGGGTGTACTGCCTCCACTCTGGTCCAAAGCAGCGATAAAACCTTTTCCAGTTACCATACGGCTAAGTTGTTCTCTGTTCATACGCTTCCTTCCTTATTACCAATATAAGTTTTTTATTGGTTACAAGTTAAAGGTACTCAAATGTAGTAAAGCAAGCAAGTGAGGGACCAGATAATTCGCTTGCATACGATGTAAATGCTATTACAACAGGTCCATCAAAGGGATTAATCAGTAAGCGCGTATTGGTCTTACTCTAAAATCGGAGTAGCGGTATCCATCATAATTTTGTCCACCATTAAAATCGAAGAAAGCTGCGTAAAGTGCATTTTTCTCTGTTGAACTCCAATAATTGGCGTCTGAAAATCCTCCAAGATTATGTTGCTTAAGATTCCAATACATGAGAGCCAGCTCTTCCCTCGAAGGTAAAAACCAATCGTCATAGGTTACACCCTCATTCTCCAGTTGATAATCGGTACATATCTTTGCAGCGTATAATGAGGTTTTAGTCGATGTTCCGCTAGGATTATCAAAGATTATATCCCCCATTTTTTCTACTAATCCTATGGTATTCGACATTCCTGCTCCTATGTTTGTAGAAGTACCAACAGACAGATTTTCTCCATCCCAAGTCGCGCGATAATAACCAAAGATATAAGTAGTATTTTCACCCATAGTGTTCCAATCAGCAGGAGCTGCTTCTAAATAACGAAACCCTGGATTATTATCAATACCATCAGATTCATCATCATAGAAAATGATTCCTCCAGCTTGACCAGGACCGCCAACTGTCACAGTCCATTTTGCATAGAGTGTTCTACTTTCTTCCAAAATGAGAGAGGATCCAATGGTATAGTCAACCCCTTCTCCATCTGCCTCAGTATTCCAACCGGAGAAGATATAGCCAGTCCTTGCCAGATTACCTGTATTGTTTTTGATCGTTGTTGAATCTCCTGCGTAGAGATACTCAATATCTGGGGCAGTTCCACTTTCACCCTGATTACTGTCATATTTAATCCAAACGGCGGTTTTCCCATCCTCACCGTCTATGCCATCATTTCCATCCTGGGCAAGTACCTGCCAGATTGTTCCATCATAAATATACGATTTCCCTTCTGTGAGATTGTAATATGCCCAGTTGAACTGTGGGCTACCCGGGTGAGTTGTGAGTTCTCCCTGCCAAATGATGGAGACCCCAGGTTCTCAAATTCCCGTCTCAGTTGTAACTAGGATTTGAATAATTCTTTTAAATAGTTGCAGATAATGGCAGAAAGTACGTGACAAAAGCATCAAACATAGATATAATTGTATCTATGAAAGATGCCAATGCAAAACCGATGAAA
>JAQQAR010000079.1 GCA_028532765.1 Sphaerochaetaceae bacterium | reverse complement strand
CAGAGGCTGGTCTTCGACCTCCTGAAGATAGAGTACCATTGGAAGGGAGAGACAATGAATGTCGAGGAGCTCAACAAGGCTATAGATGATGATGAACAGGAAGGCGAGGAGACCTAGGTATAATTAGGTCGGGAATTTGAGCCAGGTTCCCCAGTGGGCCCCGTAGGACCAGTTGGACCTGTAGGTCCCACCCACCCATCACGAGCAAGTACTTGCCATGCACTGCCATCATAAATATAGGAAACCTTATCTGTGCGGTTGTAGTATGCCCAGTTCAACTGTGGGCTACTTGGGTGAGCCGTGAGCTCTCCTTTCCAACTGATGGAAACAATTCCTGGGAAGTCTTCACTGACCAGATTCTTTGCCCCCAGCTGTGTAATCTTCCCAGCTTCAATTTCTATAGTCTCTGACCACTGGTAGGTATCAGTACCACGCATGATAATAATTGCATACTCATCTCCTGAGGGAACTGATGAGATGGTAAAATCTCCATTATCATTAGTAATCGCCATATAGGACGTACCGGCAATAAAAACAATGAAGCCAATGTTTCCTGTTTCAGTACCATCAAGAATAATCTTTCCCTGGATATCTCCAACCGCAGTGAGTTGCAAATCTGGGGCGGTCACGGTTCTTCCTTTCACTACCTGCAGGGAAGTATGTACAGCTTGCTCTTTTGAATCTTTTGAAGAAGCGTAGAGAGTATACGAGCCTTCCGGAACCAATTCAAAACTAAACTCACCATTGGCATTGGTTTTTGTTTGAGCTGTTAAAGATCGAGAATCTGCATCAGATGTAACACCATTGATTGCCTTGGAAACATTGCCGGTTATCCCTTTTTCCAGAATTTCCAAGGAAACTATGATATCTTCATGTGAATCATTGTTTAAGAATATCGCCTTACCAACAACACGACCTGTAGAGGGCTCATCTATCGCAATTTCACACCCAGCAAGCATCCATACTACAACGACGATAAAAACAACAAAGAATCTCCCTGCTTTGCAACTTGACATGACAGGCCCCTTTTTATGGTTCATCCAGATTTTCACAAGCGCATTTCTTAAAGTGCGGGGGTGTGATGATCATATCCAAGCAGGACTGGCACCGGCACCTAGAAATATTAGAATGTCAAAAATTCCAGAAGTCAACAATTCGAAAGCCTACAAATGTACAAAAAGGTCGTTAGCAGTACTTGTATTGGTTCAAGATACAAAAACCATCTAGAATCAGAACCAATAAAGCTACAGTATATTTACAGCTAAACAGCCTTAAAGCCATCTTAAATTAAGTATTGGAAAACGTTATAGGTCTCTTAGATCTTTTCATAGAAGACGGTTCTGCCCATGAAAAAGTCCCAACAAGGTAATACCTTATCGGGACTTGGAGACTATGCATTCTCCATAGTATGCCTATGAACATCTGGCTCAATATGCTGTGGCAACGGTAATCTTTTTCTGAAGATGGCGTTCGGCCTCAAAAGCATTCCTTCCCGTTATAAAGAAGGGATATGATTCCTCAATGGTACCTGCTTCATTGAAATATGAAAGGGTACCAACCAATACTGATTGATTTTCCTTGCAGCTGTAGCAGAGTGCATACACCTGATTTATGCTGTCTTTACATCCCGACTCCGGTGTACAGGAGAGACGATAGCAGATGTCATTGTCTCCTGCATCACATACATAGTCTACGGTATCCATGGACAGTATTTGTTCCTGCCCATCCATGGTCACCTTGATGGTACCATCTGTTGAATACACATAGGGTGATTCCCTTTCCATCTGGTTTAAGGCTATCACCATCTCGCCCAAGGCATCATGCTGATCCTTATAGAGGAAAGCCTCCCCTACCTTATTAGGTAGCATGTTGTCATCCGGTGCATATACATAGCCATGCTTGGCTTCATACTGAGAAAAAAATCCATCTGGAAGAGAAACAGCAACATCTTCCTCAGGGAGCGCGGAGGGGGCCCCGCACAAACAGGCAACTGCCTGCTCTGAGTTTAGCACTGCCCCAGAAACGAAGCACAATGAAGAGACCAGCAAGAAAATTGTAAGAAATACCTTGTAGTTTCTTGGTTTGTTCATACTCGAACCTCCTGATCCATACTGTAGATATATGCATCTTACAGACCAGGCATCTCAGAGATGCTACAGATACCGTTACAGGAAACGTTACAATTACAAATTTACAAGAACTATCTTGGTTTTTTAACAATCTTCTCCATTCGAGCATGATTGTTCAATGGAAAGAACAGTGGATTCACTGCCAAGAAAAAAAGACCAGGGTCATGGGCTTCTACCGCAATTTCTACCCAATCCAGTGCTGAATCATACTCTCCTAAACCGATAAAGATCTGGGCGATTGGTATGTAAGGATATACGGTACCCGACTTATTCTGTTGTAACTGCTCAATAATGGCAAAGGCTTCGCTAGTTCTCCCTTTTTTTGCAAGACTGTATCCCATTCCAACAAGCAATGCATGATTCCATGAGAGGGGCATCTCCTTAGTAGGGTCTATATCCTCAAAGCATCTCATGGCAGCATCAATATTCCCGCGGATCAAATGAATATGCGCATGCAATATTTGATCCAGTGGAGGATCGGGATAGAGAAGGAAGTGTTGTCGTACCACATCTTCAGCCATCTGGAATTCGTGGAAAACAAGATGCAACCAGAAACGGATCTTGAAATTATGATGATTTACAGGATCCAAGGCATTGACGTATTCAGACAATCTGCGGGCTTCCTCATAGCGGCCGGTCATAATGCAGAGTTCCGCATAATCTCGCAGCGTTCTGGTATTGTTCGGCCTAAGCTGTAAAGACTTTTGAAAGAGCTCCTCTGCCCTATCGAAATTCCAATCTTTCTGCACTGCAATGGTTCCAAGGATGGTTAACGCTGTTGGTTCCTCTTCATCAATTTCAAGTGCTTTTCTCGCCACTTTCTCGGCTTCCTGTAACTTGTCTGTACGGTTAGGGAAACAAATCCCTTTATCACTGTAGGCTAACAATGCTGAGCCAATCCCTGCCCATGCTTCCGCATCAGAAGGATCTATTCGTACAGCCTCCCTAAATAATGCAACGGCTTTCAGGCAGACTCCTTCCTCATCAATCCTCAAGAGGTGTTTTGCCTGCAGCTTTAACTTGCTGCTGAACATAGAGACATGAACATTGCTTTGTTGTTGGACTACTTTTCCCGCTTTTGGTGTTTCGATTGTAGCGTTTGGGGAAAAATGCATATTGATGGCATCTCCGATATATCGGGCAGCAACAGCCGGGTTATCTGTATGTGGAGAGAGGGTTATGGTCTTTATTGCAGTTACCTCATCCGGTTTTGTCTGCAAGAGCCTTGCCTCAATCATCAGGGAGGTCTCATCTCCACGACAGAATCCTTCAATAATGTAATCGGCCTGAAGCTCTGCGGCTATGAGTGACAACCGCTTACCAGAATCCTTATAGGCCAAGGTTGAGGTTCTGGAGATGATTCTCAGATGTGGCACCACTGCAAAGTAGTCTTCCAATGCCTCCATCACCATATTGAGAAAAAGCAGCACCTCATGATTCTCTATATCAATTCTGTATAAGGGAAGTATTGCCAGTCTTGGAGCATGGGTATTATCCATGATGGATATACCGTCTTTTCGAATTTCTCCATTTTTAATTCGTTGCACAAGGGCTCGTGTTTCATCTTCAACTTCGGACTCGAACTCATCCCACATGATAGTTCTGCAGGTATCGTACTGCTGCAATGCAAGTTTCCTCTCTCCCCTTAATGCGTGTATGTAGATTACAGCCCTATGACCTTCCTCGTCGAAGGTATCGAGATGCAAATATTTTCGGGCATGATTCAATGCAGAGAGGTAATCACCCTGTTTGATCTCGGCTTCATACAACGAGCGTAGCAGTTGCTTATACTCGTAAAACACATTCTGTTCTTCCTGTATTTGCCACGCAGAGAATCCTGGGGATGAGCTGATAGTGAATCCCTTCAGGAACCCACCCTTCCAAAGTCCGACAGCTTTACGCATGGCTGGTAGGTCTGGCCCACTCTCCAGGATGCTTCTAAATGCAAGGAGGTCACAACTGATATGAGTAGTATCGAGGTACAAAACATCCCCGTCAGAGAGCAAGAAAGCCCCCTGTAAGCATGTATGTATTTCAGACAGGATTGTACGCAAAGACCCCATCGCTCGGGAAGCATTGCTATCTGGCCAGAACAAATCAGCCAGCTCTTCCCTCGTAGCTCTTCTTTCAGTACACACAAGATAGCCCAAAAGAGCTTTTGATCTTCTCCGAGCGAAGGATATCTTCCGAGAGTCTACGCTGAACCTGGGTGAACCAAGAAGTTCTACGTACAGAGTACTCATCTGATAATCCTTACCAATCCGTCTTGACTTCAGCATACACCCGAATTGGTGTCTTATCTAGGGTTGCATTATATGGTAAAGACTGAGTTATCTTGAGGGGTGTAAATTAGCCTTCCAGCTTAATGAGATGGTTTTTTGTAAATTCGTTGGTATCCGCCTCAAGATGATTTGCGAGATTCTCTATCGCTGATTCCATTGAGTGCAATGCTCTATCTGAAACAGGATTGATCAGTCCAAGAAGTGGCTATAAGATTCTTCAAAACATACACGGCTTAGTCAACGGTAGCCTTTAGTATTGATACAAGACAGTATTTCCAGAAATCCTTACCCCGGTGATTGCTCTTCACCCATACTATGACTATGATTCAGACGATTTCGTACAAAGTTGGGGGTAAAAGATATGGCAAAATCACATGATGCAAAGAAAACAGAGAAGAAAAAACCTCTAAAGACTGCAAAAGAGAAAAAGCAGGAGAAGATGGAGAAGAAAAGAGCCAAATAATTTTCGGTAGACTTCTCCATCTTTTATGCGCTTCAGTGCAAACCATATCAATCCTCTTTTGATCCAGATATGCTTCAGTTTGTGTACCCACGGTGGTACAACTATTTGTAAACATTTTATCAGTACTCCACTCTTGTAGTATCAATCTTTTTTATCAGTACTTCTATTTGATTGCCAAAAACTCTATTTTATACTACATATATACAAATCTATAGTATGACTACATTTTCTTTTCATACAATTTACTCTATTACCTGTTTCTCAGGCATTCTTAGGTTGAATTTCTACTATTCCGGTAGTATATTTAAAAGACATACAGACGTTATTTTTTGTTTAAAGAATGCTGTAAGTACGTACACTCACTATCGGAGGAAAAGTATGAGTAAAAAGATTTTTCATGATCCAGACCCTGCAGAGACGAAAGATTGGCTGGAGTCGTTAGAGGGTGTCATAGAGCATGAAGGCGATCAGAAAACTGATTATTTGCTTTCAGAACTTACCCAAGTTGCACGTAACAAAGGTGTTACCACATCCCCTGGGGTTATTAGCCCCTATATCAATACAACAAACCTAGACAGCAATGCGGTCATTCCACCGGAAGAATCGCTTATTGCACGAAATGTATCCGCATTTGTTCGATGGAATGCCATGGTAATGGTAGCCAAAGCAAATGAAGATGGAAAAGGATTGGGCGGGCATATCGCCAGCTACTCATCCTCTTCAGCAATGTATGAAGTAGGCTTCAATTGGTTCTTCAAGGGACCAGAGTCCGAACACGGCGCTGATATGATCTACTTCCAAGGTCACTCCTCTCCTGGCATGTATGCCCGGGCCTATATAGAAGGACGACTGAGCGAAGAACAACTGGAACATTTCAGACAGGAGACAGAGGGCAAGGGACTCTCTTCCTATCCACACCCCTACCTGATGCCGGAATTCTGGCAGTTCCCAACCGTTTCGATGGGCCTTGGTCCTTCAATGGCTATCTATCAGGCACGATTCATGAAGTATATGGAAGACAGGGGCTTGAAGAACAGTGGAGACAGGAAGGTCTGGGTCTTTATGGGAGACGGAGAGTCTGATGAGCCAGAATCACTTTCAGCGCTCTCGCTTGCTTCCAGGGAGAAGCTCGATAACCTTATCTTTGTGGTTAACTGCAACCTGCAACGTCTCGATGGACCGGTTCGTGGTAATGGAAAGATAATACAGGAACTTGAAGGAAAGTTCAGAGGTGCTGGGTGGAATGTCATCAAGGTTATCTGGGGAACTGAATGGGACTCAATCCTTGAGAAGGATACCAAGGGTATTCTCCTGCAGAAACTGGCAACCATGGTTGATGGTGAGTTCCAGACCCTGCAAGCTAGAGGCCCAGCATATCTGAGAGAAAAACTCTTCTCTGGAGATGAGTACCTTGAATCGCTTGTTGAAGGGATGACGGATAAGGATCTCTGGCAGTTAAGCCGTGGCGGCCATGACCCCAGAAAGATCTACCAGGCATTCCATGCAGCAACAAACCACAAGGGAAAACCTACGGTCATTCTGTTCAAGACCATCAAGGGCTTCGGCATGGGCAGCGGAGAGGGTGCTATGGGTGCTCATAACCTGAAACACATGGAAGAGAGCGATCTTCTCGCCTTCAGGGACCATTTCCATGTACCCATTGATGATGAACAGGCAAAGAGTATGGTGTTTATCAAACCGGATCCTGAGAGCAAAGAAGGCAAATTCCTTGCCAGGCGCCGCGAGATAATGGGAGGACCTGTACCCTACCGCCATAAGGATGGCGAAAAACTGACGGTCCCCACAACCAAGAGCTTTGAGGATATGCATGCCTCCACTGGAGAGAGAGAACTATCCACCACCATGGCATTTGTCCGCCTGCTTACCAAGCTGGTTAAGGACAAGAAT
>JAQQAR010000078.1 GCA_028532765.1 Sphaerochaetaceae bacterium | reverse complement strand
ACTCCTTGCTTCAATATACACGAATGAGTTTCTCCTAGGGTAAAAAACTACTGCTACTTACGGGAATATACATATCTTTGATATTGTCAGATTATTAGTTCAGATTATACTGAAGGTATCCTGGTAGTGACGTGGGAGGTGCTTATGAGAAGCCTCGTTCGTTTTCTTTGCCTTGGTATTCTGTCAGTTTCATTTCTCTTGCACTTGGATGTAACCTTGGTTCCGGTGAAACAGCGGAAATTACACTGAATGCGGTGGTTGCCGGGGAGGGGACGGTTGAAAGAACTGTGGACGAGGACCCTTGAGAATCGGTAAACATCTCTCCGTCCTCGTATAAAATGCTTATCACCTATTTTGCCTTGGAACGTGATGATGGACTGAAAGTCATCTTAATCGAGGATGAGAGCGCAGAACCTCTTGATTTTACCGGTTCTGTTGGGGCTGATGGACTTTTCCTTGCAAGGAAAGCAATACCGACTGGTTCCTATGTGGCCTATGAGATGAGCTTCACCTACCTGGAGATGGATGTACCATGTTCTTTCAATGTTCCTTCCTGGTCGACAGATGCTGCCCACGCTCTGGTGACAGCCACCCATGATGCAGGTGGTTCTCCCTCCCCTGGTAGCTACACCATCCGTCAGTATTTCAATGTTGATGGACAATTCCAGAAACGGGACATGGTAGTGAATGCAGGGACCGAGGAATCGCCCAACTGGGTATGGATGAGAAGGGAATTGGAGAATTCAGAGGGAAACAGAAAGTTCTTCCTCGATCAGGAAACGCATCCCTACCAAAGCAGCATCGATCTCTTTGCTGATGAGGATTTCTGGGGTGCAAACGATACATTGGATGATGAAGATCCCGAGATCGTCATAGAGAGTGGCAACACTGCAGGTGGTCTGGATGCAACAATCAATAGCTTTATCGTCTCGGTTCCCAAGACACTCCTAATTACTGTTGATGTAACCAACTCCTTCAATTTCTGGGAAGACTCCACCAATAGTACCTATTACAACGGCACCCTCGACTTTGGACCATCATATGATGAGATTCCCATAGGTGAGGGTGCTATCGAATATTTTGGGGATAAAGGGTTCCACCCCTTTATGCCGAAGTTCAATCTGAAAATGCTGTAGAGCACTTAGAACGTGAGTACCTTGTCGCTGTCGGCAGTCCACTCTCCAAGGGCTGCCATGGTGGACTTCTCAGCGCCGGCAAAGTATGGTTCATTCTTATGGGTACCACAACGAGCCATACAAGTTCCACAAACCCGTACCTGAACGCCCTTTGCGATCAGGTCACGAAGCATCTGCGATAGGTCCTGGTCATACTCGATTGGCTTCTTGTTTGAATCACGGGCAAGATCGACAGAATCATTCATCAGGAAGATTCGAACTGTATGGCCATTAACCTGCAGTTGTCCAGCAAGACGAAGGGCACTCCACGTTACATCGCTCCCATCATAGGGAGCATGATTGAAAATCATGAGTATACTACTCATTTTATTTCCTTTTCCTGTATAAATGGCCCAAGGTCCATATCTGCATAGGAAGCACCAGGTCGTACGACGGGGTACAATACTTCCTTACGGTCGGTAATCACCTCAAGCAAGCATGGTCCAGCACTCTCCATCCACTCTTTGAGCGCTGGCTCTATCTCTTCTTTCTGTTCAATCCTTTTGCTATAGGAGAAACCGCACAGGTCTGCCATCTTCGCAAAATTAACATCTTCATTCCTACAGGTAGCAGAGTGACGACCTTCATATGCAGCATCCTCAAGATTGTAGACCATCCCATCAGCGTGGTTGTTCAGGAGGAGTATCTTGATGGGAAGGCAGTTGGTTCCTATCGTGAAGAGCTCACCCATATTCATCCTGAAACTTCCGTCCCCGTCCACTACGATTACCTGTTTGTCTTCATTGGCGTGTACTGCTCCAACAGCAAGGGGCATTCCACTTCCCATGGTCCCAAAGGCACCACAGGTGAGAAAAGAACGCGGCCTTTGGCATCGAATGTACTGAGCAGAGAACAGCTGATGATTGCCCACCCCTGTGGTGATGATGGTGGATTCGTCGATAAGCGTATCCAAGGTGCGTAAGACCTCTGCCATCTGAATGATGTCAGCCCCAGTATTGTATGCGAGCGGCCAACGTCGCTTCAACTGTGTTGCATGGTCTCTCCACTCATCGATGGAGAGCTTGAAGTCATGGGTATCAGCCCAATCGCAGAGGTCATGAAGAATGGTTGCAGCATCTCCAATGAAAGAGAACACAGGTCGCCTTTCTCCCCGAATCTGTTGCACCTTGTCGGCGTGAATATCGATGAACGCAATTTTTGCCTGAATGGCAAACCCTACCTTTTCAGCAACACGGTCATCCCAGCGGACTCCAATGGCGAGAAAGAGGTCGTTCTCCTGGATGATCTTGTTGGCGGCAGGTGTGCCGAACATACCGAGCATCCCAAGATTTATATCCTCACGTTCATTCACCACCCCTTTTGCCATCAAGGTGTTTACTGATGGGATCGAAAACCTTGTATTGAATCGTCTTATTGCTTCACTGCCACGTTCACTGTTAAGCCCACCACCCAAATACAAGAGTGGGTGATCAGCCTCCATCAGAAGGTCGAAAAATTGTTTGCATTGTGAGGAGGAGAGATGGACATCCTGATCATAAATGGTGCTGAACTGTGCAAGGGGGAGTGCTTCATACCCGGCTGCTTTCTGTTGCAGGTTCATGGGAAGGTCTATGACTACTGGTCCGCGTTTCCCTGATTGTGCCAGAAAGTATGCATCCTTGATTACATGTTCAAGGTTGTTCAAGGCCTTAACTGAATACACCTTCTTGGCTGTTGGGCCAAAAACTGAGGCAACATCAATATGCTGGAATGAGTCGGTTCCAAGCTTGTGCTCCGGTACCTGTCCAGCGATTACCACCAAGGGAATGCTGTCAGCGTAGCTGTCAGCCACTGCTGTCAGTGCATTGGTGATGGCCGGGCCGCTGGTTACAATAGCAATCCCAACCTGTTCACTGCTTCTGGAGTATCCTGCAGCACTGAAGGCTGCACACTGCTCATTGGCATTCACGACAATCTTGATTGAGCTCTTCGCCAGCTCATCCATGACCGGTAGAATTGCCGCTCCTGTATATCCAAAGATATACTGTACACCCAGATCCTCAAGGCTTCGAGCAATAATCTCTGCTCCGGTTTTGAGTTGTTTAGCCATAGTGGACTCCTTTTTGGCATGCTAAAGAAATCTACACAAACAGTCAATTCTGTCGAACTGTCGTGAGCTTAATTAGTTTACTTCTAGTGCAATGACTGAATGCATTCTGAAAAAGAAAACAAGTAATTGGAAGGTTCCTTGCAATTCTATCGGTCCGACCAGATAAACCTGGTAATCCTTCAGCAACTCCTAGGAACGATTGAACCGTTAGATTCGTAGAATGAACTGTTCCATTGTCACTATTCTGAGGTATAAGGACTGCTTTGTGGTTGTAATTGTGTTTTCTTAGTAACATTGAAGCTAAGACGGATGGTGTCTAGGCTGTAACTGCTGGTGCTCTAGCAGGAAACGCAAAACGGTGCCAAAGCTTCCACAAGTGGTGCTGAATGCGCAAATAGTGGTATCATTAAGTGCGAATACTCAAGCCATCGGGTGGCTGTATAGGTGTGTCCCAAAATGTACATTATCTATGACTGAAAGAGAAAAGTACAATTCCCGGAATTTTGAGCTTGACAACAGTAGCCAAATAAAAACATCAAACCACAAGCAGTAAGGTCTGCATGTAAATATAAAAGCCTGTACTCAGACTTCGACTAAGAGAAAATAAGGACTCATCATTACCTTGGGTGTAAGCTGGACTACAAATGACTGAACATGCTTCAAGCTGTGCAAAATTTCGAACAATATCATTTAGTTTTTAACTGTTTACGTTTTGTCTCCTTTATGACTCTTTCAACAGGAGTGTCTAATAATTGTTTCCTTAACATAGGGTCGATTTTTCTTACTTTCCTTTTAATCCATTTTTGAGCACCCAGGATTTGTTTATCTGCAATTTCTTCGGTTTTCAGTTCAGCTTGCAGTCCAATTGTAATGTCATCAGGTAGTCTCTCCTTATATTTGCCTAATAAATATCGAAAAGGTTCAAATTCATCGAGCTCAGCTCCAACTAATCCAATAAAAAATAATGAATACATTTTAATATTTTCATCAATTTTACTATCATCTATGTGGATGGTTGAATCGACAATAGCTTTTTTAAAATGTAGGTATGAATAGTTTTCTTTGACAATGAATTGAACCCACCACAAAACAATTACACGGGGCAATTTGGAAAATATCATTGAAGATCCTTTCTGGATAGTGTCTATATAAAAATCAGATACTTCAATAAACACTTTATATAAATTATTTTCGAAAAATCTATAAGGTGTTGAGATTGCTGCTAAGTAAAGGTTTGAAAGATTGATTACCTTCATCCATCTTTCATTCTCTGTTTCTGGCCGAACCGCAGAGATTTTTTCTAAATATTCATAGCAATCTTTCTTTATACCGATATAAAAATAATAGATATTGAACCATGATAAATTGAATACTCGATTGCTAACTTCAAGTTCTTTGCCAGAAGAAACTTTGGATTTTGCATATAGGTATTCAATGAATGAACGATGTGTGTATGTGACCGTATCGCTATATGCATTCTTGCGAAGGATGCCAGAACGTTCTGTGATGATTGTATCAATAGCTGAAAAGCTTGAATGAAGATTTCTAGAAGATAAATAATCAGATATAGTTGCTCGGTATGTTTCAAAAGGCATATTATCTGAATGCATATCAATGAAAAATTCTGCCAAATTATACAAGATGTTCAAGGAAATTTCATAGTCCCTAAATGATTCGATACCTTTATCTTTGTCCCATTTACCTAGTACCAATTCCATATATGATGAATATAGCTCAGGCAAATTGGCTGGCAGATCTTTTGAGTTACTTTCAAATAATTTGGCAAGAAGAATCGTAGCTAAAGGTGATTGAGGCAAATCCTTTATCAATGGCGTTCTTTTGATATCTTGGATTAATCGATCAGTAAGATTTAGCCCTTTACAAATATGGATAAGGAACTCAATTATTTTTTTTGTAGAAAGACCTTGTATGGTAACTTTTCGAATTATCTCATTATCGAAGCTTTTTTCAGAGAATCCCTTCATTCCTCTTGTGGCTAATACAATCGAAAAATTCTGATATTTACTTATATAATGCTCAAGAATTTTGACATTGCGAAATTTTGCATCAATGGGCTCATCTTTCTCATCAAAGCCATCAATCAAAAAAATAATGCGTTTATGATTTTCTATTTCTTGTGAATCAATACAACATATTTGATTTAGTATTTCAGGCTTAAATAAGTCATTAGAGAATAATTCTGAGTACTTTAAAGGAACAGCGATAATGTTCTTTTTTTCATAAACACTAGGTGATATATATTGCTTAGTTAATTCACGAAATAATTTACTTTTTCCATATCCCATAGGTGCTTCGACAACTACGAATTTTTCCTTCTCAATAAACTGATCGATATCAACAATTTCTATAAGCGGTTTTGAATTATTGTCAGAATACTCATTATTAGTCTCATTAATCCTGACAATTTCGGGTTTTATATAGAATGATGCATCAAGAGTAGATACCAAGTTGAAACGTTTTTCTTCTTCTTCCAATCTGCCACGTATCTTACTCATATACGTAGATAAGGCAAATGAAATATTACTCCAATATTCTGAGTAATGTTTATCGATATAGGTCACAATAGATGAATCATCGATTATTTGCACATCTCGTCCAACAAAATACTCATTGATTTTTACAGCTGCATTATGCGTAATATTTTGGCTAGTAATAATCCATGCAGTTTTTGGTAGTATTTTTTCCTTTCCTCCTTCAACTAATTTGGGAATTTTAAAAGTTTCAGTTACTTGTTTGTCTAGCTTTTCAACATCATCTTGCTTAATGGGAGTAGTCTTTGCAATTACACCGATATAACGAATTTGACCTAGAGTCTCATCTTTTTTAGATAAAATAAAATCAGCTCCAAATTCGTTTGATCCATGTGTATATTCAACTTTTTGAATGTTAGGGAGTTTTTTTAAAAAACCGTTCAGAAATGGATGAAAATCATGTACTTCATCTTTTAGGCTATTAATTTTTTTAATTTTATCTTTTTCGTTTAGCATTTATAACCTCGCATTTTAATTTAATTTGATATTACTTGTAATAAAAATGGCTTAATATTGCTTCTAGAAATAATTACAACATTTTGCATTGATTTTCATTGATCCTTCTAAGATAGTTGGAAACTAATGAATTGAACGTTTTTCTCATATCCAGAAAATTTATATTGGCTGTAACCTTTGGAGTAGAATTAGTTCAAGAAGTAGACTAGGTTATTTTGCTGACTGGAATCTTAATAAGCTATAATTATTCACCTAAATTATAAGGTTGCAAATTTTACATAGAATTGTTTTTACTATCTACATAACATAACTTATCCACCCTTTAAGATATTGCTTGAAATTGGAAAATATGCAGGACCTGAATGGTACCAAAGATACACTTGTCCTGAATCATTTTGTGCGCTGTATTCAGTTGGAATTACACTAACTATGAACTCTTCACCTGAATCAGGTATATTGCTTGAAAGCCATAGGTGCACTATAAAATTTGATTCATCCGTTTCGATATCGTTAGGTTTAGATTTTACTGTATGGACGTTGATCCTTTCATCTCTCCATTTTAATATTGGTGCTTTGTTGATAGAAAAATCACAATTTGATAAAAACAAAAGAAAACTGACAAACAGTAGGGAAATAAAGCAACGTTTAGTTATACGAACCATGACGACCTCCTGATATACAAGAAATGAATTTCATATGCGTATCAAATCCATCTCTTTATATTTATATAAGCACTATTGGGTTTATGACCATCAGTGCAATTAATCATAGGTGATGGTAGAGTTGTAAAATTTGTAGTAGATTCTTTTTGTTTTATTGTATTACTGATATTTCGATAAGTCTATATATAAAAATATTTACCGTACAATTGAATTAAAAAAAGTTTTCAGAATAAGTTGAGGAGTTTTTTTCCTTACGTCCATTGAGCTGTGGTACGCTTGGGCATGATGGTTGATGAACAGCGAATCAGGAAACTCAATACCAAGCCAACACTGCATGAAAAGCCGTATGTTGTGTATTGGATGCAGGCATCCGGGAGGGTGTATCAGAATGAAGCACTCTCGTTTGCAATAGAGACAGCAAATTCCCTTAAGAAGCCTTTGGTTGTCTATTTTGGAATCACTCCACATTTTGCAGGAGCCTCAGCCCGTCACTACCGCTTCATGCTGGAAGGTATTCGGGAGGTGGAGAAGGAATTGCAGAAGCGTTCCATACCCTTGCTTGTCTCTTCTTTTGGGGTAGTGGAAGGTTTGGAAAAGCTTCAATCAAGTATTGCCTGTCTTATAGTCGACAGGGCATACACCACCATTGAACGTTCTTGGAGAAAGGAGGTTTCCTCGTTTCTTGCATGTACCGTCTATGAGGTTGAAGCGAATGTAGTGGTGCCCGTTGAGGCGGTGAGTGATAAGGAAGAATACTCTGCAGCTACCCTGAGAAGAAAAATTGAACCCATGATCTCCTACTTTGCACAGGAGATCCAGATCACAGAGATCATGGTGAAAAGCCAATCCCTTGATTTCCCCTTTGAATCAGCTGATCTTGAAAACATCCCATTGCTTCTTGAATCCCTGGGGATTGAGCAGAAGGGTAGTTCAATTTTGCCTTTACAGGGGGGCAGTACTGCAGCGCTCACTAAACTGGATGACTTCATCGAACATACCTTGGTAGGCTATGATACAAAACGCAATGATCCTGCACAGAACCACAGTAGTGGTCTCAGTGCGTATCTTCATTTTGGACAGATCAGCCCAGTTACCATCTACCACGCGGTTAAGGATCTGGATATCAGTGATGTACCGGCATTCCTGGAGCAGTTGATCGTCAGGCGTGAACTTGCCTATAACTTTGTTGCTTTCAACCCATTCTATGATCAGTACGAGGGGCTTCCATCCTGGGCGAGGAAGAGCCTAGAGGCGCATGAGGCCGACCCAAGACCTGTTACCTACCGCTATGAAGAGTTGGAAAGGGGAGAGACCCATGACCCCTACTGGAATGCAGCACAGAAGGAGTTGGTTCTATTGGGTCGAATGCACAACTACCTGAGGATGTACTGGGGGAAAAAAATCCTGGAGTGGAGCCCGACTCCCAAGCAGGGATTTTCCTGGGCACTGAAACTCAATAATACCTACCAGGCAGATGGACGTGATCCAAATGGGTATGCCGGTGTTGCCTGGTGTTTCGGCAAGCATGACCGTCCATGGGTGGAGAGACCCATATTCGGAAATATCCGTTACATGAATGACAAGGGGCTGGATCGAAAATTCAACATGAAAGCCTATCTCCAACGTATTGAAAAAGAAACATCCATCTAGGAGCCCAGTTTTCTCAGGTTCTGGACTTCTATGATGAGAGCACCCTCGTCATTTTTCACCAGTCCGAAGACCAGTAGCGGCCAACGACCTGCCAGCAATGGGTAGAGACGATTGTAGAGATCAGGGAATAGTACTGTCTCATAGAGTGCTGTCTCATCCTCAAAGGAGACAAAGCTCATGCTTTCCCCCGTCTTCGTCAATACCTGCTTCTGGGTTATCTGGTAGCCGATGAGCGTGACATACCGCTCCACATGCTGGCCAATCTCTGAGGCCTTGATCCGATGAACTGATCTCAGGAGGTGTGCGTAGAGGACCAGGGGATGATGATTCCTGAGGAAGCCCAAGGATGCAAACTCCCGGTGGAGCTCTTCTTCACTGAAAGAGCGATGTACGGCAACAGGAAGCTGTTCTTTCTTGCAATAGGGGAGAGGCGTGGCAAACAGATCTGCCTGTCCATAGGATTGATTAGCACGTGTGGTGGTAAGCAGGAGCCTGAGCTGTTCACTTCGTTTTCTCTCAGGTGCCAATGAGTCAAACGCACCAGAGGCTACCAGGGCGACCAGATCCTCCCTGTCCAGGGAGAGCCGGAGGGAAGCCTCTTCCAAGCTGGAGAACCTCCCTCCTTGTTTTCGTTCCTCAATAATTCGCTTCATGGCCTTTCTGCTGAGTTCAGCGATGGCCATCAAGCCGATAATCAGGGTGTTTCCTTCTGCCCAGTACGTAATCCTGCTGATATTGATATCGGGGCCGGCTATGGCCAGGCCCATCCTTCTTGCCTCACTGATGTACGCCTGTGGTCGGTAATATCCTCCTTGGTTGGTCAATACGGCAGCCATGAAATGGGCCGGGTGATGGACACGGAGGTATGCACTTTGAAAGGAGACCATGGCATAGCTTGCTGAGTGGGGCTTGCAAAAGGAGTAGCCATCGAAGGAGAGCATCATCAGCCAGATCTGTTCAGCAACAGCAGTGGTTACCCCACCAGCATGGCAACCTGTAAAAAACTGGTCCCTGAATGCCTGCAACCGTTTTCCTGCTGCTTTCTTTGCGATGACCTTGCGAAGTTGGTCGGCATCAGCTTGGGAAAATCCTGCCAGGGCAACGGCTGTCTTGGAGACATCTTCCTGGTAACAAAGTATTCCATAGGTCTCATCGAGGATATAGGCAAGCCTGGGATGGAGAGGTTCCCATCGTTTGCCTTTCAAGCGTTGTACGTACTCATTGATGTACTTGTTTGCTGCAGGCCGTATAATGGAGGAGTGGATGACAATATGGGCAAAATCTCCTCGTCCTGTTTTCTTCTGCAACTGTCTCATTGCAGGGGATTCAATGTAGAAGACACCCATCGAGTTCCCACAGGCAAGAGCATCGATCGTATCAGCATCTTCTGCAGGTTGCCAGGTTCCTTCATCGATGGATACTCCTTCTTCCCGCAGGTTTCCCAAGGTATCACGAATGACTGCAAGGGATCGGTTGCCCAAAAGGTCGATCTTTACAAAGCCTGCCTGCTCTGTTCCATCCTTCTCCCAACTCAGCAGGGGATATCCTTCAGCTGAACGCAGGATCGGGGCATAGCACGTTACTTCTTTGGGTGTGATGACCAACCCTCCGCAGTGCATGGATATCTCTTTGGGAAGCCGGTCAAGGGCTGAGGCTATACGGACGATGGTCTGCCACAGGGGGTCAAGCAGCGCATCGACACCCTTCCTGAACAATGTCTCTTCTGCCTTGGTGATCTGTGCGTCACTCAGCCCATAGCAGCGGGCTGTTTCGCGAATGGCCGAACGCAGGCGGAACCGGTTGTGGTTGGCCACCCTCGCACAATGATCAATGCCAAAACGTTCAAAGACTGCAGCAAAAATCCCGTCTCGCTCATCCCAAGCAAAGTCAACATCAATGTCCGGTGGATCCTGGCGGGAAGGGGAAAGAAATCGTTCAAAGTATAGATGATGGGCAATGGGATCCACATTGGTGATGAAGAGACTATAGGAGACGATGGATGCAGCTCCTGATCCCCTACCGCAGGTCCTGCTGCTCATCAGCACGATATCGTGCATCACCAGGAAATAGGGAGCGAACCCCTTCTCGTTGATGATGCCCAGCTCATAGTCGATGCGTTCCATGATGGCATCATTGATCTCCCCGTAGCGGTTCTCAGCTCCCTGAAAGACCCGGTATCTCAGTTCCTCTTCTGCGCTCCTATTCTCCGTGACTGGATAGGTGGGGAAGATAAGGGAAGAGGAGAATGGGTCATACGGCCTGATTCGTTGTACATGTTCCATGGCCTCTGGCCAGGGGGCAAAGGACTGCTCCCACTCCTTCTGTCCAAGCAAGATGCCACCTCTTTGGACGTACTCATCCTCTGTAAGGCTGCCCACACTTGTATGAAGGGCAATGGCTCGAAGTACCTGGTGAACTTCCCTTTGACTTTCGGCGAGGAGAAATGCCCCATCAACGGCGAGAAGGGGAACCCCAAGTCTCTTCGCGGTGGTTATGATCTGCAGGGAATCCGGGGTAATTGCGCCATAGAGGTCAGCTCCTCTACCGGTAAGCTCGCTCAAGATTGCACTGCTTGTGGTTGCCAACACCAGTCCTTCTGAAGTTTCCTTGAGTGTAGAGAGGTATGAGAAGGAAGGGTCAAGATTCCTCTTGCTGATGAGCTTGCAGAGCAGCTCATAACCCCCTTGGTCCTGTACAAAGGCAAAGAGGTCTCCCGTCTTCTCGGTAAGCAGGCAAGCGCAGATAAGGGAGATTCCCCTCTCTTTTGCAGCTTCCCTATAGACAGGATACCCATAGAGGTTGTCACGGTCTGTGATGGCTACCTGTTTTACCTGCATGGACTGTAGACGGTCGAAGAGCTCATCAACCGAAACAGGGGAGAAGAGAAGGGAGTAGGCTGTGCTTAGGGCTAGGCGACTACGCATGGGCAAGTGCTGCCCCATGGGTCAGGATGCCAGGACCAAACTTATGGCGCATTCGGTCAACTGCCTGCTGCAGGGAATCAGAGCGATGCTGTGCATCGGGAAGAAAGAGGTCCAGGGTCGGGGCGAGTGGGGAGAGTTCGCCTAGGGAGAGAGTGCAAGAGAGAATACGCACCCTCCGGCTTGCTGCCAGCTGTGCAACCTTCCATGCGACAAGGGATATTTCAAGGTCATAGACCCATTGTCCCTTTATGCGATGGGAAGCTTCACTTCTCCTTCCATCACTGTAGAGCAACGCTATGTGGATCTTTGCCGCACCAAGTCCTGCAGTTCGCATAGACAATGCAGCATCCTCCCCAGCTGTAACCACTGCGGCCTTGAGAGCATCCATCTCGAGGATTGGTTCAGCAAAGCTGATTTTTCTCTGCACAATCCGCTTCTCCGGCAATCCGCTTTGTAGTGGGCTGTTATCCAAACCACGGGCGGCGTCACGGAGGGCAAGACCCCGTTTTCCCAGGAAGGCCATCACCTGCTCATCCCCAAGGGCGGCAATCTGGCCAATTGTCGTGATTCCTGCAACAGAGAGTAGTCGTGCAGTGGCAGAGCCCACACCACTGAGCAAGGAAACATCCTGCCAAGCAAGGAATGAGGCCTCATCACCTTCCCTGACCTGTATAAGTCCGGCAGGTCGGGTGGTACGGGTACCCACCTTTGCAACCAGTTTATTGGAAGCAACTGCCACAGAGGCCTCAAGATTCAGCTTTTTCCTGATCTCGCCCTGGATCTGTACCGCGCTATCCACCACCGGGCCAAAGAGACGGGTGGTTCCCTGCATGTCCAGATAGATATGTCCTCCCCGGTCACACTGGATGCTTGGAGAATACTCCTGTGCGATGGAGGTGATTGCTCTATCGGCTTTCGCGGTGCTCTGATTGTCCCAGGGCAGTACCTGCAGGGAGGGAATCATCTGCTTAGCAAAGCGAAGGGGCATGCCTGCACGTATCCCCTCTTCCCATGCTCGGCGGGATGGGGTAAGCACCACAGTCCTTGCTGATCCCTCAAGGGCAACCACAAAGGGGGTGTCAGCAAGACTTGGATTCTTTGCCACCTCTACTGCTGCTGCAAAGTCGGTTACATTGATATGGATGATGCTTGCACCTGCTCTTTGCATGCCTTGCCTCCCACTGCCAACTGGTAGAGCGTCAGTGCATTGGCTACTGCCTGACCTCTTCTATGGTTGTTGAAGTAGATGAGTACCTTCTGTGCATGTGTGGTAAATGACTGGATACGCCCAAGTAGGCTGGCAAGCTCTTTCTCACTGTAGAGATAGTCGTAGCGGCTTGCGCTGTCCGATCCCCACCATGTCTCCTCATTCCTGCCGTGCAGCCTGATGTATGCCAGTGAGCTGCTGGTTTTAACGTCCATCATGGGTGGGTTGCCTTTCACCGAGGGGAGGTCAAGGGAAGCAAGGGCAATATTCCTCTCTCGTAGTGAGTCGAGCGTGCGGTTGTTGTACCAGCTGCTGTTCCTGAACTCGATGGCAAGCGGGAATGGGGAGAGGGATCTCAAGAGTGAGTCCAGATATTTTCGCTCTGCCACTTCATAGTGAAACGAGTAGGGGAATTGCAGGAGAACGGCACTGAGCACCTGGTTCTCTACCAGCGGCTCAAGGGCATGGGAGAACAGGAGAGCCTGTTCCCTCCATGAAGAAGGATCAATGGTATGGGTGAGGCTCTGGTGGGCCTTGATGGAGAATTGGAGGGATGGAGCACTCTTATGCATTGCTGCAAGCTGAGGAGACTCTGGCATACGATAGTAGCTGAAGTTCAGCTCCACGGTGGGAAAGCGTTGGGCATAGTGGGCAAGGAACTCTTCTCGTCTCGTTCCTGGTGCATACACTGGTCCTATCCACTCATTATAGCTGTAGCCTGAAGTTCCAATCAAAACAGTACTCATACTCTTGATATACTATATATATGTTAAGTAATCAAGAGTAAAATTCATGTCTCTTGCCTCCGGGGAGGATATCATCCATACTGATGCACAACATTTTGGAGGTGGATGTGCATACATATGCCGGTATTGTTTTCTGTGATGTGGATGGAACGATTCTTCCCCATGGGGAGAAAACCGTCTCATCGGATTTCTTTGCCTTGGTAGAAGAATCAAGGCAGGCTGATTTCCTGTTCTGTATATCCAGCGGGCGATTTCATGAGGCGCTCCTTCCCCTCTTCTCTCCAGTCTCTTCCAAGGTGGTTTTTTCAGCTTCCAATGGATGCAGGGTACTATACCAAGGAAGAGAGTTGTTTCCTAACCACGGAATAGATCATTCCTTGGCTGAGCAGATTACCTCTTCACTGCATGCCTGGGGGGCTACGGCGCTTATCTCAACGACAGAGGCTATCTGTCTCCCCACGGTAGCCCGCGAACAACTGAAAGCAAAGAGCTATCTGGCAAAAGGATATACGAAATTTTTTGACACATTCAGCGAAATCCCAGGGGATGTGCTGCAGATCACGGCTGTATGTGATGGCAATATGCCTGCAATCCTGGAGAGAAGCCGGGAGGCTTGGGGATCCGCCTTTCATGTGGTTACTACAGGCAAAGAGATGTTTGACATCTGTCCTACCTCGAAGGGGATCTCATTGAGATCAATCAGTGAACACTTCTCTGTCCCCATCGCCCATACCTATGCCTTTGGGGATGATGAGAATGACATTCCCATGCTTGAAGCTGCAGGCAAAGGGTATATCATGGGGAATGCACACCATGGAGTGAAGGACAGGGGGTTTGAACACTGCCATGATTTGATCGGGACGATCAGGAAAATACTCGCAAAGTAAATAGAGAAATGCTGGCAGTATAAGTGAGCTGTGTGCTAAAGTAGTGTCATACATTGTTTTGGAGGACTGGGAGTAACACTTTTGAACGTTCCTATCAGTGCAATCCAAGGGCAATATGCCCTCACTATTTTTGGTGTGGCAGTATTCCTTTTAGGTCTGCTTATCCTTCTCACGGTCATCGTAATCATGCAGAAACGTAAGGCAAGAACGTTCCAGACGCAGGAAACTTCGCTTCAACACACATCAGCATTGCTTCACTATGTAATTGAGCATTCACGCTATGCCATTGCAATTCATGATACAGAGCTTCGGTACCTCTACGTCAGCAAGAAATATTGTGAGGAGTATCATATTCCTGATGGGAACGCAATCATTGGAAAACACCACTATGAGGTGATTCCCAATCTTCCCGAGAAATGGAGAAAGGTCCACCAGCGTTGTCTGAAAGGGGAAGTAATCAGTGGGGAGGATGACCCCTACACCCATGAGGATGGGAGCATGGATTATACCCGTTGGGAGTGTCGACCCTGGTATAGGGAATCAGGAAAAATTGGGGGGATTATCGTCTATACCGAGCTGCTTACCCAGCAAAAGAAGATGGCCTCAGAACTTAAAGAGGCTCATGACTATCTCGATGCCCTGCTCATGGAATCAAACAGCCCTATCCTTGTCTGGGATGCTTCATTCACTATCACCAGGACCAACCACTCCTTTGCATCTTTGTTGGGCCTTCCGATAAGCGATATAGTAGGAAAGAATGTGGGATTTGTCTTGACTTCGCTGGGACAGGAGGAACTTAAACGGCTGGAAAACCGTTTGGAAACTGAACACAGTCTCTCCAATGTTGAGATTCATTTGAAAACCATAGAGGGAGAAGTTCGGACCATACTCTGGAATGCTGGACCGATCCTAGACCCGATTGATGGCTCTCTTGTGGCAACCATCGCCCAGGGGCTGGATATAACCGAGCGTAATGCAATTGAGCAACAAAACAAGGAACAGTTGGTTGAACTAAGACGTTGGTATGCAGTAATGAGCCAGAGAGAAGAGCGGATCATGGGTCTGAAACGAGAAGTCAACGCTCTTCTCAAGGAAATCGGACGGCCAAAGCGGTACTCCTCAGTGGAAGAGGAGGGTAATGCATGAATACCCGGCGCTTGATATTGCTCAGTATGCTTCTCCTGCTCACCTCAACACTTTTTGCCGCTGATCCCTCCTTTCTCTCTTCCTTGAGTGAAAATGAACGTATTTTGCTTGCACAACAAGCTCCTCTCTCTGTCTTGGTCGATCCTGCGTGGGAACCTCTTGAGTACTTGGACAAGAATGGTATGCCTACAGGCCTGAGTTTTGCATATCTACAGAGCGTCAGCTCTCTCAGTGGACTGACCTTCATTCCTGTTGAAGGGACTTCCTGGCAGGATGCCTATGAGAAGTTACTCAGTGGTGAAATTGCCATGACCGGAAGCATCAGCAAGACAGAGGAGCGAGAGGCAACATTGCGTTTCAGTGAACCATACCTGACTGTACCTCTTGCAATCATTGCTGGAGAACAGGTCGGGTATATCGGTAGTTTGGCAGAGCTTGAAGGAAAGAAGGTCGCAGTAGTTTCCCATTATGCAGCCCAGGAGTGGCTGGCACGAGATTACCCAAATCTGACCTTGGTTGAAGTATCTACCGTTGAAGAAGGCCTCACCCTCGTTGCACGGGGAGAGTGTTTTGCCTTGGTGGAAAACCTGTTGGTTGCGAACCATTATCGGTCCAAGCTTGGGTTATCCAGAAAAGTAAAGGTAGTGGGTACCACTGCCTACATGAACTTCCTCTCTATTGCTATTCATGAGGACTATGCCTCTATTCTTCCCATTATCAACAAGGCACTCCAGACAATTGACAGTGAGACAAGGGAGAGATTGTATCGGGCATATTTGCCTCTTCAGTATGAAAAGACTGTGCAGAGTACCACTATTTATCTGATTATTGGTATAGCATTGTTTGTCGCTGCATCTCTGGGGTTCTGGATATTGAAGCTCAGCAAGGAAGTAAGAAGAAGGGAAGCGGTGGAAAAGGAACTGGCAGACAGCGAAATAAAATTCAAGCAATTATTCTCCAATGCTCCCCTGCCTATGGTCCTTCTTACCCAGGAGGGTACGGTAGTTTCTGTAAACGAAGCATGGAGTACCACATTTCAATTCAAGCAAGGTGAAATAGAGGATGTCGACATGTGGTATGAGAAGGTTTACCCTAACCCAACGTACCGGATAAAAGCAAGAGAATCCTGGGAAGAGGCTGTTGAACAGTCCATAATCAGGCATTCTAGACATATTGATTCACAAGAATTCACCTTGGTTACAGCTACTGGTACTGTGTTGGAGATGGAAATTAGTGGAGCATTCCTGGATCGTTTTCTCCTTATTACCTTTTTTGATATCACAGAGAGAATATCCTCCATGCGTTCACTCCAAGCTTTGCAGAAACAGACCGAACAGGGGAGAAAAATCATTCTCAACGCGCTTGAGGATCAGAGAATTGCCCAGCATTCGCTTGCACAAAGCAAAGCCACACTTGATGCAGCAATCAACAGTATGATAGATGCAGTGTTCATTATTGACCCTGAAAGCCGTTTTATCCTGGTAAACCAGTCATTTCTACACTACTATCGATTCTCAAAACGTTCAGAATGTCCTGATGCCCTGCAAGCATTTTCTTCGCTGTTTGAAGCCTATGACAGTCAGGGGAATCTGCTGGGGCAACAGATGTGGGCGGGCTTCCAAGCACTCTCTGGGAAAGCAGGTGACACAGAGTATACGGTAGTAAAGAAACAATCAGGAGAACAATGGATAGGTAGTTACAGTTTTGCTCCTATTCGTGATGAACACGATGTGTTGCTTGGAGCTGTTGTGGTTTGTCGTGATGTAACGGAAATTCGTGAGAACCAAAAAAGACTGATTTATCAGAGAAACCATGATTATCTCACCGGTTTGTATAGTAGAGTCTATTTCGAAAGTAAATTGAAAAGGCTTGAACATGCTGGATCATTCACCCTTGCATTGGTGGATATCAATGGTTTGAAACTTATCAATGACAGCTTTGGGCATGAGGTGGGGGACTCAATGCTTAAAGCTACAGCCCAGATACTCAGGATGTGCAGTAATGATGAGACAACCATTGCACGATACGGTGGCGACGAGTTTGTCTTTCTCATTCCAGGAGATTCTGTGCAGGAAGTAGAATCCCTGTTGTCCTGTATAGAAGAGCGATCCAAGGAGATTCGTATCGAGAGCTTTAGGCTCTCTCTCTCCTCTGGATATGCTGTTAGAGAAGTAGGGGATGAAAGCTTGCAGGAGACACTCAAGCGCGCTGAGGATAACCTGCAACGGAACAAGATTTACGAGAGTGCGAGTGCAAAGAATAAATCCATAGGATTGGTTATTAATTCCCTGTTTGCAAAAAGCCCCCGTGAGTTGCAACACTCAAGGAGGGTAAGTGCACTCTCTGTTTTCCTCGCCCAGCAGTTGCAGCTTCCTGAGAGTGAAGTCAAGCGTATCCGAATTGCTGCCCTGTTGCATGATATAGGAAAGATTGGAATTAATGAGTCTATCCTCAACAAGCCAACCAAGCTTGATCAAAATGAATGGGAAGCGGTAAAGCGACACCCTGAGATTGGGTATCGAATTCTTTCTGCTTCTGCAGAGTATAGTGACCTATCCTTGTCTGTACTGGAACATCATGAGATGTGGAACGGAAGTGGATATCCAAGGGGATTGAAAGGTGAAGCTATCAGCTTGCCTGCGCGGATTATCAGTGTCGCGGACAGCTACGATGCAATGACCAGCGAACGGTCATACAAGAAACCTTTACTCCAGGAGGTAGCTGTAGCAGAAATCAAGCGCTGTAGTGGTACCATGTTCGACCCTTCAGTTGTTTCTGTGTTTCTCTCCTCCATCAACCATTTTTCTGTAGGGGATGGGGAATCAACAGAAGAGAGTCTGCTCTTTTCATAGTTGGAACGTTATTCCGAAAATGTAAAAAAAAGTGTATGTGTCCGAGCACATTTTCTTGCAATCTTCATTTGGTGTGGTAGTATGTTAGTAGAAGCAAAGCATCTATTACTACTATGGAGAGTATTACATGAAGAGTTTGCATAGACAGAAAGTCCTGAAAGAGAACCTCAGTTCCTATATGTTTCTGGTACCTTGGTTGCTGGGATTTTTTGTACTTACCCTATATCCGATGTGTTACTCAAATTCCCGACCTAATTATACCTAGGTCTCCTCGCCTTCCTGTTCATCATCATCTATAGCCTTGTTGAGCTCCTCGACATTCATTGTCTCTCCCTTCCAATGGTACTCTATCTTCAGGAGGTCGAAGACCAGCCTCTG